>CAWAFH010000001.1:0-176609 GCA_963781265.1 uncultured Solirubrobacterales bacterium
ACCTTCATCGCCTCGCCGCGGGCATGGAACGCATCGGCCGAGCCCTGGCCGAATTCCGACAGCGGGAATCCCTCGAGGATGTGGAGTGCCTCGACGACGGCCACCCCGTACATCGGCGGCGGCACGCTGATCATCTGCGCCCCCCGGTAGGTGCCCTCGATCACCCGACGGTGGATCGGCTTGTAATTCCCCCAGGTCGCGCGCCGTCAGGATCGCCTTGTCCCCGGGATAAGCGGGCGATTTGCTGAATTCGGCTGCGATCTTCTTCGCCACCGAACCCGTGTAGAAGGCGGACGGCCCGTCCGAGGCGATGGCGCGCAGCGTCTTGGCGAGGTCCCGCTGCACTAGCCGCGAGCCCTGCCGGTACGGCTTGCGGTTGGGACGCAGGAATATCTCCGCCGTGGCCGGGAACTTCCTTAGCCGGTCGGTGAAGAACCTGCTCACCAGGTCCATGTCGGCGCCAACGCGAAAGCCCTTGCGGGCAAGCCGCTCTGCCGGGGCGATTGCCCGCCGCAGCGAGATCGTTCCGTACTCATCGAGGACCTCGGCGAGTCCGGCGACCGTGCCGGGGACCGACACCACGCGATGGCCGATCCCGGGAGATGAGTCGATCCCGTCCGGTGTGGAGCCGAGGGTCGTCGGCTTCGCCGCCGCCGGCGACTTCCCGCCGGCATCGATGACGGTCGCCTGACCACTCGCGTTCCGATAGAGGATGCGCACACCGCCACCGAGGCCGCATTGGTAAGGGGCGGTGACGCCGATCGCAAACACCGCCGTTGCAGCGGTATCCACCGCGTCGCCCTCGTCCCGGGCAGCAGAAACCGCCACGCCCGCCTGCGATGCGGCGGCGTTCTCGGCGGATACCACGCCCAGCGGGCTGCGCACCGCAGGCTCGAATCGAGCGCCCTCCGCCCCGAAAGCAGCCGTCATTGACAACGTGCTCACCACCGCCAGCGTCAAGCAGACGACAGCGGGGCCGAAGACACGGATGCCCTGTGAAGCCCCACGCCTCATGGTGCACTCACCTAACCCGGCTCGCGACCCTGAGGTGAAAGCGGCAGCGGAGCACCGAGTCCATTGGGCACTAAACGGGGTTCTGGTGCCCAAATCCAACGATATCCACGGTAATCCACGGCTATCCGACGTTGCGCCGGAGGGTGCCGCTAGCCGGCGTCCGGTGCAACCTGATCGGGGGCGCCGAGCTCGGCCGTGAATGCGAGCTTGCCTGTATCGCAGTCCTCCTCCGGATACGGGTCCTCGGCCGGGTAGTGATAGTTGACTCGAATCTTGCCGGTCACCGTGTCTCCGTCGAACCGGCCCGTAAGGGTGCTGACATTCCCGTATGTCGGTTGGGTGTAGGAACCCTTCACCCTGCCGCTCGGCGGGACCCTCAGCCCGGCCGGCTGGTTGAAGCTGACCTCGGGGATCGGCCCGGAGACTTCGCAGGTCGAGGGGATCTTGTCGCCACGCACCCGGAGCAGCTTGGTGACCACACCGTGCTTGATCTTGACGTCGAGCGCGATGTGGCCTGCGCCATCGGTGGTGCCGGCGTAGGTGCGCTGCGCGGCGTGCGCAGGGGCGGCGATGACGAGGACGGTAACGGTGGTCGTTGCGAGCAGTTTCGTTATGGAAGACATCTGATACCTCCGCGATCGGGGACAACGCGGTCATGAGCGTCTCATCGGCCTTCCCGCTTCGCAGTGGGGAGCTACCCGACTCTTTTCCATGTTGTAATCACCCCGAAGGGTGGATGGAACCGGTTGCGGAGGAAAGAGACGGGATGTCCTTGTTCGAGCGCGAGCGCGAGCTGGGGGTCCTTGCCGGCGCGCTGGAGCGCCTCGCCGCCGGGCAGGGATCGATGGTGCTGGTCGAGGGGCCGGCGGGGATCGGTAAGACGAGGCTTCTGGGCGAGGCTGGCAAGCTCGTGCGCGACGACCGCATCACGGTCCGCACGGCTCGGGGGGGACAGCTCGAGCGTGAGATGCCGTTCGGGGTCGCGCGCCAGCTTCTCGAGCCGCTGGTCGAGCGGGTTCAGGAGACCGAGCGGTCCCGACTGCTCGCCGGAAGCGCCGCCCTCTCGCTGATCGCGTTCGGCCGTGCGGATGCCGCCGACGCAAACGCGGAAGCGGACCCGTTCGCTCCGATACACGGCCTCTACTGGCTGGTGGCAAACCTCTGTGATCGCCAGCCGCTAATGCTCGTGATCGACGACGCTCACTGGGCGGACACCCAGTCACTGCGATGGCTCGACTACCTCGCGCGTCGCGCATCCGACACGGCGGCTCTGATCGTCATCGGCGCACGTACCGGCGAGGCGGACGAACCCACAGAACTCGAACAGATCCGCGTCGATGCCGACGCGATGCTGCGCCCGGACCCGCTGAGCAGGACGGCGATCGAGGGGCTAATCGCAGCGGAGCTCGGGCAGTTCGCCCGCCGTGGAGTTCTCGCAGGTATGCGGCAGGGCTACTGGCGGCAACCCATTCCTGCTGAGCGAGGTCCTTCGCACTCTCAGTACCGATTCGACCGCTCCGGACGCGGCGGCCGCACGGGAGCTGACCTCCCTAGTTCCGGCAGGGGTGGCCAGGTTCGCGCTTCGGCGGCTGCACGGGTTCGGGGACGAGGCAATCTCGATCGCTCGTGCGGTGGCCGTGCTCGGCGGCGCGCCTCAGCTCCGGCACGTCTCGGCCCTCGCTCGAGTCGACGAGAAGCGAACCAGCGACCTGTGCGACCAACTTCGTGACGCGGAGCTCCTGGCTCAGGGGCACCCGATCGACTTCGTCCATCCGCTGATCCGCACTGCGATATACCGCGAGCTCTCCGAGGAAGCGCGATCCGACGCTCATCGCCGGGCCGCCGAGCTGATCAGTTCAACCGGTGGCGATGCCCGGGAGGTGGCGCCCCACCTGATGGCATGCGCTCCGAACGGAGATCCGTGGGTCGTCGCCCAGCTGCGGAAAGCTGCCCACGAGGCCATGGCAGCCGGAGCTCCGGACGCGGCGCGGCGGTACCTCGAGCGCGCGCTCAGAGAGCCGGCGCGTGAGGAGCTCGATGTGACATATGAGCTGGGGCGCGCGCTGTGGGGAGCCAATCCGATCGAAGCGCCAGAAGTCCTTGTCTCGGTTGCCGAGCGGGCCGATGATCCGGCGCTGCATCTGCAGGCGCTCGAAGACGCCGCCTGGACTTATTTCGACTGCGGCAACCTCGAGCGCGCCGTCCACTGGCTCGGAAGGCTCGTTGAGGACATCCCGCCGGACCGTCGAGAGGAGACGCTCGCGGCCGAGGCATCGCTCTACTGCCTCCAGGCCCTCAACGTCGGGCGCCACCAGCAGGACTCAGCCCGGATCGCAGCGGTCGTGAGGGGAGCTGGGGCTACCACGCGAGGTGAACTCCTGGTCCGCCAGGCGTTGTCGTTCGAGCGCTTCATGGGTTGCGAGCCCGTCGGCGAGGTCGTCGAGCTGGCCGCATCGATGCCACCACCACCATGGGCCGGTCGCGGCGCGGTGCCGGGAATCGCGTGCCGAGTGCTGGCGTGGAGTGGCAGGTGGGACCTGGCCCGCCAGGCGACGGCGCGCGGGTGGGAGGGCACGCGGTCGAGCGGGCTCGTCCACGTCGCGAGCTACCGGGAGAGCTCCCTGGCCGAGATCGACCGTCTCGCAGGTCGAATGAGCGAGTCTGAGGCGCGGGCCCGGACCGCCAGCGACATCGTCTGCGATCTCTCACCGGCGTCACTGCCGGCGTGGGCGGCGATCGCGAACCTGCTTGCGACGCTGATCGCGAGGGGTGAACTCGACGCCGCGATTGAGCTGGCCAAACCATGGGACCTGTCGGCACCATTCAGTGTGGTGCCGATGTCCCCCGTTCCGCTCGAGATTCGTGGGACGCTGCGCCTCGCCCGTGGCGAACTCGAGAGTGGAGCTGCCGACCTGATTGCCGTCGGCGAGGACCTGGAGTCGATGAGGCTGCTCAATCCGGCGGCCGTCCCCTGGCGACAAGAGGTCGTGCCGGCGCTCGCGGCTCTCGGACGAACGGCCGAGGCCCGCCGCATCGTTGCCGACGGCGAGCAGCGCGCCCGCGCGTTCGGGGCGTCACATGTGATCGGCGCGATGCTCCGCGCGCGATCCACGATCGAGCCGAAGCGCACCGCGATCAAGACGCTGCACCAGGCCGTCGACATTCTCAAGTCGAGCGGACCGCCGCATGAGCTGGCCCGCGCCGAGCTCGAGTTCGGCGCCGCCTTGCGGCGCGACGGTCATCGCCGTGACTCGCGCGAGCCACTTCGCGAGGCGCTCGAGCTTTCCCACGCCTGTGGTGCCGGCGGACTCGCGGAACGGGCGCGGGTAGAGCTGTCCGCTGCCGGCTCGCGACCCCGGAGCGTCTTTCGCACCGGTGTCGCCGCTCTAACCGCGAGCGAGCTGCGAACCGCGAAGCTGGCGGCAGATGGGCTCGGCAACGTCGAGATCGCTCAGCGGCTGTTCGTGACGCGAAAGACGGTCGAAAAGCACCTCAGCAACGCGTACACGAAGCTCGAGGTCAGCTCGCGCACCGAGCTTCCCGCGGCGCTCGGGGCGGCCGCACCCGGCTAGCGCAACGACTCCCGCCGCCGCGTTGGAGCGGCAGCGAGCATTGGGCACCAAACCGGTTTCTAGTGCCCAAATCCAACGACATCCACGGTAATCCACGGCTATCCGACGTTGGCTGCGTTCCCAGCGCGTCGGGCGAGATTCCGCTTGATAGAGCCACAAGCGCCGACTTCGCGGCTCCGAATGGCGCCCCGCTTCGCAATCAGGAGGTCGCCGGTTCGAGCCCGGCTAGCTCCATCTCGGAAGAAGCCCGCGGGGGCGGCCTTTCTACGCCGATTGCGGCGAGGATCAATTCCGTGGACCGGGCAGCGTCGCGGACGACTGTCTCACAGCTCGTAGCCGAGGCAGGTCAGGTCCCGGTCGGCGCTGGTAGGTTCGATACGTGGGCATCGAGTTCGGGATTCTGGGTCCTCTCCAGGCGCTCGTGGACGGCACCCCGGTGTCGCTCGGAGGCCGTCAGCAGCGAGCGGTCCTCGCAATCCTGCTCGCCCGGGCGAACCAGACGGTGCCGGTCGATCGCCTGATCGATGACGTCTGGGACGACTCCCCGCCGGAGACGGCGGGCAATCTGCTTCAGGGCTACATCTCGCAGCTGCGCAAGGCACTTGGCAAGGATGTGATCGCCACCCGGGGGCGCGGCTACGCGGTCGTCGTTCCGACTGGCGGTCTAGATCTCCACCGGTTCGAGCAGCGGGCGGAGGCCGGCATGGCCGAGCGGTCGACAGGGTCTGCTGAAAAGTCCTCAGCGGAGCTGACCGCGGCGCTCGCGCTCTGGCGGGGGCCCGCTCTGTCGGACCTGGCGGACCTGCCCGGGATCGCACCGATCGCCGCCCGGCTGGACGCGCTGCGTCTCGCCGCCATCGAGCATCGCCTCGAGGCGGACCTGGATTGCGGCCGCGAAGACGAAGTCGCGGCCGAGCTCGACGCCCTGATTGCGGAGCATCCGCTGCGCGAACGGCTGTGGCGACTGCGCATGCTGGCGCTCTACCGAGCCGGGCGCCAGGCCGAGGCGCTGGAGGCGTATCGCGCTGCCCGCGAGACGCTGGTTGAAGAGCTCGGCATCGAGCCGAGCGAGGAGCTGGGAGAGCTCGAGCGGGCCATCCTGTCCCATGATCCCGACCTGCTCCCCCGTGCGGGCTGGGCGGCGGTGGCCCCGGAGGCCCCTGCTCAGACGAGGACCGTCTTGATCGCCGTGCTGGCGATGAAATCGGTCGGGACGCTGGTCGCGCTGGGGGGATCGCTCGCCCGCCGCCCGGATTGCGAGCTCGTGCTGGCCTCGACGGTCTCGAGATCGGAAGACCTGTTCGAGGTGACCAAGCGGCTGCGAGAGGCGACCGCGCCACTGCAGGAGCAGGACGTCGTCGCCCGAGTCGCCGCCTTCACGTCGGTGGCCCCTGGGGCCGACCTCGCGCGGCTTGCCACCGAGCAGGACGTGGACATCGTGCTCGCCGACGCACCGGACGGGCTGCTCGAGGACGCTCGATTGCTGTCGCTGCTCGATGACACTCCGTGCGACGTAGCGGTCGTCGCCGGCAATCACCCCGAAATGAAGGGGTCCGTGCTGGTCCCCTTCTCCGGCTTCGAACACGACTGGGCGGCGGTCGAGCTCGGCGCGTGGTTCGCGCAAGCACTCGACTGCCCGATCCAACTCGCGGGACCGAGCATCGGCCCGGGAGGTCGCGACGCGAGCCGCCTACTCGCCAGCGCCTCACTCGTGCTGCAGAAGGCGCTTCGGGTGGAGGCCGACCCGCTGATAGTCGAGCCCTCACCGGCAGCGCTGGTCGCCGCCGGCGGCGATGCAGGTCTTGTCATCGTCGGTCTCACCGAGCGCTGGCGACGGGAGGGGCTGGGCGGCGCCCGAACCGCCCTGGCCACGGCCCCCGGACTGACCACGCTCCTGGTCCGGCGGGGCTTGCGGCCCGGAGGGCTGGCGCCCCGGACCAGCGAGACTCGCTTTACCTGGACCGTTGGGCCGAGCGGCTAGCGCGCCCAGGGGGGCGGCGTCGCCTTTCGGCACGGCTGGCTGCCGGGGCCCGGGGAGGGGGCATCCGAGAGGAGACCCCCGAATGTCTGATCGACCCCTGGCACGATCCCCACGAGCCGAAACGCCCGCCGGCCGCCCCCGCGACGAACTCGCTCCAGGTAGGTGTTGCGAACCACCTGGCGGTTCCGGTCGAGGTGCACAGGTCCCGACGGAGCGTCGAATCTCACTCGCGCGAGCTCCTCGCGCAGCCGTTGACGACCATCCGACAAATCGCCATTCGCGGCCTCGAGCCCGCGCAGCAGGCCCTCCATGGCGTCGTTGAAGGCCAGCACGAGTGGGGTCTCCGCATCCGAGCGCGGCAGCCCGGGAAATGCCCGCGAGAATTCACGCCGCTGGGCGCGCATCGCAGGGGTTGCGTTTGCCGGCGGGATGGACGACGCGCCCACCACCCCGGCGGGAGGGCCGGCGATCGGCGCGATGGTGTTGGAGTCCTCGAGCACATACGTCCCGGCGACGAGCCGGGTCCGAGCCGAGCCGAGCAAGCGGGTCAGCTTGGGCAGAAAGTCGGCGGGCACGAAGAGCCCGCCGAACATCAGCGCGGCAACGCCGTCGGCGTCCTGGAGAGCGTGGGCGACCTTCGGGTCGCCGAGGTCGATCGGCGCCGTGAAGCGCGCCGTCACGTCCCCGCCGAGGCCGCAGAACTCCGCGACGAAGGCCGCTTCCTCGTGCCACCCGACGGGTGTTGCGTCGGCGATGACCGCGGCGCGGCGCCATCCCAGGTCGCGGTAGGCATAGCTCCCAAGCCCCGCCACGTCCTGAGCTTCGTCGGTGTCGAAGCGATAGACGTTGGCGGCGGGGTGCCGCAGGGTGAGCCCCTGGGCACCCGACCAAACCGAGATGAAGACCACCTCCGGGTACTTGCGCGCGAGTTCGCGGAACACGAGCGAGTCCGACTCGCCGATTGCGCCGACGACTGCGTCGACGTCCTCGACCTCGACGAGCCGACGAGCCTCTTCGACGAGGATCGTGTGCTCGCTCTCCTCGGTGCAGCCCCTGATCAGCTCGACGTCGCGGCCGGCAACCTGGGCATCGGAGACGCCTCCGGACGGCTGCCCGTTCGTGAGGCGGGCGCCGCGCCGGAGCAGCGGCAGCTCGGCGCCGGCGAGCATCTCGTCCTCGTAGCCGGAGAAGATCCCGCGACAGTCAGTGAGCAGGCCAACCCGTATCGGCGGGTCGCCGCCCGAGCAACCCGCTGCGCACAGGGCGAGGGAAGCGACGGCCAGCAAGACAGCGACCCGAGGGCGATCAGCTTTCATCGGCGGTCACCCACACGCCCCCCGCGCCGACCGTGACCTCCCGTGGTCGCCCTCCCACCTCGATCTGGTCGACGACCTGGGCGCTGCCCGGGTCGATGCGCGACACGGTGCCGTCGATCGTGTTAGTCACCCACACCGATCCGGCCCCGGCGGCCACGCCGCTTGTGCCGTGGCCGGTGGTGATCGTCGTCGTGATCGCGTTGGTGTCCGGATCGATCCGTAACACGCGGTCGTCGAGTGGTGCCGTGACCCAGACGCCTCCCTCGCCCGCCGCGACCGTTCGCGGAATGAAGGGGAGCTTGATGGTGGCGAGGATGCGGCCGCTGCGGCGATCGAGCCGCCACAGCCGTCGGTCGATCCCGTCGCCCAGCGTCCACACCGACCCGTAGCCGATGGCAAGGTCGCGCTGGTTGATGCGGGTCGTCTCGACCGAGACCGGCTGCCGGTACGGGAGGGTGACGCTGCGAATGATCCGAAATTCGCCGGGGTCGGTGCTCAGCCTCTTGTCACCGAACAATCCCATCGACCAGAGCACACCCTCTCCTCCGGCGACGGTGCAGCTGTACAGATCGAGCTTGCGCTCGCGCAGGCCGGTGACCGCGTCGTACTGGGCGACCGTGCCGGTAAACACCTTCGCGAAGACTTCCGCGGTGTCTGAGACGACGTAGATCTTGCCGCCGAGCGACGTGAGATCACGCGGCGAGCCAATCGAGGGGACGCGCTTCAGCTCGCCCGTGTTCGGCTCCAATGTCCAGAGTGCACCCTCGCGGTAGTCACCCACCCAGACTCGACCGGCGCCCGTCGTGATCGCACCTGGATGCGTCGAGACGCGGTACTCGGCGGTGGTGTCGCCACTCGCCGGATCGATCCCGATCAACGAACCAGTCGGCGGGGCCGCCGTTCCCTCACCCGTGACCAAGATCGCCGTCAACGCGGCCGCCGCCAAGCCGAGCACGACTGCGGCCGCGGCGACCGCAAGCCGCAGCCGGCGCGGCCTCACCGCATCGAGTCCGAGCGCCGCGCTCGCGTCGGCTACGAGCTCTGCGCAGCTCGATTGACGCTCGCCCGGCTCCTTCGCCAACGCCCGCGCGAAGACCGGGTCGATCGCGGCCGGCAGCCGCGAGTGGCGCGTCGACGCAGACGGCGGATCCTCCTCGAGGTGGGCGAAGAGGGTGGCGACCTCGGAGCGACGGCGGAAGGGAACCTCGCCCGTAAGACACTCGAACAGCATGCAGCCGAGCGCGTAGACATCTGCGCTGCCGGCGACCTGATCGCCGCGGATCTGCTCCGGCGAGACGTAGTCGACGGTCCCCATCAGCTGCCCGTCCGCTGGGCCCCGTTCGGACGCGCTCGAGGTGAGGCCGAAGTCCGCCAGGTAGCAGTGCTCGCGGCCGCCCTCGCGATCGAGCAGGACATTGCTCGGCTTCACGTCTCGATGGACGAGACCATGCCGGTGGGCGGCGTCGAGCGCGTTCGCGATCTGCTCGAACATGGCCAATGCCCGTGCGGGATCCAGGGCTCCCTCGCGGCGCAGGAGAGCTTTCAGATCCCCGCCGGGGGCATACCTCATCGCGATGAAGAGCCGACCGTCCTCCTCTCCCGCCTCGTAGATCGGGATCACGTTCGGGTGGTCGAGGCTCGCGGCGAGCCGTGACTCGCGCAGCAGCCGCTCCCGGAATCTCTCGTCCTCGGCGACGCTGGCGGCGAGCAACTTGAGCGCGACTGGGCGACCAAGTTGAACGTCCCGTACCAAGAAGACCTCGCCCATCCCGCCTCGTCCGAGCAGCTGCTCGAGTCGGTAGCCCGCGAGGTCGGCCCCTACGCTCCTATCGATGCGATCGATGCTGTTCCTCCTCCACGGAGAGCTTTACCGAGAGGCCCGCCCGTTGCAATCTCCGTTTTTCGAGCAGCCGGGCGAGGGAGCCGACGTGCGGGTGGAGCTGGTCAGAGCCATGACCAGTTATCCAGCGCCACCGGAGTCGATCGGCCTCCGCCGCAGCCCGCTCGGGAAGCCAGGTCGCGAGCATGGTCGGGCCGGAGGAGAACTCGTTCCTCCGGCCCATCACCGTGCGTCTCGAGCGGCGTGGCCGTCAGCCTGTCCAAGCCGACGGCGAGACGCCGGGGCGCCGACGGACCGTGAACAGCACGGTGCCGCCGAGGGCGACGAGAGCCATCGCTGCTCCGGCGCCGACTGAAGCGTCGCCCCAGTCGAATTCATCGCCCGAGGCGCTCGTCGGCGATGGAGTGGCGCTGACCGACGAGTAGTCCGCGCCGTGCGGGATCTGGGGAGGGACCTGGGAAGCCGCGCTCGCGGGCAGGAGACCCGCGCTCGCGCTCGCGCTCGCCGGAATCGCCAGTGCGCAGACGCCGAGGGCGAGTGCGATCACGCGGCGTTGAGCACTTCGCGCGCCCCGGGTCGTGCTTGTGATGGTCTGTCCCCTCATATAGGTGGATACGGTGGACATGCGGCCTCCTCTGTGCGTATGCGATTGGCCCCCGAAAGCTCGCTCAGGCCGCTTGCATGTCACTGGAGGATTGCTGGACTCCGCGAGAACGTGCCGCAATGCAAAGCGACATTGGGCATTAACCTCGTTCTAGTGCCCAAATCGGGCGAGATCCGCATACATCCACAGCTATCCGCCGAGGGAGGGTTCGCAGCTCAGCGGAGGGGCTTCGCTTGATAGAGCCACAACGCGCCTTGTGGGGTGCGAAAGGCGCCCCGCTTCGCAATCAGGAGGTCGCCGGTTCGAGCCCGGCTAGCTCCATCTGCGAAAGCCCGCTATCGGCGGGCTTTCTCGTCTCGCCGGTCAGAGCTCTACCGGCGTCGGTGGGCGGAACTTCGCGTCGAGTGCCCGTCGGGGGAGACAGAAATGGGCTCAGATCGGATCAAGAACCATGCGGACCTGATCTGGGGAGTCCGAGATGAAGTCCTGCTCAGGCGGACAGGTCGCCCGAGTACCGGATCCAAGCGCGAGCTCGGCGGGCGGACCTCGAGGTCCGAAGCCATGGACGGCCGCGGCCGGCGCTCAGCGGCGAGCAAACAGCCGCAGGAAGAGCAAGAAGATGTTGAGGATGTCGAGGAAAATGCCCGCCGCGAGCGGGATCGCCTCCTCGCCTCCGGCGCGTCGTAGGCGGTTGAAGTCGACGACCACGTATCCGCCGAAGATCGCAAGGCCGAGGAGCGCGTAAATGGTCGCTCCGCCCGGGAGGTTGACGAAAATCAGAAGCACCCCGAAGACGATCAGGCCCAGCAAGAGCCAGAAAAGGATCCGGTACAGAAACGAAAGATCGCGGCGGGTGGCGTATCCGCCGGCGCCGAGTCCAAGCGTGAACAGGGCGGTTGCGCTGGCGGCTTGATCGACCGCCTTCGAATCGCTCTTGGCGTAGTAGTCGACGGTGCTTCCGACGCTGATCCCGAGCAACAGGCCAAACGCGAACAGGAGCACGAGGGCGAGGCCCTGGGCGCCGCGGGCGTTGGCGACGTGGAGGCCGATCAGGCAGCCGATCGCCATCAGCCAGGGAATGAACCGCTGCCAGCCGCTCAGGTCGCGGCCGATCCACATCCCGGCGGCCGCGAAACCGACCGTGACCGCTGCCGGTTCGAGCCCGGCTAGCTCCATCGGAGAGCCGCTGCATCTGGTGGGTTTCTTGATCTTTTCGTCCCCCAAAGCGCGCGGGGGGTCATGGTTCGCGTCCCGTAGTGCCCATTGGTGTCCATTCACCGCCCGGTCGTCAGCGCGCTCAGTCCGATCCCGTCCCCGCCCCCAGATGCGGTCGAACTGCCTGATCGCGACAACCACGATCGCTTTGGACATCACGGGCGGCAGCCGTACCCTGAAGTCGTGAGCTCTTCCGAGGCCATGTCCGGAGCCGACACAGCTTGGCTTCACATGGACCGCCCGAACAACCTGATGGTGATCTCCGGAGCGCTGTGGTTCGACGAGCCAGTCAACTGGGAACGCTTTCGCGAGGTGGTCTCGAGTCGCCTGGTCGGGCGCTTTCCGCGCTTTCGGCAGCGAGTCGTCGACAGCCGCCTACCGCTGCGCGGGCCGCATTGGGAGGACGATCCCGATTTCGACCTCGACCTTCATCTCCACCGCGCTGCCCTGCCCGCACCCGGCGATCGCGCCGCGCTGCAGGATTTCCTCAGCGACCTGATCGCCCAGCCGCTCGATCGATCGCGTCCGCTTTGGAACTGGTATCTCGTCGACGGCTACGGTTCCGGCTCGGCGATCGTTACCCGCATGCATCACTGCATCGCCGACGGGATCGCACTCGCACGGGTCTTGCTTTCGCTCACCGACTCCTCGCCGGACGCCGGGATCGAGCCGGACAAGCCGGCGGAGACTGCCCACCATGGCGGGATCACGGGCGCCGTCAGCGATGTCCTGCATCCTGCCCGTGAGGCCGCTTCGTTGACGAGAAGGCTCGCTGGGGCGGCCACTCACGAGGCGATCGACATCGCTCGCGACCCGTCCGAGCTCGTGGACCTCGCTTCCGCAGCGAGCACCGACGCGAAAGCACTCGCGAAGACCCTTCTTCCCGGCTCGGATACGCGCACCTTGCTCAAGGGCCATCTCGGCGTCCCCGAGCGGGTCGCCTGGTCGGATCCGATCCCGCTCGAGGATGTCAAGGCGGTCGGCCATGCCCACGGCGCGACCGTCAATGACGTTCTCGTCGCCGCCGTCACCGGGGCTCTTCGCACCTATCTCGCCGAGCGCGACAGCCTCGTCGATGAGTTGCACGCTTTCGTCCCGTTCAACCTGCGCCCGCTGGACCAACCGCTGCCGCGCCACCTTGGTAACCGCTTCGGGCTCGTCCGACTCGCCATTCCCGTCGGCATCGAGAGCCCCCGCGCGCGCCTCAGGGAGGTGCACCGCCGGATGATGGAGATCAAGAGCTCGCCGGAGGGAGCGCTCAGCTACGGGGTGCTCGGTGCTCTCGGGGCGGCGCCGGCGGCGATCGAGCAGCGGTTGCTCGAGCTGTTCTCCGCCGCTGGCTCCGCGGTGATGACCAACGTGCCCGGTCCGCGCGAGCCGGTCTATCTGGCCGGCACGCCGGTTCGCGGCGTACTGGTCTGGGCACCGACATCCGGCAGCGTGTCGATGAGCGTTTCGATCTTCAGCTATGACGGCGAGGTAACCGTCGGCGTGATGTCCGACCGCGGCTTGGTGCCAGACCCCGGCGAGATCGTCTCGGCCTTCGGCCGCGAGGTCGAGGAGATGCTGGCGCTCGGAGCGCCCTGAGCGGCGGCAGGCCGCGCTGCTCCTCCTCGTGCGATGGAGCTGCCGGCCGCGGCGCGGGCGAACGACCGCGAATTGCGAGTCAGCGGTGCCGCAGCAAGGACCGGCGCCCAAGTACGTATGCGACCAGCCCGAGTCCGACCAACGCCGCCGACACGTGCCCCACCGTTGTCGCGAGCTCGGCCCAGCCGTTCTCAGCCAGCACGCCAGCGAGAACGAAGGCGGCGCTCCAGATCGCGCAGCCGGCGATCGTCAAGACGATGAAGCGCACCAGCGGGACGCCGAAGTGCCCCCGCCGCCGGGGCGCGGTCGCCGCCGCGGGCGGCGGTGAGCTACGCCGCCCGTGGCGTGGCCACTGCTGTTCGCGCAGAGCGGAAGCGAGCTCATGACAGGAGTTCGCCTCTTGCCGGCAAGGCGGCCTCAGGCCCGGACGATGCCCCCGACGAGCAGTCCGGACCCGAGGTGGGCGCCGAGCACCGGTCCCACCTGTGTGCAGAACAGCGGCCCGGTGTCGAAAATCGCGGTGCCGTGGGCGACCAGATGCTCGGCGTCCTCGGGGGACTGGGCGTGCTGCACGATCCAGTCAGTCGCGCCGCGGTCGTGCAGCTCATCCAGGTAAGCGTCCATCCGCTCCACCGCCCGGCGCCTCGTTCGGACGCGACCGACCGGGGTGATCTCGTTCCCGAAGGTCAGGATCGGCTTGACCTTCAGCGCTGTCCCCAGCATCGCCTGCGCCGCCCCAATCCGCCCGCCGCGACGCAGGTATTCGAGGGTGTCCAGGCAAAACCACATCTGGAGCCGCTCGCGGGCTTGGTGCGCAGCATCGACCACGGCATTCAGCTCTGCGCCTCGCTCGGCCGCGCGGGCGGCGGCTATGACGAGGCAGCCGAGGCCGCCCGCGCCGGTTTGGCCATCGACCACCTCGACGCGCCCGGAATTCCCGGAGACGATCCGCGCTGCCTCGGTCGCGGCCTCGAACGTTCCCGACAGGCCGCTTGCCAGGTGGATGGAAACTACGTCGCGCCCCGCGCTGACCAGCGGCTCAAAGCAGGCGAGAAAGTCCCCCACCGAGGGCTGCGAGGTCGTGGGCAACACGGGGGACTCGCGCAGCCGGGCGTAGAAGGCATCGAGGTCGTCGTACTGATGCTCGGGCTGCAAATCGCCATCCCAGCCCACGTACAAGCTGACCTCGTGGATCGCCCAGCGCTCGACCAGCGGACGAGGCAGGTAGGTCGTGCTGTCGGTCACCACGGCGACAGCGACCGACTCGTCGGGCGTTCGGGCATCCTCCGAGTCACTCACGAGTGGCAAATACTACGCTCGTCCGCCTGCCGTGCAATCGCTTTGGGTCGCGCGAAGGGGAAGCGGCCACCGAGCGTCCGTAAGCGCTCGATCGCGGATGCTGAGCCTGCGATGCTTACGCGTTGTGTCCGGCCCGCGTGTGCTTCCGAGGGATCGAGTCTTACCTCGCGCGAGGTTGTGAGCTGCCTCGGCCCGGCCGGCCCACGTCGAATCGCTCGAAGGGGTGGTCGAGGAGCGGCGGATCGACGTCGCGCTGGCAATCATCAAGCTCCGGCGCCAGGGCGCTGCGGGTGGCGAACGCAACGGGAGCATCAGAGGAGGCCAGCGATGGTAGATGGAGACGTCGATGCGCCGCTCGATCCATGGGCGGCCTCAGGAGCGGACTACAGTTCTCGACTGTGACTGACGCCGACGAGCTCAAGGCGGAGGTGAGGGCGCGGGTGGAGGCGGGCGGCTTCGTCGAGCGTCTGGCCGATCGGATCGGGGCGAGCATGAGGGCCTCGGCGGTCTTCGGGCAGCCGGTCGAGCGGAGCGGCATCACGGTGATCCCGGTTGCCAAAGCAACCTGGGGCTTCGGCGGGGGCAGCGGCGGCGAGGCCGGCAAGGAAGGTACCGGCGGTGGAGGAGGAGGCTTCGTCGCGCCGCTCGGATACATCGAGGTGCGCGAGTCCGGCGCCAAGTTCAAGCGCATCCGCGATCCCCGCCTCATCGCCGCCGTCCTCGTGGCGGCAATCGGCGTCGCGGGATTGGCGGCGCGGGCTGCCGGTCGTCGCTAAGCCACAGAGCTGCCGACGGATCTCAATGCCGAGGTCTTTCGCTCTTCGCGCAAGGGAGGAGCGCGGAGGGTTCGCTACACAAGCCCGATGGCTAGCTTCCAGGCTCGTACCGCATCGCCACCGCCCCTGAGCCGAATTCCAGCCGGCCCACGAGCCTCAAGTCGACACGCTTCGACAGCCCCGCGAACAACGTCGGCCCGTGGCCCACCAGCCTGGGTTGCACCACGAACTCGTACTCATCGATCAACCCCAGCTCCGCCAACGCCAGCGGAAGCTTCACGCCTCCCACGAGCAGTCCCTTACCCGGCTCCCGCTTCAGCTCCTGAACGGCCTTCCCCAGATCCCCGCGCACGAGCTCCGCGTTCCAATCGACCCGGTCCAGGGTGCTCGACACGACGTACTTCTTCGCCGCGTCGATCGTCCGCCCGAAAGGCGCCATCCAATCCGGCATCGCGTCCATCTGCCCCGGCGGTCGCCAGGCTGACTCCATCATCTCGTAGGTCACCCGGCCGAAGAGGAGCGCATCGGCCTGATCGAGAGTGTTCGTCGCGTGACGATGTGTCTCTTCGTCGGGGGAGATTGCACGGTGATCGCAGCATCCGTCCAAGGTGACGTTGATGGAGTACCGAAGGGGTCGCATTGCGCAAACGTACTGTGGAAGGGACAGCCGAATCCATTTACCGGTTCGCTCGGTTTGAGCCGCCGGCGTCCCGCCACATCGTCGCGACGGTGAGTTGCTCGTCGGGCCGGGTGAACTCGCCAATGCGCCGAAAGCCGCGCTGTTCGTAACGCGGATCGTTCATCGGGTTGCTCGACTCGAGATACGCGGGCAGGCCCTCGGCATCGATCGTTGCCAGGTTTTGCTCCAGTAGCGCCATCCCGTGACCTTGGCCGCGGTGGGCAGGATCGATCCCGAGCAGGCTGAGGTAATAGTGCGGGGGTCGCTCCGGATGCGACGAATCGAACCGCTCAAGCAGTTCCATCACCTGGGGAGCGCGAGACCCGACGAGCTCCTTAATCATCGGCTCGACCTGAGCCTCCTCCTCGGCGGTGAGCTCGGACTCACCCGGTGGGATCCACATCGAGACGGCGGCGAAGTCGCCCAGGATCCACACCCAGGACAGGCGGAGCGCGCTGCGGATGTTGAAACGCCACCAGACCTCCAGGTCGGCGCGATCCGGGAAAGCCCAACCCCAGACCGGATCGCTCTCAAACGCGGCGGTTAGAACCCCAGTTACCGGGTCCAGGTCGCGTTCGGTCGCGATACGCGCCTCCATCAGGCGAGCCTATCCCTGGGCTCGTAGACGGGCAAGCCTGAGGAGTTGCGCCGCTCCGCGATGGCGGCCTCCCTGGGCTCTCTCCCCACCGGAGGCTGGTTTGGTGGATACTGGGCGGCGATGATCTCCACTGTCGCGGTCGCAACCGACGGGTCGGCAACGGCGCGCGAGGCTGTCAATGAGGCGACCGAAATCGCGCGGCGCTTTGGCGCCAAGCTCTGGCTCCTGAGCGCCTTTACGAGTTTGCCGAGTGAAGACCAGGACATTGAGCTGCAATGGGCCTCGAGCTCGTCGGCGCAGGTGAAATCGCTGCTCGAACAACTCGAGGCAGATCTGGGTGCGGCCGGGGTCGAATGCGAGACGCGAGTGGCCGAAGGAGATCCCGCTGAGGTGGTGGTCCGGCTCGCGACCGATGTCGGTGCCGACCTACTGGTGATCGGCAACAAGGGGATGCAGCGACGCGTGCTCGGCAGCGTGCCGAACACGGTGACCCACACGGCCCCCTGCTCGGTGCTCGTCGTCAAAACTACGTGAGGTAGCGCGCGACCGGGGCAGGCGGCGGCGATGTCGGAGGAGAACGTCGAGATCGTCCGAGCGCAGTACGCCTCGTTCAGTCGGCTCGCCGAGAGCGACGAGGTCCACTCCCACGTCGATGGCTATTTCGACCCGAACTGCGAGTACCGGCCGGTCGAGGAGATCGACGCGATTCGCGGCCATGAGGCGCTGATCGAGTGGACCGAACGCTGGCTCGAGCCCTGGAGCAGCTTTCGCGCCGAGGTCGAGGAGATCATCGACGGTGGCGAGCTCGTCGTTGCTCAGGTCAGCACCAGCGGTCGTGGTCGCACGAGCGGCGTCGAGATACGCCAGCGCTTCTTTCACGTCTTCGAGCTGCGCGACGGCAGGATCGTTCGAGAGCGCGAGTACCTGGACCGGGACTCGGCCCTCGAAGCCGCCGGGCTCTCGGACTAGAAGAGATGCCGGCACGAAAGATCCAGCACGTGGACTTGGCGGTAGCCAACGTCGAGCGATCGCTGGGCTTCTACAGGATGCTGCTCGAGCCTCTCGGTCTGACGGAGTACGACCGCGCGCCGACTTACCGCGGCACAGAGGAGGTCATCTACCTCAGGTTCGGCCGGTCGTTCCTCGGTCTGCGGCCCGCGGACGGCGGCAGCTACCGGCACTACGACGTGGGCCTCGAGCACCTGGCCTTTCAGGTCGACACCCGCGAGGAGGTCGACGAGGCCCACGAGCGGTGCGTTTCCGCCCGAGCGACCATCGAGTCGCCGCCCGAGGAGCACTACAGGGACAACGACGAGGAGGATTACTACGCGTTCTTCGTCTTCGACCCGGACGGGATCCGGGTCGAGGTGGTCTGCGACCGCACGGACATGGACGATTGACGCTCACCAGACGGGCGTCGCGATCAGGCCCTCGAAGCGCCGGGGCGCTTGCGCTCACTCACCGGGCGGGTAGCGTTCTTCGGCCCCTACGTCGCGCAGCATGGGAGCACCTACGTCGCCTGGTCGGCGAACCAGCGCGATCTGGACGCGCTCGACGGCGCCTGCGAGGTCGGGTTCTCGCTGAGCGCGGACGACCCGAACCTGTTCGCGCGCGCCGACCTGTTCAAGAAGAGCAAGAAGCGGCTCAGCGACACGGATCGTGTCGAGGCGCCGGCCTTCGACAACACCACCGACGACCAGAGCGTCACCGGGACCATCGTCCAAGAGCTCAGCGGTGAGCTGAAGCGCAAGAAGCCGCCGTCCTGAGCACCCGTGCGAAGATCGCGGCGCGGGCGAGGGACTAAGCACGCCATCTGCGGTTGAAGGCCAAGGTGGCTAGGGTTGGCGTCATGGCATGGACTCCGATGGATCGAGACGAAGCGGGGAAGGTTCTCGACGCCTACTTTGAACAGGCAACCGGCTCGACTGACGCGGCCGGTTGGGCGCGCATCGTGGAAGCGCGGATGGTCGAACGCGGTGCCTCGCCCGACGAGATCAAGGCCAGGGTCGAGGAGATCCAAGGCGTGACGGCCGAGGCGCACCCAGCGCTTCGCGCGGCCCCAGGCGACCGCCTGGTGGTTCAAGCCCATCACCAGGGTGAGCCCGAGCGTGACGGCGAGATCCTCGAGGTGCACGGCGAAGACGGGGCGTCTCCGTACCTGGTGCGCTGGGAGGACGGAACGACCACGATGCTGTATCCGAGCTCGGATGTCGCGATTCAGCACTTCCCGCGACGCGAGTAGTCGAATCGACGGCGCCGGTTCGAGCCCGCTCCCCTGGGGGCGGCACCGCCCAGCGGCGGCGCTGCCCTCGGAAGGAGATGCGGTCAGCCGGTCACCGCGTCCCGGCGCTCGCCGCGCCTGGTGATCGCGACGGCGCCCGCGCCGAGACCGATCACCGTCAGCATCCCGGCCGCCCCAATCCCTGCGTCGCCCCAGTCGAAGCCCGTCGAGGACGTCGCCTGCGTCGCGGGGACCGCGCCCGCCTGCCGAGCCTCGGCGCCGTTGCTCGGCCCCAGGCCGCCGTTCACCCCGGCAGGTACCTCGACGATGGCCGGCAGGTGCTCGTCGATCGGGGTCGCGCCGGCACTCGGCGCCATGATCGCTGCGGCGGCGAGGACCGCGGCGAACGTCGTCTTCTTTGCGGTACTGGACATGAGGTGCCTCCTTGGGCTGCTCAGGTATCGCGGCATGTCGTTCCTCCTCGATTGATGGGCGTCGGCATGCCGCCAAGACTGCGCGCTCGCGAGCGCGAGCGCATCGGGAACGCTCCCTATGTTTGGCCGTGTCGGTTCCCTATCTTGGGTCCGCGATGCCGAGGCGAATGGCTGCGGCGCCGGCCTCGCTGCGGGTGCGCACGTCGAGCTTTCGCAGGATGGCCGAGACGTGATGGCCGACGGTCTTCTCGGAGACGAAGAGGCGCTCGCCAATCTCGGCGTTGCGAAGCCCCTCGGCGACCAGCTCGAGCACCTCGACCTCTCGGGTGGTGAGCCCGGCCGGGTTCTCCCGGGTCGTCGCCCGCGGCCCTCGCGGCAGCCCCCGCGCTCCACGCTCGCGAAGCCGCCGGGCGACGATCGCCGCCGCCGGTGCCGCACCGAGCGCCTGAAGCTCAGCGAGCGAGCCGCGAAGGGCATCGTCATCGTCCGCGCCGGCGAGCGCCAGCGCCGCCTCGTAGGGACAACCGAGCTCCGCCCAGAGCTCCGCGGCGCGCTCGTGATCGCCCAGAAGCTCGGCCGCGTAGGGCTCGGCGGCCTCGGCGGCGATCTCCTCCCGGACGCCCGCGCGGCGGCGCCAAACGGCGACTTCGCCGAATTCCCATGAAGGCAGGCGCTCAAGCCCGAGCTTCAGCGTCGTTTCGGTGGCCTCGATCGACTCACGGTTACGCCCTTCGAGCCAGGCGGCCTCGGCCCTGGCTGCGGCCACCGGAGCAATCTGCTGGAGCTCGCCCGTCGGCTCCGCCTCGGCCAGCGCCGCGTCAAGGGGCGGCCAGGGGTCGGGATCGCCTCGGCGCGCTCGAATCAGTCCCTGGATCGCGCCGGCAAGCACCCCGGGAACCGGCGCCGAGCCCCGGCTGCGAAGGACCTCTGCCACCGACTCGCCGGCCTGGACCCAATGCCCGCGATCGAGCTGCATGCGAGCGCCGCAGGCGCCCAGGGAGAGGCCCCAGTAGTCGAGGCCTCGGTCGCCGCAGTACGCCAATCCGGGCCCGAGGTGGCGGTCGGCAAGGGCGAACCAATGTTCCCGAGCGGAGAGCCAGACGAGGTTGAGGAAGGCTCGCCCGGCCTCATCTTCAAGGCCGGCCGTCCTTGCCAGCTCGAGGCTCTGCGCGAGCTTCTCGGCTCCGCTCGGGCCATCGGCGCGGAACTCCGCTGCGCCGACGCTGGTCAGCGCATAGACGAAGATCCCGGTGTCGTCCAAGCGCCGCGCAAGCTCAAGCGCGCGAGTCCCCCAGTCGATGGCCCTCTCCGTGTCCTCCCAGTTCAAGTACCGCTGCGCGAGCGCGGCGTAGGCCATCGCAAGCTCGCGTCCGGGCTCCAACTGCTCGAGCATGGCCACGGCCTCGCGACAAGCCTCGACCGCCTCTCTTGTTCGACCGCCGAACCCGAGCATCCGCCCGAGCGCACGAAGAGCGTCGCCTTCCTTGCGCGTGTCGCCGAGTTCGCGCCGACGACCGACCGCCTCCTCCTGGGCCTCGATCGCCGCGTCGAGCTGGCCGGACAGATAGCACTCGTACGCCCGCCCCTCGAGCAGCTCGGCCTGCTCCTCCGGCTGCAAGCTCGTGGCGACGCGCAACGCGCGCGCATACTGAGCGGCCGCCTCACGATGGGCGCCGAACCCGGCCGCGCGCGCGGCGGCAATCGGCGCGAAGCGCAGGACCATGCTGGGGTCGCCCGCGGCTTCGGCGTGATGGGCGACTCGAGCCGGGTCGGCGTCGGCGCGCGCCGCAAGCGCCTCGGTCGCGCGGCGATTGAGCGCGACGCGCCGATTGGGCGCGAGCGCCTCCTCGACGGCCAGGCGGGCAAGCTCGTGCCTGAAGGCAACGCCACGCTCCGCCGGGAGCACCATGCCGGACGCCAGGCATTCCTCCAGGCGGTCCAGCTCTGAGGGGGCGAGCGCCTCGAGCAGCCAGACCTCGACCTGAGGGGCCGCGACAGCGACCGCCTCGAGCAGGCGCCGCGCCGGTTCCGAGAGGCGCGCCATCCGCGCCAGCACCGCATCCCGCACGGTCGATGGAACCGTGTCGATCCCCGCCGCCAGGGCCTCGCTGACAAAGAACGGATTGCCGTTGGTTTGGCGGTACAGCTCCTCGGGGTCGATCTGGTGTGGCGCGGCAAGTCGTCGGACGGCGTCCCGCGAAAGGAGCGGAACGCTGAGTCTCGAAACGGATCGGGCACTGGTCAGCTCTCCGAGGACCAGAGCGAGCGGATGGGTCCGGTCGAGCTCATCGTCACGGAAGCTGGCCAGGACGAGCGCCGGGACCGACTCGACCTTCCGGGCCAGCAGCCGCAGAACGTCGAGCGTCGCCTCGTCGGCCCAGTGGAGGTCGTCGAGCACGAGGACGGTTGCGCGTCGTCCGGCGAGCTCTCGGATCAGCGCAGCCGTGACCTCGTGCGGTCGGGCGGCGCCGGAGACGAGCTCCTCGAGTTCCCCACCCGTGGCCTCGGCGACCTCGAAGAACGGCCCCAGGGGCGGTGGGGTTGCCAGCGGCTCACAGGCGCCCCAAAGAATCCTCGCCGCGTCGCGATTCCGCTCGCAGAACTCGCGCAGAAGGGTGGTCTTGCCGATCCCTGCCTCGCCCCGGACGAGGACCAGTCGTCCACTCGAGTTGGCGACCGCCTCCAGCCAGCCGGCAAGGGAGGAGAGTTCGCTGGATCGCTCCAGAAGCTCCTCGGCGTCGTCGGGGGAGCTCATGGTCCCCTCCGCTCGCGCCCGCGCATCGAAACGCTTCCGTCTCGGATCTTGTCAAAGGAGCTCAAGACCCCATGCGACATGGAGGGGCCAGTATCGCGCGTACCGCCGCTCCTTCCATGGAAGCGCCACTTCCGCTCTCGAGGAAAAGCGACATCCAGTCTCTCGGGAGATGGAGGTGCCGGGGTGTCGCTCCCGGTCGCGGTAGGTTGTGGGGCTGTGAGCGGCGATCGAGACTCTCAGGCTGACTCGCGCGAAATCTCCGACCTGGTCGGGGTCGAGCTGACGCTCGCGGTCACGGTCTGGCTGCTGGTCACGCTCGCCTGTTTCTTCTTCGTCGGCGTGGTCGTCGGGATAGTTCTCGTTGCCGCCGGCGTGGTCGGGTTCGGCTGGTACCTGGTCAACGCCGTGCGCCGCGCCGACATCGAGGACTGACCGGTCAGCTGCCGGCTGGCCTAAGCGCCCGCCGGCGCGATGTTCTGGTTGAGCCGGAACACGTTGCCGGGGTCCCAGGCGTTCTTCAACTCGACCAACCGCGCGTACTTGTCCTCGCCGTAGGTCTCGCGAAGGCGGGCGATCCCCTGATCGGTCTCGATGAAGTTGGGAAACGCCTCCCTGCCGAGCCCGAACTGCTCCATCGCCGTCGCGAATCCCCGGGTCCAGGCGACGTTGCGATCGTCCTCGGTCGGGTCCATCCACATCGTCAGGCAGAAGTAGGCCCACGGCGCGTCGGGCACGGTCAGCGCGAGCGCGTTGTTGTCGGTCCGGCTCACGGCTCCTCCCATCGGGGCGAGGATGAGCTGTCCGAACGGCGCGGGCATCGCCTCCGCGTGCTCGAGGATGGTCTCGATCGCCTCGTCCGGCAGCTCTCGCAGCCAGTCGATCTTGAAGTACTCGCGAATTCCGGTCGGGTTTCCCGCGTCCAGCATCTGCTGAAGCGCCGCGTAGGGCATCGGCTGGACCAGGTCGACGACCGGCTCCGCGGCCTCGCGCAGGGGGCGCAGCGCCTCCACCCCCTCCTCGGGTGGGCCGACGTAGCAGTAGACGATGCCAACCGCCGGCTGTCCGCGCAGCTGCTCGGGGACGAAGTCCTCGGGCGGGGCCGTGATCAGCGCCAACCCTCCGCAGACCTGATCGGGCGCCGCCGCGATGAAGTCCCGGTACGCCGGGATCAGCTCACGAGCCTGCGCGCGCGGGTAAAGGAGCATCCCGCCGGCGACGATCGGACCGACAGGATGGAGGCGGAACTCGAAGCTCGTGACGACGCCGAAGTTGCCTCCGCCCCCTCGCAGCCCCCAGAACAGGTCAGCGTTCTCGTCCGCGCTAGCTCGGACCACGCTGCCGTCCGCGACCACGACCTCGGCCGAGATCAGGCTCTCACAGGTCACTCCGTACATCCGCTCCAGCCAACCGCTGCCGCTACCGAGCGACAGCCCGCCGACGCCGGTGTCCGAGACCCGGCCACCGGTCACCGCGAGCCCATGCTCCTGGGACGCCGCGTCGAGGTCCGCCCAGAGCGCGCCGCCCTGGACGCGGGCCGTACGGGTCCCGGGATCGACCTCGACCGCGCTCATCGGCTGTAGGTCGATCACGATTCCGTCGTCGCAGGTGCTGTAGCCCGGGGTGGAGTGGGCACCGCCACGCACCGCGACCGGCAGTCCGTGATCGCGCCCGAAGTTGACGGCGGCGACCACGTCGGCGGTGGAGTTGCACGACGCGATCAGCGCGGGGCGCCGGTCGATCCTCCCGTTCCAGACCCGGCGCGCCTCGTCGTAGCCGGGGTCCTCGGGGCCGATCACGGGACCACGAATGCGGGCCCGGAGTGTCTCGACGGTCGCGGTGTCGATTGCGGTCTGGCTCACGCTGACTCCCTCCGTGAATAGCGTCGCGCGCGCAGCGAGCGCGGTCGAATCCAACCTACATCCGAGGCTGCATCACGCCAAGCCTCAGCCCGGACCGGGGGCCACCGGTAGGGTGCGCGGATGCTCTCCCGACGCCTGACCGTCGCCCTGATCGCCGTCCTCGCCCTCGCGCTCGGGCTCGCGGCCACGGCCGCCGCGAAGCCGGCCGCGGGCCCGAAGCTGACCGTGCCGAAGGCGGATCTCGCCGCCGCCTTCCACTGCCCCCGCCCGGTCGAGGACGCGACCAACACGCCGATCATGCTGGTCACGGGCACCGGCGCCAGCGGCGAGCAGGCGTACCTGATCGGCGAGGGCGCGTTCGAGGCCTACGGCCACCCGGTCTGTTACGTCGACTTCCCCGATTACACGACCGCCGACATCCAGGTCTCGGTTCAGTACCTGGTCTACGGCCTGCGCCGTGAGGCGGCGCTCGCGGGTCGCAAGGTCGCGGTGTTCGGGATCAGCCAGGGCGGGCTGCTGCCCCGGTTCGCGCTCACCTACTGGCCCGACCTCCGCAGCAAGGTCTCCGACGTCCTCGCCGCCGCCGGGACCCAGCACGGCAGCAACGTGGGCAAGACGTCCGGCAATCCCTGCTCGGCGGCCAACCCATGCACGCCGGCCGGCTGGCAGCAGCAGAAGGGTTCGAACCTGCTCGACGCGCTGAACTCCCAGCCCGACGAGACCCCCGGCAAGGTCTCCTACACGACCGTGCGCTCGCTCACCGACGAGACGGTCCAGCCCCAAGGTGGCAAGCACCCGACCTCGGCCCTCGAAGGCGCCTCGAACATCCTGATCCAGGACGTCTGCCCGGGGCGCACGACGACCCACATCGGCACGGCGCTCGACTCGGTCACCTTCGCCGCCTTCGACGACGCAATCGTCCACAAGGGGGCCGCGAAGGTCTCGCGCCTGCCGAGCGACGTCTGCTCGCACCCGTACGCGCCGGGACTCGACGAGGCGACCGCGGCGGCCCTGCTCAGCGCCGCCGGCGGGCTGACCACAAGCCAGAGCGCCGCGGCGCCGAAGCTGGCGGCCGAGCCCAAGGTGAAGCCGTACGTGAAGCGGCTGCCCTAGCGGTTCAGCGTCGGCGGGTAGCGCCTGACCTCGATCCCGCCGCGGCGCCGCAGCGCAACGCGGTCGCCGGCGCGCGCCTCGCGCGCCTTCGGCCCGAAGACCGTGACCAGGTTGACGTACAGGGGCACCGGCCGACCGCGGCCGTCGACGGCGCTGCGGCGCAGCTCCAGCACCCCGGCCTTGCGGTAGGTGCAGCGGCCCTCGGCGCGGGTGCAGTTGGAGCCGTTGTTCTCCGCGATCTCGCCGCGGTCGAGCGCGTGGTGGCGGACGAAGTTGCCCTGACGGACCGCCGTCGGTGAGTCGGCCAGGATCAGCCGCGCGCTCGTGCGGACCGCGTAGCGCAGGCGCGAGATGTCGGTGCGCAGGGTCGCGCCGACCTCGAGCTGCTCCGCCTCGCGGAGGCGGTCGAGGCGCAGGGAGTAGGCCACCCGGCGGTGGAAGTCGAGGCGCAGGTGACGGCGCCGGCGGTGGTCCGTCGCGTCGCGCTCGAAGTCCCGTGGGCGGACGTCGCGCAGCCGGACGGCGTTGATCCGCCCGCGATCCTGGGGGATCCGCCCGTCGGGGCGCTGGCCGCCGACCATGAGCAGGTCCCCACGCCGGGCCCGAGGACTGTGGGCGTCGACGACGAGGTTGACATGGCAGCGATCGAGCGCGCACGGCAACCGCCCCGGGTCGCCGACCACGAGCTCGGCGCCGGTGAACACGAGAACGCAGTGATGCTCGAAGTCGGGACGCCGCTGGGTGCAGGTCTCGGATTCCGGAGCCCCGAGCCGGAGCGCCCCGAGCCCGCCGGTCGTCCTCGCATCGGGGCCGAGCACCAGACGGGCGCGCACCCGCGGGTCGTAGTGATAGACGGGCCCGACGCAGCGGGGGCTGCGGTAGTTGCAGTTGTTGGTCACCTGCAACTCGGCGCTGACCCGCAACCGGTCGCCACGCTCGAGGTCGGGCAGGCGCCCCGGTCCCATCGACATCGCCACCTGCGGCCGGCGACCGGCGCGGCGCGTGATCGCGACCGTCTTCACGAGCTCCGAGTCGTTGCCGGTCGTCGCCACCTCGACGCTCGGCCGGGGAGCGTCGCCCGCACCGAGGGCCGCGGCCGCGAGGATCGCCACCGCGGCGATCGCCACGCCCGCGCAAACCAGCCTGCCGACCTCGGACACCGCACGATCCTAAGCCGCCGCTCAGCCATGAAACGCGGCGAGGCGCTCCGCCTCCTCGTCGACCCGCGCTCGTGCCCGCCCGTCGAGTGGCTCGAGCGGCTCGACCGCGACCCGCCCCTTCTCGTGGCGCCAGATTCCCGCAACCCGGCCATCGACGAGGAAGGTCGCAACGGACTGCGGCGTCTTCGTGCTGAACACCCGCGGCCGGTGACGCTCGGGGAGGACCTGCGAGCGGCGGGCGTGGACCAGCAGCGTCGCATCCCAAGTGGGCAGGAAGCGCACCGGGGCCGGCGTCCGGGGATCGGGCAGGGGGAGGCGAGGGAGGTCGACCAGCTCCTCGCCGTCCTCGGCCCGGAAGCGGCGCAGCTCGAGCCGTTCGAGCGCGGCGCGAATCTCCGCCAAGCCGAGGCCCGCCCAGTCGGCGATCTCCGCGGCGCTGCCGGGACCGAAGCCGCGCAGGTAGCTGCGAGCCAGCCTCGCGGTCGCCTCGGCGAGGTCGAGCTCCGGCGGCGGCCCGATCCAGTCGGCGGCGTCGGCGAACAGATCGGCGCGACGGCGATCCCAGGTTCCCGAGGGCGGAACCCGGACCAGGTCGAGCCAAGCGTTGATTCCGCTGATCCCGGGCGCGCCGAGGCCGATCGTCTCCTGGAGCACCTTGCGATCGACCGGGCCCTGGTCGAGCAGCGGACGGACTCGATCGACCACCGCCTTCATCTGCGCGGGGGTCGCAAGCTTGCGGGTCCGCACCCACTCGCGGCGGCGGCGCTCGGCCGTCGCAGCCGAGAACACCCACCAATCGCGCGGCGTCAGCAGGTGGATGGTCGCGCGCAGCGACGTCCCCTGGACCACGGTGCGGCGCTCGAGCGCCCTGGTCAGCTGCTCGCGCTCGAATCCGTCGAGCCGGCTCCACAGGCCGACGTACATCGCCGGCGCGTACTGGGCCTGGATCCCGCCGATCCGCTCGAGCGCCTTCGGCACCGACAGGCGGCTGCGCTCGAGCAGCAGCTGGCGCGCGAGCAGCGCCCGGTTGAGCTCGGCCGCTGAGAGGGTGCGCGGGCGCGGGGCCACGCGTTCAGCGCGGCCACAGATCGCCGTCGGCGATCTCGAGCAGGTTGCCCGCGGGGTCGTGGAAGTACAGCGATCGCCGACCGCCCTCCCAGTCGTGCTCGTGGATGATCGCGACCCCGGCGTCGCCCAGCCGCTCGCGCCAGCGGTCGTACTCACCCGGACCGGAGGCGAGCAGGCACAGGTGTCCCGGGCCGGTCGCGCCGTGGTCGGCGATCGGGCTCTCGCGCCGGCCGAGCTCCTCGAGGTCGAAGAGCAGGACGACGCCCGCGCCGGCGCGCAGCGCCAACCCGCCGGGCCAGGTCGAGACGGGACGCAGGCCGAGGGTCTCGACGTAGAGCGCGTGGATGGCCTCGGTGTGCTCGGGCGCGTGATAGACGCAGGTCTCGAGCACGCCCGTCAACGGCGGCGGCGCGTCGCTCACGAGCGAGCCGGGCCGCCGGGCGGGATCGAGAGGAGCATGCGCAGCCGGCGGCGCAACCCGCCCGCCGAGAGCGCCCTGCGGACGGCGCGGCGTTCGGCCGGGCCTGGAGGCGGCGCGGTCGCCGGGCCGAAGCGGTGGGTACGCAGCCCCGCCGCGTAGACGCGGATCGCGGCGCGCGCCGCCCCGGTCGAGCGGCGCTCGATCGCGAGCAGGGTCGTCCGCGGCCCGATTCGCCAGCCCGCTCGGCGCAGCGCCTCGGTCAGCTCAGCGACCTGCGCATCGGCCTGATTGCCGCTGCGCAGCCGGCGGTGGCGGCGCGCGACCACGAGGGCGAATCCCCCGGCCGCGATGCAGACCACCACGAGGACGATCACCGCCGCGGGGCCCCAGGAGCTTGACGACGCGGACCGGACGCGGGCCGGCGCCGTGGTCTCGACGCGGCCGCCGCGGCTCGGCCCCGCGGCCTCAGCCGTGGCCGGGTTCGGGGCCGGACCGCGGAACTCCGCGGCGAAGTCGCCGCCGAGGCGCTGCGACGCGGCCGGCGCCGCGTCCGGGGTCGGGTCGAAGGTGACCCACCCGATGCCACGGAAGTACGCCTCGACCCAGGCGTGGGCGTCGGTGTCGTGGACCTCGTAGGTGCCGCTCCCCGGATCCAGCGATCCGGGCGCGAACCCGGAGACGACGCGGGCCGGGATCCCGACCATCCGCAGCATCAGGCCCATCGTCCCGGCGAACTGCTGGCAGTACCCGGACCCGTCGTCGAACAGGAAGGACTGCAGCGGATAGGTATGCGCCGGGACGTTCGGGTCGTATTCGTAGTCGCTGCGCAGATGGTCCTGGATCGCGCGAACCGCGTCGTACGGGGTCCGCGCATCCGCGATCCAGGAGCGGGCGAGCCGGTACGTCGGCCCGTACGGCGAGGCGAGGACGCGGGCGGTCGCCGCGGGGTCGCGCTTGCCCCAGAGCGGCATCGGCACCGCGGGTCCCGGCGCCTGGGTCGCCCCGGCCGCGGACGGCAGCGAGAGCAGGGTCGAGCCGTTGAAGCGGCGCTCGGAACTCGCCACCGGCGCCTCGCGAAGCTGGTCGGGCGTCGGCTGCGGGACGTAGGCGACGACGGAGTACGTGTCGCCGCGCTCGAGCGGCTCGCCGACGTGGGTGAGTGTGCCGTCGCCGCTCGCCAGGGTCCCGCTGAGGCCGTCGACCGACGTGGTCAGCCCGGTACCGATCACCAGGTCGCTGCTCAGCGCGCGCAGCTCGAAGCTTGCATCGGCGACCCAGCCCGGGTGCTTGCGCTCGAGCCCGGCCCCCGGGACCGCTGTGCGCGCCCTCACCTCGGCGGCCGCGTCGGGGTCGCCGGGAAGGGCTCGCTGCCATCCGTAGCCGTCGAAGCGATCGAGCACGCTCGCCTTCCAATAGAGGGCGTCGGACGTGTCGACGCTCATCACCGTCGTCCCCTCCCGCGGCCAGTCGAGCGGGCCGTAGGTGTGGTTCCACTCGAAGCTGACCGTGCGCTGAGCGCCGAACCACGACCAGTTCTCGTAGTCCCACCATGCCGGACCGTTCAGCCTCGCCGTCGCGGGCAGCGCGAGCACTCCAGCGCCGAAGGCGACCGCGAGCGCCGCTGCGCGGCGGCCGGGCTGCAGCCGCGGTGCCCAGAGCCAGGCGACCGCGAGCACCAGCAGAACGATCCCCCAGAACGCCTCGGCGCCGGGATTGTCGAGCGTGGCCGCGATCCCGTAGGCGATCAGCAGCACCGCCAGCGCCGCCGCCCTGGCGGGGCCGGGCCGGCGGGCCGGCCAGAAGGCGATCGTCCCGGCAACCGCCACCAGCGCCGGGGCGCCGAGCACCAGGGTGAGCCGGATCCACGGGTCCGACCCGGCGTAGGGCAGCTCGGCCTGCTCGATCCCGCCCATGCCGCCCTGGATCTGCGTCCGCAGCTCGCCCCACTGGGCGGGGGCGAGCAGGTGGGCCGGCAACCCGGCGGCGACCAGCGCGCCGATCACGGTCGCGACCGCGACCGTGATGCAGCCGGTTCGGCGGGCTCCCCGCGACCCCACGCGGGCGAGCCGGTGAAGCGCGACGGCGCCGGCGGCGACCACCAGCAACGCCAGGGCCTGGTGATCGGCCGACGACGGCTCGACGAGGCGCGCCCACAGCCCCATCGAGAACGCCGCGATGAGCGCGAACAGGCCGAGCTCGGCGACGAAGGGGAGCGGCCGCTCGGCGACCGCGGCCGTCGTGCGCCGGCGCCCGGCGAGCCCCGCCGGCCCGGTCTCGAGGCCGACCGCGGCGCCGCTCACGCGACCCGCTCCCGCGGCTTGGCCGAGCGGGCGCCGACGCGGCGGCCCTCGCAGCCGGAGACCAGCAACGCCGGCGAGCCTCGGCCGGTCACCCCGGGGCCGACCAGATAGCGCGGCCCGGATGCGAGGCGCAGAGCGCTCGGCAGGGCCGGGCTCGGGCGCGCGGTGACCCAGAAGACGGCGCCGGAGCGCTGCACGCGGGAGATCGCGGGCGCCGTAGCGCTCGGCTCGACCAGCGCGAGGCGGGCATGCGCAGCGGACCAACCGCGCAGCTCGGCCTCGACCGGGCTCGGGCGGCGGTCCCCCGGCAGGAGGATCGAGCAGCCCCCCTCGCGGGCAAGGTGCCAGCAGAGCGAGCCGGCGGCGCGCACGGCGGCGTCGAGCGCCTCGGGCGACGCGGGACGTGACGCGTCGAGGACCACCAGCGGCGCGGTGTCGGCGCCGGCGACCAGGCGTCGCTCGATCAGCTCACCGGTCCGCGCGACGGCGGGCCAGTGGATCCGCGACGCGGGGCTCCCCTCCCGATAGGCGCGCAGGCCGTCGATCTCGAGCTCGATCGCGCGCGCGTCGAGCCGTCCGGCAGCGGCCCCGTCCTCGAGGCCGGCGAGCAGGCTGGAGCCCCCGGCGCCGCGGCCGCCGACCAGCACCGGGTCGATCCGCGGCAGGACCAGCAGCTCGGAGGCGTGGTCGGAGACGAGCTCGCGTGCGCAGAGGCCGATCGGGTCGCGGACGACGAGCCGTGCCGAGGCGATCCGTCTGCGGCCGCGGCCCTCGAGGCGGACCTCGCGGTCCAGCGTTCCGTCCCACCGCGGCCCAACCGCGAACGGCTCGTCGAGCACCGGGTCGGTGAGCTCGCCACCGGGCAGCGGGAGCCGGCGCCCCTCCGTGCGGATCCGCAGCCGAAACGCATCCCCCTCCACGATCCGCGAAGGCCCCGGGTCGCGGACGAGCCGGCGTGGGGTCGCGAGCCAGACCCAGGCGAGCGCCAACACCGCGAGGCCGAGCAGGCCGAGGCCGCACACCAAGAGGGACGGTGAGCCGAAGCCGAGCCCGGCGAGGACCAGCGCCGCGCCGAAGATCCCGGCGGTCGGCGCGGCGCTCATCGCCGGCCGCTCAGAGCGCCGGGACGCGCTCGAGCGCATCGCCGACGACCGCGCTCGCATCGCCCTGAGCCGCCTCGGGGGCGAGCAGGAGCCGATGCGAGAGCACGGCGGGGGCGAGCGACTGGACGTCGTCGGGAAGCACGTGGTCGCGGCCCTCGAGCGCCGCGAGCGCCTTCGCCGCCCGGAACAGCATCAGGACCGCGCGCGGGCTGGCGCCGAGCTCGACCCGGGTATCGGTGCGGGTCGCCTCGCCGAGCGCGACCGCGTAGCGGCGCAGCGCCTCGCTGCCGTGGACCGCGGCGACCGCGACCTGGACGGCGCGCACCGTGTTCACGTCCGTCACCGGCCGGAGGTCGTGGACGCGATCGTGCGCAGCGTGCTGCTCGAGCATCTCCGCCTCGTCCGTGGCGTTCGGGTAGCCGAGGGAGACGCGCACCATGAACCGGTCGAGCTGCGCCTCGGGCAGCGGGTAGGTGCCCTCGTACTCGGCCGGGTTCTGAGTCGCGATCACGACGAACGGGCGCGCCAGCTCGTGCTGGTTGCCGTCGACGGTGACGTGGCGCTCCTGCATGCACTCGAGCAGGCCCGACTGCGTCTTCGGCGAGCTGCGGTTGATCTCGTCGACGAGCACGACGTTCGCGAAGACGGGCCCGGGGTGGAACTCGAAGCGGGTCTCGCGCTGGTCGAAGACGTTGGTGCCGACGATGTCGGCGGGCAGCAGGTCGGCCGTGCACTGGACGCGCGCGTAATCGGCGTCGATCGAGCGGGCGAGCGCCCGGGCCAGCGCCGTCTTGCCGACCCCGGGGTAGTCCTCGATCAGGACGTGGCCCTCCGCGAACAGCGCCACCAGGAGGTCGCGAACGACGGCGTCGTCGACCTTGACCGCCGCCTTGATGTTCTCCCGCAGCCGCCGCCCAACTTCCGCCACACCGGCCGGGTCCAGTTCAGGGACCGTCGCCACGGAACCAATGGTAATGGGGGGCGGGCGGGCTAGCCGGAGGTTCGTCCCGGGGTCCTACCTCGGCGCTCGCTCCCCGGGGTGCGCCCCGGTCGCACGACTCGTGGCGGCAGGCCATCCCGAGCCGACGGCGATCCGTCACCGCAGCGCGGAAGCTAGAGGGGCCGCCGGACGTGGCTGCGATCGAGCTCACGATCGGGTTCTAACGCCTGGAGACGCGGCGGCGGCGCCGACCGGCCGCCTTTTCGGGAACTGCGAAAAGCCTTGTCGCCGATCGCCCACGGCGCCAGCCTCGCCGCAACACCCTCGCGAGCGAAAGGATCTCGATGCTCACCAAGCCCCGTCCGCTCCTCGTCCTCGCCGCCGCGCTGGTCGCCTCACTCCTGATCGCGGCGTGCGGCAGCGACTCCGACTCGGGCGACGGCTCGGTCTCGGCCGCGAGCGAGAAGTACGCGGCGCCGACCGAGGCGCCGACCGACGCGCAGCAGGGGGGCTCGCTGACGGTGCTCGCGGCATCCGACGTCGACTACATCGACCCGGGCGCGACGTACTACCAGTTCGGCTACATGGTCACCACGGCCACGCAGTCGCAGGTGGTCGCGTACGCGCCGGCCGACATCGAGGCCCGGCCGCAGCTCGCGGCGGAGGAGCCGACCGTCGCGGCCGACGGCAAGACGGTCACCTACAAGATCCGCGACGACGTCGAGTTCTCGCCGCCCGTCAACCGCACCGTGACCTCGGCCGACGTCAAGTACGCGATCGAGCGGGCGCTGCTGCCCGGGGTCGCCAACGGCTACGCGCAGACGTACCTGAACGGCATCGTCGGCTTCGACGACGCGATCGAGCAGGCCCAGAGCGATCCGACCGGAGGCGCTCCGGACATCGCCGGGATCACGACCCCGGACGACACGACCCTGGTGATCAAGCTCGACAACACCACCTCGGTCGGGGTCGAGGGCGCGCTCTCCCTGCCGATCTCCGCCCCGGTCCCGGAGGAGTACGCGAAGCAGTTCGACGCCGAGAACCCCTCCACCTACGGCGAGCATCAGGTCGCGTCAGGCCCCTACATGATCGAGAACGACGCCCAGGGCAACCTGACCGGCTACACGCCGAACAAGGAGATCCATCTGGTCCGCAACCCGAACTGGAAGCCGTCCGAGGAGGACTTTCGTCCCGCGTACCTCGACGAGATCACGATCCAGGAGGGCTTCGCCGACACGATCTCGGCCGGCAAGAAGATCCTCGCGGGATCGGCCATGGTCAACGGCGACTTCACGACGCCCCCCACCGTGATCAAGCAGGCGGCGACGTCGGGCGACGAGAGCCAGCTGACGCTGACGCCGAGCGGCGGCAACCGGTACGTGGCCCTGAACACGACCGTGCCCCCCTTCGACGACGTCAACGTGCGCAAGGCCGTGGTCGCCAACGCGAACCGCACCGACCTGCGCAACACCCGCGGCGGCGAGCTCACCGGCCCGGTGGCCTCGCACTTCATCCCGCCCGAGTTCCCGGGCTTCGATCAGGCCGGCGGCCTCGAAGGGCCCGACCTCGATTTCCTCGCCAACCCTGACGGCGACCCGGAGCTCGCTGCCGAGTACATGAGGAAGGCCGGGTACGACAGCGGCAAGTGCGAGGGGGGCGATTGCGAGATCACGATGGTCGGCGACGACTCGTCCCCCGGCTCCGACACCTCGGAGGTGGTCAAGAGCCAGCTCGAGGAACTCGGGTTCGAGGTCAACCTGCAGAAGGCGACCCACGACGTCATGTTCACGAAGTTCTGCTGGGTGCCCGAGAACACCCCGGACGCCTGCCCCAACTTCGGCTGGCTGAAGGACTTCAACGACGGCCAGTCGATGCTCGACCCGACGTTCAACGGCGAGAACATCCTCCCCGAGAACAACTCGAACGCGTCACTGCTCGACGACCCGGCGGTCAACAAGGCGATCGACCAGGCGAGGCTGATCGACGACCCGCAGGAGCGCGATCAGGCCTGGGGCGAGATCGACAGCCAGATCATGGCGCTCGCCCCGATCATCCCCTACATCTGGGACAACCAGGCGAACATCCAGTCCGCCGACGTCGCCGGGGTGATCAACAAGTTCAACGCCAACTGGGACCTCGCCTTCACCTCGTTGAAGAACTGAGGCGAGGTCCCGGGGCGGCGGTCGTCAGTGGCCCTCGTAGAGCTCGACCAGGCGCGTCCCGCGGGCGGTCCGGTGCACGACGACACTGCGGCCGCGCCGCTCGCGGACGACCAGGCCGGCCGCCTCCATCGCGCTGACGTGATGCGTCGCCGCGCTCGGGACCGCCACCAGCGTCTCGGCCAGCCGCCCGATCGTCCGCGGGCGCTCGAGCCCGCGCAGCAGGCGGGCCCGCTGCTGGCCGACGAGCGCGTCGAGCGCCGCGATCCGGCGGTCGTGGTCGCGCGGGTCGCGCCATGCGTCGACGAGCGGATGGGCGATCCAGTCGAGGGTCCCATCCTCGTGCAGCCCGGCGCCGGCCGAGTCGGGCCCGCCGAGGATCGGGATCAGCGTCAGGCCGCGCTCCGGCAGATGCAGCGTGCGCAACTGCGGGTCGGGCAGCCTCCACGAGCCGTCGGCGACGCTCGCTCGCGGGTGCAGGCCGCCGACCAGCTCGGCGACGGCGCCGCGCACGCTGGCGGACCCGACCCGCGACAGCTCGCGATCGAACAGCTCCGCAGCGGCGGACCACTGGCGCTCGACGCCCTTCCAGGCGTGCCGCAGAGCGGTCGCGTAGCGCGGCAGCCAGCGGCGCGGGTCGCGGGCGACGATGCTCCAGGGCCCCGCCGGCCGCTCGCCGCAGGCGAACGAGATGTCGGCGAGGACGTCCTCGGCCGGCAGCTCGGCGATCCGGTCGAGCTCCTCGCCGAGCGCGTTCGCGTCCGGCGCGCGGCGCGGCATCACGCTCGCCGGGATGAACCCGCCGGGCCGGACGGCGAGCGGGCTGAGCGCCGCGATGTCGCCACGCTCGAGCTCGGCCCGGACGCTCTCCAGCCACCCGTGCGGGGCGCCGCGATGGGCACCGACCGTGTCGGCGGCAAGCGCGAACAGCGTCGGCGCCGGGCTGATCTCGACCCGGACCGGGCGGCGCTCGAGCTCCGCCAGGTCCAGGGTCGCATAGGACGTCACGGCCGGATCAGCCGGCCGCCGAGATCTTCTGCCCCCGTCGCGTCTGCTCGCTCATCGGCGCTCCTCCCGTCATCGACAGTTCGCGGGAGGATTGATCTCAGGCCGGGGTGAGAGCACCCCCAGACGGCGGTACGAATCGAGTAAGACTCAGGCCGGTACCGGGGCGGCTTGCGGGACGACCTCGGGCAGCCGCAGGGTGATGACGGCCCCCTCGCCGTCGGCGTTCGCGGCCACCACCGTGCCCCCCTGCGTCTCGGCCACCTGGCGCACGATCGCGAGCCCGAGGCCCGAGCCGGGCAGCCCACGGGCGGTCGCCGAGCGATAGAAGCGGTCGAACACCCGCGGCAGGTCCTCGGGCGCAAAGCCGGGGCCGTGGTCGCGGACCGAGAGCCGGCCGGCGGCGACCGTGATCTCCACCGCCCCGCCGGGCGGGCTCCACTTGACCGCGTTGTCGATCAGGTTCGCGATCGCCCGCTCCACCCGCCGCTCGGCCGCACGGACGAAACACGGCTCGGTGTCGAGCTCGAACGCGATCCCAGGCGCGGTCGGCCGGCGGCGCTCGACGGCCTCGGCGACCAGCACGTCGAAGCGCAGCACCGTCGCCGGCTCCTGCTCGTAGTCGGCATCGCGGGCGAGCTCGACCAGGTCGCCCACCAACTCCGTCAACTCCTCGAGCTGGGTGGTGACGTCGTCGAGCAACTCCTTGCGGGCGCCGTCGTCGAGGAGCTCGGCGTGGGTGAGCACCTCGATGTTCGTGCGCAGGCTGGCGAGCGGTGTTCGCAGCTCGTGCGAGGCGTCGGCCACCAGCTGACGCTGGGCGTCGAGCGAGTCGTCGAGAGCGTTCAGCATCTGGTTGAAGCTGCCGGCGAGCGCGGCGATCTCGTCCCCGCCGCTCGCGTCGATGCGGCGGCTCAGGTCGCGGGTGCTCGCGACCTCCTCGGCCGCGCGCCGCAGACGCTCGACCGGCGCGACCACCGCGCGCGAGACGAAGAAGCCCAGCGCCCCGGCCAGCGCGATACCGCCCAGGCTGGCGAGCGCGAGGATGACCGCGAGCTGGCTGAGCGTGTCGTCGACCTCGTCCAGCGACCGCGCGACCTGGATTGCACGCCCCGGCTCGGTCTGCGCCGTGTACACACGCAGGTGCGAGCCGCCCACCTGCGTCTCGCTGAAGTACGGCGCGCGGTCGCCGGCGGCGACGGCCCGCGCCTCCGCGACTGCGGGCAGGTTGGTCCGCGGCCCGCGCGGCCGGATCACCGGGCCGTCGGCGTCGACCAGCTGGGCGTAGAGGCTGCGCCCGCCGAGCGGTCCAGGGGGGAGATACAGCCGCGCGGCGGCGTTGGCGCCGGTGCCGCTGGCGGGGACGAGCTCCGAGCGCCCGCCGTCGGTGGAGCGGCGGATCTCGAGCCGCGGTGGGTCGCTCGAGCTCAGCAGCGGGACGTCGAAGGTCTCGGTCACGTCACGGCGCAACTCGGTGTCGACCCGATCGCGAAGCTCGTTGCGCACCAGCAGGTAGGTCAGGATCGAGACCCCGGCGACCGCGACCGCGACCGCGAGCCCGGAGAGCAGGACGACCCGGCGACGGAAGCTCACGGCTCGCGCAGCACGTAGCCGACACCGCGGACCGTGTGGATCAGGCGCGGCTCGCCGTCCGCCTCGGTCTTGCGCCGCAGGTAGCCGATGTAGACGTCCAGGGCCTTCGAGCCCGGGCCGAAGTCGTACTGCCAGACGCGCTCGAAGATCACCTCGCGCGAGAGCACGCGGCGCGGGTTCTGCAGGAACAGCTCCAGCAGCAGGTGCTCGGTGCGGGTGAGCTCGAGCCGGCGCTCGCCGCGGCTGACCTCGTAGGTGACCGGATCGAGCCGCAGGTCGGCGAACGCGAGCGGCCACTCGCCCGGCGTCGTCGCCGGCGCGCCGCAGCAGGGCGCGCACTCGGGCGAGCAGCTCCTCGAGCGCGAACGGCTTCACCAGGTAGTCGTCGGCCCCCGCCTCGAGCCCCTCGACCCGGTCGGAGACGGCGTCGCGAGCGGTCAGCATCAGGATCGGGGTGCGGTCGCCGCGCGCGCGCATCGCACGGCAGACCTCGAGCCCGTCGAGCCCCGGCATCAGGATGTCGAGGACGACCAGGTCGGGGTCGAGCTCGGCCGCGCTGGTCAGGCCCTCCGCACCGTCAGCCGCGAGCGCGACCTCGAAGCCACCGAGCTCGAGCGCTCGTTTGAGCGCAGCGCGCATCGGAGGCTCGTCGTCGACGACCAGCAGTTGCCTTCCGTCGAGATCTCCGGGCGCTTGCGACACCTCGGACATTGTGTCGAGCGATGGTAAGAGCGGCGTAGGTGACGCGCCGCGAGAGGCCCCAGGAGCAAAGAAAAGCGATCCGGGGGCGACCTGGCTCTGCCTGCCCTCGCACGTAGCCTGCGTGCGATAGAAGCTTTGCCGATCTCCTTCGAGTGGGCCGGATGCTTGGCTTTCGCCTCCGGATTCCTCTCTCCCGAACCGCAGGATGCAATCTACGCCGCGGTCGCGGCGATTGCAAGCGATCCGCCGCAGATGTTCCCGCAATCTGCGAGAAAACGGACCTATTTGCGAGATGCGGGAGGCTCTTTGCGGGCGAGTTCGCGCAGGTTGCGCCCCGCGCGGCCGACCAACAGCACGATCATGGTCGTCGCGATCGCGAGCCCGATCAGGTCGAAGACCGTCAGCTGGAGATCGGCGACGACGAAGTCGAGCCCGGCGCCGAGGGCGACCACCGTGTTGAGCGCGATCAGGATCAGCCGGATCTCGGTCGGGCCGACGTAGCCGTAGCCGATCGAGAACCGGTTGAAGGCGAAGCTCTCGAGGTAGACGTTGATCGAGAGGATCAGATAGGCGACCACGATCAGGGTCCCGATCGAGAGCAGCATCAGCGGCGAGAGGCCGAGCCCGATCCCGATCGCCGCGGTCGCGATCGCATCGACGAGGTGATCGAGGTAATAGCCGTAGGTCGGGCGCTCGATCCCCCGGACCCGGGCCAGGGTGCCGTCGAGCGAGTCGCCGAACCACTGCACGACCAGCAGCGCGCTCGCGACCCAGAGCCAGGCGAGCGAGTCGTTGGAGAGCTGGTAGGCGACCGCGACCCCGAGGGCCGCCAGCACGCCGAGCGCCGTCAGGTCGTCGGGGAGGATCCAGCGCGGCAACCGCGCGGCGGTCCATCGCAGCAGGCGCTTCTCGGGCTTCGCGAGCAGGAAGCTCGGCTCGCGGGTCGCCTCGACCGATCGTTCCAGGTCCGCCATCGCCCACCCCTACCCGGCGACGGCCCGGCGGTTTCGCCGCCGCACGCTCAGGCGGCGTCGGCGCTCTGCTCGAGCGCCCCCCGGAGCTCGTCGACACGGCGCTCGACGCTGCCGCAGACGTGCTCGCAGATCTCGAGCACGCTCTCGTCGGCGATCCAGTAGATGGCCCGGTTGCCCTCCTTGCGACGGCCGACGATGCCCTCGCGGTGAAGCGTGTGGAGGTGCTTGGAGACGTTCTGCTGAGTGCCGCCGAGCTCGGTGGCCAGCTCGCCGACCGAGCGCTCGCCACCCCGCAGCAGGTCGAGGATCCGCACGCGGGTCGGGTCGGCGAGCGCGCTGAAGCGGCCGGCGATCTGCTCGACCAACAGCGGCGACAACGGCGACGGAAGGCTCATGGATCGGAGTTTACACAACTATCTGCTATTGTCACCTGTACAGTTGTGTAGTTGTATACAAGGGAGCTTTCAATGACCCCGCTCGTTCAAGACCGCCAACCGACCTGGCCGCTCGAGCGCGCGCTATTCGCGCTTGCCGGCTCGATCACGCTGATCAGCGTCGCGCTCGCGGTCACCGTCTCCGGCTGGTTTCTGATCCTGACCGCGCTCGTCGGCGTCAACCAGTGGCTCTACGTCCTGTTCGGCGCCTGCCCGGCCTCGCTCGCGCTGCAGCGATTCGCCGGGCTGCGCTCGGCGATGCCGCAGGTGACCCGATGACCGAGGTCGGCCCGATCGGGCGCCTCGGCCGCTGGACCGCCACCCACGTGCGCGCGGTGAGCCTCGCCTGGGTGGCCGTGGCCGTGCTCATGGGGGTCTTCGCCCCGCGGGTCGAGCACGCCCTCTCGGGAGCCGGCTGGCACGCGACCGGCTCCGAGTCGGTCGCCGCCCGTGACCAGGTCGATGCAGGGTTCGCCGGCCACTCGAGCAGCGCCCTGATGGTGGCGGTCAGCTCCCAGAGCCTGACCGCCGACGATCCGCGGTTCGTCGCCGTGGTGCGCCGCGCCGAGCGTGCGCTCGCCGCCGACGAGCGCGTGGGCGACGTCGCGCCACCCCAGCCGGGTGTCACGGTTTCGCCCGACGGCCACGTTGCGGTGATCGAGGGCGGCGCCGCGGCGAACAGCAACGAGATGGTCCGCGCGGCCGACGACCTCAAGGCGCCGCTCGCCGCCCTCGGCACCGCGGACGTCTCCGTCGAGCTGACCGGCGCGTCGGGGATGTGGTCCGACTTCAACCAGGCCAACAAGGAGGCGATGATGAAGTCGGAGTTGATCTCCTGGCCGGTGACGCTCGCGATCCTGGTCCTCGCGTTCGGCTCGCTCGTCGCCGCCGGCCTGCCGCTGCTGCTCACCATCCTGGGGCTGCTCAGCGCGGCCGGGCTGCTGTTCATCGGCGCGCAGATCACCGACATCTCGATCTGGGCGATGAACTTCGCGCTCATGTTCGCGCTCGCGCTCGGCATCGACTACGCCCTGTTCGTCGTCTATCGCTTCCGTGCCGCCTTCTTCGGGTCCCGATTGCCCGCCACCGAGGCAGTCGCCGTGACCATGGACACGGCCGGCAAGGCCGTGCTGTTCTCCGGGCTCACCGTGCTGATCTCGCTGACGGCGGTGATGCTGGTCCCGAGCCCGGCGTTTCGCTCCATGAGCCTCGGGATCATGCTTTCGGTCATCTTCGTCATGGCCGCGACGCTCACGCTCCTGCCCGCGGTGCTGGCCAAGCTGGGCCCGCGCGTCGACAGGCTCGCGCTCCCCTGGGCTCACTCGGGCGAGCACCGTTCCGCGCGGTTCGCGGCCTGGGGCGAGCGGCTGTGGCGCCGGCCGGTGCTCTTCGGGCTGCCGGCGCTGGCGATCCTGGTGGGGCTCGCGATCCCGGTCCTCAGCCTCGACACCGGGATGCCCTCGATCAAGGTCGTGCCCGAGGGAGACGGGTCACGGCTCGGCTACGAGCGCGTTCAGGAGGGCTTCGGCCCCGGCGCGCCCGGAGCACTGCAACTCGTCGGCCCGGCGGCGGAGGTGGACGCGGCGGTCGGCGTCGCGAAGCGCGACGCGGGCGTCGCCGCGGTCACCGTCCCGCAGACCTCAGGCGACGGCAAGCTCGCCCTCGCGCGGGCGATCCCGGCCTCGGATCCGTCCGATCCGGCCACCGGGGCGACCATCGACCGGCTGCGCTCGGAGCTGCCCAGCGGCGTGCTCGTCGGTGGCGCTGCCGCCGAGAACCACGACCTCGAGACCGTGCTGGCGGCGCGTACGCCGCTGGTGATCGGCGTCGTGCTCGGCCTCGGCTTCCTCCTGCTGTTGGTCGCCCTGCAGGCGCCGCTGGTCGCGCTGCTCGGGGTGATCACGAACCTGCTCGCCACCGGCGCCGCGTTCGGGGTCGGCAAGCTCGTCTTCCAGGACGGCCATCTCAGCGGCCTGCTCGGCTTCGAGTCGCAGGGCTTCCTCGACGCCTGGGCCCCGGTGTTCTTCTTCGCGATGGTGTTCGCGATCGCGATGGACTACAGCGTCTTCCTGCTCAGCTCGGCCCGGGAGCACTGGGATCGCTCGCACGATCCCCACGAGGCGATGGTCGGCGGTCTCGCGCACTCCGGCCGCGTCATCTTCGCCGCGGGCGCCGTCATGGTGGCGGTGTTCTTCACCTTCGCGCTGTCGGGGCCGCTGCCCCCGAAGGAGATGGGCGTCATCCTCGGCGTCGCGGTGCTGCTCGACGCGCTGCTGATCCGGCTGCTCTTGCTCCCGGTGCTGCTGCGCCTCGCCGGGCGCTGGGCATGGTGGCAACCCCGCTGGCTCGACCGGGTGCTGCCGGACGTGCGCTTCGGGCACGCCTGAGGGTCGACCCAGATAGCCTCGCCGGGTGGGCGAGGACAAACGGATCGCGCTGGTCACCGGGGCGTCGAGCGGCATCGGCGCGGCGACCGTGCGCGCGCTGGCGGCGGCCGGCTACGAGACCGTCGCCGCGGCGCGGCGCCTGGAGCGATGCGAGGCCCTGGCCGCGGAGGTCGGCGGCCGGGCGCTGGCGCTCGACGTCACCGACCCCGAGTCGGTCGCCGGGCTCGCGGGCGAGCTGCCCCGAGTCGACGCGATCGTCCACAGCGCCGGCGGCGCGCTCGGCCTCGAGAGCGTCGCCGAGGCCGACGAGGAGCGCTGGCGCGAGATGTTCGAGTCCAACGTGCTCGGGGTCGTTCGCGTAACGAAGGCGCTGCTCCCGGCGCTGCGCCGCGGCACCGACCCGACCATCGTGATCGTCGGCTCGGTCGCCGGGGTCGAGGTCTATGAGGGCGGCGGTGGCTACACCGCCGCCAAGCACGCCGCGCACGCGATCGCCGAGACCCTGCGGCTCGAGTTGCATCGCGAGCAGATCCGCGTGACCGAGGTCGCGCCGGGGATGGTCGAGACCGAGTTCTCGCTCGTCCGCTTCGACGGCGACGCCGAGCGCGCCGCCGGCGTCTACGACGGCATCGAGGCGCTGACCGCGGCCGACGTCGCCGAGCTGATCGCCTTCTGCGTCACCCGCCCGGGCCGGGTCGACGTCGACTACGTCTCGGTCAAGCCGACGGCCCAGGCGACGGCCAAGATCGCCCACCGGACCGAGTAGCGGCGATCCAGCCGGCCTAGACGTCGCGCAGCGTGATCGGCCCGGTGGTCGCGCCGCTGATCAGCTGACGCACGAGCGGCTGCTCGGACTCGAACACGTCCGCGGCCGGGCCGCTCTCGACGATTCGCCCCTCGCTGATCACCGCCAGGTTGTCGGCGAGATGGCGAGCGGCGGCCATGCTGTGCGTGGAGACGAGGAACGTCGCGCCGCTCTCGCGCTGGGCGTCGGCGAGCATGTCGCAGAGCAGCGACAGCCGCACGCCGTCGATCCCCGAGTCGAAGTCGTCGACGATCACGATCTTCGCCTCGAGCGCCAGGGCCCGGGCAATCGCGACCCGCTTCGCCATCCCGGCGGAGAGCTGATCGGGCATCGCGTCGGCGCGGTCGCGCAACCCGACCAATTCCAGGTTGGCCATCGTCGCCTCGTGCACCTGGGCCTCGGACCAGCGGTGGCGCTGGCGCAGGGCGAAGGCGACGTTCTCGTAGACGTTGATCGAGAAGAACAGACCGCACGTGAACGGCAGCGTGCCCTGGATCACCACCGCCATCCGCTGGCGCAGCCGGTTGAGCTCCTCTTCGGAGATGCGCGCGAGGTCGCGGCCCTCGACCTCGACCCGGCCGCGGTCGGGGTGTACGAGGCCGATGATGTGGCTGATCGTCACCGTCTTCCCCGCCCCGGAGGGCCCGAGCAGCACGGTGATCTCGCCCGCCGGGACGCTGAGGTCGACATGGTCGAGCACCGTCGCCCGGCCAAACCGCTTGACCACGCCGCTGAGCTGGATCGCCGGTCGATCCGCTTCGTCTCCGGGCATGACGTCGAGTCTAAGCGCTCTACCATCAACGTCCATGCGGATCGACGAGCTGCTCGCCAGCCAGCGGCCGGTGTTCTCGGTCGAGTTCTTCCCCCCGAAGACGGACGAGGGCCTCGAGCTGCTGTTCGAGACGGTTGCGGCGTTGAAGCCGCTCGAGCCCGACTACGTGTCGGTGACCTACGGCGCCGGGGGCGCGACCCGCGACGGCACGGTCGAGATCTCGGAGCGGATCAAGCGCGAGCACGGGCTCGAGGTGATGGCCCATCTGAGCTGCGTCGGCGAGACCCGCGAGGGGCTGGCCTCGATCCTCGAGCGGTTCGCGGAGATCGGGATCGACAACGTCCTGGCGCTGCGCGGGGACCCGCCGCGTGGGGAGCAGGACTTCACGCCTCCCGACGACGGTCTCTCGTCGGCCGCCGAGCTGACCGGGTTCATCGGCGAGCGTCACGGCTTCTCGATCGGGGGCGCCTGCTTTCCCGAGGTCCACCCCGAGGCCGACGACCTCGCCTCCGACCTCGCCTACCTGAAGACCAAGGTCGACGCCGGCGCCACCTTCCTGATCACCCAGCTGTTCTTCGACAACGGCCGCTACTTCGACTTCGTCGCCGCCGCCCGCGAGATCGGGATCGACGTGCCGATCATCCCGGGGGTGATCCCGATCACGTCGTTCGGCCAGGTGGCGCGGATCTGCGACCTCTGCGACGCGACGATCCCGTCAGAGCTCGAATCCGCGATGCGGGCGCTGGGGGGCGACGAGGAGGCCGAGTCGCTGCTCGGGGTCGCCTACGCGGCCCAGCAGTGCGAGGAGCTGCTCGCCGGCGGGGCCCCGGGCATCCACTTCTACGCCCTCAACCGCGCTCCCGCGACCCGGGCGGTGCTGGCGGCGCTGCGGGCGTCGCGGCCGTGGGAGCGCACCGAGGGCGCCGAGTCGGCCCGAGCCGCCCACTAGAGTCCCGCCGGTGACGGCCAGGGAAGGTTCGTTCCGGTTCAACGGGCATCGGGTCGCCTATGCCGAGTACGGCGAGGGAGACCGCGCGCTGGTGCTCGCCCATGGACTGCTGATGAACCGGCACATGTACGACCGGCTCGCCCCGGCGATGGCGAAGCGCGGGATCCGCGTGATCATCGTCGACCTGCTCGGCCACGGCGCCTCGGACAAGCCGACGGACATGCGCGCCTACAACATGCCCGCGTTCGGCGACCAGCTCGCCGCCCTGTGCGACCACCTGGACCTCGACCGCCCGGTCGTCGGCGGCACCTCGCTCGGCGCCAACGCCGCGCTCGAGCTGGCGACCCGCCACCCGCGCAAGGCGCGCGGGCTGTTGATCGAGATGCCCGTGCTCGACAACGCGCTGGTTGCCGCGGGGCTGATCTTCCTGCCGATCCTGCTGTCGCTGCGGGTCGCAAAGCCCGCCCTGCGCGGCGTCGCCGCGATCACCAACCGCATCCCCCGCACGCACTTCCTGGTCGACCTGCTGCTCGACTGGACCCGGCGCCCGCCCGAGGCCTCGGAGGCGGTCCTCGAGGGGATCCTGTTCGGCCGCACCGCGCCCCCGCGCGAGGAGCGCCAGCTGATCGGGGTGCCGGCGCTGGTGATCGGCCATCCGGCCGACCCGCTCCACCCGTTCACGGACTCCGACATGGTGGCCGAGGAGATCCCGCGGGCGCGCCTGGTCGACGCCGAATCGATCTTCGAGTGGCGCGTCCACCCGGGGCGCCTGGATGGCGAGCTGGCCGCCTTCATCGACGACGTTTACGCGTCCGAGCAGGCGGAGAACGCCGCTGGAGCAGCCGCCTGAGGCGCCGCGGTCGCCCTTGAGGGCGGCTGAAGGTTGTCCGCTACCCTGCGCCGTCGATGTCGAGTAAGAGCGAACGTGAACGGCGCCGCGCAGAGCGCTTGGCCGCCGAGCAGGCGGCCGCCTCCTCCGAGCGCCGGCGGCTGATCCTCGGCTACGTAGTCGCCGGCGGGCTCGCGCTCGCGGTCGTCGTCGGCCTCGTGATCGTGCTCGCGTCCAGCGGCGGCGACAAGACCGCCCAGGTCAACGGCGAGGACATCCCCGAGGCGGCTCACATCCAGGTCAACAGCGGCTATCTGCACGACACGGCCCCGGATGGCCGCACCGGGACGCCGCCGCCGGCGATCCAGCAGGGCGACCTCAAGCTCGCCGCCAAGCAGGCCGGCTGCGAGCTCAAGCTCGACCTCCAGGACGAGGGCAACACGCACATCACCAAGGAGAGCGACATCCCGGACTACGGCACCAACCCGCCGACCTCGGGCAACCACAACCCTCAGCAGCTCGCCGACGGCGCCTACAGCGAGATGCCGCAGGAGTGGTACTTCGTCCACTCGATGGAGCATGGCCGGATCGAGATCCAGTACTCGCCGGACCTCTCCGAGGAGGATCAGCTGGCGCTCAAGGGCGTCTTCGACCAGCTTCCCGACGGGACGCTGATGTTCCCGAACTCGAAGATGCCCTACGACGTCGCGGTCACCGCCTGGACCCAGCTGCTTGGTTGCCCCAAGTACGACGGCGCCGCGACCCTGGACGCGGTGCGCGATTTTCGCGACACCTACCGCGGCCTCGGCCCCGAGCCGCTGCCGATGACCGTCTCGGGCTGAATTCTCCCAGTCGCAGCGCAAGCGGCTTGACCGCCGGCCTCGACCTGCAAACCTGACTCCGAGGGCGAAGCTTCGCCCGGCGAGGCGTGTTGGAGATCTTGATGCGGCGAATCCGATTGCGACACCTGCTGCCCGCGGCGATCCTCGCCGCGTCCGCCTGGGTGGCGGCACCGGCGCTCAGCTCGCAGCCATACGTGCCCGGAGCGGTCGACTTCGAGCAGCGACTCGGAGCGGTCGAGCCGGCGGCCGGTCTCCCACCGGCGAAGCTCCAGCGATCCGCGAAGCGGCTCGGCAACGGCCCGGTCAGCTATCGCTCCGCTCCGATCGAGGCGCCTGCTCGCTTCGACCTCGCCGGCCTCGCGGGCGAGCTGCGCCCGCTCGAGCTGCGCGCTCGCGACGACGGCGGCGGGTGGAGCGAATGGGTCGAGGCCGAGGACGGCAACCCGGTGTACTTCGGCGGCGCCGACGAGCTGCAGCTGCGCGCTCGCGGCTGGCGGCCGTCGGGCACGCTGCACTACGTCAACGTCTCCGGCACCACGAGCACCGCCTCCGGCCTGCTCAACGGCGCCCGCACCGCGATCAACTCCGCGTTCATGAGCGCCACCTCGGTGCTCGAGCCGGCCACCGCCGACGCGGCCCTGACCCAGCCCGCGATCGTCACCCGCGCCGATTGGGGAGCCAACCTCGCCCGCGGTGGCTGCCCGCCGCGTGAGGACCCGCAGTACGGGACGGTGAAGGCGGGCGTGATCCATCACACGGTCAGCGCGAACGACTACACCGAGGCCGAGGCGCCGGGGATCGTCCTCGGCATCTGCCGCTACCACCGGAACGCGAACGGCTGGAACGACATCGGCTACCAGGCGCTCGTCGACCGCTTCGGCAACATCTACCAGGGGCGGGCGGGCGGGATCCGCAAGGCCGTGATCGGCGCTCAGGCCCAGGGCTTCAACGCCCAGACCACCGCGGTCGCGTCGATCGGCACCCACACGAAGGAGGCGCCGACCCAGGCGGCGACCAAGGCGATCGTCAACTACCTCGCCTGGAAGCTGTCCGTCCATCGCCTCACCGCCACCGGCAAGACCACGCTGACCTCGGCCGGCGGCGACCTGAGCCGCTATCCCGCCGGGCGCCGGGTGCGCCTCAACAAGGTGATCGGTCACGGCACCGTCGGCCTCACCGCCTGCCCGGGCGACGTGCTCGCGGCCATGATCCCGCAGATCCGGCGCCGGATCCAGGCGCGGATCGACCGCTTCGGCGGCGTCACCGAGCCGCCGACCGAGCCGGACGGCGGCGGCGTGACGCCGAAGTAGCTCGGCTACGCCCGATAGGCGGGGAAGAAGCCGCCGGGGTCACGGTCGCCCGCGAGCTCGGCGTAGGCGTCCGGGTCGCAGACGATCTCGTGGGTCGAGAAGGCGAGCTCGGAGTTCGCGAAGCCGCGCTTGAACGCCTCGAGCCCGTCGCCGGCGGCGAGGCCGCCGCCGAGGTTGAGGGGCAGCTCGAGCTCGTCCGCGAGGTCGAGCATCTCGACGACGACGTTCTTGAACGGCGAGGCATCGCGGGCGTGGTCGGCGGTGCCCCCGAGGTAGTAGTGGAGGATCCCGTCGCTGACCGCCGCGATCGCCGCCGCGCCGACCTCGCGCTCGCGGCGGGCGACCAGCAGCCAGCTGCGCTCGAAGGAGAGCACCGCGTCGAAATAGTCGCGGGCGAAGGCGTAGCGCTCCGCGGCGCCGGCTCGGCGCATCGTCTGCTCGTAGGCGAGGGCGAACGCGTCGCGGTCGGCGGCCGCGCTGGCAGGGCCCGGCGCCGCCTCGACGGCCCACCCGGCGCGAGCGTTGGCCCGCACCTGCTCGGCGAGCCGCGCGCGCACCCGGCGCTCGAGCGCCGGGTCGTGGACCTGCACCTTCGAGCGCTCGCGCGCGCCGCCCAACCAGGGCTCGGCGGCCAGACGCTCGCGGCCGAAGACGCTGACCAGCCCGGTCGCGCTCCAGTCGACCTCGCCCGGCGCCGGCGCCGGGCCGGGGCCGATCACGACGCCGCCGGGATAGGCGTACGGGGAGATGGCGTCGATGCGCGGCGCGTCGAGCTCGCGCACGATCAGCGGCACCAGCGCCGTGCGCTCGTCGGACTCGATCCGCAGCGTGTGCGTCGCGCCCTCCGCCGCCAGGAACTGGGGCGAGCGAAAGAACTCGTCGCCCGACGCCGCAGCGCCTCCGTCGGCGACGAGCGCCGCGGTCGCTAGTCCCACCCGGTGAAGTCCTCGGGCAACAGGCCCCACACCTGGTTGTCGACCGCCTCCGCGCCGCGGCGGATCGCCTTGCGCATGACTCCCTCGCAGCGGAAGCCGAGGTAGGTGACGACCTTCTGCGCCGCCTCGTTGGTCGCGGGGATCTCGGCGTGGATCCGGTGGGCCTCGTAGTCGGCGAACGCACGGTTGCACGCCTGGCGCTCGGCCTCACGGGCGACCCCCTTGCCCCACGCCCCGGGGTCGCCGACCAGCACGGCCAGCTCGGGCCCGAGCTGGCGCTCGAGGCCGAACAGGGCGACGAAGCCGACCGCCGTGTCGTCGCCGTCGATCGTGATCGCCCACTTGCGGTCCTCGGACGTGTCGGTCGCCCGCTCGACCCAGCCCGCCGCATGATCGAGCGTGAACGACGCGCGGCTGCCGACGAGGTCGGCGGTCACCCGCTCGTCGTTGAACCAGCGGTGGACCGCCTCGGCGTCGTCGGGGCGGAAGTCGCGGAGCTTCACCTCGGCTCGGGGCACGGGCGCAACGCTACCCGTAGAGGCCGTGGCCGGTGATCAGCAGGCGGGCGGTGCGGGCGAGGATGCGCAGGTCGAGCGCCGGCGTCCGGTGCTCGACGTACCAGACGTCGAGCTCGATCCGCTCGTCCCACGGGATCCCCGCACGGCCGTTGACCTGCGCCCAGCCGGTGAGCCCGGGCTTGACGTCGAGGCGGCGGCGCTGATGCGCCGTGTAGCCGTCGACCTGGGCGGCGAGGGTTGGCCGCGGCCCGACGATCGCCATCTCGCCGCGGACCACGTTCACGAGGTTTGGCAGCTCGTCGAGCGAGAAGCGCCGCAGGAAGTCGCCGGCCCGGGTCACGCGTGGGTCGCCGGCGAGCACCGGGGTGCCGACCCCGACCGGGTCGTTGCCGGCGTGCATCGTGCGCAGCTTGTAGAGCTCGAACTCGATCCCGTCGCGGCCCACCCGCCGGGCGCGGTAGAGCACCGGCCCGCGCGAGTCGAGCTTGATCGCGAGCGCCGCGATCGCCAGCACCGGCGCCGAGACGACCAGGGCGACGATCGCGATCGCGACGTCCAGCCACCGCGGCAGGCCTCGCGAGCGGCGGCTCATCTCGTCCCCTCCGCCTTCTCCCAGGCCCCCGGCGTGCCGCCGCGCATGCGGTCCCAGAGGCCGGCGGCGATCGAGGCCGTCATCAGCACGTAATAGCGGGCGATCCGCAACGGGGCCAGCGGGAGCGGGCCCGCGAGGGCCGCGGCGAGCAACAGCGCGAGCTGCGCGGCGAGCGTGATCGCGTAGACCGTCCCGGCGTCGAGCAGGGCCAGGTTCGTGACCAGGGCGATCAGGTGCAGGAACGGCGACGCGTAGCGCAGCAGCCGGTGGCTGGCGATCTCGAACCCGTAGGCGAGCCCGTAGCCGCGCGGGTCGATCATCCCGTCGCCGACCACCTCGTCCCAGATCCCCAGCATCATCCGGCGCTTGCGGGCGAACTCGCCCTCCGTCGTCGCGACCATCTTCTCCTCCGAGATCGCCCCAGGCGCGTAGACGGAGCGCAGGCCGCGCTTCGCGAGCATGAACGGGAACGAGAGGTCGTGGCTGGAGGCGGGCCCGAGCGGGATGTAGGCGGACGCCCGGACCGCGTAGATCGCGCCGTTGCCCGCGGTGATCCCGGCGAGGGCCGACTCGCGCTTGCGGATCGCCAGCTCGTAGCGCCAGTAGGCGCCCTCCTGATTGGTGCCCCCCTGGTCGAGCAGCCGCGCCTGTCCGCTGACGTAGCCGACCTCCGGGTTGGCGAACGGCGCGACGAGCTCGCGCAGCGCGTCAGCGTGCCAGGTCGCGTTCGCGTCGCTGAAGGCGAGCAGCTCGCCGCCCGCGCGCTCGGCGGCGGCGTTCTGTGCGAGCAGCTTGCCGCCGCGCTCGAGCTCGAGCACCAGGTCGGCGCCCGCCTCGCGGGCGAGCGCCGCGGTGCGGTCGGCGGACGCGTCGTCGGCGACGATCACCTCGAGCAGTTCCCGCGGATAGTCGAGCGCGAGGGCGTTGGCAACCTTGGCGGCGATCACCTCCGCCTCGTCGTGGGCGGCGATGATCAGCGACACCGACGGCAGCTCGGCCGGCGGCGCAGCGGCGGGCCGCCCGCGGGCGAAGGCGAGCAGCAACAGCGGGTAGCCGAGGTGGGTGTAAACGAGCAGCCCCACCGAGGCCCAGAAGAGAATCTCGAGCACGACCATCGCGCCGATTATCGGCCCACGAGCCCGCGATAGACCTCGAGCGTGCGCGCGGCGACCTGGTCCCAGGAGTACTCGCCGGCCGCCGCGCGCGCCGCGGCGGCGGCGAGGCGCTCGCGGGCCGCGGGATCGCCGAGCAGCTCCTCGAGCGCCTCGGCGAGCGACGCGGGATCCCCGGGGGCGACCAGGCGGAGCGCTTCGTCGCGCTCGCCGACCTCGGTGAAGCCGCCAACCGCGCTGGCGACGATCGGCCTGCCGAAGGCGAGCGCCGTGTACAGGACGCCGGACTGCTCGATCGCGCGGTAGGGCAGCGCGACGATGTCGGCGCGGCGAAAGAAGGCCGGGATCTCCGGGTCGGTGACGAAGCGATCGACGAACCGGACGGTCGCCCGGCACCGCTCGGCGAGTCGGCGCAGCGGCGTCAGGTCCATCCGCGGCATCCCCACCACCCAGAGCTCGGCGCCGTCGATTCCGGCGAAGGCCTCGAGCAGCACGTCGACGCCCTTGTAGGGGCGCACGAGGCCGAAGCACAGGACGACCGGGCCCTCGACCGCGGCGAGCTCGACCGGCAAGGGCACCTCGTCCTCCTGGTGGGTCAGGTGCTCGAACGCGCCGTGGGCGATCCGGTGGACGCGGGTCGGGTCGCTCACCAGGTCGCGCAGCTCCGCCGCCCCGTGCTCGGAGTGCGCGATCACGGCGTCCATGCGATCGAGCAGGGCGCGCTGGCGGCGCCGCGCTCGCGCGGAAGCCGGGAGCGGGTAATGGACCGTGAAGGCCCGCGGGCGCTTCGGCAGCAGGTAGCGGTCGACGTCGGGGACGCTGAGCCACTGGAGGTGGACGAGGTCCGCGGCCGCGGCGTGGGTTCGCATGCGCCGCATCCCCGGGACGTGCTCGGCGAGCCGCAGCCCGCGGCGCGCCGGCGCCTCGAGGCCGCGGCCGGTCGAGCGGCGGTAGAAGAGCTCGGTCACCTCATAGCCGTCGACGGCCGGCACCGGCCCGTACTCGAACCGGCTCGTGACGAGTTCGACCGCGACGCCGGCGCGGGCGAGCGCCGCGCAGAGGGCGCGGTCGTACGGCGGCGTGAAGGCCGGGGGATCGACGATCTGGACTCGCATCGAGGACGATTGTTCCGATGGACCTCAGCTATTGCGTCGTGAACACGAACGGGCGCGAGCTTCTGCTCGCCTGCCTGCGCTCGATTCGCGACCACGGGCCGGTCGATCTCGAGGTCGAGGTGCTCGTCTACGACAACGCGTCGGATGACGGTTCGGCCGCCGCGGTCGAGGCCTGGAACGCCTCCTCCGACGGCCTCGGCGAGCGTCTCCGCCTGCTGCGCGGCGAGCGGCGCGAGGGCAAGGCGGCGCTCGATAGCGCCCTGCTCGAGGCGGCGAGCGGCGAGCTGTGCCTGCTGCTCAACGAGGACTCGGAGCTGCGGCCCGGCGCGGTCGAGGCGCTGATCGGGGCGCTGCGGGCCGACCCGGGAGCGGGCGCCGCGGGCGCCGCGCTGCTCGACCCCGACGGCGTCGCGCAGCCCTGCGCCTGGCGGCTTCCCGGCCTCGGGACGTCGCTCGCGTCGGCGCTGTTCTTGCATCGGGTGCTCGTTACCGAGAGCGGCGGCGAGCGGGCCCGCGAGGTCGGTTGGGTGCAATCGGCGGCGATGCTGGTGCGACGCGAGGCGGCGGCCGCGGTCGGCTACCTCGACCCGGCGTTCTTCGTCTACTCGGACGAGACCGACTTCTGCAAACGGCTGCGCGACGCGGGCTGGCGGATCCTCCACGTGCCGAGCGCCACCGTCATCCATCACGAGCAGCTGGCGACCGACCTGGCGGCGCGCGACCGGCGGATCGTCGAGTTTCACCGCGGCCGCGACCTCTATCTGCGAAAGCACCGCGGCGACGCGGTTGCGCTCGTCTGCCGGCCGCTCAACGCCTGGCCCTACGCGGTGCGGGCGCTCGCCGCCGTGCTGCTGCCGCGCCACGACCCCCGCCTGTACCTCGCGCACGCGCGGCAGGCGCTGCGGCCCGGTGAGGGCGAAGGGCTCCGCGAGGCGGCGGCGGCCTACAACGCCGTGCGGTCGCGGCGCAGCTGAACCGCGCCGACCACCGCGAACAGCGCGCCGGTCGCGAGGTGCAGCACCGCGTCGCGCTCGTTGTTCGGGAAGCTGAACACGTACGCGGGCTCCGTGCTCGCGAGGGCCCAGACGCCGGTGACGATCAACGCCCCGGAGGCCGCGAACGCGTACAGGAGCGCCCACCCCGGGCGGGTCGCGAAGATCAGGCCGGGGCCGAACAGCAGCAGGCCGGAGAGCGCGTGGACGCCGTTGAAGTCGACCCAGAGGACGGTCTCGGTCGCCGCGCCGTCGCCGAAGTCGAAGCTCGGCTCGGCGACGAAGCCGGCCAGGGCCCAGCCGAGCTGGAGGACGCAGATCCCCAGCACCCACTTCTGGGCCAGGGTCCAGGAGCCGGCCGAGGTGGCGTTGAGCGAGGCTCGGGCCGGCTGGGCGGGCGCTGACATCACAGCTCCTTCTCGTCGGCGGCGACGACTAACCTAACGGTCACTAGGTTAGTCCAATGAGGCTTCGATGACAACGCGGACCAGGATGAGCTCCGGAGCTCGGCGCGAGGTGATCGAGCGCGCGGCGACGGAGGTGTTCGCCGAGTGTGGCTACGGCGCGGCGACGATCGACGAGATCGCGCGGCGCTCCGGCGTTTCGGCGCCGGTGGTGTACGACCACTTCGACTCGAAGGCGGAGCTGCACGCGCGGCTGCTCGAACTGCACCTCGGCGAGATGCGCTCGGTGTGGGCCGAGCACCTCGGCGGGGAGGAGCCCGCGGAGGTCCGGATTCCGGGCGCGCTCGACGCCTGGTTCGCCTACGTCGAGTCGCACCCGTACGCGTGGCGCATGATCTTCCGCGACACGAGCGGCGACCCGGAGGTGCAGGCCGCCCACCGCGAGATTCAGGCGCGGTCGAGCCGCGCGCTGCTGCCCCTGCTGGCGACGCTGCCGGGCGCCGACGCGATCGCCGGCTCCGACACCGAGGTTGCCCGCGAGATGGTGATCGAGCTGATGCGCTCGGCGATCGCCGGCCTGGCCCTGTGGTGGTACGAGCACCGCGAGGTCCCGCGCGAGCAGGTGGTCGCGGCGGCGATGAACGCGCTCTGGGTCGGGTTCGGCCGCCTCGCCGACGGCGAGCGTTGGGCGCCGGGCGCCTGATGGCCGGGCGCCGCGAGAGGCTGGGATCGCGTCCGGAGCATGTACCGCGCCGACACGCCCGGCGGTGGTGTCCATAGCGGGTGGTGTGGGACGTTCGGCGCTCCGTCCAGGACGGCGGCGATCGCTTCAGGCCCGAGGCGGCCGACCCGTGCCGGCCGCCGAGAGGCGGTTTATCGGCGCCCAGCGGTAGGAAACCGCCTCTCGACATTCCTCGACGCGCCGTGCTCGATGCGCTGGGTAGCGAGGCGCTCGAGAAGCCCGTCGAGCCCAGCAACGGAGAGGGTGATCCGGCCGGCGCGTTCGGCTCGATGAACAGCCAGGCGCGACCTAGAGGCGGTCCTCGTCGCGGCGCACGGCCTCGTACACCTCGGCCGAGTAGGCGGCATCGGACTCGGGCTCGGGCGCGGCGGGCTGCGGCTGGTCGGCGAGCGCGCGCAGGCGCTCGCGCACCGCCGACGGGCTCAGCATCGACCGCAGGCCGTCGCGTTCGGCGCGAGTCAGGAAGCCGAGCGCGAGCAGGATCGCCGGCAGGGCGACCCAGAGGATCGTGCGCAGCGCGAACCCGGCGAACCCGTGGGTGGGCAAGAGCAGCTCGCCGCCGGCCACCACCGCCGCGGTGACGCCGACCAGCAACGCGAGGCGCCCCCATTCGTACGGGACCGGGAAGAGTCGCTGGGTGAGCGCGTACATCAGCACCAGCACCACCAGGTAGGAGGCGACCAGCGCGGCCGCGGCGCCGACGAAGCCGTAAGCCGGGATCAGGATCAGGTTGAGGACGATGTTGACCGCGGTGCCCGCGACGGTCGCCGGCAGGCTGAACTCGGTGCGCCCCGTGCGCCCGAGGATCACGACGAGCACCAGGTAGAGCGCGTAGAGCGAGATCCCGGTGGCGAGCAGCCCGATCGCCTCGTAGGACTCGAAGTACTCGGGCGCCGCGAGCAGGTCGACGATCCAGCGGGCCAGCAGCCAGAGCCCGGCGACCGCGAACGCGCAGACCGCAGCGAACCACGTGAGGATGAGGCTGTAGGCGCGCCGCGCCTCCTCGTCGTCGGCGATCGAGTAGGCGAGCGGCGGGAAGGCGAGCTGAAAGCCGCGGGCGAGCACGTTGATCGCCTGGGCGAACTTGATCGCGAGCGCGTACAGGCCCGCCTCGGCGAGCCCGGCGAGCCGCACGATCAGGATCCGGTCGATGAAGTTGAGCGAGTAGAGGGTGAGCTCGGCCGGCATCGTCGGCAGGCCGAAGCGGGTCATCCGCTTCAACAGCGGCCACTCGAACCGCAGGGCGAGGCGGCGGCGCTGCTGCCACAGCAGCCCGGCCAGGAACACGGCCCCGGTGGCGAACGTCCCGAGCAGGATGCCGGCGGCGCCCTGGTCGAGGAAGACGACGAGGACGACGGTCACCGGGATCGTCGCGACCACGTTGAGCACGGTGAGCACGAAGTAGGCGCGAGCGCGCTCGTCGACCCGGAGCAGGGTGAGCGCGTACTCCCACAGGGTCAGGGTCCACAGTCCGAGCACCGCGAGCCGGGCGAGCTCGGCGTCGGGGCGGTCGAGCAACGCCTCCGAGATCGGGGTCGCGAACGCGAGCGCCACCGCGGCGCCGAGGGTCGTCGTCCAGAGCAGCGCCGCGAACCCGGTGGCGACCACGCGGTCCTGAAAGCCTCGGCCCTCAGCCGACCCGGCCGCCCCCGGACGCGAAGCGGAGGAGGCGGGCGGAACGTCGTGGAGGTAGTAGAAGCGAAGGAGGGCCTCGATCAACCCGAGCCGGATGACGATGCTGGCGGCGATCACCGAGGCGAGCATGACCTCGGCCGCGCCGTAGTCGGCCGGGGAGAGCGCGCCGGTGTAGATCGGCAGCAGGAAGACCGCGATCAGCTTCGAGAGCACGCTCGAGGCGGTGTAGGCCGCCCCCGTCGTCGCCAGCCGGCGCAGGTATTCGAACATCGACTAGCGGATCGTCGCGGTCGGCCCGGGCGGACCGCGACGCAGCGCCACACCCAGCGCGAGCAGCGCCCAGGTCGCCGGGTCGATCGTGAAGCCCGTGTAGCCGAAGCTGCCGATCAGGATCGCGACGTAACAGGCGCCCACCGCGCTCCGCGGCAGCGAGGCGCCGGCCCGGGCGCCGAGCATGACGATCAGCGAGACGAGCAGCAGCGCGGCGTAGACGACGAGGCCGATCACCCCCTGCTCGGCCGCGACGGTGACCGGCTCCGAGTGCGAGACGGTCGTCCGCGCCTGCTCGATGTGCTCGAAGAACGCGCGGCCGAACGACCCCGAGCCGTATCCGGCGATCGGCTTGCCGACGTCCTGATCGGCCGGCGGCGGGGGCGGTGAGCGCAGGCCGGCGAGCACCAGCCCGCCCTCGATCAGGTCGGCGTGGCCGCTGTCGATGCTGCGGACATCCTCGACGTCGCTCGTCGGGGTGCCCCCGGCGATCACCAGCGCCGCGATCGCCACCAGCCCGAGACCGGCGAACGCGACCGCGCCGTGCCAGCTCCAGCGCAGCAGCGCGACGGTGCCGAGCCCGGCGAGCAGCGCGGCGAAGCTGGTCAACGAGTAGCTGAACGCGAGCCCGAGGAGCCCGATCGCGAAGGCGACCGCGCCGAGTGCGAGGTCGCGGCGGTCGCCGCCCCAGGCGAGGCACGCGCCGAGCGCGGTCAACCCGAGGGCCAGGTAGCGGCCGAAGATGTTCGGGTCGAAGAAGATCGAGTTGACCCGGAAGTAGACGTGGAGCTCGTTCGCGTCGAACAGCTCCGGGTTCAGGAACAGGTCACGGGCGAAGTACTGGTAGATGCCGATCAGGGCGCAGCCGACGGCGACGATGCCGACCGCGAACAGGGTCGTGCGCAGCAGGCGGCGGGTCCACTCGACCTCGACGAGCAGCGCGAACATGACCGCGAACGGGACCAGGAAGAAGCCGAGGTTCTCGATCGCGTTGGCAACGTCCTCCGAGTACGAGGCCTGGATCGCGTAGAGAACGAGGGTGGCCGCGAGCAGCCAGCGCAGGCGCTCGGGCCAAGGGTCGGAACCGGGCGCTCGGCGCTCGGCGCCCGGCGCCCGAGCGAGAAACGAGACGATCAGGCCGGCCGTGATCACCAGGTACAGCGGCACGAGCAGGTTGGCCGTCTCGTCGCCGATCTCGAGCGGCACGCGCAGTGGCAGCATCGCCACCGCCGCGACCGGGAAGGCGAGCGGCCAGCGCCGGAAGGCGAGCACGAGCGCCGTCAACGCGATCGCGCCGACGACGAGCGCGCCGCCGATCTGGGCCGGGCTGTGGCGGAAGTCGATGATCCGCGGCTCGCTCCAGACGTCGCCGGCGACCAGGACCGGGGCGATCACCAGGGCCGCCGCCATGGCGATCAGCTGGGCCCGGCGATCGCGGAGCACGATCGCCACGGCGGCGGCCCCACAGGCCGCGAGCATGCCCGCGAGCTCGAGCGCGGAGGCGTTCATGGGCTTCCGGACGGCTCGAGCACCGTGATCCGGCGCGGCCAGATCATCTCGCGATCCTCACCGGGGAGCTCGACCAGAAGCCGGTAGCGCCCCGGGATCGCCGGCCCGCCGGCGTCGGTGCGCCCGTCCCAGACGTAGGTGACCGGGTCGCGCTTGGTGAGCGGCACGTCGGCGTCGAGGGTGCGCACGATGTCCTCGTGGCTGTCGACGATCGCGACCAGCGCGTGGTCGTCCGACTCGCGGACGAAGAAGGTGATCGGGACCCGCCGCGGACCCGGGCCGCCCGGGCGCAGCGACGCGGGGTCGCTCGCCGGCGGGTCGGTGACCTCGAGGACGAGGTTCGGGGTCCGCGCGCGAACCACCAGCACGGCGGTGACCAGGGTCGCGGCGAGCAGGCAGAAGAACAAAGCCGCGCCGAACGAGACGCGGCGGTTCACTAAGCGCGGTCCTCGCCTGCGATCACGACCACGTCCGCTCCGGCGGCGAGCTCGCGCAGCTTGTCGTCGAGCTTGTCGACCTGGTCGACCCCGAGATCGGAGGCGACCTTCTGCGCGGCCGGCTTCTGGCCGTCCGCGTACATGACTTCCGTCTTCTCCACCCCGGGCTCGGTGTTGGTGATCGCGCCGACCTTGTAGCCGCTCGCCTCGATGTCCGACGCCACCTTGCCGGCGAGGCCGTTGATCGAGGTGCCGTTGAGGACGGCGACCTCGACCGAGGCGGGGTCGATCCGCCCGACCTTCGGCGCCGAGCTCGGCCGGTCATCGGAGAGCAGTTGCTGGGAGGCCAAGATCGCGCCGACGCCGAGGAGCAGCGCCGCGATCCCGATCGCGACCAGCACCCGGGGCTGGGTGACGCGGGTGAGGAAGCGCCGCCAGCGCGGGTGCGGCTGCAGCGCCGCCCGCTCCATCGTGATCCGCTCGAGCGCCGGGCGCTCGTGGGTGACGCGGGCGGCGGCCGACATCCCGGCGGCCGGGGTCACGCTGGGCTCCGGCTCGGCGATCGCTGTCGCTCCGGTTATCTCCTCCAGCTCGGTCTCGGCTCGGTCCAGACGCTGCTCGCTGGCGGTGAGGTTCGTGGCCGGGTACTCGGGCTCGCGCTCCCGCCAAGCCCGCAGGCGGTGGACGTCGCGGCGCTGCGAGAGGTAGAGCGGGAGGAGCAGCAGCACCCCGATCAGCGACCCGAGGGCGATGAAGCCGCTGACGGTGTCGAGGATCTCGCTTGGCGCCACGGCCTACGAACCGAAGTCGGCGTCGTCCCTGCCCACCACGAGCGCGAGCGGCGCACCGTCGCTGCGATCGCGCACGTCGCCGATCATCGGCTCGACCGACGGCTCGCCGAGCTGATCCGATACATCCTTTGCGAGCTCGTTCGCGGACTCCTCGAAGTCGGGCTCGAACATCACCGTGGTCTCGTCGAATCCGTCCGCGGCATCGGTCTTCTCGCCGACCTTGAACCCCTCGAGCGGATCCACGACCTGGGTCGCGATCACGCCGGCGAGGCCCTGGACGCCGGCGATCTCGGTCCCGTCCGTGCCGACCTCCTGGGTCGCGTTCAAGACCGCCACCTCGACCTTCTCGGGCTTGGACTTGCCGCCGGCGTGCTTGCCGCCGCCCCCGCCGGCCGACTCGTCGCTGCCGCCGATCAACCCGAAGCCGCTGGTGAGGACGACCGCGGCCACCACTGCCGCGAGCAGCAGCGCACCGATGTAGCGCGGATCGATCGGCAGCCGGCGGTCGAGCTCGGCGTATCGATCCGCGCTCGAGTCCCGCACGCCGTGCAGCCACAACGCGAGCCGGCTCGGCGGCGCCTCCTCGACCTCGGCCGGCTCGACCTCCTCGCCGCGTGCCTCCGCGACGGCGACCTCGGCGTCGGCGGCCTCGCCAGCGCGCTCGGGCGCGCGACCCGCCCACTCGCGCAGTCGTCGGACCTCGCGGGCCTGCTGGATGATCAGAAAGGCGAGGATCGCGAGGCCCAGGAACGCGGCGATGCCGAGGTAGGGCCCGATCCGGTCGATCAGGTCAGTCATAGAAGCGCGGCGAAGTCTTGCCGATCAAGCGAGCGTGTGGCGCGCCGTGTCGTCGCCGCCCATCAGCTCGACCACCTGCTCGGCCAGTCCGGCCTCGTCGCCCGAGGCGACGAGCGTCTGCAGCCGGTCCACGGTCTGCTCGACCCAGTCCGGGTCCAGCGGTTGCGAACGCACCGCGCGCACGATGCGCTCGGCGGTGGTCGCCTGCGGGCGTTCGTCGTGGTTGAAGAGCTCCTCGTGGATCTTCTCGCCGGGCCGCACCCCGATCACCTCGATCGGGATGTCGCCGTCGGGCTCGTAGCCGGCGAGCCTGATCATGTTGCGGGCGAGGTCGATGATCTTCACCGGCTCGCCCATCTCGAGCACGAAGACCTCGCCCGAGCCCGTGCCGAGGTCGCCGGCCTGGATGACCAGCTGCACCGCCTCGGGGATGGTCATGAAGTAGCGCGTCATCTCGGGGTCGGTCACCGTCACCGGGCCGCCCTGCTCGATCTGTGAGCGGAAGATCGGGACGACGCTGCCGGAGGAGGCGAGCACGTTCCCGAAGCGGACGATCGTGAAGCGCGTCTGCGGGTTGCGCGCCCCGACCGCGGCGACGATCCACTCGGCCATCGCCTTGGTCGCCCCCATCACCGTGCGCGGGTTGACGGACTTGTCGGTCGAGACCAGGACGAAGCGCTCCGCTCCGGCGGCCGCCGCCGTCTTCGCCGTCACCTGGGTCGCGATCGCGTTGTTTCGGAGCGCCTCGAGCGGGTTGGCCTCCATCAGGCCGACGTGCTTGTAGGCGGCCGCGTGGAAGACGACCTCCGGCTTGAACCGCTGCATCACCTCCAGCATCCGCTCGCCCTCCTTGCAGTCGGCGAGCACGGACTCGACCTTGGTGAAGTGCCAGTGCGAGGTCATCTCGCGGTCGATCTCGAACAGGTTGTCCTCGGCGTGGTCGACCAGGACGAGCAGCCGCGGGCGCACCCGCGCGATCTGGCGCACCAGCTCGGCGCCGATCGAGCCCCCGGCGCCGGTGACCAGGACGCGCTTGTCCTCGAGGTAGGCGCCGACCCGGTCGAGCTCCATCACCACCGGGTCGCGCCCGAGCACGTCCTCGACCCGGACCTCGCGCAGCTGGCGGGTCAGCTGGACGCCGCCGCGCAGCAGCTCGAACACGGTCGGCAGGGTGCGAACGGTGATCTCGCGCTCGCGACAGGCTGCGACCACCTTGCCGCGCAGGACCCCGGGAGCGGACGGGATCGCGATCACGACCTCGTCCGGCGAGAGCTGATCGCAGATCCGGCCGATCTCGTCGGTGGTCCCGAGGACCTTGAGCCCGACCGCCCGCATGTTGCGCTTCGACGGATCGTCGTCGACGAAGCCGATCGCGTGCGCCCCGAGGGCCGGGTTGAGCTCCAGCTCGCGAACCACCATCTGGCCGCCCGAGCCGGCACCGACGACGAGCACGCTGCGCGAGCGCTGCGCGCGGGCGAGCCGCTGCGGGCGCTCGGCGAGCGAGCGGCGCGCCAGCCGGGCTCCGCCGAGCAGGACGCAGGAGAGGATGAAGTCGAAGATCACCACCGAGCGCGGGAGGCTGTCCGGGTAGGGCTTCGCGAGCACGAAGACGAGCACCAGCAGGGCGCTCGCGACGGCCAGCGCCCGCACCAGCGGCCAGAGGTCGGTGAGCCGGAAGTAGCGCCACCACTGGTGATGCTGGCCGAGCAGCTCGAGCACCAGCGACTTGCCGAGCCCGACGAAGGCGATCGAGCCGAGCAGCATGGTCACGTAACGCTCGGGGATGCGACCGCCGTCGTCGAGGAAGCGGAGGAAGAAGGCGAGCGCGAAGGCCGCCGCGCAGAGCAGCGCGTCGGCGGCGAACTCGAGCGCCCGCCGCCGGTAAACGGGATCGCCCAGACGTTGCATGCGCAGCGAGTGTACGGCTGAATCCAGCGGCCGGGTGGGTAACGTGTCCGGCCCGCATGGACCCGCTCAACCACCTGCACGCGCTGGTCGTCGCCTCCGTCAGCGACGCGGTCCTGGATCCGATCGTCAACGCGGCCACCGACTTCATCGACTCGGTCGGCGCGATCGGCGTGTTCTTGCTGATGACGCTGGAGAGCGCCTGCATCCCGGTGCCGAGCGAGGCGATCATGCTGTTCGCCGGCTTCAACGTCTCCGAGGGTCAGATGACCATGCTCGAGATCACGGTCGCCGGCGTCGCCGGGAACCTGGTCGGCTCCTGGATCGCCTACGCCGTCGGCTACTACGGACGGCTGGAGATGCTCGACAAGAACCGCTTCATCCACGTCAACCGCAAGCACCTGGAGTGGGCCGACAGCTGGTTTCAGCGCCACGGCGACGCGACCGTCTTCTTCACCCGGATGCTGCCGATCATCCGGACCTTCATCTCGCTCCCGGCCGGCGTCGCGCGGATGCCGTTCTGGCGCTTCACCCTGTTCACCGTGCTCGGCTGCACGCCGTGGGTCCTGATGCTCGGGCTGATCGGCCGGGCGGTCGGCGACAACTGGGAGCAGTGGCGCGACAAGCTCCACTACCTCGACTACGTGGTGATCCTCGCCGTCGTGGCCGGAATCATCTATTTGGTGATCCGCCGCCGTCGCACTCCGAAGCCGGCCTGAGCCGGTGCCCGAGGCCGCCGACGCCCCCGGCCTCAGCCTCGCTCGCGCGGTGGCGCTGGGAATCGTCCAGGGCCCGACCGAGCTGCTACCGATCTCCAGCTCCGCGCACCTGTCGCTGATGCCGTGGTTCGCCGGCTGGCGCTGGGAGGAGCTCGACCCGGAGGCGCGCAAGAGCTTCGAGGTCGCCCTGCACGCCGGCACCGCCGCCGCCCTGCTGATCGGCCAGCGGCGCGCGATCGCCGCAGAGATCGCAGCCTTCGACCGCCGCCGCGCCGCGGTGGTCGCGCTCTCGTTCGTCCCGCCGGCGCTCGCCGGCTATACGCTCGAGCGACCGATCGAGGGGCGGCTCGGCGGGCCGCGGACGATCGCCGCAGGGCTGGTGCTCGGCGCGGTCGGGATGCTGGTCGCCGACACGAGGCCCCAGGATCGCGGCCCCGGGGACGCCGGCCCGGCCGACGGGCTGGCGCTCGGGCTCGCCCAGGCCGCGGCGCTCATTCCCGGGGTGTCGCGCAACGGCGCCACGCTGACCGCCGCGCGAGCGCGGCGCTTCGACCGCGAGCACGCGAACCTGCTGTCGCGCACCGTGGCGCTGCCGGTGATCGTCGGCGCGACGGCGCTCAAGGGCGCGCGCCTGCGACGGCGCGGGGCTTCACCGCGACTGCGGCAGGCGATCGCCGCCGGGATCGGCGCCTCGTTCGTGTCGACCCTCGCCTCGCAGCGACTGATCGGCCTGGTCGAGCGCGACCGCGCCCTCTGGCCGTACGCCGCCTACCGGGTCGGCCTCGCGACCGCCGTCGCGGTCAGAATGAGGCGATGAGCGACACGGACGCGTACGCACACGCGGGGGTCAGCCAGCGAGCCGCCGACAGCGCGGTCGAGGCGCTGGTCCGCAGCCTGAAGCTGATCGAGACGGGCAAGCCGTCGCGCGTCGTGCCGCTGCCGAACCACTACGCGAGCGTCCTGCGGATCGATGAGCACACGGGGGTCGCGTTCGGCACCGACGGCGTCGGTACCAAGATGATCGTCGCCGAGCGGCTCGGCGACTTCACCACGATCGGCATCGACTGCATCGCGATGAACGTCAACGACCTGATCTGCGTCGGGGCCGAGCCGATCGCCATGCTCGACTTCATCCTCTGCCGCGACGCGGACCCGGAGGTCTGCGGGGCGATCGGCGCCGGGCTGCGCAAGGGGGCCGAGCGCGCCGGGATCGAGATCCCCGGCGGCGAGATCGCTCAGGTGGGCGACATCGTCTCGGGGGTCGAGCTGACCGGGAGCGCGATCGGGCTCGTCGCCCTCGACGCGATCGTCGACGGCGGCGGCGCCGAGCCGGGCGACGCGCTGATCGGCCTGCCCTCCTCGGGCCTGCACTCGAACGGCTACACGCTCGCTCGCCGCGCGCTGCGCCAGGTGCCGCTCGACGACGACCGGCTCGGGCGCCCGCTGGGCGAGATCCTGATCGCGCCCACAGAGATCTACGTGCCGGCGATCCTCGAGCTGCTCCGGTCCGGCCTCGACGTTCGCGGCCTCGCGCACATCACCGGCGACGGGCTCAACAACCTGACCAGGCTCGCGGCCCCCGTCGGGTTCGAGATCTCCGATCCGCTGGCGGTACCGGCGGTTTTCGGGCTGATCGCGGAGCTCGGCGACGTCTCGGAGGAGGAGATGTACGAGGTCTTCAACATGGGCTGCGGGTTCGTCTGCGCGATCGCCGACGCCGACGCCGACGCCGCGCTGGAGCTGCTGCGCGGCCACTACCCGGCCGCGCAGCGGATCGGGACGGTCACCGACCGCGACGGCGTGGTCGAGCGCGCCTAGCCGGTTTCGTTGAGATCCGGCCCTGCGCCGATCGAGAACGTGCGCCGGTACGCCGTCGGCGTGGTCTTGGTCGCGCGGCGGAAGTGCTCGCGCAGCGAGGGGGCCGAGCCGAACCCGGCCCGTGACGCGACCTGCTCGATCGGCAGGTCGGTGTGCTCGAGCAGCCGTCGCGCCTCGAGCACCCGCTGTGCGTGCAGCCACTTGAGCGGCGTCGTCCCCGTCTCGGCGACGAAGCGGCGCGCGAAGGTGCGGGGACTCACCCCCGCGCGCTCGGCGAGCGTGGCGACGTCGAGCGGCTCGGTCAGACGGTCGAGGGCCCAGGCGCGCACCGGCTCCAGCGAGCCGGCCCCTCGATCGGCCGGCAGGGGGCGCTCGATGAACTGCGCCTGACCGCCGTCGCGGTGCGGCGAGGCGACCATCGCGCGTGCGACCTGGGCGCCCATCCGCTCGCCGTGGTCGCGGCGTACCAGGTGCAGGCAGAGGTCGATCCCCGCCGAGAGGCCGGCCGACGTGAGCACCTCGCCCTCGTCGACGTACAGGGTCCCGGGCTCGACCTCGATCCGAGGGAAGCGATCGGAGAGCAGGTCGGCCCAGAACCAGTGGGTGGTGGCCCGGCGGCCGTCGAGCAGGCCGGCGTGGGCAAGGGCGAAGGCGCCGGTGCAGATCGAGGCGACCCGGGCGCCGCGGTCGGCGGCGGCCCGCAGGGCCGCGATCGCTGCCCCCGGCGGCGGGTCGACGACGTCCCGGTAGCCCGGGACGATCACGGTGTCAGCGGCCGCGAGCTCCTCGAGGCCGGCTACGCCGGCGATCGAGAATCCGGTCGTGGTGGGCGTCGCGCCGACGCGGGAAGCGCAGACGGCGAACTCGTACAGCGGCCCGTCGCTCGTCCAGGCCAGCGAGAAGACCTCCGCCGGGGTCGAGAGGTCGAAGGCGACCACCCGCCCGAGGCAGAGCGCGACGACGCGGTGAGGCTTCGTGGCCATTGGCAGGAATCTAGCGTAGATGGGCATTTCTGCCTCTTGTCGCCGCCGCCCAAGCCCGCGAAGATCGACCGATGAAGATCGCCATCCTCGTTTTCGACAAGTTGACGGCCCTCGACGCGATCGGGCCCTATGAGGTCCTCTCGCGCATCCCGGACGCTGACCTGCGCTTCGTCTCCACGGCCGCCGGCGTGAAGCGGACCGACACCGGCGCGCTCGGAATCAGCGCCGACGCGACGTTCGACCAGCTCCCGGACCCGGACGTGCTGTTGATCCCCGGCGGCGAGGGCAACCGGCCGCTGCTGGAAGACGAGACGACGCTCGACTGGGTGCGCGCCGCGCACGAGACGAGCAAGTGGACGACCTCGGTCTGCACCGGGTCGCTGGTGCTCGGCGCCGCTGGGCTGCTCGAGGGCAAGCGCGCGACCAGCCACTGGGCCTACCGCGAGGAGCTGCGCAAGTACGGGGCGGAGCCGGTCGCCGAGCGGGTCGTGGTCGACGGCAAGGTGGTCACCGCGGCGGGCGTCTCGGCCGGGATCGACATGGCGCTGCAGCTCACCGCGCTCGAGTTCGGCGATGTCCTGGCGCGCGGAATCCAGCTCGGAATCGAGTACGACCCCGCCCCGCCGTTCGACTCCGGCTCGCCCGAGAAGGCGGATCCGGACCTCGTCGAGCTCGTCCGCGCGGTCGCCTGACGCGGCTCCGCCGCGCCCCGAAACAGCGCCTGCGCAGACGGCGCAACCAACGCCGCGGCGGTCCGGGTAGACCCTGATCGGCGTGCCCCGGGCGCCCACCCGTGTGGGCGCGATGCTCGGCGGTCATCATGCAGGGGCGGGGGGTTGAAACCCTGGCGCCTCTCGAGGGTTGAAAATAGTCTGCGAATGAGCGATGCGACGACAGGAGCCGCCGGTGTACTGACCGGGACAGTGCTCTCCGGCCGCTATCGGCTGGAGTCGAAGCTCGGCAGCGGCGGGATGTCGACCGTCTACCTGGCTCGCGATGAGACGCTCGAGCGCTGGGTAGCGGCGAAGGTCCTGCACCGCGAGATCTCCGACCAGCCCGACCAGATCGAGCGCTTCCGCCGCGAGGCCCGGGCCGTGGCCCAGGTCTCGCACCCGAACGTGGTCGCCGTGATCGACGCGGGCGAGGACGGCGGGCGCCCGTACATCGTCTTCGAGTACTGCGACGGCGAGACGCTGAAGCAGCGGATCGACCGCCAGGGTGGCCTGCCGCTGGACGAGTCCGCCGCCTACGCGATCGAGGTCGGCCGCGGGCTCGCCGCCGCCCACGCCCGCCGGCTCGTGCACCGCGACGTGAAGCCCCAGAACGTGCTGATCGATTCCGAGGGACGGGCGAAGGTGACCGACTTCGGGATCGCCCGCGAGCTCGAGCAGGACGGGCTGACGAAGACCGGGCGCGTGCTCGGGACCACCGACTACGTCTCCCCCGAGCAGGCCATGGGGCAGCAGGTCGACGCCCGCTCCGACATCTACTCGCTCGGGATCGTGCTCTACGAGATGCTGACCGGGGAGGTCCCGTTCAAGGCGGACAACGTCGTCGGGGTGGCAATGAAGCACGTCAACGAGAAGATCCCCGACGTCCAGAAACGGCGTCGAGACGTCTCCTCGGCGCTTGCGGCGGTGGTCGAGCGGGCGACCGAGAAGAAGCCCGAGAAGCGCTACCCGGACATGAACGCGATGCTCGCCGACCTCGAGAACGCGCTCGAGGTCGAGGTCGCGCGCGCCGGGCGCTCGACCGGCGAGGCGACCACGGTGCTCGACAGCGTCCCCCGCCGCCAGCGGCTGGTGCCGTCCCGACGGGTCTCGATCGCGGGGATCCTCCTGGTCCTCGCGGCGACCGCGGCGGCCCTCGTGATCGCGGCATTGAGCGGCGGCGGCGACAAGCAGCGCGAGAACACCAGCGGCGCGGGCAACCCGGCGCCCGCGGGCGCCGAGGTCGAGCTCACGGACGCCCAGGACTTCGACCCCGAGGGCGGCGACGGCGAGCACCCGGACGAGGTCAAGCTCGCGATCGACGGGATCCCGAACACCACCTGGCAGACCGAGACCTACACGGCCGGGCCCGACCTCTCGCTCTCCGGCAAGGACGGCGTCGGCCTGATCGTCGAGACGGCCGAGCCCGTCGACGGCCAGAGCATCACCGTCGGCACGACGCAGGGCGGCTGGTCGGCGGACATCTACGGCGCCGCCAGCGGCCCGCCGACCGATCTCGCGGGCTGGGGCGAGCCGATCGGCTCGGCGACCGACGCCGCCGAGCAGGAGCAGATCTCGCTCAACCCGGCCGAGCCGGCGAAGTACTACCTGATCTGGTTCACGCAGCTCGCGGAGGCCGACGACGGAGGCCGCGTCGAGGTCTCCGACGTGGCGCTCAACGGCGCCTAGCGCCGCCGTGCATACTGCCGGGTGAATCGACCCTCGGGGAGGCGCAAGATGGCGGTCAGCGAGCGGGAAGCTCAGCAGGTGGAGGCGGCGAACGCCGCCGACAGGACGCCGGTCGTCTTCATCCACGGGCTGTGGCTGCTGCCCTCGAGCTGGGACAGCTGGGCGGAGTTCTTCGAGCAGGCGGGCTACGCGGCCGTCACCCCCGACTGGCCCGACGATCCGGCGACGGTCGAGGAGGCGCGGGCCAACCCCGACGTGTTCGCGAACAAGACGCTCAACCAGATCGCCGACCACACCGCCGAGGTGATCGGCGGGCTGCACGCGAAGCCGGCGGTCATGGGCCACTCGACCGGCGGGTTGCTCGCCCAGATGATCGCCGACCGCGGGCTCTCGGCAGCGACGGTCGCGATCGACCCGGGGCCGTTTCGCGGCGTCCTCCCGCTGCCGGTCTCGGCGCTGCGCTCCGCGGCGCCGGTGCTCAAGAACCCGCTCAACAAGGGCAAGGCGATCACGCTCACGCTCGACCAGTTCAAGTACGGCTGGGCGAACGCCCTCGACGACGACGAGGCCGAGCGGCTGTACGAGACCTACCACGTCGCCGCGCCGGGGGTGGCGCTGATGCAGATGGCGAACGCGAACCTCAACCCGTTCACCGAGGCGAAGCTCGACCCCAAGAACCCGGACCGCGGGCCGCTGCTGATCATCGACGGCGAGAAGGACCACACGGTCCCTTGGGCGATCGCCAACGCGTCCTACAAGCGCCAGAGCCGCAACGAGGCGGTCACGGAGATCAAGCAGATCCCGAACCGGGGGCACTCCCTGACGATCGACTCCGGCTGGCGCGAGGTCGCCGAGGCCGCCCTCGAGTTCGTGAAGCGGTTCGTCTAGCGCCCAGCGGCGAAGTTAGAACTCGTACGAGCGCTCGCGCCGGTGGCGGTCGACGGCGAGCTCGACGAGGCGGTTGCAGAGCTCCGGGTAGGGGACGCCGCTGGCCTCGAACAGCTTCCCGAACACGCTCGTCTCCGTAAAGCCGGGGATCGTGTTGATCTCGTTGACCAGCACCTCGTCATCGTCGCGGACGAAGAAGTCACACCGCGCGAGGCCGGTGCCGGCGATCGCCTCGAACACCCTCGCAGCGAGCTCGCGGACGCGGTCGATCGTCGCCTGCTCGAGCGGCGCCGGAACGACGAGCTCCATGCCGCCGTCGGCGTACTTGGCCTCGAAGTCGTACCAGTCGGATGCCTTGGTGACGATCGCGCCTGGCAGCGAGGTCTCGACCGTCGAGTGCTCCCCGAGGCCCGTGTTGCCGATCACCGAGCACTCGACCTCGCGCCCGCCGGCGTCGGCCTCGATGATCACCCGGGGGTCGTGCGCGAGGGCGAGCTCGATCGCCCGCTCGAGCTCGGACTCGGGGCTGAGGACCCGCGAGATCCCGACGCTCGAGCCGAGCCGCGACGGCTTCACCCACAGCGGCCGCGGCATCGCCGCAGCGTGTTCGCGCCAGCCGGGCTCGCCGACCTCGCAGAACTCGACCTGGGGCAGCTCCCAGAACGCGAGCAGGCGCTTGCAGACCAGCTTGTCCATCGCCACCGCCGCGGCGAGCACGCTCGGGCCCGCGTACGCGACGTCGAGCGTCTCGAGCAGCCCCTGGACGCTGCCGTCCTCCCCGAACGGCCCGTGCAGGACGGGAAACGCGACCTCGCAGTCGAGCAGGCCGGTGGCGGGGCGCATCTCCACCTCCGCGCCGTCGTGCGTCCAGCGGCCGTCGCGCTCGATCAGCACCTCGACGACCTCGTGGCCGGCCGCGCGCAGCCCGGCGGCGACCGAGGCCCCGGAGCGCAGCGAGACGTCGTGCTCGGACGAGCGGCCGCCGCGGATCACGGCAATCCTCATCACGGCACCGTCCCGGTCGTCGTCGAGGTCGAGGTGGTGGAGTCGGTAGTGGTCGTCGTCTCGGGCTCGGTGAAGACGCCGACGACGATCGTGACCTGGTCGCCGCTGCGAGCCCGCGAACCCGGGGTGGGCGCCTGCTGGAGCACCCGCCCGTCCTCGCTGCGGTCCTCGGTGTCCTGCTCGACGACATCGACCGAGAGGCCGCGGCTGGCGAGGCTGGAGCGCGCCGAGTCCTCGGACTGGCCGACGACGTTGGGGACGACGACCGAGCCGGCGCCGTTGGAGACGATGATCGTCACCTCGTCGCCGCGCAGCAGCTGCGAATTGGGGCCTGGGTCCTGGCCGATGACCGTGCCCTCGGGATCATCGGCGTCGCGCGTGTCGACGTTGGGGATCAGCCCGAGCCGGCGGATCTGCGACTCGGCGACCTCCTGCTGGGAGCCGACCAGGTTGGGCAGCCGGATCAGGTTCGCGCCCTTGGAGACGAGCATCGTCACGGTGGACTGGCAGTCGACCTCGGTCCCGGCCGGCGGCGTGGTCGAGATCACCTTGCCCGCCTTGACGTCGCGCGACGACTTCGGCTGGCTGTCGGCCAGGAGCTGCTCGTTCTTGAGCTCGTCGGCGGCGTCGGCCTCGGAGAGGCCAGTGACGTCGGGCACCTCGATCGTCAGCCCCAGGCTCACCGTCGCGGTCACGGTCGAGCCCTCGTCGGCTTCGGTGCCGGCGGCCGGATCCTGCTCGGTGACCGTGTTCCGTGGGCTGCAGGTGGGAGCGGGCCGCTGGGCGAACTCGAACCCGGCGCCCTCGATCTTCGCCCGCGCCTCGGCGACGGTGTCGTCGATCACGGCCGGGACGTTGGCGCTCTTCGGCCTCGTCAGCGCGAACGCGGCGACCGCCGCCAGCAGCAGCGCGATCACCGCGAGCGCGATCACCCAACGGCGCCGGTACCAGGGCACCCAGTCGTCGGAGGCGGGCGGCGTCTCGGCGACCACGGCGGCGAGCGCGGGCCCGCCGGAGGGGTCGACCTCGGCGGCGTCGAGCGCGGCGATGAACTCGCCGGCCGACTGGTAGCGGTTGAGCGGATCCTTCGCGAGCGCTTTCAGCACGACCGCGTCGAGCGCCGGCGGGACCTGCGGGTTGAGCTCCGACGGCCGGCGCGGGGTCTCGGAGATCTGCTTCAACGCGACCGCGACCGGCGCCTCTGCCTCGAACGGGACCCGCCCGGTCAGCGCCTCGTAGAGGATCACCCCGATCGAGTAGAGGTCGGAGGGCGCGCTCGTCTCGAGGCCCTGGGCCTGCTCGGGCGAGAGGTATTGCGCGGTCCCGAGGACCGAGCCGGTCTGGGTGATCTCCGACGCACCCGCGCGAGCGATCCCGAAGTCGGCGACCCGAGCGCGACCCTCGCGGTCGACCAGCACGTTCTGGGGCTTGAGGTCGCGGTGGATGATCCCGCGCTCGTGCGCGAACTTCGTCCCGGCGAGGACCTGACGGACGATCTCGACCGCCTCGCCAACCGTCAGCCCGCGGCCGATCAGGTCCTTGAGCGAGGCGCCCTCGACGTACTCCATGGCGATCCAGTGGCGGCCGTCGGTCTCGCCGCGGTCATAGACGCCGACCACGTTCGGGTGCTGGAGGCCGGCCGCGGCCTGGGCCTCGCGGCGGAACCGCTCGACGAACTGCGTGTCCTGGGCGAACCGCTCGTGCAGGAACTTGAGCGCCACGCGGCGGCCGAGCATCTCGTCGTCGGCGAGCCAGACGTCCGCCATCCCCCCACCGCCGAGCCTCGCGACCAGCACGTAGCGCTCGCCGATTCTGTCCCCCTGGGCGAGCGCCATCAGTTGATCAGCGCCTCCATCACCTGGGTCGCGATCGGGCCGGCGACCTCGCCGCCGAAGCAGCCCTGGCAGCGCTCGAGCATCACCGCGACGGCGATCTGCGGGTCGTCGGCGGGCGCGAAGCCGATGAACCAGGGCCGGTTGATGCCGTTCTCGACGTCGACCTCGGCGGTGCCGGTCTTACCGGCGAAGGCGATCCCGCCGACCGTCAGGCCGGCCGCGGTGCCCTCCTCGGTGACGTGGGTCATCATCTCGGTCAGCTGGTTCGCCGTCTCCGAGGAGACCACGTCGGACTGCTCGGAGGGATCGAGCTCGTCGGTCGTGCGCCCGTCGGCGTCCTTGGCCGACTGGAGGAAGGCGGGCTTCATCAGCTTGCCGTCGTTGGCGATCGCCGCGGCGACCTCGGCCATCTGCATCGGCGTCGTGAGCAGGCGCTCCTGGCCGATCGCAACGCGCCCGATGTCGATCGCGTCCCCTGCCTCGAGCAGCTTGCCCTCGCTGTAGACGCCGCTCGGGGCCATCTGGGTGTCGGGGTAGTCGAGCTCCGGGTCCTTGAAGAAGCCGAACCGGTCCATGTACTCGAACATCGTCTCGGTGCCGAGCTGCTCGCCGACCTGGGCGAAGTAGGTGTTGACCGAGTGGGTGAGCGCGAAGTCCATGTCGATCTGGCCAAAGGTCTCGCCCCCGGCGTTGGAGAGCGGGACGCCGTCGATCTCGAGCCCGGTCTCCCCGCTCAGCTGGCTGTCGGGCTGGAACTCGCCCGAGTCGAGCGCCGCGGCCGCCGTCACCACCTTCATCGTCGAGCCCGGCTCGTAGGTGCCCTGGGTCGGGCGGTTGAACAGCGGCGAGGTGTCGTCCTTGTTGAGCTGCTTGAGCACGCCGGGCTCGGCGACGTCGTTCGGGTCGTAGCCGGGCACCGACGCCATCACCTTGACCGCCCCGGTGGACGGCTCGATCGCGACCACGGAGCCGCCGAAGCCGCTCGCCCCCGCGGTGTTCGCGATCGCCGTCTGCAGCTGGTCGACCGCGAGCTGCTGCGCGTTCGCGTCCAGGGTCAGGGTGATGTCCTTGCCCTCGGGCTGGTCGTTGGTGAGCTGGTCGATGATCGACGCGAACTCGTTCTGCTCGCCCGAGAGCAGCCGGTTCTCCGATTGCTCGATCCCCGTCCGGCCGACCTCGACGAAGTTGTAGCCGACCGGGTTGCCGAACAGGGAGCCCTGCGGGTACTGGCGCACGTAGACCGGGCGCCGGCCGCCGCCCTCCGGCTTCGACTCGGCGATCAGCACGCCGTCGGCGCTGGTGATGGTTCCGCGCGGGATCTGCTGCTCCTCGATCAGCGGGCGACGATTCTCGGTCCTGTCCTTGAGCGCGTCGGCGTCGAACACGGCCCACTTCGAGGTGAAGTAGACGAGCAGCGCGAACAGCACGAGCACGAGGCCGTAGACGCGGATGATCGGGGCGTTCACGCCGGCAGCCCCGCGAGGTCGATCGGGTCGTTGTCGAGCGGGTCGGTGGGTGGGCGGCGGGCGCGGTCGGAGACCAGCAGCAACAACGCGAGCAGGATCATGTTGGCGACGATCGAGCTGCCGCCGAACGACACGAACGGCAACGTCACGCCGGTGAGCGGGATCACCTTCGTGACCCCGCCGATGATCACGAACGCCTGCAGCGCGAAGACCGCGGTCAGCCCGGTGGCCAGCAGCTTCGAGAACCCGTCCGGCGCCATCACCGCGGTCTTGAAGCCGCGGGCGGCGATCAGGGCGTAGATCAGGATCAGGCCGCAGGCGCCGAACAGGCCGAGCTCCATCGTCACGACGGCGAAGATGAAGTCCGTGTGCGGGGCCGGGAGGATCGAGCCGCAGTCCGGGAACGGCTGCTGGCAGTCGGGGGCGAACGGCCCCGGCAGCTTCAGCAGCGACTCGCCCAGGCCCTTGCCGAAGAGCCCGCCGTCGGCCTGCGCGAACAGCGATTGCTGCACCTGTCCCGCCCCCTCGGGCGCGTTCTTGGCGAACGGGTCGAGCCAGATGTCGAAGCGGTCGTGGACGTGGCTGATCGACGAGCCGATCGCGTATGCGCCGACGAAGAAGATGACCAGCCCGATCAGCACGTAGGAGAAGCGCCCGGTGGCTACGTAGAGCAACGCCAGAAAGGCGCCGAAGAACATCAGCGAGCTGCCGAGGTCCTTGATGAAGACCAGCATCAGCATCGCCGCCCCCCAGACCACGAGCAGCGGTCCGAAGTGCTTCAGCGGCGGGATCGTCAGCCCGAGCACGCGACGCGCCGCGATCGAGAGGACCTCGCGGTTCTCGGCCAGGTAGCTGGCCAGGAAGATGACGATGCAGATCTTCGCGAGCTCGGCGGGCTGGAAGGCGATCGGCCCGATGTCGACGCTCAGATAGGCGCCGTTCACCGGGTTGCGGGTGATGTACGGCGCCATCAACAGCAGGATCCCCGCGAGCGCGATCAGGTACCGGTAGCGCTCGAGCACGTGGTAGTCGCGCAACAGCAGGATCGTCAGGCAGAAGAGGACGAGCCCGAGCACGAAGACCGAGGCCTGGTCGAAGGCCAGCTTGTCGTCGATGCGGTAGATGACGACGAGGCCGATGGCGGCGAGCAGCGCGCAGAGGGGAAACAGGTACGGGTCCGCGTAGGGCAGGCGGATCCGCAGGAAGATGTGCGCCGCGAGGCAGAGGCCGAGGAAGTAGCCGGCGTAGATCAGGCTGACGTCCGAGACCTCGTTGTCCTTGACGATGAAGACCGCCGCAAAGCCCGCCGCGACGACGATCGCCACCGGGACGAGCGCGAGCAGCTCTCGGTTGCGGGCGCTCAATTGGAGCTGCCGCTGCCGCCGTTGCCGTTGCCGCCGTCGCGCTGGCGGCCGTCGTTTCCGGTTGCCGGTTGCCGGTTGGTCGTCTGGCCACCGCCGTTGGCACCGCCCGAGCCGCCGTTTGTCTGGCCGCCGCCGTTGCCCTGGTCGTTGCCGTTGTGCTGCTGGCCCGTGGTGTTGGCCGGCGGCGGAGCCGCGGAGGCCTCGAGATCGTCGAGGAGGTCGATGGCGTCCGCTCGCGAGCGCAGGTCGTGGTTGGTGAGCGAGTCGCGACGGTCCTCCGGGATCGAGCGCGCCTGCACCGGGCTCGACTGGACCTCGCTGTAGAGCTCGATCCCGAGGGGCAGGTCGTAGGGGAGGCCGCGGTAGAGCGTCACCCGGCCGCCTTCGTCGATGCCGAGGAAGTAGACCTGCCGGATCCCGATCACGGCGCCGGCGACGATTGCGCCGATGATCAGGAGGCTGATCAGGACCTTCGCCGCGGTGCGCCATGGGTGGCGGCGCTCGCCGCTCGGCGCTCGGCGCTCGCCGCTCGGCGCTCGCCGCTGGCGCGAGGCCGCGGCGGCGCGGATCCGCTCGCCGCTGAGGCCGGCCTCCTCGGCGCTCGGGCCGATCAGGGTGGCGCCGTCCTCAGCCGCGACCGCCTCCCCCTCCTCGAGGCGGAAGGCGACCACGGTGATGTTGTCGCGGCCGCCGGCCTCGTTCGCCGCCGCGACCAACTCCGTGACCGCGTCGTCGAGCGTCTCCGCGCTGCCCATCACCGCGGCGATCCCGTCGTCCTTCACCATCGTCGTGAGGCCGTCGGAGCAGAGCAGGAAGACGTCGTCGGGCCGGGCGCTGAAGCTGAGCGTGTCGACGTCGACCGATGCCTCGGGGCCGAGCGCCCTCGTGATGATCGACCGCTGCGGGTGGTCCTCCGCCTGTTCGTCCGAGATGCGGCCCTGGCGGCGCAGCTCCTCGACCAGCGAGTGGTCGGACGTCAGCATCCGCAGCTGGCCGTCGCGCCACAGGTAGGCGCGGCTGTCCCCGACGTGGGCGAACGAGACCTCGTCGCCTTCGACGATCGCGGCGGTCAGCGTCGTCCCCATCCCGGAGCGGCTCGAGTCGTGCTGGGCGAGGCTGTGAATGCGCTCGTTCGCGGCCTCGGCGATCGAGCGCAGGTAGGCCTCCGGGGGCTCGCTGCCGCGAACGGCGGGCTCGAACGACTCCGCCGCGATCCGCGATGCGACCTCGCCCGCCTGGGCGCCGCCCATCCCGTCGGCGACCGCGAACAACGGCGCCTCGGCGAAGTACGAGTCCTCGTTCGCGGTCCGCTGGCGGCCGGTATCGGAACGGGACGCGAACTCGCCGACGCGCAGCGCCATCAGCCGCCGCCCGGGAGGTCGAGCTCGAAGCGAAACTCCGTGTCGCCGATCTTGATCTCGTCGAGGTCGGAGAGCTCCGCCTCGCCCCGCAGCCGCCCGCCGTTCAGGTAGGTGCCGTTGGTCGAGTTCATGTCCTCGACGTAGTAGGAGGCCCCCCTCGAATAGACCCTGGCGTGGACCGAGGAGGCGAAGCGGTCGTCGATGCGGATGTCGGCGTCGCCGGAGCGTCCGATCGACATCCCGCCGAACAGGTCGTAGCGCTCGTTGGCCTGGAGCCCGCCGCCCGTGACCGCGACCAGCCAGGCGTCGGTGGCCGCCGCACGCCCGCCGGGGCCGATCGGGTGAAAGCCGGTCGCCTCCGGGGCCGGGGCGCCGGTCTTGCGCAGCTCGCGCAGGGCGCTGCGCGAGACCCAGAACAAGAACAGGTAGAGCACGGCCAGAAAGCCGAACTTGAGGGCGACCGCGATCGGCTCGGTATCCACTATTGCTCGATGTCGAAGATGAAGCGGACGGTGCCGAGGACGACCTCGTCGCCGGGTCCGAGTCGCGAGGCGTCGACCTGGCGTCCATTCACCTTGACCCCGTTGGTCGACCCGAGGTCGACGATCTGCCAGTCGCCGGTCGAGCCGCGACGCAGCTCGGCGTGGCGCCGCGACACGTTCGGGTCGTTGAGCACGCAGTCACATTCGCGCGAGCGCCCGAGGCTCGCGACCGGGCCGTCGAGGACAAAGCGGCGGTCGTCGAGCGAGACGATCGCCTTGGTCTCGGTCAGGTGCGCTGCCGGGGCGCGACGCTTGCGCGACTTGGTGTCCTTGGGAGGCACCGTGTAGACCATCGTGTGGCCCTGTTCGCCCTGCTCGGGCGCCTCGCCCTGGCGCGCCGGCGGCTTGACCAGGCGCGTCTGGATCCCGAACTCGCCAAGCCGCAGGCGCTCGTCGGACTCGAGGTGGACCTCCGGCCGCGTCAGCAGCGCGTAGTCGTGGCGGCGAGCATGCTCCAGCAGGTACGCCGACAGCTCCTGCTCGAGCGAGCGCTCGTAGCCCTCCAGGCGCTTGTGGTCCTCGGTGGAGAGCCAGATCGTGTACTGGTTGGGCACGTACACGCGTGACACCGATGCGGTGCGGTGGGCGTCCATCTCCTTCGCCAGCTTGCGCGCGATCTCGACCGGCTGCACCTGCGACGAGAAAGCACGGCTGAATACCCCCTCGACGAGGTTCTCTATCCGTTGCTCAAGGTTGCGTAGGACGCTGATGGTTCCGTCTCTCTCGGGCACGCAAAAGCGGCGAATACCCGTGGTGGGGAAGGGAAATCCTACGGAGTCGAGGGGCGAAAGCCGTACCCGGCACGCACCCGGGCGGAGCTCACGCGAGTCGCCCCGAGAGGGCTCGGCGGGCGCTCGGTGAGCCCGGAGCCTGAGACGGCGATGCATCGGCGCCGCGCGGAAGGCCGAACTCGATGGCGACGGCGACCGCGCCGGCCGCGACCAGCCCGACCGGACGGCCGCCGAGCGCCCCGTTCCCAACCAGATGTAGCGCCGCGTCGACCCCGGCGGCCCAGAGCATCGCGCCGAGCAGCGCGAGCGACAGATGACGGGCGCCGAGCACCCAGCCGAGCGTCACCGCAGCGAGCGCGAATACGCCGGCGCCGAGCAGCGACGCGGGCGTGATCAGCGGGCTCAGGATCTGGTCCGCGGCCAGCGATGCGTCGGTCGCCCAGGCGGAATCGGCGGGTGAGCCGATCCCCAGTTCGGGACCGGCGCCGACCGCGAGCGACGCGGCCAGCAGCCACGCCCAGGCCCCGGCCCCGAGCACGGCACGGGCGAGCGCGGCCGGCCCGGCGGCGCCGAGCGCGGCCGATGCGCCCGGGATCCCGGTGGCCGCGAGCAGCGGTGCGACCGGCGGGGCGAGCGACCCCGCGGTCGCGCCGGCCAGCAGCGAGGGCGCGGAGAGCACGGCGAGCACGAGGGCGAGCCCCGGGGCGCCGATCGGGACGGCGAGGATCGCGAGCCCGACGATCAACGCGGCGACCGCCGCGGCTCGCGAGCGACCGTTCGGGGCGGCGGTCTCGAACTCGTCCTCGTTGCCGTAGGGACCCGGCAGCGGAGTGCTCGAGTCGAGCTCGGGCAGCTCGGCGCGCAGGCATTCGCGGAGCTCCTGCGCGCCGGGGCGAAGTTCGGCCTCGGGCTCGAGGCAGGCGTCGATCGTGTCGGCGAGCCCCTCCGGGAGATCCGGGCGATGCTCGCGCAGGGGCGGGATCGCGCTGCCGATCCGGCGCGCCGTCTGCGCGGGGCTGCGGCTGGCGACCGGGTTGATGCCCGCCCAGCACTCGTAGGCGGTCAGGGCGAGCGAGTAGACGTCGGTCGGCGGGCCGGCGAGCTCACCGTCGGCCTGCTCGGGTGACATGTAGGCGAGCGTGCCGACCACCTCGCCGGCCTCCGTGAGGGTGGGGGCGCCGAAGATGCGGGCGATCCCGAAGTCCATCAGCTTTGCGCGGCGCCCGGCCTTGCGATCCTCGCCGACGATCACGTTCTGAGGCTTGATGTCGCGATGGACGACGCCCCGCGAGTGCGCGTGGGCGAGCGCGTCGCAGAGGTCGGCGGTGATCTCGGCGACGTCGCGGTCGCAAAGGCGCCCCTGCGCCTCGAGGCCGGCGAGGGTGTCGCCCGGGACCAACTCGGAGACGAGCACCGCGTGGCCGGCATGCTCGCCGAGCTCGTAGAGGGTGACGATCGAAGGGTGGTTGAGCCGGGCGGCCGCCTGCGCCTCGCGCAGGACCCGGTCCGGATCCGTGTCGGTGAGCTGCTTCAGCGCCACCTCACGCTCGAGCCGCTCGTCCCACGCCCGATAGACCGTCCCCATCCCGCCGGAGCCGATCCGCTCGATCACGCGGAAGCGGTCCATCACCAGGTCTTGCACCACAACCTTGATCGTTCGTCGCCGCGCCTGGCTCTCCTCCCGGCGCTCCGGCCGTTGCAGGGTTCATACTCTGCGCGCCGAAACGCGACCTCGAATCAATCGTGGCTTTCCTCGACGAGGACGAACTCCAACCGGCCGGATCAGGCTCGGGGCCCCGCCGTCCGGGGTCCGAGCGCCAGCGTCAGCTGATGCTGCGCCGCGTGATCGCGCTCGGGGTCGGCGTCGTCCTGATCATTCTCCTGCTGCTCGCGGTCAAGGGCTGCCTCAACGCCCGCAAGGAGCGCGGGTTCGAGAACTACGCCTCGGACCTGACGTCGATCGTCGAGCAGACGAACCAGCTCTCGAGCGAGTTCTTCAAGCGGCTCGAGGACCCGCCGGCGAACACCGACCCGCTCAACCTCGAGGCGCAGATCGCCTCCGACCGCGGCACCGCAGAAGCCCTCCTGCAGCGCGTCGAGGGGCTGGACGCGCCCGATGAGCTGACCGACGCCCAGGCGGAGCTCGTTCAGTCCTACGAGCTGCGCCGCGACGGGCTGGCCGGGATCGCCGACGACATCCCGACCGCGCTCGGCGAGGAGGGCCGCGCCGACGCGATCAACCGGATCGCCGAGGACATGCGCGAGTTCCTGGCCAGCGACGTCCTCTTCGCCCGCTCCCGCGACGAGATCAATCCGGTGCTCGTCGACCAGGGCGTCTCGCAGGAGATCCCCGAGAGCGTCTTCCTCCCCGAGCCGGTCGACCGCTGGCTCGACCACCTGCAGCTGACCACGATCTTGAGCACCTTCGCCGGATCCGCGGGCGCGACCAGCGGGGTCCACGGCCTGGCGCTGCTGAGCACGTCGATCGACGACACGCAGCTGACCGCCGACGCCGACAACCCGGTCTCGCTCGGCAAGGACGCGCCCGTGGTCAAGGTCGAGGTCCAAAACCAGGGCGACCAGGAGGAAAAGGAGGTCACGGTCAGCTACTCGCTGAGCGGCGGCGCGGTGCCGCTCGAAGGCGAGGGGACGATCGCGCGCCTTGACGCCTCCGGGATCGACGACGCCACGATGTCGCTCGACGATCTGCCGGAGACCGACGTCCCGCTGACGCTCGAGGTCGAGGTGCTCCCCGTACCCGGTGAGGAGGTGGCGGACAACAACGCCGCCACCTACACCGTCACGTTCAACTGAGCCGGCGCGCGCAGGCACCGGGCTGGCTGTAGCGTCGCGACGATGCGAATCGCGTATCTCGGCCCGGCGGGAACCTTCAGCGACGACGCGCTGCGCCGCGCCGGCCGCGGGATCGAGCTCGAGCCGCTGCCGATGGCGACGATTCACGACGCGGTGCTCGCGGTCGAGACGGGCGCCGCCGACCGTGCCCTCGTCCCGTTCGAGAACTCGACCGAGGGGTCCGTGCGACCCACCCTCGACGCGCTCTCCTTCGACGCGCCGTCGGTCACGATCGTCGGCGAGCTCGCCGAGGCGATCCGGACCAGCCTGATCGCGCCGCAGCCGATCGAGCTCGAGGCGATCGAGACGGTCGTCTCGCACCCGCAGGCGAGCGCGCAGTGCCGCCGCTTCCTGCGGAGCGAGCTCCCTCAGGCGACGGTCCGAGCCGCGCCCAGCACCGCGGACGCGGTCCGCGAGGTGGCCGAATCGGGGCGGCGGTGGGCGGCTCTCGGGGCTGCCTCGGCCGCCGAGATCTACGGCTGCGTCGTCCTGCGCGAGGGGGTCGAGGACGAGGCGGCGAACGTGACCCGCTTCGTGTGGCTGGCCCCGCAGGGGACGCGCGCCGTCGGCGGCGGCCCATGGCAGACGACGATCAGCTTCTCCGAGCTCGGTGCCGACCACCCCGGGGCGCTGGTCGAGGCGCTGACCGAGTTCTCGAGCCGCGACGTCAACCTGACCCGGATCGAGTCGCGGCCGCTCCGCGAGGCGGAGCTCGGTCGCTACATGTTCTTCTGCGACCTCCAAGGGCGACTCGACGACGGCCCGGTCGGCGAGGCTGTCGAGGCGCTGCGCGCCAAGGCCGAGAACGTGCGGGTGCTGGGCAGCTACCCGCTCGGGGTCACGGGCGTCCCCGGCGCCTGAGGCGAAGGCGGCCCGATCGCCCGTCTACAATTCCGGGACGATGGAGGACCTCGCTGACCCCGAGGTAGTGGCGCCCGGCCCGCGCCTGCGGGCCCTGGGCGCGCGGGTCTTGGTCCTCAACGCGAGTTACGAGCCCATCAACGTCTGCACGGTGCGCCGCGCCGCGGTCCTCGTCCTGAAGTCGCGGGCCGAGCTGCTCGAGCGCGGCGAGGGCGCGCTGCACTCGGAGAAGCTGGAGCTCGAGCGCCCCTGCGTGATCAGGCTGATCCGTTACGTCCGGATCCCGCGCGACGTGCACCGGCGCAAGATCACCCGCAAGGCCGTGCTCGCGCGAGATTCCTACACCTGCCAGTACTGCGGCCATGAGGCGTCGGGGCTGACCGTCGATCACGTGATCCCACGCAGCCGCGGCGGCCAGTCCGTCTGGGAGAACATCGTCGCCGCGTGCGCCCCGTGCAACCGCAAGAAGGGCAACCGGATGCCGCGCGAGGCCTCGATGGTGCCGACCGGCCGGCCGCGGCCCCCCGGCCCGACGGTGTTCATCAGGATCGCGGCCCCGAAGGTCCCATTGGCCTGGGAGCCGTACCTGATCGCCGCTTGACCGGTCAGCCCGGCCGCTCGGCCTCGGCGAACTGACGCGCCGAGTCGAGGCCACCGCTGCGCCGGACGAGCTTCTGCGCCGCTCCGGGGAAGGTGGCCGCGAGCGCGACGATCGGTCGCACCGGCCGGCGGTTGACGATCACCTCGGGAACGTCGTCGCGGATCGCGCGCACCACCGCCTCGCCGACCTTCTCCGGCGGCAGGGTGCCGAGCGCCGCCGGGATGTCCACCTGATCCTCGATCCGTCCGAGCATCCCGACCTCGCTGATGAAGCCGGGGCAGATCACCGAGACCGAGACCGGCGAGTCGGCGAGCTCGCCGCGCAGCGAGTGGGTGAACCCGACGACGCCGTGCTTGGTCGCGTTGTAGGTGTGGAAGTAGGGGGTCGGGACCTTGCCCGCCAGCGAGGCCATGTTCACGACGTGGCCGTGGCCGCGTTCGAGCATCCCGGGCAGCACGAGCCGGGTCAGCTCCATCAGCGCGAGCAGGTTGACCGAGACGATCGCCTCGAGCTGCGCGAGGGTCTGGTCCGTGTACGGGCCGATGAACTCGAGACCGGCGTTGTTGACGAGGATGTCGAGCGGGCCGGTCGCTCCCTCGGCCGCGTCGACCAGCGCCCCGAGCTCGGCGGTCGCGGTCAGGTCGGCCGCGACCGGCTCCGCTGCGACCCCGCGGCCGCGCACCGTGGCCAGCAGCGGCTCCAGCGACGGCGCGGCGAGGTCGCTGAGCGCCAGGTTGACGCCCTGATCCGCGAGCGCGGTCGCGATGTAGCGGCCGAGCCCGCCCCCGGCCCCGGTGATCAGCGCGTTGCGTCCATGCAGCTGCTGCACGGCGGCCAGCCTATCCCCGGAGGCCGCGAAAGCGAAGGGCCGCCCCGATCGCTCGAGGCGGCCCTTCCAAGGTGCGAATTTCGAACCGGTTCCGGATCTACGCGGCCGGGTGGGACTGGTTCCGGCCCCCGGAGCCCGCCGGTGCCTGGGGTTGGATTCCGCCAGGCGGCTCGCACTCCGCCCGTCCGGTTCGACGGTCACCCGCCGAGCGGACGAAGCTGCCGACTAGCGGCCCCGCACCTCCAGCGTCCCGAGAAAACTGTCACTCAATTTCGGACCACCTCCTTTCTCTGGTGATCCGATTCAAGCAGACGCGCAGGTCGGGCTAGGGGGACCGGGGAAAGTCAGGGGTCGGGCCTGGGGGACCCCCCTGATGACGCCCGGGGGCGGCCGACCGATGATTCGCGTTGCAGTGACCGGTCTCACGTAACGAAAGAGCCAAATGCCCGACCCTGAACACATGAACCGCGAACGCCCCGCCGACGTATTCGAGAGCAGGATGGAGCTCGGAGGACGGCAGGGACGCCGCAGGCTGATCGAGATCGCGGTCTTCGCCGCGCTGATCGGCGGCGCGCTGTTCGCGTTCCCGGGCCTCGGGGACCTGCGCGACCGCCTCGCCGGGGCCGACCCGCGGCTGATCGCGCTCGCTGCCGCGGTCGAGATCGGCTCGTGCCTCGCCTTCGTCGCGGCCTTTCGCGGCGTCTTCTCGCGGCGCCTCTCGTGGCGGTTCAGCTACGAGGTCGCGATGTCCGAGCAGGCGGCCAACGTGCTGCTGCCCACCGGTGGGGCGGGCGGGCTCGCGCTCGGCGCCTGGGCGCTGCGCCGCGTCGGGATGCCGGCGGAGCGAGTCGGCCGCCGCACGGTCGCCTTCTTCCTGCTCACCAGCTCGGTCAACTTCCTCGCCGTGGTGGTCGCGGGGATCGGCCTCGCCACCGGAGTGCTCGACGGACGCATCGGGACGCTCGCGGCGCTGATTCCCGCGCTGCTCGCCGCCGCCGCGCTGATCGCGCTCGCGCTGCTGCCCCGAGCGCTCGACCGGCCCGAGGGGCAGGCCGACGGGCGCTGGCGCCGGGCGCTCGTCGCCGGGCGCGCGCACCTCGCCGGCGGGATCCGGGACGCGCTCTCGCTGCTGCGCTCCGGGCGGCCGTCGGTGACGCTCGGCGCGCTCGGCTACATGGCGCTCGACGTCGCCGCGCTCGCGGTCGCGTTCGCGGCGCTCGGGGGCGGCGCGCCGTCGATCGGCGCGTTCGTGTTCGCCTACGCGGTCGGCCAGCTCGGCGGGCTCGTCCCGCTGCCCGGCGGCGTCGGCGGTACCGACGGCGGCCTGATCCTCGCCTTCGGCCTGCTCGGGACGCCGGTCGCGGTGGCCGGCGCCGCGGTGATCGCCTACCGCGTCTTCCAGCTCGGCGTTCCGGCCATCCTTGGCCTCGCCGCCTTCGCGCAGCTGCGCCGCAGCCTCGACCGCGACGGTTGCGAGGCAGCGGACGCGCCGTACCTCGGCGCCGGGCGGGGCGCGCTCGAGCCGAACCCGGCCTGAGCGCCGCCCGCCGCTATTCGGCCGGCTCTTCCTCGTCCCCGGGCTCAGTGGGCTCCGGAGGCGGCGCCGGCTTCGCACCCTCCGCGGCGGCCTCGGCCACCAGCTCGGCCTCCTCGACCACGTCCGCCGACGACTCGACGACGAGCGCGACGGCGCTGACGCGGTCGTCGTCGCGCATGTTCATCGTCCGGACACCCTGGGTCGCGCGGCCCATCTGCGAGATCCCGCCGGCGTTGGTGCGCTGGACCATCCCGTTCTGGGAGATGAAGAGCAGGTCCTGGTGCTCGCGGACGATCAGCGCCCCGGCGAGCCCGCCCTTCTTGGCGGTCATCTTGATCGTCAAGACGCCCTTGGTCCCGCGCCCCTTGACCGGATACTCGGCAACCGCGGTGCGCTTGCCGTAGCCGTTCTCGGTGACGACGAAGAGCTGTGAATCGTCGCGGGCGACGTCCATCGCGAGGACGCGGTTGTCGACCCCGGCGATCTTGCCGGAGACGTTCATCCCCTTGACCCCGGACGTGTCGCGGCCCATCGGCCGGACCGCCGACTCGTTGAACCGCGAGGCGTGGCCGGACTTCGAGACCAGGAGCAGGTCGTCGTCGCCCGACGTCAGCCGCACCTGAACCAGCTCGTCGCCGTCGCGGACCTTGATCGCGATGATCCCGTCGGCGCGGATCGGCGTGTTGTACGCGGTGAACTCGGTCTTCTTCACGAGGCCCTTCGCCGTCGCGAAGGCGAGGTACTTGTCCTCGCTGAAATCGCGGGTGGGGATCACCGCCATCACCTTCTCGCCGTCGCTGAGCGGCAGCACGTTGACGAGCGCGCGCCCCTTCGACGTCCGCGAGCCCTCCGGGAGCTCGTACACCTTGAGCCGGTAGACCTTGCCGCGGTTGGTGAAGAACAGCAGGAAGTCGTGGGTCGAGCAGATGTGCAGGTGCTCGATGTAGTCGCCCTCCTTCATGTCCATCCCCATCACCCCGACGCCGCCACGGTGCTGCTGGCGGTAGGTGACCAGGGGCAGGCGCTTCACGTATCCCGAGTGCGTGAGCGAGATCACCATCTGCTGGTCGGCGATCATGTCCTCGATGTTCATGTCGCCCTCGAAGTGGGTGAGCTCGGTGCGGCGCGCGTCGCCGTAGCGCTGGTCGACCTCGTCGAGCTCGGAGACGATGATCTCGTCGACCCGCGCCGGGTCGCCGAGGATGGCGCGCAGCTCGGCGATCGTCTTGATGAGCTCGTCGTGCTCGGCGCGGACCTTGTCGGACTCGAGCGCGGTCAGACGCGCGAGGCGCATGTCGAGGATCGCCTGCGCCTGGATCTCGGAGAGCGCGAACTTCTCGATCAGGCCGGCGCGGGCGACGTCGGTGTCGGCCGAGGCGCGGATCAGCTCGATCACCGCATCGAGGTTGTCGAGGGCGATCAGCAGCCCCTCGAGGATGTGGGCGCGTGCCTCCGCGCGGCGCAGCTCGTACTGCGTGCGGCGGGTGACGACCTCGCGCTGGTGGCCGACGTAGGCCTCGATCAGCTCCTTGAGCGAGAGCGTCTTCGGGACGCCGTCGACCAGCGCCACCATGTTGACCCCGAACGTGTTCTGCATCGAGGTGTGCTTGTAGAGCTGGTTGAGGACCACCTCGGGCGGGTCGCCGCCGCGCTTGAGCTCGATCACCAGCCGCATGCCCGACCGGTCGGACTCGTCGCGCAGGTCGGAGATCCCGGTGATCTTCTTCTCGCGGACGAGGTCGGCGATCTTCGTGATCAGGCCGCCGTCGCCGCCCTTCTTCACCTGGAACGGGAGCTCGGAGACGATGATCGACTCGCGGCCGCCCTTGAGCGGCTCGACGTGGGCCCGGGCGCGGACCTTGACCGAGGCGCGGCCGGAGGCGTAGGCGTCGCGGATCCCCTCCATGCTCATCATCCCGCCGCCGGGGAAGTCGGGGCCCTTGATGTGCTCCATCAGGCCGGCGAGGTCGATCTCGGGGTTCTGCATGTACGCCTTGACGGCGCCGATGGACTCGCTCAGGTTGTGCGGCGGGATGTTGGTCGCCATCCCGACCGCGATCCCGGAGGAGCCGTTGACGAGCAGGTTCGGGAAGCGCGCCGGCAGCACCAGCGGCTCGGACTGCGACTCGTCGTAGTTGGGCCCGAAGTCGACTGTGTCGGCGTCGATGTCGCGCAGCATCTCGGTCGCCAGGCGGGCGAGGCGGGCCTCCGTGTACCGCATCGCGGCCGCGGGGTCGTCGTCGATCGACCCGAAGTTGCCCTGGCCGTCGACGAGCGGGTAGCGCAGCGAGAACTCCTGCGCCATCCGGACGAGCGTGTCGTAGATCGCCGAGTCGCCGTGCGGGTGGTACTTGCCCATCACCTCGCCGACGATGAAGGCGCTCTTGCGGTACGGCCGGTTCGGCTGGAGCGCCAGGTCGTGCATCGCGTAGAGGACCCGGCGGTGGACCGGCTTGAAGCCGTCCCGGACGTCCGGGAGCGCGCGGCCGACGATCACGCTCATCGCGTAATCGAGGTACGACGAGCGCATCTCCTGAGTGAGCTCGCGCTCCTCGATGTTGCCCGTCAGGGCGTCGAGCGAACCCTCAGACATCGAGGAACCTCACTTCCTTGGCGTGGCGCTCGATGAAGGCCTTGCGCGGCTCCACCTTGTCGCCCATCAGCTCGGTGAAGACGCGCTCGGCGAGTGCCGCGTCGTCGATCTGGACCCGCTGCAGGGTCCGCGTGGCAGGGTCCATGGTCGTCTCGCGCAACTGCTCGGCGTTCATCTCGCCGAGGCCCTTGAACCGCTGCAACGTCACGCCTTGACGGGCGAGGTCGAGCACCGCGCGGCGCAGTTCGCCGAACGACTCCGCCTCGCGGGTCTTCTCGGCGCCCGAGATCTTGAACGGCGGCCGGCCGACCTGCTTCAGGAGGTCCTGATGGACCTCGACCAGGTGGCGGTAGTCGCCGGACGCGAACATCGCCGCCGGCAGGTCGTAGGTGCGCGCCAGGCCGTCGCGGCGGTGCACGGCACGGACCCGCAGGCCCTCCTCGGATTTCCCGACGATCTCCGTGTCGAACGGCTCGCCCTCGGGGTCGGGAGCGTCGAGCAGCTTCCTGACGCCGGCCAGGGTCGCGGCCCCCTCGTCGAGGATCTGCGACTCGGAGAGGAACCGAACCGCGTCGTGTCCGTACTCGGCCTGCAGCGAGTCCGCCCAGCCCTCGTACTCCTTGAAGCGGCGGTTGAACCGCTGCCAGCGCGCCGTGGTGAGCTTGTGCTGCTCGTCCTCGACGTCGCGGAGGTCGAAGTCCTCGAGCTTGTCGCGCAGGAGCAGCTCCTCGAGCTCGGACTCCTTCTCGATGTAGGTCTCGTTGCGACCGCTCTTGACCTTGTAGAGCGGCGGCGTCGCGATGTAGACGTACCCGGCCTCGATCAGGTCCGGGAGCTCGCGGTACAGGAACGTGAGCACCAGGGTGCGGATGTGGGCGCCGTCGACGTCGGCGTCGGTCATCACGATGATCTTGTGGTAGCGGGCGTCGGAGAGGTTGAACTCCTCGCGGACCCCGGTCCCGATCGCCGTGATCATCGCCGAGATCATCTCGTTCGAGAGCACCTTGTCGATCCGGCTCTTCTCGACGTTCAGGATCTTGCCTCGCAGCGGCAGGACCGCCTGCGTGTTGCGGTCGCGGCCCTGCTTCGCCGAGCCGCCGGCCGAGTCGCCCTCGACGATGAACAGCTCCGCCAGCGACGGGTCGCGGACCGTGCAGTCGGCGAGCTTGCCCGGCAGGGTCGAGTTCTCGAGCGCCGATTTGCGTCGGGTCAGGTCGCGCGCCTTGCGTGCCGCGTGACGGGCGCGAGCGGCGTCGACCGACTTCGAGACGATCCGGCGAGCGTCGGCGGGGTGCTCTTCGAGGAACTCGCCGAGCTTGCGGTTGACGGTCTCCTTGACGAGCCCCTCGACCGGCGGGTTGCCGAGCTTGGTCTTCGTCTGGCCCTCGAACTGCGGGTCGGCGAGCTTCACCGAGATCACCGCGGTCAGCCCCTCGCGGACGTCGTCGCCCGTGAGGTTCTCGTCCTTCTCCTTGAGGATGCCCTTGTTGCGGGCGTAGGCGTTCAGGGTCCGGGTCAGCGCCGAGCGGAAGCCGGAGAGGTGCGAGCCGCCCTCGTGGGTGTTGATGTTGTTCGCGAACGAGAACACCGACTCCTGGTAGGACGAGTTCCACTGCATCGCGACCTCGACCTGGCCGTCCTCGGTCTCGCTCTCGAAGAACACCGGCTTGCGGTGCAGGGAGTCCTTGTTCTCGTTCAGGTGCTTGACGAAGTCGACGATGCCGCCCTTGTAGAGGAAGGTGTCCTTCTCGCCGGCACCGCGCTCGTCGACCAGCGAGATCTCGAGCCCGCGGGTGAGGAAGGCCGTCTCGCGCATCCGCTCGGCCAGCGTCTGGTAGTCGAACTCGACGGTCTCGAAGACCTCCGAATCGGGCACGAACGTGATCGTGGTCCCGGTGCCCTTGAGCTTGTCGCCGCGCTTCAGATCCGCGTGTGGGACGCCGCGCTCGTAGTCCTGGGTCCACTTGTATCCATCGCGGTGGATCTCGAGGTGGAGTCGCTCGGAGAGCGCGTTGACGACCGAGACGCCGACCCCGTGCAGGCCGCCGGAGACCTTGTAGCCGCCGCCCTCGCCGAACTTGCCGCCGGCGTGCAGGACGGTGAGCACGACCTCCGCCGTCGCCTTCTTCTCCTCCGGGTGCTCGTCGACCGGGATCCCGCGGCCGTTATCGGTGACGGTGACGGCGTTGTCCGGGTGAATCGTCAGCCGGATCTTGTCGCAGTAGCCGGCGAGCGCCTCGTCGACCGAGTTGTCGACGACCTCGTAGACGAGGTGGTGGAGGCCGCGCGGGCCGGTGGAGCCGATGTACATGCCGGGGCGCTTGCGCACCGGGTCGAGGCCGCGGAGAACGGTGATCTCCGCCGACGTGTATCCGTTCGAATCTTCGTTCTTGGTCGCCGCCGCAGCTTCGCGCTCGGCTCCCGGCTCGGTTGCCACTCGGGTCAGACCCCTTCGGTCGGTGTCATGAGAAACCCCGACCGCCTGGCCCGACGAGAGGCCGAGTACCCAGCGGTTCGGGGCGGGGGTACAAGTTCACATAAGGATACCAGGGCCGGTCCCCGGAAGTCCGCGCACACAGACACAAAAGTCCTGCAAATCACGGACTATTGTGAGTCGAGGGAGGGATTTGCGCCGACGACGAAGCGAAGGCGCCGCACCCGCGGCCCGCCGAGCGCCTCGTTGAGCCGCGCGAGAAGGTCGTTTTGGAGCAGATCGAGCTCCTGCGCCCACGTCGCCTTCGCGCACGCGACGGTGACCGTGCCCTCGCGCTCGCGCACCGGCCAGGCCTCCGCGGCGATCCGCTCGCCCGCGACCGTCGCCCAGCTGCCCTGGACCGCCGCGAGCAGGGTGGCCGGCTCGACCTCCGCGCGCAGCGCCCGGATCGAGTCGCCGATCGGCCGCGGTCCGCCGCGCTCGGTCATGCCGCCCGCTCGGCCGCGGCCGCCAGTGGCCTGCCGTCGCGCAACGAGATCTCGGTGCGCTCGACCGACCGCGGCAGGTGGTCGGGCTCGGTCGCGGTGATCACCGCCTGGCCGCCACCCTGGCCGAGGTGCTCGACCAGCAGCGCGCGATGGCCGGCGTCGAGCTCGGAGGTGACGTCGTCGAGCAGCATGAGCGGCGGCGAGCGACCATCGTCGAGCAGGGCCCGGCGCTCGGCGAACAGGAGCGCCAGGAGCGCGGTCCGCTGCTGGCCCTGGGAGCCGTAGCGACGCAGCGAGCGCTCGCCGAACTCGAGCGCGAGGTCGTCGTGGTGGGGGCCCCAACCGGTGTAGCCGCGGGCGATGTCCGAGTCGCGGCGCTCGCCGATCTCGCGGGCCAGCTCCGCCGCCTCGGTCGCCGGGCTGCGCGGTCGGTAGCGCAGCCCGGGGTCGGGCCCGAGGCCCAGCGACGCCGCCGACTCCGCGAACGCGGGCGCCAGGCGCTCGACCGCCGCGGCGCGGATCGCGATCAGCTCCACCCCGGCGCCGGCGAGCTCGAGGTCCCAGGCGTCGAGGGTCGCCGCCGAGGCGCTGCCGGCGCGGATCCGGCCGAGCAGCGCGTTGCGCTGCGCGAGCGCCCGCGAGTAGCGCCGCCGCGCCTCGCCGCGGGTCGGCCACAGGGCCGCGCAGAATCCGTCCAAGTGCGTGCGGCGGGCGGCGGGCGGGCCCTTGACGAGCGCGAGGCGATCGGGCATGAAGACCGCGAGCGCCGGCCGCAGCGCCGCAGCGTCGGCGCCGAGCGCCGCCCCGTCGACCAGGTGGCGGCGCCCCTCGCCGCGGCTGATCGAGCTCATGAACCGGCGCCGCTGCCCGTCGCCCGCGACCACCGCCTCGGCGCGCCCCAGCGACTCGCCGAAGGCGATCGTCTCGCGGTCGTCGCGGGTCCGGCAGGAGCGCCCGGCAAGCGCCGCGTAGGTCGCCTCGAGGAGGTTCGTCTTGCCCGCCCCGTTGGGGCCCCAGAGCAGGTTGATCCGCGGCCCGAGCTCGACGTCGCAGGTGGCCAGGTTGCGAAAGCCGCGAACGCTCAGCGACTCGACGACCACACGACCGCCCCCTCAGACGTTGAGCCTGATGGGCATCACGAGGTAGCTGAAGTCGTCGCCGTCGACCGGGCGCAGCAGCCCTGGCCGCAGCGGCGAGCTGAGTTGGATCGCGACCTGCTCGGTGTCGACGCTCTCGACCCCCTCGACCAGGAACTGCGGGTTGAAGGCGATCTCCATCGGCTCGCCCGAGTACGGCGCCGGCATGCCCTCGCTCGCGTCACCGATGTCGGGCGTCTCGGCGGCGACCGTGAGCTCGCCCTCGGCGAACGCGAGCCGCAGCGGCGCGTTGCGCTGCGCGAGCTGGCTGATGCGCTTCGCGATCTCGAGGAACTCCTCGCGCGGCAGCCGCACGTCATGCTCGAACGACTCGGGGATCAGCTGGCGCCAGCTCGGGAACTGACCCTCGATCAGCCGCGAGGACAGGACCACGTCCCCGACCCGGAACACGGCCTGGTTTCTCTGCAGCGCGATCTCGACCTCCTCCGCCTCGGCGAGGCCGATGATCCGCGCGAGCTCGCGCAGGGCCCGCGCCGGCACGTTCGCCTCCAGCGCCTGGGCGACCGGGGCCTCGAGCTCGGCGTGCTTGACGCTGAGCCGGTAGGAGTCGGTGGCGACCATGGTCAGCCGGTTCCCCTCGGCCTGCACGAGGACGCCGGTGAGGATCGGGCGCACCTCGTCGCGCGAGGCGGCGCGGGCGACCAGGTCGATCGTGGCGCCCAGGGGCGCGCCGGGCAGCCGGACGCTCTCGCCCTCGATCTCCGGCAGCCGCGGGAAGTCGTCGGCGGGCAGGGTGCGGAGGTGGAAGCGCGCCCCGCCTGCCGCGATCTCGACGTCGCGCTGCTCGGAGCGGAGCTCGAGCGTCACCTCCCCCGGCGGCAGGCTGCGCACGACATCGGCGAACAGGCGACCGGGCAGCAGCACGGATCCGGGCCGCTCGGTGTTCGCGTCGGTGAGCTTGCTGGTGAGCGCGAGCTCCATGTCGGTCGCCCGCAGGGTCAGCGAGCCCTCGGCGGCGATCACCAGGATGCCGCCGAGCGAGGGCAGGGTGCCGCGGGTCGAGACGGCGCGCCCGGCGAGCTGCAACCCACCGGAGAGGGAATCACGGGATACGGAAAGCTTCATCGAAGGTCGCTCATCTTCCTACTTTGATCAGATGTATTTGGTTCGGGGATGGTTGTGGATGATGGTCGGATCTGGCTCTGCGGTGCGACGCGGGCCTGTGGATCAATCTTGCCCGAGCGGTGGATCATGCCCCGCTTCGGTGGACGGATCATCGCCGGGCGCCGCTTTCCCCAGCTCCGCGCGCACCCTGTGGATCGCGACCGCGGTGTCCGATCCCGGCTCGAGCCGGCTCGAAACCTGCCGGATCGCGTGCATGACGGTGGTGTGATCGCGGTCGAACCCGCGGGCGATCTCGGTCAGCGAGAGGCCCGTCAACTCGCGGGCCATGAACATCGCGAGTTGCCGCGCGCGGCTGATCCGGACCGAGCGTTGCGGCGAGAGGAGCTCCTGCCTGCTGAGCCCGCTCACGGTGCAGACGGCGTCCTGGATTGCGGTCAGCGTGGGTGGCTCCGAGCTCGGCGTCGGCTCCCCCGCGCGGCCGAGCGCGCGCCGGACCAACGGCGAGCTGAGCGGCTCGCTGAGCAGGGAGGCGGTCGCCATCACCCTCGTCATCGCGCCCTCGAGCACGCGGATGTTCTCGGGCACGCTCGCGGCGATCTCCTGGAGGACACGCGGGTCGGGCGGCTCCCGCGTGGCGGAGGCAAGGCGCCAGAGGACGGCGATCCGGGTGCGCAGGTCGGGCGCCTCGAGCTCAACGCGAAGGCCCCAGTCGAAGCGGTCGCGCAGGCGCTCGGCGAGCTTCGAGAGGGCCTCGGGAGGCCGGTCGCTCGAGAGGACGATCTGCTTGCCGGCTGCGTGCAGGGTGTTGAAGGTGTGGACGAACTCCTCCTCGGTGGCCGGCTTGCCCTCGAGCACCTGGACGTCGTCGATCAGCAGCGCGTCGAGTTCGCGGTAGCGCGCCTTGAAGGCCTCGGGTCCCTCCCGGCGCAGGGCGCCGACGAACTCGGCCGTGAACCGCTCCGCCGTCGTGTAGTGGATCTCGAGCTCAGGGTGGACGCGCCGCAGGTATTCGACGATCGCGCCGAGCAGATGGGTCTTGCCGAGCCCGGGCGGGCCGTGTAGGAAGAGCGGGTTGTAGGCGTCCCCTGGCGACTCGGCGACCGCGAGGGCAGCCGCATGGGCGAGGCGGTTGCCGGGCCCGATCACGAAGCGCTCGAAGGTGTGGTTGGGGTCGAGCGGAAGCGACTCGGGGCGCGCCGACGCGGGCGCGGCGCCGGGCTCGCCCTCGACGAAGGCGATCGCGTCGAGCTCGGGCGCGTGGGAGCGGACGACCTCGAGCATGCGGGCGCCGTAGCGGCGCTCGACCCAGGCGCGGACCGACGGCGGCGCGGCCAGCAAGAGGGTCTCGCCCTCGATCGCGACGGCCGTCACCGGCTCGAACCAGAGGTCGAACGTGGCCTGAGGCAGCGACGCGCCGAGGTCGGCCCGGGCGCGCTCCCAGAGGGTCGCGAGGTCGTCGGCTTCGGGCTCGGATGGCACCGCGAGCGACCTTACATTCGTGCGCCGGGACGGCTTTGAAGCCACCCCGCAATTCGCGGGAAACAACTGGCCGCGCTACGCGCGAGCCGGCGCGGCGGAACGACGCCACCTTCGGAGGCGGCGTCTGTAGACTGGCCGATCCGATGAAGCGCACCTGGCAGCCCAAGAAGCGCAAGCGCCGCCGTACGCACGGCTTTCGCGCTCGCATGCGCACGCGCTCCGGCCGCGACGTGCTCCGGCGCCGCCGGGCCAAGGGCCGCAAGCGGCTGACGCCGTAGTCGATGTGACGTGGATGACCCCGGGCGTCCCCACGGTCGGCTAGATGGCCGAGCGCCGCAAGCGAGGCCGGCTCTCCCGCAGCGGGGACTTCGATCGCGTCTACCGCGACGGCCGCTCGCGCGCCAACCGCTTCTTGGTCGTCTACTCCTTCCCGCGCTCGGGCTCCGATGCCGATGATGTCCGCCTCGGGATCTCGGTCAGCCGGAAGGTCGGCGGCGCGGTGGAGCGCAACACGGTCAAGCGGGCGCTGCGCGAGGCGTTTTGGAACCTCGACGCCGAGCTCGCCCCGGAGCACGACTTCGTTCTCGTCGCCCGCCCAGACCTTGCAGGTCTGGTCGAGCGTGAGGGTACGAGCGGGGTCGAGACGGCTCTGCGCGAGCTCCTCTCGGACGCCGGCTCGGAGGCGGCGTAACACGTGAAACGCTCGGAATCCGGCATCACAGAGCGGTTCTCGGCCGCGATTCGCGAGATCTTCCTCGCCCCGCTCCACCTCTACCGGTGGCTGATCTCGCCGAACCTGGCGCCGCGTTGCAAGTACTACCCGAGCTGCTCCACGTACGGGGTCGAGGCCGTGCGGGAACTCGGGATCGTGCGTGGCTCGATCGTCGCGGCCTGGCGGGTGATCCGTTGCAACCCGTTCAGCCACGGCGGGGTCGACGAACTCGCCGACCGGCGCCTGTTTCGCGACCGCGGCCACGCGCATAGCCACGATACGCCCAAGGCGGCCGCATGAGCACGATCGCCGTCCTCGTCATCTTCCAGCCGTTCGTCGACCTCGCCGAGGCGATCATCAAGTTCTTCGCGGAGACGGTCGGGCTGAGCTGGGGCCTCTCGATCGTGATGCTCACCCTGACCGTGCGGCTGTTCACGCTGCCGTTGTCGCTCACCGGGATCCGCTCGATGCGTCGCATGCAGCTGGTCGCCCCGGAGCTGAAGGCGGTCCAGGAGAAATACAAGGACGACCGCGAGCGCCAGCAGCGGGAGATGCTCGCCCTCTACAAGGAGCACGGGGTCAACCCGCTCGCCTCCTGCTTTCCATTCCTGCTCCAGATCCCGTTCTTCATCGCCGTCTACTCGCTGCTGCGGGGTGACGCGTTCAAGGAGGACGTGCTCGCGAGCGGCAGCGCGGTCGACTTCCTCGGCGTCAGCAACATCCTGCAGGCGCCCGAGGGGGCCGAGAAGTGGATCCTGATCGTGCTCTTCATCAGCACGACGGTGCTCACGTTCCTCTACACGACCGCGACCACCCAGACGACGACCGGCCCCCAGAAGTACATCTTCCTCGCGCTGCCGCTGTTGTTCGCGCCGGTGATCGCCAACCAGCCGGCCGGCCTCGCGATCTACTGGATCACCACCAACCTCTGGAGCCTCGGCCAGCAGGTCGTCGTGCAGAGGATCATGCCGATGCCGACGCCGCCGACCCCGGAGGAGCGGAAGCAGGCCGAACCTCCACCTCCACCGCCCCGGAAGAAGAAGAAACGACGATGAGCGAGCTGTCGACCGATCCCGCGCAACGGGTCGAGGCGCTGCTCGACGAGGTGATCGACGCGCTCGACCTCGAGGCGAAGGTCTCGGTCGAGGAGACCCCGGACGAGATCGCCGCGCGGATCGAGGGTGAGGACCTCGGCCTGCTGATCGGCCGCCGGGGGCAGACGATCGATGCCGTGCAGCTGCTCTGCTACCGGGTCGCGTTTCGCGAGGGCGGCGAGCGCAAGCGCGTCTCGGTCGATGCCTCGGGCTACCGGGAGCGACGCCGCGAGACGGTCGAGCGCCAGGCCGAGCGCGCCGCCGAGCGGGCGCTCGACACCGGCAAGGAGATCGAGCTCGAGCCGATGACGCCGACCGAGCGCAAGATCGTCCACGACCAGCTCAAGGACCGCCCGGGCCTCGAGACGTTCAGCGAGGGCGAGGAGCCCGAGCGCTGCGTCATCGTCGCGCCCCTCGTCGGCGATTGAACGCGAGCGAACCTCGCGCCTCGCCGGAGGCGCAGCTCCGCCGCCGCCTCGGCCCCATTCTCGACCTGCTCGCCGCCGATCCGGCGTCGCTGAGCTCGATTCGCGACCGCGAGCGTGCCTGGACGGTCCACGTCGAGGATTCGCTCAGCGGGCTCGCGCTGGTCGGTTCGCCGTCGCGCCTCGCCGACGTCGGCGCCGGCGCGGGCTTCCCGGGCCTGGTGCTCGCCGCGGCCCTGCCCGCAACGCGGGTCGACCTGATCGAGTCGGTCGGCCGCAAGGCCGAGTTCATCGAGCGCGCGATCGCCGCGGCGGAGCTCGCCAACGCCCGGGCGCTCGCGGTTCGCTCCGAGGAGTGGGCGCGCGACCCGGACCCGGACGGCGGGCGCGAGGCCTACGAGGTGGTCACCGCGCGCGCCGTCGGCCGGCTGTCGACCCTCGCGGAGCTCGCCGTCCCGCTGCTCGCCGCGGGCGGGCGACTGGTGGCGTGGAAGGGGCGCCGCGATCCGGCCGAGGAGGCCGAGCTCGGCGCAGCCGGCGAGCGCCTCGCGATGACGCTCGAGCGCGTCGACGCGGTCGGCGAGCGCGCCGGCTCCCGCCACCGCCATCTCTACCTCGTGGCGAAGACCGGGCCGACCCCGGCCGGCCTCCCCCGGCGCCCCGGGATGGCGAAGAAGCGCCCGTTCGGATGAGCGGCTCCCGCAGATAGCGGGAGTTTGCGATTCGGGACGCCTCGGCGCTGGCTAGGCTCGCCGGGATGGGCGCCGTCTATGCGATCGCGAACCAGAAGGGCGGCGTGGGCAAGACCACGACCGCGGTCAACCTCGCCGCGTGCGCGGCAGCCGAGGGGCGCCAGGTGCTGCTCGTCGACCTCGACCCGCAGTGCAACGCCACGGTTGCGCTCGGCTTCGACCGCGACGCCACCCCGTCGTCCTATGAGTGCCTGTGCGGCGACACATCGGTCGCCGCCGCGGCGCGCCCGGCCGGCCCCGACAACCTCTGGATCGTGCCGGCGAACCGCGACCTCGCCGGCGCCTCGGTCGAGTTGCCGCGCATCGACGGCTACGAGCGCCGCCTCCGCGACGGACTCGGGCCGGTGCGCGAGCGCTTCTCGATGACGCTGCTGGATTGCCCGCCCTCGCTCGGGCCCGTGACCGTCAACGCGCTGACCGCCGCCGACCGGGTCATCGTCCCGGTGCAGGCCGAGTACCTCGCGCTCGAGGGGCTGGTGCAGTTCATGGAGACGCTCGACCTGATCCGCCGCAACCTCAACCCGTCGCTGATTCTGACCGGGGTGCTGATCACCATGCACGACGAGCGGCTCCGCCTCGCGCAGGACGTCGAGGCGGAGCTGAGACAGCATCTACCCGAACAGGTGTTCGATACCGTGATTCCCCGCAGCGTGCGTGTCGCCGAGGCCCCGAGCCACGGCCTCCCGGTCCTCAGCCATGCCCCCGACTCCCGTGGCGCGGTGGCCTACCGCCGGCTCGCGGCCGAGCTCGAGGGCCGCGAGTCCGAGCCGGCGGTGGCGGCGTGAGCGGCCGTCGCGGGATCGGCCGCGGCCTCGCCGCGATTCTGCCCGAGACCGATCTGGGCGAGCCCGCCTACCGCGAGGTCCCGGTCGACCTGATCCGCCCGAACCCCGAGCAGCCGCGGCGCAGCTTCGACCCGGAGACGCTCGCGGCCCTCGCCGAGTCGGTCGCCGAGGCCGGGGTGATCCAGCCGCTGATCCTGCGCCCGCTGCCAGACGGTCGCTACGAGCTGATCGCCGGCGAGCGCCGCTGGCGCGCCGCCCGCGAGGCCGGGCTGGACACGGTTCCGGCGATGGTGCGCGACGAGGACGCGGCGCGGCGGATGCAGACGGCGCTGATCGAGAACGTCGCCCGCGAGGACCTCAACCCGGTCGACGAGGCGCGCGCCTGCGCGACCCTCGTCGAGGAGCTCGGGCTCTCGAAGGAGGAGCTCGCCGCCCGCCTGGGCCGCACCCGGCCGGCGATCTCCAACCTGATCCGCCTGCTCGACCTGCCCGACGACGTGTTGGAGCTGCTCTCCGAGGGCGAGCTCAGCGAGGGCCACGGCCGCGCGATCCTGATCGCGAAGGGCAACGACGTCCGCCGCCGCCTCGCCCGCGACGCGGTCGCCGGCGGCTGGTCGGTTCGCGAGACGGAGCGTCGCGCGCGCCACGCGGAGGCGACGCCGCGGGCGCAGGTCGTCCCGCATCCCGATCAGAAGGCGGCGTTGGAGCGCGCCGAGGACGCGCTCGAGCGGGCGCTGGGAACCGGCGTCCGGGTCCGCTCGGCCGCGAAGGGCGTCCGCGCGGAGCTCAGCTTCGAGAGCATTGACGAGCTGCTCGAGTTCGCCCGGCGCGTCGGCGACTGAGCCGGCCGGCGCTCAGGGGGCGAGCCGCTCGATCCGCCAGCCGTCGTCGCCGCGGCTGTAGCGAAAGCGATCGTGAAGCCGCGCGACCTGGCCCTGCCAGAACTCGATCGCCAGCGGGCGCAGCAGGTAGCCGCCCCAGTGCGGCGGCCGCTCGACCTCGCCGTCGCCGAATCGCCGCTCGACCTCGGCGAGGCGGCCGTCGAGGGCGGCACGGGACTCGAGCGGGGTCGACTGGGGCGAGGCCCAGGCTCCGAGCTGCGACTCGCGCGGTCGGCTGGCGAAGTAGGCGTCGGACTCGGCGTCGCTGAGCCGCTCGACCGGCCCGCGCGCCCGTACCTGCCGGTCGAGCTCGCGCCAGTACGCGATCAGCGCCGCTCCCGGCGACGCTTCGAGCTGGGCTCCCTTGACCGAGTCTCGGTTGGTGAAGAAGCGAAAGCCGCGGTCGTCGACGCCCTTGAGCAGGACCATGCGGGCGTCGGGAATGCCGTCCGCGCCGACCGTCGCGAGGGCGATCGCCTCCGGCACCAGCGCCTCGCGCTCGGCGAGCGCGTACCAGGAGCGAAACTGCGCGATCGGGTCCGGGTCGAGCTCCTCCCGGCTCAGCGCGGGCATGTCCGGGCGGCGCGGGCTCACCCATCCCAGGCTAGTCGGTGCACGGCGGCGGGCGGTTCTTCCTAGAATCAGCGGCGCGGGCGATTAGCTCAGTTGGTTAGAGCGCGTCTCTGATAAGGACGAGGTCCGTGGTTCGAGTCCACGATCGCCCATCCGTCCGCGAGTGTCGTTTCGGTTCCGGTATGCGGCACTCGAACGACACTCGAGGCGGGCGCGACACTGCCGTTCGCAAAGTGTCGAAGGGCGAACGCGCTCAGCGCCGGGCGCCGGCCGCGTCTCGCAGGCCGTCCAGGGTCTTGCTCATCCAGTCGGTGAAATAGCGCCGCCCGACCGTGGCGTCGATCACCCGGGCGCGGACCCCCTGCGGCTCCATCCCCATCTCGCCGTCGACGAAGGTGCCGTCCTGGGCCCCGGTGATCTCGAAGCGGACGAAGGTGCCCGTGTTGAGGCAGCGGATGTGGAGAGCGCGCAGCTCGTCGCGCTTGGCGATCAGCAGGTTCATCTCGCCCTTGCCGATCGGCGTCTGGGTCAGCTGGCGGTAGGTACAGCCCTCGTCGAGCCCGTCGCACTCGACCTCGACCACCCGCGGCCACCACTCGGGATGGCGCTCGACGTCCGAGATCAGATCCCAGACGACCGTGACCGGGGCCTCGATGAACCCCTGCTGGCGGCAGAGCGACACGGAGCGATTGTCTCACCGCCCCGCGCCACCTGCCACTCGCCGGTCAGCCGGTGAATTTGAACGAACAGGTTCCGGTCGTCCGGGTGTCGCCGCGTCCGTATCGGCTCGGCGCAGCCGGCGGCGAAGAAGCTGCGCTTGGCGTGCCCGGAGGCTGGGTAGGCCGCACCTATAATGGCCGCGTAGGGCCGCGGCGGACGGCCCACCGTCCTTGACGCCCGGAAACGAGGTACCCGGCCCACCATGCAGCAGATGCAGATCTATGGCGTCAGCTTCGACATGGTCGGCAAGCAGCCGATCGTGCTGCTGAAGACCGTCGACGGCAACCGCTTTCTGCCGATCTGGATCGGCCACCCGGAGGCCGCGGCGATCCTCATGAAGCTGCAGGGCGCCCAGACGCCGCGCCCGATGACCCACGATCTGCTCAACGAGATGCTCGAGCAGCTCGACGCAAAATGCGAGCGCGTCTCGGTCACCGAGCTGCGCGACAACACCTTCTACGCCTCGATCACGATCTCGGTGAACGGCTCGGAGATCGAGATCGACTCCCGCCCGTCCGACGCGATCGCCCTCGCGGTCCGCTGCCAGGCGCCCATCTTCGCCGCCGAGGAGGTCATCGACGAGTCGTCGATCGAGTTCGAGCACGAGGTCGAGGATCAGGAAGAGGTCGTCGAGCGCTTCAAGGACTTCCTCGACGAGGTCTCCCCCGAGGACTTCGCCGCCGGCGAGGAGTAGCGCTCAGGGGGCCGTGTAGGCCCAGGACCCCGAGGCGTTGACGAGCCCGGCGCCGGAACCCGTCGCGCGGACCGAGAAGCCGAAGCGGTCGTCGGCGCCGACGTTGGAGACCGCGTAACCGCCCAGGGCATCCACGTTCTGGCTCTCGCTGAGATACAGGCAGACCTTGCCGGCCGGAGCCGTCGGCGCGGTCACCGTGCCCGAGCACGAGTCATCGTTGTCGGCGCCCCCGGCCGTACCCGGGGCGAAGTTGACCGACGGGGCGAGGATCGGCGCCGGGGCGCGCCCGGGCAGGGAGATGGTCTCGAACTCGTACAGGTCGCCGGTGCCGACCACCTCGTCGACCACCCGCCAGGCGCCGAAGCTGGTCGTCCCGGAGGGGATCGCCGCGGAGTCGAAGCGCAGGTAGGACGCGGCCGGGCTGCCGCCGAGCCGAGCCGCGTCGTCGGCGCTGCGGGCGCTCGGCACCTGCTCGAGGGAGCCCTCGTCGACGTCGGCGCCACGCAGGCCGTTGTCCTTGACGTCGCGGCTCTTCACCGCGTTGTCGACCAGTTGGCGTGAGCTGACCGAGTCGCGCGGCAGCCCCGCCGCCCAGGCCGCGCCGGACAGGGCGATGAAGAGCGCCACGAGCGCGAGCGCGTTGCGGCGCAGATATCCACTGATCCTGCCCATCGCGGCGCACCCTAGCGGGAGCGAGGAGGGGTCGGTGAGGGTGATCCCCAATAGACGCGCGATCCGGACGATCACCGGGTCGACGCCGGCCGTCGAGCGCCGCTTGGTGGATTGACCTCAGGCCCGCCGGCAGCGCTGACCGCGCCTCAGGGAGAGCCCTTGGCGAGCACGCCCGCCATGCCCTTGAGCCCGACCTCCATCCCGGCCCAGAACGGGCCGCTGTGGAACGGGCGACCGTGGCCGAACCGCCACGGGACGGAGAGGCCGAGCAGCTTCTTGCCGCCGCGCCAGGCGAGCGACGAGCCGACGCGGTAGTCGCCGTTGGCGCCCGGGCGCACCTCGACCGGCCGCGCCGGGTCCCCGGTCAGCCGCAGCGGCACCTTGGCGTAGGTCGCCTTGTCGAACTGCTCCATCACGCACATGCTCACCGGGTCGAACTCCGTGGCCGAGCCCACGCCGCAAGCTTCGGCGGCGATCCGGGCGGCGACCACATCCGCCTGGAGGAACGCGAGAAAGGCCTGCTTGACCGGGAAGTCGCCGGCGTCGCCGGCCGCGTAGACGCCATCGGCGACCTCGCGCGTCTCGAGCTTCGTGGCGAGGAAGCCCCGGTCGTCGGCGGCCAGCCCGGGGAATCTGGTCGCCGCCACGTAGGGTGGGAACGAGACCAGCAGGTCGTGCTCGACGCGAGTCCCGTCGCCGAACTCGACGCCCGTCTGATCGGCGCTCTCGATCACGCGCAGGACGTGCCCGTCGATGCCGCGGCGGGCGAACTCGTCGACGACCAATTCGTGTAGGCGCGGCCCGAAGGCCTGGATGAAGCTCGACTCGAAGGTCGACCAGGTGATCTCGATGCTGTCGCGCGCCTTGCGGCGCCGCAGCCAGGTCTCCAGCATCAGCACGACCTCGTAGAGCGGACCGGCGCACTTGTTGTTGGGCGGGACGACGAAGTGGACGCGTCGCCGCTCGCCGGCTCTGCCGCGCTCGGCGAGCTCGGCGAAGGCCGATCGCAGGCGGAGCATCTCGTCGACCGTCCAGATCACCTCGGCGTGCTCCGCGAGACCGGGAATCTCCTCCGGGCGCATCCCGGAACCGGTGGCGATCACCAGCCGGTCGTACGGGAGCGCGGCTCCGGCCTCCAGCTCGACCCGCCCGGCACCGATGTCGACGCCCACCGCCCGATCGCTGACGTACTCGATCCCCCGCGCGGCCAACGGCTTGGCCAGCGGGACCCGCAGCTTCGCCGGGTCGAGCCCGAACGGGACGTAGATCGAATTCGGGCGAAAGAGGAAGTGATCCTGGTCGCTGACCAGCGTGATCCGCGCCCGCTCTCCGACCTTCTGGCGGAGCGCGTACGCGCCCTCGAGCCCGGCGAACCCACCGCCGAGAACGACGACGTGAGGCCGCGATCCGTTTGCGCTCGTGGGCATCTGAGGAGCGTCGTGGTCAGGTCGCGACCTGTCGTCAGTAGCGACCACCGGAGTCGCTGCGTGGTGCCCCGGCCGCGCTGTCTAAGCGGGTCCGCCCGCGAACTCGGCGTCAGCGCCGCGCTCGAGCGCGAGCTCGAGCAGCCGCTCGCACAGGCGCTCGAACGAGAGCCCCGCCGCTTCGGCGGCCATCGGCAGCAGCGACGTGTCGGTGAGCCCGGGGATCGCGTTCGCCTCGAGCACCTGGGGCCCGTCGTCGCCGAGGATCATGTCGACGCGGCAGAAACCGTCGAAGCCGAGCACGTCCCAGGTGCGCAGCGCGGCGTCGAGCACCGGCCCCTCGGCGGCGCCGAGCATCGCCGGGCAGACGTAGTCGGTGCGACCGATCTCGTAGCGGGCCTCGTAGTTGAAGCGATCCTCATCGCGGGCGATCACCTCAACCGCCGGCAGCGCGATCCCGTTGATCAGGGAGATCGCCAGCTCGCGGCCCTCGACGTGGCGTTCGAGCAGCACGCGGTCGTCGTAGGAGAAGGCGGCCACGAGCGCGGTCGGCACCTCCGTCGCGAGCGCCGCGAAGCGCACGCCGAGCGAGGAGCCGCCCGCCGCCGGCTTGATGACCAGCGGGAAGCCGAGCGCGGCCTCGATCTCCTCGAGCGCCTCGGCGGCGCCGAGCTCGCGGAAGGCGAGGTCGCTGAACGCGGCCCAGTCGGGCGTCGGCACCCCGGCGGCCCGCAGGTCGTGCTTGGCGCCGACCTTGTCGATCGAGCGCACGCAGGCGCGCACCCCGGGGCCCGTGTACGGGATGCGGAGGATCTCGAGCAGCTCCTGGACGGTGCCGTCCTCGCCCCCGGGCCCGTGCAGGGCGATGAAGGCGACATCGGGGCGCTCGCGCTTGAGGGTCGGGACGAGCTCGGCGCCGACGTCGATCAGCTCGACCCCGTGGCCGAGCGCCGCGAGCGCGTCCTCGACTCGCGAGCCGCTGCGCAGCGAGACCTGGCGCTCGAGCCCACGCCCGCCGGTCAGCACCGCGACCTTCACTGGTCCGGTCGCCTGAAGGGGAGCACGGACGCCCGTCCCTCGGCTGAGGCGGGCGGGAGGTCGGGTATCTGGTGTTCCGTTGTGATCGAGTCGTAGAGCGACATCTGCTCGGCGATCACCGCGCCGATCCGCTTGATGCCCTCGCGGATCTCGTCGCCGCCGGAGGCCGAGAAGTTGAGCCGCATCTCGGAGCCGCCCCGACCGTCGACGTAGGCCGCGGCCCCGGGGACGAAGGCGACGTTGTCGCGCAGGGCCTTGGCGAGCAGGTCCGTGGTGTCGAGGTAGGCCGGCAGTTTCGCCCAGCAGAACAGGCCGCCCTCCGGGCGCGACCACTCCGCCTCGTCCGGGAAGTACCGCTCGAGCGCCTCGAGCATCGCGTCGCGGCGGTCGCGGTAGATCTCCCGCAGGTCGTCGACGTACTCGCGCCAGGCGCCCTCCGCGAAGTACTCGCGGACGAAGTACTGGGTCAGGGTCGAGGTGCACAGGTCGGCCGCCTGCTTGCCGAGCACCACCTTCTCCATCACCGGAGGCGGCGCGCACAGCCAGCCCAGTCGGATCCCCGGCGAGAGGATCTTCGACAGCGTGCCGAGATAGATGACGTAGTCGCCGCCGTCGAGCTTGTAGAGCGGCTGCTCGGGCTCGCCCTCGTAGCGCAGCATCCCGTACGGGTTGTCCTCGACCACGAGCAATTCGCGCTCGCGGGCGATCGCGACCAGCCGGCGACGGCGCTCCGCGGACATCGTCACCCCGGCCGGGTTCTGAAAGCTCGGGACCGTGTAGATGAACTTCGGCGACCGGCCCTCGCCCCGCAGCCGGTCGAGCAGCCGCTCGAGCTCGTCGACGTCCATCCCGTCCTCGTCGACCCCCACCTGGAGCGTCTCCGCCTGGTAGGAGCAGAACACCGGAACCGCGCCCGGGTAGGTCGGCGCCTCGGCGATCACGACGTCGCCCGGATCGACGAACGTCTTCGCGACCAGGTCGATCGCCTGCTGGCCGCCGGTCGTGACGATCACGTCGTCCAGGTCGGGCTCCATCCCCTCGGCCGCCATCACCTCGCGGATGCATTCCTTCGTCTCGGCGAAGCCCTCGGTCGGGCCGTACTGGAGGGCCTGCGCGGAGCTCTCCTGCGCGATCCGGGTCATCTGGGCGGCGAAGCTCTCGGGCGGGAAGGTCGAGGTGTCGGGGAGCCCGCCGGCGAGCGAGATCACCTCGGGCCGCGCCGTGATCTCCATCAGGTCGCGCATCGCCGACGAGCGCATCACGGTGGTGCGCTCGGCGAACAGGCGGGCGTAGCGCTCGAGGTCCCGCGCCGTGGTGTGGGCCCGCCGGTGGGGCGCGGGCTCCTCGCCCGGGGTGGCCCGATCAGGGGTGCGATCCACCGGGCCAGTTTGGCGCACCACCGCGGACCGCAACGGTTCGAGTTGACATGTGACCATTTAGTCACGTATAGTCCTCGGCGTGGACGACGTGTTCAAGGCGCTTGCCGACCCGACCCGCCGCGATCTGCTCGACCGTCTGTACGAGCGCGACGGGCAGTCGCTGAGCGAGCTCGAGGAGGGTGTGCCGATGTCGCGCTTCGGCGTGATGAAGCACCTCAGGGTGCTCGAGGCCGCGGGGCTGGTGACCACCCAGCGGCGCGGCCGCGAGAAGTTGCACTTCCTCAACGCCGTCCCGATCAGGCTCATCCACGACCGGTGGGTGAGCAAGTACGCGCAGCCCTGGACGGCCGCGCTGACCGAGTTGAAGACCCAACTGGAGGAGGAATGAGATGACCACCGACGACCCGTACACCGTGATCGACGGCCGCGGCGCGATGTCCGTGTTCGAGATCTACATCAAGACCACGCCGGAGCGCCTGTGGGAGGCGATCACCGACCCGGGCATGCGTGCCAAGTACTCGTTCGGAGTCGGGATCGAGTCCGATTGGGAGCCCGGCTCGAGCTACCGCGCTGTGCACCCGGCGGGGCTGGCGATCTCCGAGGGCGCGAACCTCGTGGTGGAGCCACCGCGTCGCCTCGTGCAGACGTTCACGGCCCTGTGGAGCGATGAGGTCAAGGCCGAGGGCGAGTCACAGGTGACCTGGGAGATCGAGCCGGTCGGCGACTCGTGCCGGCTGCGGGTCACCCACGAGGGCCTCGGTGCCGAGGCCAACAGCGAGGTCTACGGCGGCTGGCCGATGATCCTCTCGGGCCTCAAGACGTTGCTCGAGACCGGCGGGCTGCTCGACACGCCCGGCTCGCTGCGCTACGCCGGCGCGACCGGATAGCTCAGCTGTCGAAGCCGAGCCCGGCGCGATCGAGCGCCCGCAGCCAGAAGCCCCGCCGGCCGGCCCGCCGGTCGGCGGCGGCGAGCCGGTTGCGGGTCAGCTCGATCGCGGCCCAGCGCACGGGCTCGGGTGGGAACGGCAGCGGCTTCGAGCTCATCGCGGCCAGGGCGGTCGCCTCCGTGACCCGGCCTTCGAGCAGGTCGAGCGCGACCCCGGCGCCGAACCGGCTGGCCCCGACACCGAGCCCCGTGTGGCCGACCGTGTAGGCGGCGCGCCCGGCGAGCCCGGTTCCCTGGAACGCGAAGAAGCGGCTGCACGTGTCGATCGCGCCGCCCCAGCGGTGGCTGAACCGGAGGCCCTCGAGCTGCGGGAACGCGGTGAAGAAGTGGGACGCGAGATCGGCGAAGCTCGCCTCGCGCTGGGCCAGATCGGACCCGACGCCGTTGGCGAAGTGGTAGACCGCGTCGAAACCGCCCCAGAGGATGCGGCCGTCGGCCGTCGGACGCGAGTAGTGGAACCGATTCGCGAGATCGCCGAGGCCCTGGCCGTTCGCCCATCCGATCGCGTCCCGCTGCGCCGCCGAGAGCGGCTCGGTGACCAGCACGTAGTCCCAGACCGGGACGATCCTGCGGCGGATCGCGCCCAGCAATCCCGGAAAGGCGCTCGTCGCGAGCAGGGCCCGATCGGCGAGCAGCTCGCCGCCGTCGGTCCGCAGCGCGACGCCCTCACCCCGGCGGCTCAGCCGCTGCACAGCGGTTCCCTCGTGGATCCGGCCCCCGAGCCGCTCGACCGCCTCGGCCAGCCCCCAGCAGAGCTTCGCCGGATCGACCAGCCCGGCTCCCGTGCGGCGCCAGACGCCGCCGATGAACAGCGGCGAATCGATCTCGGCCCGGATCGCGTCGCGGTCGAGCAGCTCGGCGTCGTGGCCGAAGCGCCGCAGGGCTTCGGACTCCTCATCGAGCCAAGCGAGCTCATGCGGCTCGATGGCCACGTCGAGGTCGCCGCCGGCGGTCAGATCGCAATCGATCCCGAGGCGCTCCAGGGTCTCGCGCGTCGCCGCGAAGTTCTCCAGCCCGAGCCGCTCGAGGGTCGCCATCTCCTCGGGGAAGCGCGCCATCCCGTTACCGATCCCGTGGGTGAGAAACGACGAGAAGAAGCCGCCGTTGCGACCGCTCGCAGCCCACCCGATCCGGTCCGAGTCGAGCACGACCACGTCGGCGCCGGGATCGCGCTCGAGCGCGAGCAGCGCGGCCCAGAGCCCACTCAGGCCGCCGCCGACGATCGCCAGCCCGGCGACCGCGTCACCGTCGAGCGGCGGGCGTGCCGCCGGCCGCCCGGGCGAGTCGAGCCAGAACGGGGTCGTCGAGGCGTCCGCGAACGCGCGGCGGTCGGCGCCGGTGGGAGCCCTCGAAGCCCACGGACCGTGCCCTCCCCGGCTCATCGCCTCGGTAGCCTGCTGCGCCGATGCATTTCTTCCTCGCAGCTTGTCAGGGAGCCGGGCTCGCGGTCGCCGTGGGTGCGCTCGCCGGCGCCCCCGGGCGCCGCGGCGGCTTCGCCAATGTGCTCCTCGCGATCGCGATCATCGGCGGCGCGCTGCTGTTCGGCGCGTCGCTCGCCTCGGAGGACCACCCGGCCTGGCCGGGCTGGCCGGTTGGAGGCCTGATCGCGGCGGGCTCGTTCTACGTGGTCAGCGACTTCTCCGCCGGGGCCGCCGCTCGCGCCGAAGGCGGCGGGTTCATCGCCGCGCTGATCGTGCTGGCCGCCCTCGCGACGGCGGGTCTCTCCGTGATCCTGCAGCCGCTCGGCCTCGTGGCGCTGATCGGGATCGTCTACCTCGGGCTCGCGCGCCGCAACCGCGCCGGCCGCAAGTACGAGGGCCTGCGGTCGCTGCGGTGAGCGCCCGCAAGCTGGTCCTCTGCGTCGTCGACTCGCTCCGCACCGACATCCTCGAGCGCGCGGCGGCCGACGGCGACGCGCCGACCTTCGCCGCCCTGCTCGACCGTGGCGAGCTGATCCGCGACTGCGTCTCGTCGTTTCCGTCGGTGACCCCGGTCTGCACGTCCGAGATCACCACCGGGGTGGCGCCCGACCGCCACTGGATCAGCGGCATGAACTGGTACCACCGCGCCGAGCGTCGCTACGTCGAGTACGGGAGCTCGTTCGAGGCGACCCGTGCGTTCGGCCTCTTCCGCTCGCTCTACGACACCGTCTACAACATGAACATGGCCCACCTCTCCGACGAGGTGGAGACCGTCTACGAGACCCTCGGCGACCACGGTGTCCGCACCGCCTGCACGCCGTTTCTGATCTACCGCGGCCGGACTCGCCACGAGATGGGGCTCGAGGGCCTGCTGCGCCGGGTCGCGCTCGCCGCAACCTTCCGCCACGCCACCTGGGGCCCCGACGAGCTCTTCTACGGCGAGCTGTACTCGAGCCGCAAGGTCCCCTGTAAGCCGACGCTCGCTCGCCCGGGGACCCGAGACGAGTACTCGGCCTGCTGCGGGCGCGAGCTGGTGGAGCACGATCTCTATGACTTCCTTCTCTACTCGCTGCCGGACAACGACTACCACTCGCACAAGCACGGCCCGGAGGCACAGCTCGAGTCGGTCGCCCGCGCCGACGCGGCCTTCGCGGAGCTGGCCGAGGCGGCCGGCGGGATGGACGCCTTCCTCGCCGCGCACGCGGTGATCCTGGTCGCCGACCACGCGCAGACCCAGGTCGAGCACCCGGTGGCGCTCGCCGACGACTTCGCCGAGCGCTGGTCGGTGCTGCAGCCGAACCAGTCCGACCCGGAGCGGGCCGAGCTGGCGGTCTGCCCGAGCTCGCGGGCCGCGGGGATCTACGTGCTGCGATCCGGGCGCGCCGCGGCCCGCCTCCACACGGGCGTCCGCGAGCGCCTCCATGGCCTCGAGGGAGTCGACCTGTTCGCCTGGCTCGAGCACGACGGCCAGCCGGTGGTCCGCAGCGCGGGCGACGGCCCGCCGCCCGCCGGGTCGACGGCGGTCGTCGAGCGAGCCGGTAAGCGGCTTCGCTTCGGTCCCGGCTCGTCGGTCCGGGACCGCCGCGGCGCCGGCTGGGAGCTCGACGGTGACCCGGCGGCGCTCGCGGGCGAGCTCGGTGACGCCGGCTTCGACTCCGAGGCCTACCCCGATGCGCTCGCCCGGCTGTGGGCGGCGCTGACCGCGCCGCACGCTGCCGAGATCCTGATGTCGGCCGAGACCGGGTACGAGTTCGTCGACTGGGGCGGCGTCACCCACTGCCCCGGTGGCAGCCACGGATCGCTCGCGGCGGGGGACTCGCTCGGGCCGCTGTTGCTGTGCGGCTTCGAGCCGGGCACGGAGTCCATGCGCGAGCAGTGGGCGATCCGCGACGTCGCCGAGCTGGTCCGCGGCCACTTCGGCGTCGGCGAGGCCGGGGTCAGCCTGCGGCGCGCGGCCACCGAGGTCGGAGGACGCTGATGTCGACCCCGGAGCGCGCGGTGGCGGCACCCGAGCCGCGAGCGGGCGGAGTCCTGCGCCGCATCCACCTCGGCACCCGCAAGCCCGGCAACTGGATGCAGCTGCTCAAGTTCGGCCTCGTCGGCGGCTCCGGGTACGCCGTCAACCTGGCCGTGTTCGCGCTCGCCGACGGCCCGCTCGGCCTGCACCACATTCCCGCCGCGGTGCTCGCCTTCTGCGTCGCGGTGATCAACAACTTCTGGTGGAACCGGCACTGGACGTTCGCCGCCCGCGACGGCCACGCCGGGTTCCAGGCGGCACGCTTCTTCACGGTCAGCCTGATCGGGCTCGGCCTCAACCTCGTCCTCCTGGAGCTCTTCGTGAGCAGCACGGGCCTCGCGGCCCTGCCGGCGCAGGCGCTCGCCGTCGCGCTGACGATGCCGGTCAACTTCATCGGCAACAAGCTGTGGACGTTCGACTCCTAGCCGCCGCGCTAGCGGTCACCGCCTCTCTGCTGATCAGCTCACCGGCGCTCGCCGCCGACGGCGACGCCGTGCCGTCGACCACGCCGACCGCACCGGTCGCCCCGGAGTTCCTGCCGACGACGCCGGAGGACTTCGAGGTCACCGCGACCAACGCGCTCGAGATCGCCGGCGCCACCCCCGAGGTCGCCGCGCAGACGGCCAGTCACGGGCGCCTGACGACCGCGATCGAGGTCAACGACGACGGGCTCTGGCAGGTCGGCTACAAGGACGGCGACGACGAGGTCGCCCAGGTCAAGATCGACCCGCACACCGGCGCGGTCACCGAGGCGCTGACCGGCTATCAGGTCGCCTGGCCGATGGCGCGGGGCTACGCGGGCCAGTTCGGCCATGTCCTCAATGCGCCCTACGTGTGGATCCCGCTCGCGCTGATCTTCCTCGTCGGGCTGTTCGACTTCCGGCGCCCCGGGCGGATCGCCCACCTCGACCTGCTCGTCCTGCTCTCGTTCGGGATCTCGCAGTACTACTTCAACCGCGGCGAGATCGGGGTCTCGGTCCCGCTCGCCTACCCGCCGCTGGTGTACCTGCTCGCGCGCATGATCTGGATCGGCTGGCGCGGCGGCGAGGGCCTGCGCCCATCGCTTCCCGTGCGGTGGATCGGGCTCGCGGCGATCGTCCTGATCGCCTTCCGGCTGACGATCAACATCGCCGACTCGGGCGTGATCGACGTCGGGTACGCCGGCACGATCGGCGCCGATCGGATCACGCACGGCCAGACCCTCTACGGCGAGGGCGAGTTCCCGGACGACAACCGCTTCGGAGACACCTACGGGCCGGCGAACTACTACTCCTACGTCCCCTTCGAGCTCGTCATGCCGTGGGACGGCGGGTGGAACAAGCTGCCGTCGTCGCACGGGGCCGCGATCGCCTTCGACCTGGCGACGATCGCCGGGCTGTTCGCCTTCGCGGTGCGGTTGTTTGGCCGCGGCCGCGGCCGCGAGGTCGGCATTCTGCTGGCCTTCGCCTGGGTCGCCTACCCGTACACGGACTTCGCCCTGCAGGCCAACTCGAACGACTCGCTGGTCGCCGTCTTCCTGGTCTGGTCGCTCGCGCTGTTCGCGAAGCCGATCGCGCGGGGCGCGCTGCTCGGGCTCGCGACGATGACGAAGTTCGCCCCGATCGCCCTCGTCCCCCTCTACGCCGCGGGCACCACGGGCCTGTTCGGCCGGCGAGCGGCGAGCGGCGAGCGGCGAGCGGCGAGCCGCCTGAAGCCCCTGCTCCTGTTCGCGGGCGCGTTTCTGGCCGTCGTCGCGCTGATGCTGATCGAGCCAGTCATCCACTCCGGCCTGCGCACCTTCTTCGACCGCACGATCGTCACGCAGATCGACCGCACCTCGCCGTTCAGCGTCTGGGGGCAGGTCGACGGGATCCAGTGGCTGCAGACGGCACTGTTCGCAGCCGCCGGGCTGTTCGCCGCCTCGCTGGCCTGCTTCCCGCGGCGGCGCACCCTGCCCCAGGTGGCCGCGCTGAGCGCCGCCGTGCTGATCGCCCTGCAGCTCTCGGTCGACCACTGGTTCTACCTGTACATCCCGTGGTTCTTCGGGGCGCTCGCGATCGCCCTGCTCTGCGCCGTCCCGAACGGTCGCATCGCCGAGCCGGCCGACTAGCCGCGGTCGAGTTGTCCTTCCGCCGCGATCTGAAAAGGTGTCAGCGGCAGGGCTCAATCTCGTGCGAAGGCAGGTTCACTTGAAGCGTCTCGTCCTCGTCTCGGTCCTGATGGCACTCCTGACGGGCGCGCTCCCGGGGGTGGCGGGCGCGAAGCCGAAGGCGAAGCTCGCCCCGACCGCGGTCAGCGCCCCGCCGGCGGCCGCCAAGCCGGGTGACGCCTTCCCGCTCACCGTGACGATCGAGAACAGCGGCAAGCGCGGCGTCAAGGCGCGGGTGCGCGCCTACCTGCGCCAGGACGGTGACAACCTCCACCGGATCGCGAAGAGCGAGCGCAAGCGGATCCGAGCCGGTGCCGAGCGGGACCTCTCGCTCACCGCGACGCTCGGCCCGGCGGTCGCCGACGGCGACTACGACGTGGTCGGATGCGTCAAGCGGCGCGGCGTCTCCGGCAACGACCGCTGCAAGACGGCTGGACAGCTCAGGGTCGGGTCGAGCCCCCGGCCGTTCACGCCGGGTTCGCGCACGCTGGGCGACCCGCTGTTGCCGCAGCTCGGCAACGGGGGCTATGACGCGCGCCACTACGCGATCGCCCTCGACTACGACCCGGTGGCGAACAGCTTCGACTCGGCGACGACGACGATGACCGCGACCGCGACCCAGAACCTCTCGGAGTTCAGCCTCGACTTCCAGGACGACCTGCCGATCGACGCGGTGAAGGTGAACGGCGCGGCGGCAGCGTTCTCCCGGGCCGGCCCGGGCGTGCCGCTCGGCGACCCGTCGACGGTGACGCAGCCGATGAAGCTCGTCGTCGATCCCGCCGGGGGGATCCTCGACGGAGCCGAGTTCACGCTCGAGGTCGACTACCACGGTGAGCCGCTCCTGTTCACCGACCCCGACGAGTCGAGCGAGGGCTGGATCCCCGCCTGCTACCCGCTCGCGCTGCCGCAGACCTGCGACGGCGCGTTCGTCGTCAACGAGCCGATGGGAGCCCAGAGCTGGTTCCCGTCCAACAACTACCCGACCGACAAGGCGACCTTCGAGACGCTGATCACCGTGCCGGCCGCGAAGACGGCGCTCGGCGTCGGCGAGCTGGCCGCCAAGACGGACAACGGCGACGGGACCTCGACCTGGCACTGGACCGAGGACGACCCGACGGCGACCTATCTGACCACCGCGACCGTCGGCGACTTCATCTACGACGAGGAGTCGATGGTCGAGACCTCGACCGGCCGCACGCTCCCGGTCTACAACGCGATCGACGCCAGCGCGACCGCTCCGCAGATTGCGGCGATCGAGACCTCGCTCGCACAGGCGCCGGGTCAGATCAACTTCCTCTCGGACCTCTACGGCCCCTACCCGTTCGACTCGACCGGCGCCGTCGCCGACCGCGCCAGCGGGGTCGGCTACGCGCTCGAGGTGCAGACCAAGCCGCATTACTCGGGCGGCTTCAGCTCCGGCAACCCGTCGATCAACGTCGGCACGCAGCTGCACGAGCTCGCGCACCAGTGGTTCGGCAACAGCGCGACGCTCGAGCAATGGAGCGACATCTGGTTCCAGGAGGGCTTCGCCAACTGGTCCGAGTGGTACTGGGACTTCGTCGAGAACGGCGGCGAGGACCCGGCGGCGATCTGGGACGACGACTACGCCAACACGCCCGCCTCGGACTGGGCGATCGCGCCGGCCGCGCTGGACGGCGACCCCGCGAATCTGTTCGCCTTCTTCCCCACCTACGAGCGGGGCGCGATGACGATTCAGGGCTTCCGCGAGATCGTCGGCGACCCCGCCTTCTTCGACTTCGCGAAGTCGATCCAGACGCGGTTCGCCCACGGGAACATCAGCACGGCGGAGTTCATCGACGCCGCGAAGGCCGCCTCCGGGTTCACCGGGGACCGGCTCGCGCTGTTGGACGACTACTTCCAGCAGTGGCTCTATGGGACCGTGAAGCCCACCGTCATCCCGGACGACTTCGCACCCTGAGCGCGGCTCGCGCGGGCGCCGTCAGTCTGGCGCCGGCTCGAGCACCTGCGTGATCGACCGCCCGAGCCCGTCGTCGCCGATCTCGACCACGACGGCGTTGATCCACACGTCGTCCTCGGCGGTGGTGAACCGGACCGGCATCTGGGTGCGAAATCCCTCCAGCGCCTGCTCCCAGCGGACCCCGAGGACGCTGGCTCGCGAGCCGGTCATGCCGACGTCGGAGATGAACGCGGTCCCTCGCGGGAGCACCCGGGCGTCGGCGGTCGGCACGTGGGTGTGGGTGCCGACGACGGCGCCGGCGCGACCGTCCAGGTGCCAGCCCATCGCGACCTTCTCGGACGTCACCTCGGCGTGGAAGTCGACGAAGAACGCGTCGGCCTCACGGCCCAGCCGCTCGAGCAGGGCGTCGGCCTCCGGGAACGGCGAGCGCGCCGCGCGCAGCTGCACCTGGCCGATCAGGTTGATCACGGCGACCCGCATCCCGGCGGCCTCGATCACGGTGTGGCCGTGACCCGGGCTCGAGGCCATGTAGTTGGCCGGCCGGATCACGCGCTCGGTGCGGTCGAGGTACTCGTAGGCGTCGCGATGGCGGAACGCGTGGTTGCCGAGCGTGATCACGTCGGCGCCCATCCCGAAGAGCTCGTCGCCGGTCTTGCGGGTGATCCCGAGCCCGCCGGCGGAGTTCTCGCCATTGACGATCACGAGGTCGGGGCGATGGCGCTCGCGCAGCCCGGGCATCGCTCGCGCGAGCCCCGCCCGGCCTGGTTTGCCGACCACGTCGGCGACGAACAGCACCTTCATCCCGCGCCTACGCTACTCGCAGTCGCGTAGCGTTCCGGCGGTGAGCGGGCAGGTGGCAGAGGGCGCTGCGGTGATCGAGGCGCGCGATCTCGGCAAGCGATTCGGCGATCGCGCCGCCCTGCGCGGGGTCTCGTTCGAGGCCGCCGCGGGCGAGCTCCTGGCGGTGATCGGGCCGAACGGAGCCGGCAAGACCACCCTGCTCTCGATCCTCGCCGGAATCCGCTCGCCCGACCAGGGCTCGGTCTCGGTACCCGGCAACGTCGGCTGGGTGCCGCAGTCCGCGGCCCTCTACCGCCGGCTGACGGTGGCCGAGAACCTGCGCCTCTTCGCCCGCCTCGAGCGCGTCGACGACGTCGACGAGGCCGTCGAGCGGATGCTCTCCCAGACCGCGCTCGGCGAGCGTCGCGACGACCAGGTCGGAACGCTCTCAGGCGGCAACCAGCAGCGGGTCAACATCGCGATCGGGCTGCTCTCGAAGCCCGCGGTGCTGCTGCTCGATGAGCCCTCCACCGGGCTCGACCCGCGCCAGCGCGAGCGCCTCTGGGAGTTCGTGCTCGGGCTCGCCGGCGGCGGCACGACCGTGATCTACTCGACCCACCACCTGCTCGAGGCGGAGCGCTACGGCGACCGACTGCTGGTCCTCGCGGACGGTGAGCGGATCTTCGACGGCACCGCGAGCGAGCTGCACGCCGCAGCTCCGGGCTCGGGAGCCCACGACTTCGAGGCGGCCTTCGTGCGCTTTCTCGCCGAGCGGGGGCACTGACGTGCGCTGGCTGCTGCTCAAGGACCTCCAGATCCTGCGCCGGTCGCCGCTGATCGTGGCGCTGCTGATCGCCTACCCGGTCGCGCTCGGCGTGCTGATCGGGTTTGCGCTCTCGGGCGACAACTCGAAGCCGCGGGTCGCATTCCTGAACGAGGTCGATCCCGGCGAGCAGTTCCAGGTCGGCAGCGGCGACAGCGAGATCGACCGTGACCTCGCCCGCGATGAGCTCTGCAGCCGGGTCGAGTGCGTCGACGTCTCGAGCCGGGAGGAGGCGGCCGACAAGGTCGAGAGCGGCGATGTGATCGCGGCGCTGATCCTGCCCGAGGACCTGCTCGACAAGCTCAACTCGCTCGCCACGCTGAACCCGCAGCAGCCGGAGGTCGAGGTGCTCGTCAACCAGGACGACCCGCTGAAGGCGAGCCTCGTCGACGACCGGATTCAGGCGCTGATCACCGAGGCGAACCTGATCCTCGCCCAGAGGATCTCCGACGAGGCCGCCAATTACCTCGATCTGCTGGTCAAGGGCGGCAGCTTCACGATCCCGCTCGCGGGCACGGTCGACATCCTCGGCCTCAACCGGGCCGCCGACCTGCTGAAGCGAGTCGAGGCGGAGCTGCCGCCCGACAGCCCGGTCGAGCCCGGCCTCGCCCAGGTGATCGAGTTCGCCGACCTGTCGGGCGAGAACCTCCACTTCGCCCTGCCGCTGCTGGGCGCGATCGCCGAGCCGATCAAGGTCGACAAGCAGGTCGTCGCGGGCGACACCGCCGAGCTCGACACGTTCGCGATCGCGGTCGCGGTGACGGTCACCCTGATGTTCGTGACCGTGCTGCTGGTCGCCGGCTCGCTCGCGCTCGAGCGCGAGGAGAACGCCTTCGCCCGCGTCACCCGCGGCGCGGTCGGCCCGTCCGGGCTGCTCGGCGAGAAGCTGGCGCTCGGGATCGTCGCGTCGGTCGCGGTCACCCTGCTGCTCCTGGTCGCGCTGACCGCCCTGGTGACGATCCACTGGGACAGGACGCTGCTGATCCTGGTCGCGATCCTCGCCGGCGGGGCGGCCTTCGCGGCCTTCGGCGCCGCGATCGGCGCCTCGGCGAAGGAGGTCCGGGCGAGCTCGCTGTTGGCGTTCATGATCTCGCTGCCGATCGCATTCCTGTCGCTCGTCCCCTCCGGCACGGTCAACGTCGGCGTCTTTCACGCGATCGAGATCGTCCGTGCCCTGTTCCCGTTCGACCCGGCGCTCGACGCGATGCAGGGAGCGCTCGACCCGGGCGGCCCGGGCCTCGGCCTGCCCCTGATCCACCTGGCTGCGATCGTCGCCGCGTACGGCGTCCTCGCCCGCCTCGCCCTCCGCCGCTTCGCGACGTAGGCACCCCAAACTCGCCGACGGGTTGAAACCGTTGCGCTGTCTGGCGAAATCAACCCGTCGGCGCTCGAGGCTCCGGCGGCAGAGCCGCTCACCGGGCGCCCCTACAATCCGCGACGTGAGCTTCCCCGCGACCCGCATGCGCCGGCTGCGGCGGACGAAGGCGCTTCGCGACCTCGTGCGCGAGACCGATCTGTCGGCCCGCCACCTCGTGCAGCCGCTGTTCGTCGTCAGCGGCGAGGGCGTCCGCGAGCCGGTCGAGTCGATGCCGGGAGTGGAGCGCTTCTCGATCAACGAGCTCGTCGCCGAGGCCTCGGAGCTGCGCGCGGTCGGGGTCGAGGCGGTCGTCCTCTTCGGCATCCCCGGGGCCAAGGACGAGTCGGGGTCGGGCGCCTATGACGACGAGGGCGTCGTCCAGATGGCGGTCCGCGCGCTGAAGGAGGCGCATCCGGACCTGACCGTGATCACCGACGTCTGTCTGTGCGAGTACACGTCGCACGGCCACTGCGGCTTCGTCCGCGACGGCCAGGTCGACAACGACATCACGCTCGAACTGCTCGCGAAGACGGCGATCTCGCACGCCGAGGCCGGCGCGGACGTCGTCGCGCCCTCGGACATGATGGACGGGCGAATCGGGATGATCCGCCACCAGCTCGACGAGGAGGGCCACCCCGACACGGCGATCATCGCCTACTCGGCCAAGTACGCATCCGCCTTCTACGGGCCGTTTCGCGAGGCGGCCGAGTCGACCCCCGAGTTCGGCGACCGCCGCGGGTACCAGATGGATCCGGCGAACTCCCGCGAAGCGCTGCGCGAGGTACGGCTCGACATCGAGGAGGGCGCGGACATGGTGATGGTGAAGCCCGCGCTCCCCTACCTCGACGTGATCCGCACCGTCCGCGAGGAGACCGAGATGCCGATCGCCGCCTACCAGGTGTCGGGCGAGTACTCGATGCTGAAGGCGGCCGCGATCAACGGCTGGATCGACGAGCGCGCGGCGGCCCTGGAGTCGCTGACCTCGATCCGCCGCGCCGGCGCCGACGTGATCCTCACCTACTTCGCGAAGGAGGCGGCGGCGTGGCTGGCGGAGTAGCGAAGGCGCCGCAGCCGAAGGTCCGCAGCCGCAAGGACGGTGCGGCGATCCCGCTCGACGAGACCGACAAGCGGCTCATGAACCTGCTGCAGTCGAACTTCCCGCTTGCGGCGGAGCCCTACGCGCTGCTGGCCGAGCGGGCGGACCTGCCGCTCGACGAGCTGACCCGGCGCACCGCGCGTCTGGTCGACGAGCGGATCATCCGCGAGATCACCCCGATCTTCGACACCCGCGCGCTCGGCTACGAGTCGATGCTGGTCGCGGCGAAGGTCGATGCCGAGCACCCGCACCGGGCGGCGAAGATCATCAACTCGCACCCGGGGGTCTCGCACAACTACCTGCGCACGCACGAGTTCAACCTCTGGTTCACGATCGCGACGCCGCCCGACTCCGAACTCGGCCTCCAGGGCACGCTCGATGTCCTGCGGCGGCTCACCGGGGCCGAGTCGATCCGCCAGCTGCCGACCCTGAAGCTGTTCAAGATCAACATGAACCTCGAGATGGAGAAGGGCACCGACGCGCTCGCCGCGGCCGCCGAGGCGGCGACCCCACGTGAGCTCGAGGCACAGCCCTATGACGACACGGACATCGCCGTGATCCGGGCGCTCCAGGGCCCGATGGAGGTGACCGAGCGCCCCTACGACGCGGCCGCCGCCGAGGTGGGGATGACCACCGAAGCGCTGCTCGACCAGCTCGAGGAGATGGTCGACCGCAAGATCCTGCGTCGGGTCGCGGCGATCCTGTACCACCGCCGCGCCGGCTTCTCGGCCAACGGGATGGGTGTTTGGAGGGTGCCCGAGGAGAAGATCCTCGACGTCGGCACGCGGATGTCGGCGGTCCGCGGGATCTCCCACTGCTACGAGCGGCCCACCTACGAGGACTGGCCCTACTCGGTGTTCACGATGGCCCACGGACGCTCGAAGGAGGAGTGCGACGCGATCCTGCAGTCGATCGCCGACGAGCACGATCTTCACGGTGAGGACCGCGCGACGCTGTACTCGTCGACCGAGTTCAAGAAGATCCGGCTGCATTACTTCACGGATGACTACGCGGATTGGGAACGGGAGCACGGAGGCGCAAGTCGCTCGTCGCTAGTTGCTAGAGCTCGCTGTCGAACGAGCGCCGAGCTACCGAGCAACTAGCAACTAGCAACTGATGGACACCCGAACCTCCGCAGTCCTCTACGCCCGCGCGGTCGGTCTGCTTCCCGGCGGCGTCAACTCTCCCGTGCGGGCGATGCGGTCGATCGGCCGCGAGTACCCGATCTTCGTCGAGCGCGGCGAGGGGTTCGAGCTGATCGACGTGGACGGCAACCGCTACGTCGACTGGGTCTGCTCGTGGGGCCCGCTGATCCTCGGCCACGCCCACCCCGACGTGGTCGCTGCGGTCACCGAGGCGGCGGCCCGCGGGACGAGCTACGGCGCGCCGACCGAGGGCGAGATCGAGCTCGCCGCGGAGGTGTGCGAGCGGTTCTCCTCGGTCGCGATGATGCGGATGGTCAACTCGGGGACCGAGGCGGCGATGAGCGCGGTGCGCCTGGCCCGCGCGGCGACTGGTCGCGAGCGGCTGCTCAAGTTCGCCGGCGCTTACCACGGCCACGTCGACGGCCTGCTCGCCGAGGCCGGCTCCGGGCTCGCGACGCAGGGGATCCCGGCCAGCCCGGGGGTGCCGGAGGCGCAGGCCGCGGCGACGATCGTCGTCGCCTGGAACGACCTCGCGGCGGTCGAGACGGCGATGGCCGAGCACGACGTCGCCGCGATCCTCGCCGAGCCGCTGCCCGCGAACATGGGCCTCGTGCCGCCCGAGCCGGGCTTCCTCGCCGAGCTCCGCCGGCTCGCCGACGAGCACGGCGCCCTGCTCGTGCTGGACGAGGTGATCTCCGGGTTCCGGGTCGCGCGCGGGGGCGCCCAGGAGCTGCTCGGGGTCGAGGCCGACCTGACGATCATGGGCAAGGTGATCGGCGGCGGACTGCCGGCGGCCGCCTACGGCGGGCGCCGCGAGCTGCTCAGCCGGATCGCGCCGGCGGGCGACGTCTACCAGGCCGGGACCCTGTCCGGCAACCCGCTCGCGGTGGCCGCCGGGCTCGCGACCCTGGAGTGCCTGGACGACGCGGCCTACGCGCGGCTCGGCGAGCTCACCGACCGGCTCGCGGCCGGCCTGCGCGAGGCCGCCGGCGATCTCGACGTCCAGGTCGTCGCCGTTCCGGGGCTCGTGACCCCGTTCTTCAGCGCCGACCCGGTGCGCGACTTCGCCGGCGCCTCCGCCTGCGACCTGGATGCCTACGCGACCTTCTGCCGGGCCCTGCTCGACCGCGGCGTCTACCCGCCCCCGTCGCAGTTCGAGGGCTGGTTCGTCTCGCTCGCCCATGACGAGGCCGCGATCGCCCACACCTGCGAGGCGGCCGCCGAGGCGTTCGCCCTAACCAAACCCTAACCCGGGGCTATCCGTCCGCTTGAGCGGACCTTCCGGCGCCTGACCGGCGTCCCGGATCCTGATCGTGACGTTGGGTTCACGAACGAAGGAGTTACGGATGTTGAAGGGACTACGAGCGACGGCGGCGGCCGTGATCGCCGCCGGCCTGCTGGTCGCCGCGATCGCGGCGCCGGCGCAGGCCGCGCTCAAACACTACGACGGGACCGTCCTCGGATCGGGGCAGGACTCGTTCCGGATCAAGACCGAGAGCGGGCGCAAGCTCAAGTTCGAGGTCGACGGCCGCACCCACTTCGAGCGCATCTCGGGCGGGCTCGCCGGGCTCAACCGCGGTGACCGGATCGAGGTCGGCGCGAAGGCCGCGGCGGGGTCGCTGATCGCTCGTACCGTCGAGCCGCAGGGCGGCCACGGCGGCGGCGGCCGACGGCGGCGGCGGCGGCGGCAACGACGACCCTCCGGGCCACCACTGAGCCGGCGCGGGAATGCGAAGGGAGTGAGTGAGCGATGAGCAAGCTGCTGCTGACGGCGCTGACCCTCGTCCTGATCGCTGCGGGGGCCACGGTGGTCCTTGCCGCGACCGGCGACGGCGGGTCGAGCCCGGCGACGGTCGACCTCTCCGGACCGTGCGATGAGGCCGAGCACGCAACCGACCCCGCCTGCATCGGGGCCGGCGCAGGCGACGATCGTGACGGCGACGGCCGCGACCGCGACCACGCCGAGGACGACGACGATCCGTCGGCTGACGATCTCTCAGGGGTCGACGTCTCGGGCAATTGCGACGAGGCCGAGCACGCGACCGACCCGGAGTGCGCGGGGGTCGCGGCGACCACGGCGACCGACGATGACGCGGGCGAGTTCGAGGACAACTCCGGGCCGAGCGAGAACAGTGGCCCGGGCAGCGTCTCGAGCGGATCCAGCGGTTCGTCGGGCGACGACAACTCGGGGCCCGGCGGTGGCGGCGACGACTGACTCAGCCACGAGCGGCATCGACGGGGCGGCCCTGAGCCGCCCCGTCGTCGTGTCGCCGTACGATCAGGGGGTGGCGGTGACGAGAAGGAAGATCCTCGTCGTCGAGGATGAGAGCACGATCGTCGCTCCGCTGACCGCGGCGCTCGAGCGCGAGGGATTCGAGTCGCACGTCGCCGGCACGGTCGCCGACGCGATCGAATCCGCGACCAGGCTCGACCCCGATCTCGTCCTGCTCGATCTGATGCTCCCGGACGGTTCCGGCTTCGACGTCTGCCGCGAGTTGCGCAAGACGAGCGAGGTGCCCGTGATCATGCTGACCGCGCGCGGCGACGAGGCCGACCGGGTCGTCGGGCTCGAGCTCGGCGCCGACGACTACGTGGTCAAACCGTTCAGCGCGCGGGAGGTGATCGCGCGGATCCGCGCGGTCCTGCGCCGCACCGCCGCGCGCCCGGAGCCGGCGGCGAGCGGGCCGCTGGAGATCGACGGGCTGCGCCTGGACCCCGAGCGCCGGTCGGTCGAGCTCGACACCCGGCCGGTTGAGCTGTCGCGCCGCGAGTTCGAGCTGCTCGAGCGGCTGATGCGCGACGCGGGCGCGGTGGTCACCCGCGAGCAGCTGATCGAGGACGTCTGGGACATGAACTGGTTCGGTTCGACCAAGACCCTCGACGTCCACGTCTCCAGCCTGCGCCGCAAGCTCGGCGACAGCGCCAACACGCCGCGCTTCGTGCACACGGTGCGCGGAGTCGGCTTTCGCTTCTCGGCGCCCGGCGAGGCGTCCGGCGAGTAGCCGCCGTGCTCAGCCTGCGCACGACGCTGCTGGCGGCGATCGCCTACGTCCTGGTGCTCGCCATCGTCGTCCTCGAGGTGCCGCTGGTGCTGAACCTCTCGCGCCGCGTGGACGCCGAGGTCAAGGCCGAGGCCGCCGGGCAGGCGCAGATCATTGCCGCGACCGCCGGCGAGCGCTTCGAGGGCCCGCCGCGGGCGCTCCAGGATCTGGTCGAGACGTCGGCGAGCCAGCTCGGCGGCAGGGTGATCCTGCTCGGCGCCGACGGGCGGGTGATCGTCGACTCGGCCGGGGTCGGGCTGCGCGGCGCCTCCTACGCCGATCGGCCCGAGGTGGTGACCGCGCTCGGCGGCGAGACCGCCCAGGGCGAGCGCCGCAGCGACTCGCTCGGCGAGGACCTGCTGTACACGGCGGTCCCGGTCTTCAACGAGGGCGCGACCGTCGGGGTCGTTCGGGTGACCCAGAGCGTCACGGCGGTCAACGACGAGGTGCGCCGCGACGCGCTCGGCCTGATCGGGGTCGGGGTCGCGGCCCTGCTCCTCGGGCTCGCGGTCGCCTGGGTGCTCGCCGGCTTTCTCGCCCGGCCTCCCCGGGCCCTGGCCGAGACGGCCCGCCGGGTGGCCGCCGGCGATCTCGACGCCCGCGCCGCCGAGCAGGGACCGCGCGAGCAGCGCGAGGTCGCCCGCGCATTCAACGAGATGACGGCGAGGCTCGCGAGCGCGCTCGCCGCCCAGCGCGAGTTCGTCGGCAACGCGTCACACCAGCTGCGCACACCGCTCACCGGCCTGCGCCTGCGGCTCGAGGCGGCGGCCGATCAGACCTCCGACCCGGCGGTGGCCGCCGAGCTCGCGGCTGCCGAGGACGAGGTGATCCGCCTCTCCAGGCTGATCGACAACCTGCTCACCCTCGCCGGCGAGGGCCAGAGCCGGCCCGAGCCCGAGGCGGTCGACCTCGGCGCCGTGGCGAGGGCTGCTGCGGCGCGTTGGGACGCCGAGGCGAGCGAGCGCGAGGGCGAATTGGCCTTGGACGGCTCCGGCGAGGCGATCGCGCTCGCCTCCGCCGATGACCTCGGGATCGTGCTCGACAACCTGATCGAGAACGCGCTCGACTACGCCGGCCCAGCCCCGCGGGTGACGATCGCGTGGCGCCTCGAGGGCGGATCGGTCCGGATCGCGGTCGCCGACCGTGGCCCCGGCCTCGCCCCCGGCGAGGAGCGGACCACGCTCGAGCGCTTCGCCCGCGGCAGCGCCGGGGCCCGCGCCCCGGGCACCGGGCTGGGGCTCGCGATCGTCGACGCTCTCGTCCGCCGCTGGGACGGCAGCCTGCGGATGCGCAATCGAGACGGCGGCGGGCTCGTGGTCGCGATCGAGCTGCCGGCGGCCTTGCGCCCCGCTGACCAACCGCTGACCGGCTCCTTACCCGGGGCGGGCTAGGTTGGAGCGGCGATGAAGTGGCGCAGCGCACTCGCGGTGACGGCGATCGCGGTCCTCGGGATCGCGGCGGCCGCCGGCATGGGCCTGCTCGCGAACGAGATCTCCGGCGACTCGATCGGGCTCTCGGCCGAGCCGCTGCGAGCCGGCGAGTCGCTGGCTCCGGCAGCGGCCGGCGGCGATCGCAGCGGTAGCGGGGGTGGCGGTGAGGCCTCGACCACCACGACGACGAGCAGCACGACGACGAGCAGCACGACGACGACCGAGACCGGCGACGACCACGGCGGCCGGTCCGGGAGCGGCGACGACTCGTCGGGATCGGGCGGCTCCTCGGGCTCCGACGACTCCTCCGGCTCCGGGTCGTCGGGCTCCGGTTCCGACGATTCGTCGGGTTCGGGGTCCTCCGGCTCCGATGACGGAGGGTTCGACGACTGAGCGCGGCTATGGTGCCCGCCCCGTGTCCGAGCCCAGCGACGCACTCCAGCAGCTAGCCGCCCTCCTGCGGAGCCGACCAGTCGGTCGTCAGCCCGCACGTCACCGACCCGGCCGGCGCGGCGACGCCGCTCGGCGCCCTGGCCGCCGCGGGCCCGCGGACCGCGGACCGCGGCGAGGAGTTCGCGTTCGTGGTCGAGGCGGTCCGCGAGGGCTACCTGCTCCATTACCCGGAAGCCGGCAGCCCGCGCGTGGTCCGCGACGCCGATCGCGACCTGAGCCTGCTCGCCGGCGACTATCTGTACGCGCTCGGGCTCGAGCGGCTGGCCGTGGTCGGGGACCTGGCGGCCGTGCGCGAGCTCTCGGACCTGATCAGCCTCGCCGCCCAGGTCCACGACGGCTCGCGGGACGCCGAACGCCGCGCCACCGAGGCGGCGGCGCTCTGGCTCGCCAGCACGACGGCGATCGCCGTCGGTTCGTCGGCCGGCCACGAGCGGGCCAAGGCGGCGCTGCGAAGCGGAGATCGGCGGGCCGCCGGGGCGCTCTGGACGTCCGCGCTCGAGATCGCCGGTGCCGGCGGCTTTAGCCACGCGTTAGGCGAGGGCGCCGCTGGACTAGACTTCCGCTTCGACCACCTCTCCTCACTTGGCTGACCAGGCGGACAAGAGCAACGGGCCCCCGGGCCCAGAGAAAGTCAAGCCCGCGGGCTACTTCGAGGGCGAGACGATGACCCGTCGAACGGTGTTTGCGCTCGGCGGCCAGGCGCTCGGCGCCACCGCGGTCGTCGCGGTCGCGCTCCCCGTCGTCGGCTTCGCCTTGGCGCCCGTCTTCGACCGCCCGGAGGAGATGTGGGAGGGCGTCGGCTCGCCCGACGACTACACCTCGGACACCTACCGCCAGGCGGTGATCACGATCGTCGAGGGGTCGGCGACTCCGGCAAGACGACCGTCTACATCCGCCGCGGCAGCCCGATCTCGACGAGGATCCGGCGTCGTTCATCGCGATCTCGACCCGCTGCGCCCACCTCGGCTGCCCGGTCCGATTCGTCAAGGCGGCCGGCAACTTCATCTGCCCGTGCCACGGCGGCGTCTACGACTTCGAGGGCCAGGTGATCGGCGGCCCGCCGGTGCGCCCGCTCGACCGCTTCCAGACCCGCGTCACCGGCGACACGCTCGAGATCGGGCCGCGCTACAGCGTCACCTCCGACCTCGAGCCCGTCCGCGCCCGCGACCCGGGTGAGTACACGGGTGGGATCTGGGAGTACCTCTATCCGCCACGATTCACGGTGCCGCCCGCCCCCTGATGCCAAAGCCGCCCGCCCCACAAGCCCTGCGCAAGCCCGGCAAGCCCGGCCAGCGCACCGACGGCGCCCGCACGAGCGGCGACGCGAACGGTCATCCGGAGACGCAGACCAAGGGCGGCGGATCGCCGGTCGCACACAAGGCCAAGGAAGGCGGGATCGACGTCGTCGGCTGGGTCGACGAGCGCAGCGGGCTGACGCCGTTTCTCACCGGGCTGCTGCTGCGCAAGGTGCCGAAGGGGACGAACTGGTTCTACACGCTCGGCTCGGCGACGCTGTTCATCTTCGCGATGCAGGCGCTGACCGGCGTCTTCTTGGCGATGTACTACGTGCCCTCGGCGACCGAGGCCTACAACTCGATCGGCCACCTGACCAACGACGTCTTCCTCGGCGAGTTCGTCCGCGGCCTGCACAAGTGGGGCGCGACGCTGATGGTCGTCCTGATCTTCCTCCACATGGGGAGGACGTTCTTCTTCGGCGCCTACAAGTACCCGCGTGAGCTCAACTGGGTGATCGGCGTCGTGCTCCTGATCCTCACCCTGGTGATGGGCCTGACCGGCTACCTGCTGCCGTTCGACCAGCGGTCCTACTGGGCGACGATCGTCGCCATGAACATCACCGGCTCGGGGCCGATCCTGGGGCCCTATCTGGCGGACTTCCTGCGCGCCGGATCGGAGTTCGGGGCGACGACCCTGCCCCGGTTCTACGCCGTCCACATGCTGTTGGTTCCCGGGGCGATCATCGCCCTGATCTTTGCCCACCTGTATCTGGTCGTGAAGCTCGGCACCACGGCGCCGCCGTGGCTGCGGGCCGACCCGAAGCCGAAGAAGCTGCGCGAGGAAACCGTCCGCGCGAGCTCGAACGGGAACACGTCGTGAACTCCGGGGAGAAGGAGGCCTACCTCCGCGAATACGAGATCCTGAAGAAGAAGGGCAAGCCCTTCTTCCCCTACGCGGTCTTCAAGGACTCGGCGATGTTCTTGGTCGTCGCCCTCGTGCTGATCGCGATGTCGCTGCTCCTCGGCGCCGAGCAGGGCCCGAAGGCCGACCCGACGACGACCACGTACGTGCCCCGCCCAGAGTGGTACTTCTTCTTCCTGTTCGAGCTGCTGCGGGTGATCAAGCCGAACGAGCTCGTCCCGATCGCGACCGTCGGCATCCCGACGCTCTGCATGGTCCTGCTGCTGTTGCTGCCGTTCTACGACCGCAACCCCGAGCGGGTCCCGTGGCGGCGCCCGGTCGCGACCACGGCCGGGATCATGACCATCATCGCGATGGCCTTCCTCACCTTCCTCGGCGCCTCGGCGGGCTCGCCGACCGAGATCGACCTCAAGGTCGCGCCACAGTTCGAGGCCGGCAAGCAGGTGGCCGCGCAGTCGGGTTGTCTGGCCTGCCACAAGTTCGGCGACAACGGAAACGACGGACCCGGACCGGAACTGACCGAGATCGGCGCGAAGCTGCCGGCGGAGGCCATCAAGCGGACGCTGATCAACCCCTCGGGGATCATGCCGGAGTACGGGAGCCTGCCGCCCGAGAAGTTCGACAGCCTGGTCAAGTTCCTCTCCTCGCTGCAGTGAGACGTGGCCGGGCCGCGCCGCCGTTGAGGCGCTTGGTGTGAACGGGACCGCAGCCCCGGCGCAAGCTGAGTTCGCGGGGCAGGTCCGCGGGATGTTCGACCGGATCGCGGGGGTCTACGACCTGATGAACTCGGCGATGACCGCCGGGCTGCATCACCGGTGGCGCGAGCGGGCCGCCGATCGCGCCGAGCTCGGCCCGGGCGGCTACGCGCTCGACGCCTGCTGCGGGACCGGCGACCTCGCGTTCGAGCTCGCCCGGCGCGTCGGGCCCGAGGGCCGCGTGATCGGGTCCGACTTCTCGGAGCCGATGCTCGACCTGGCGCGCTCGAAGGCGGCGAGCCGCAACGCCGGCCCGGTCCGGTTCGAGTGGGGGGATGCGCTCGACCTCAGCTACGACGACGCGACCTTCGACGCGGTCACCGTCGGCTTCGGGGTTCGCAACCTCGCCGACCTCGATCGCGGCGTGGCCGAGCTCGCGCGGGTGCTGAAACCCGGCGGCCGCTTGGTGATCCTCGAGATCACCAACCCGCAGCGACCACCCCTGTCGACCTTCTTCGGCGTCTGGTTCGACCGGCTGGTGCCGCTGCTCGGCACCCTGGCCGGCGACCGCGACGCGTACACGTACCTGCCCGAGTCGGTGAAGCGGTTCCCGCCGCCGGAGGGCCTGGCGATGGTCATGGACCGCGCCGGGCTCGAGCGGATCCGCTACACGGTGCTCGCCGGCGGGATCATCGCGATCCACTCGGGCGTGCGGCCGGCGTGAGCGGGTCGGCTGCGCCGCGCGTGCGGCGGCGATGAACCGCAGCGCAATCCCGCCGCCCGTCACTCGGGTGCTGGCCGCCGCGGAGGGCTGGCTGCCGCGCCGGATGGGAGCGGTCGAGTCGCGCCTCGCCGAGCTCGCGGGCGAGGGGGGCGAGCTGCTGTCGGCGCAGGCGGGCGCGACGCTTGCCGCCGGCGGCAAGCGACTGCGGCCGATGCTGGTCCTGGTCTGCGCCGGCGACGAGGTCGGCGATCTCGCGATCCCGGCCGCGACGGCGATCGAGCTCGTTCACATGGCGACGCTGGTCCACGACGACGTCCTCGATGCCGCACCGCTTCGCCGCGGCAGCCCGACGGTCGTCGCCCGTGCGGGGCGCGAGGTCGCGACCGCGGTCGGCGACCTGCTCTTCTCCCGCGCGTTCGCCGAGCTCGCCGCCGACGAGGCCGACTCGGGGCGCCGGGTGGGACTGCTCGCGCGCGCCTCGGTCGGGCTCGCCCAGGGGGAGCTCGCCCAGCGCCGAGACGCCTTCGATCTCGGGATCGATCCCGGCCGCTACCTCGAGCGCTGCCGGCTGAAGACCGCGCGGCTGTTCGAGTGCGCCTGCCTGATCGGCTCCGACCCCGGCCCTGAGGGGGGCGCCGCGCTGGCGACCTTCGGGGCGGAGATCGGGCTCGCGTTCCAGCTGCTCGACGACGTGCTCGACGTCACCGGCCCGGCCGAGCGCACCGGCAAGGCGGTCGGCACCGACCTCCTCGACGGGACGGTGACGATGCCGATGATCCTCGCCCGCGACCGCGACCCGGCGCTCGCCACGCTCGACCTGCGCGCGCTCGATCCGGATGCCGCTGCCGACGCCTGCGCGCGGATCGAGGCCACCGGGGTTCTCGACGAGGTCCGTGCCGACGCGCGCGGCCGGGTCGAGCGGGCGAAGGCCGCGCTGGGTCGGGCCCCGCTGGACCCGCAGCAGCGCGAGCTGCTCACGATGGTGGCCGACGGCGTTGTCGAGCGCTACTCCTGAGCGCGCTCGTGGACGAGGACCTCGTGTGCCGCTCGATCGAGCTCGAGCGCGGCGAGCTGCGCCTGCTGCAGCCACGCGAATCGGCTGAGCTGCCCGACGCGGGCGCGGTGGAGTGGGCGCCGGTGGCGCCGTACTGGGAGGTGCTGTGGCGCAGCGGGGTCGCCCTCGCGCAGGAGGTCGGGTCCGCGTCGATCGAAGGCCGCCGGGTGGTCGAGCTGGGCTGCGGGCTCGGGGTGCCGAGCCTCGCAGCGGCCGGCGCCGGGGCCGCGGTGCTCGCAACCGACGTGGCACCGGAGGCGCTCGAGCTGGCGCGCCGCAACGCCGCCCTCAACGGGGTCGAGCTGGATACCGCGACCGCCGACTGGACCGCGCCCGCCGGGCTCGTCGCCCGCGCTCCGTTCGACCTGGCGCTCGCGGCCGACCTGCTCTACGAGCCGGCGGCGATCGAGCCGCTGCTCGACCTGGTCGAGCGGCTCGCAGCGGAGGTGTGGCTTGCCGATCCCGGTCGCGGGCCGGCGGTTGAGTTCATCGAACGCGCCGGCTCTCGATGGGAGATCGAGACGGTGAGGCGGGGTGTGGTCCGCATCCACCGGATGCGGCTGCGGCCGGGTCGGGCCTAGAAGTCCTCGGGGATGACCCAGCCGGCGTGCAGGGCGGTGACGAAGCGCTCGACCTCGTCCTCCATGTTCGACCTGGCGAGCAGGCCGAGGTCGCGCAGCAGCGCCTCGGTGCCGAGGTCGAGGACCTCGTCGAAGCGGTCGACGACCGCCTGGTCGTGGACGCCTTCGGCGCGCCACTCGCAGTCGGGGCACCGCAGCTCGACCTGCCACGAGCGGTTGTCGGCGGGGGCCCACTCGACCGGATAGACGAGGCCCGAGTCGCAGCTGGGGCAGATGTGCAGGTCGCCGGCGACCGACTCGTGGTCGGGGCGGCCCGGGGCGGCGAAGTCCCCAGCTCGCAGCGGCGCGGAGCCGTTGCGGTCGTTGGCTGTCGGTTGATCGGCCACGGCCCCGATATCGGCTGCCTCCGCCGGACCCTTTAGTGGCTGCCCCCTAGGTTGGCACCAGGGGCGACCCGTGGCCGCCCGGCCGCGGCCGCAAAAAGCGGCTTGATCGCCGCCCGCGAGTCGGCTTCCGCCGCGGCGGTGCAGCATCATTCGCCCGATGCCCGACGCGGCCACGAAACCCGACGCGACGGCGGCCGGACCGGCCGCCCCCGGGCGTGTCCTCGCCTCGCAGGAGCTGCGGTCGGCGATCGAGAACGAGTGGATCACGGCCGGGGACTTCCGGATCCGGCCGCAGGCGATCCAGCCGGCGAGCATCGACCTGCGCCTCGGCGACTTCGCCTGGGCGCTGCGCTGCAGCTTCCTGCCCGACGTCGAGTCCTCGGTCGAGGAGAAGCTCGACGACATCGCCTTCCAGAAGGTCGACCTGCGCGACGGCGCCACGCTGGAGCGCGACCGCCCGTACCTGATCCCCCTGATCGAGGAACTGGCGCTGCCCGACTCGATCCGCGCGAAGGCGAACCCGAAGAGCTCGACCGGCCGCCTCGACGTCTTCACGCGGGTGATCACCGATCGCAACCACCGGTTCGACGAGATCCGGCCCGGCTACCGGGGTCGGCTGTACCTCGAGGTCGTGCCGCGATCGTTCGCGATCTTCGTCCGCCAGGGCCTGGCGCTCAACCAGCTGCGCCTCGCGACCGGTGACGCCCGCCTCGACGACTCGCAGCTCGTCTCCCTGCACCAGCAGTTCCCGCTGCTCTACATCGACCAGCACCCGCTGCGCGAGACCGAGCTGGCGATCGCCGACGGCCTCTTCTTGAGCGTCGACCTGCGCTCGGGGCCGGCCGGACGGGTGGTCGGCTACCGGGCGAAGAAGAACAGCCTGCCGATCGACCTGACCCGGGTCCGCGCCTATCGGTGGACGGACTTCTGGGATCCCGTCCACCCGGAGGAGGGCTCACGGATCGTGCTCGAGCCGGAGATCTTCTACCTCCTGCTCTCGGCCGAAGGGGTGTGCATCCCGCCCGACTACGCGGCCGAGATGATGGCCTACGACCCGACCGCCGGCGAGCTGCGCACCCATTACGCGGGCTTCTTCGACCCCGGGTTCGGATACGACGCGCGCCACGACCGCCACGGCAGCCGCGCCGCCCTGGAGGTCAGGGCGCGCGACGTCCCGTTCATGGTCGAACACCGCCAGCCGATCTGCAAGCTCGGCTTCGAGCGCCTCGGGGCGACCCCTGACGTGCTCTACGGCGAGGACGTCGGCTCGAACTACCAGGGCCAGGTGACCATGCTCAGCAAGCACTTCGAGGAGCAGCTCGCCGCCAGCCCGCAACCGGCGCGCGAGTAGGACCGCTGTCCGGCGGGCCAGGGCGAGTAGCATCTGATCGATGCCAAACATCGGCCCACTCGAGCTCGCAATCGTTTTGGTGATCGCGCTCGTGATCTTCGGCCCGAAGCGCCTGCCGGACCTCGGCAAGTCGCTGGGGTCGGGAATGCGCGAGTTCAAGGACTCGCTCACCGGCAAGGACGACGACGACGAGGACCAGGCGAAGCTGGAGGCTGCCGCCGCCCAGCCGCAGCCCGACGAAGACGCCGAGCCCGTTAAGGGCGAGGTCGTCGCCGACGACCGCTAACCGGAGCGTTTCAGCGACGTGGCGCGGCTGAAGCCAGCCCAGTTCGACGACCGCCTGACGCTGGTCGAGCACCTCGACGAGCTGCGCACCCGGATCATCGTCTCCGGCGTCGTCCTCGTCCTCGCGGTCGCCTTCTGCTTCTGGCAGAACCACGCGATCCTCGAGATCGCCAACGAGCCGCTGCCGAGCTCCCAGGACGAGCCGCTCACCTTCAGCCCGACCGAGCCGTTCTTCACGACGGTCAAGCTCGCCTTCTACGGCGGCATCCTGCTCTCGCTGCCGATCCTGCTCTATCAGGTGTACGCGTTCGTGCTGCCGGCCTTCTCGCGCCAGGAGAAGCGGGTGATCCTGCCGATGCTGCTGATGGTCCCCGTGCTGTTCATCGCCGGCACCGTGTTCGCATATTTCGTCGTCGTCCCGCCGGCCCTCAACTTCCTGCTCGGCTTCAACACCGACCAGTTCAACATCCAGATCCGCGCCGCCGAGTACTACGGCTTCTTCATCACCACGCTGATCGGGGTCGGCCTGTTGTTCCAGATCCCGGTGGGGGTCCTGGCGGTCACCCGCCTCGGGATCGTCACCCCCCAGCAGCTCGCCAAGAACCGCCGCTACGCGATCCTGATCATCGCCGTGGTCGCGATGCTCCTGCCCGGGACCGATCCGATCACGATGCTGATCTCGATGGCGCCCCTCTACCTGCTGTTCGAGTTCTCCCTGCTCCTGGCGCGCTGGTTCGGGACCCCCGTGGTGCCGCCGGTCGCCGATGAGTCCGGCTGAGTCGGTGCCTTCCTCTACGCTCCCGGCCCGATGATCTTCGATCTCAAGAGCGGCAAGCGCCGACGCGTCGTGCAGGTCGTCTTCGGCTTCCTCGCCTTCATCTTCTTCATCAGCTTCGTCGGCTTCGGCATCGGCTCCGACGTCACCGGCGGGATCTTCGACGCGCTCGGGATCGGCGGCGGGTCGAGCTCCAGCGACCCGCAGTACGAGCAGCAGATCGAGGACGCCCAGAGCGCCGTCGACCAGAACCCCAAGAACGGCAGCGCCTACGCCGACCTGATCGCCGCCTACTACGGCTCCGCCCAGCAGGGGATCTCGCGTGACGCGCAGACCGGCCAGATCTCGGTCAGCGCCGACGCGCAGACCGATCTGGAGCACGCCGCGCAGGCGTGGGACGACTACTACAAGACCAAGCCGGACAAGCCGAGCACGACGGCCGCCGCGAGCGCCGTTCAGGTCTTCGTCCTGCTCAACGACGCGACGGGCGCCGCCCAGGCGCAGGAGATCGTCGCCGCCGATCAGAACACCTTCTCCGCCTACGCCCAGCTGGCGCTCTACCTGTATGCGGACAACAAGATCAAGGAGGGCGACGCCGCGGGCGACAAGGCCGTCGCGCTCGCCGATCCGTCGAACCGCAAGCAGGTCCAGAAGACGATCGACGGCTACCGCGAGCAGGCGATCAAGTTCCAGCAGCAGCTCGAAGAGCAGCAGCAACAGGGCGGTTCCGACCAGGGCCAGTCGCAGCTCGAGAACCCGTTCGGCGGGCTCGGAACCGGCGCTCCGGCGCCGGCCGCTCCGGGCGCCACCACCCCCTGATCGCGCGCCGCGACGGGCTGAACCCGCTCGCTACCATGCCCCACCGGGCCGTTAGCTCAGCTGGTAGAGCAGGAGACTCTTAATCTCAAGGTCACAGGTTCGATCCCTGTACGGCCCATCTCGGCGACTCCCGCGACAGGCGGGATACTGGGTGGCGATGTCGCAGGAGAACGTCGATCAGGCGCACCGCGCCGCTGATGCGTACGGCCGCCGCGACATCGACGCGATACTCGAGGAGCTCGACCCCGAGGTCGAGTGGCACTCGGCGCTTTCGACCGTGCTCAGCGGGGAAGCGACGGTCTACAAGGGACACGACGGCGTCCGTGAGTGGTTTCGAGAACTCGACGATGCTTTCGACGAGATCCACGTCGAGTACTCGGAGATCCGCGAGCTGGGAGACCGAGTCGTTGCCATCGGCCGCATCCGCACGCGCGGGAGAGAAAGCGGGGCCGAAACAAAGTCCCCGCTCGCCGCCGTGAGCGACCTCAGAAACGGCAAGGCCGTCCGGGTTCGGACCTACCTCGATCCCAAAGAGGCCCTCGAAGCCGCCGGGCTCGAGGAGTAGGCGATGTCGAAGGAGAACGTGGAGATCGTGCGGGCGATCTATGCGGCGGTCGATCGGGGCGATCTCGAGCTGGCCAACTCGTTCATCCACCCGGAGATCGAGTTCCACACATACGTGCACTCGCCGGAGGCTGGTGTCTATCGCGGCAAGGAGGCGGTCCAGGAGTACAACGAGACCCTGTTCGGGCAGTTCGAGAGCCTCCGCGTCGAGGTCGAGGAGCTGATCGACGCCGGCGATCGGGTGGTCGTCGTGAGCACGCAACACGCGGTGCCGAAGGGCGGTCAGCAGGTGATCGAGGTGCACATGGCCGAGCTCTGGACCGTCCGGGATTCCCTGCTCGCCGAGCGGCACTCGTATTCGACGAAGGATCAGGCGCTCGAAGCCGCCGGGCTGTCGGAGTAGGGACCGTCTACTCGAAGTTTCGCGATGGTCGGATCGGCGAGGCGCGCAACTTCCTCACTTGGCGCGAGGCCCTCGAAGCCGCCGGGATGAGCGAGTAGGCGAGATGGGCAACGGGTGGGCAACGCGCCACCCCCATGACCTGCCGCAAACCGGCGAGCAAAGCCGCAGGCACGAACTCCGCGCTCCAGTTACGGAGAACGCCGACCAGCGGCAACCAGCCGCAACTCCCGGATCAGACTCTTAGTCTCAAGGTCACAGGTTCGATCCCTGTATGGCCCATCGATCGTCGTCTTTCCTCCGACGCCCGAAGGCACCTCGGTTCGCCGCCAACCTGAGATAGTTCGGGTGTGTCGGATCGTCGTGAAGCTCGTCCGGACTTACCGGAGGTACTGCGCCTTCCGGCCGTCAAGGAGAGCGTCCCGGCCGCCCGCCACGCGGTGTCCGCGATCGCGGTCGCCCACAGCCTCGATCAATTCGCCGTCCAGACGGTGGTCTCGGAGCTGGTCGGCAACGCCGTGGTGCATGCCTACGTCGGCCGCGAGCCCGGCCCGATCGTCGTCGTCGTTCGCGTGATTCGCGACCTGTTCGTGGTCACCGTCGCCGACGGCGGGATCGGGATGAAGCCACGCCTCGACTCACCGGGTCTCGGGATCGGGATCCCGCTCGCGGGCAAGCTCACCCACGACCTGCGGATCGAGGCCGACGACAGCGGGACGACGATCTCGGCCAGCTTCGAGCTCTCGCGGGCCGCGGCGACCGCCGTCGAGAGCATCGGCGCGCTGATCGACCGCGAGATCGTCGAGGCGCGGCGTCTGCTGGACGCTCCGGTGCGCGAGCGGGACCGGATGCCGGAGGCGATGCGGCGCTAGCCGAGCTCGGGGCGGTGAACGAGCGCCGAGCCCTCGAGCAGCAGCCCGGTCATCTCGAACAGCCGCGCAACGTCACCCTGGACGTTGGTGACCGAGAGCTCACCGCCGGCCGCCCGGAACTGTCGCGCGGTCTGGACGAGCACCTTGAGCCCGGTCGAGTCGACGAAGCGGCAGCGGTCGAGGTCGAGGCAGATCGAGTCGCTCGGCTTCCCCGCCCGCTCGATCGCCTCGGTGAGCTGGTCGGCGACCGAGAGGTCGAGCTCGCCCTCGACCGAGAGCACGAGCGGGCCGTCGCCCGAATCGTCGCGGACCGAGAACGGTGGGTGCTCGTCGAGCGCCGCCATCGGGCGATCCTAATGGGTGGCGCGCCGCCTCAGGGCTCGGGGGCCGCTTGCGTGCCGCATCAGCGGGTAGCGACTGCCAATGGCCTCCACCGTCGCCGCCGCCGGGATCGAATCCGACGCCGCTCAGTCGATCGCGAGCGCTGCCTCGAGCGCCCGCTCGACGGTCGGCAGGATCGGGATCGTGCGGTCGATCCCCGCGAGCTCGAGCACGGCGAGCGCGTCCGACTCCGGCCGGCAGGCGATCGCAATGCGGATCTGCCCGTTGGTGAGCGCCCGAGCCGCGCCGACGATCGTCGCCAGCGCGGTCGAATCCAAGAACGTGCAAGCCGTCAGGTCGATCACGAGCACGCGCTCTGGGTCGGCCGACGCGATCGACAGCACCCGGGATGCCTTCGGGGCGGTGTTGAGGTCGAATTCGCCGCGCACAGCGACGATCCGAGCCTGCGGCTCCACCACCTCGAGCAGTTCGAATTCAGGGATGTTCACTCGCACCACCGGACGCCCGGTTACCCGCGATCAGCTTCTAGACACCGACCCCAAGGAGGCACACGATGGCTGAAAAACCGCTCGAGGTCTACCTCAACGATCATCTTGGCGGATCGACCCTCGGCGCCGACCTCGCCGGCCAGATCGCCGACCGCGCGGAGGGAACGCCGTTCGCCGAGGCGGCGCGGCGGCTCGCGGCAGAGATCGAGGAGGATCGCGAGACGCTGGTCGCGCTGATGGACGCCCTCGACGTCAGCCGCAACCCCGTCAAGCAGGTGACGGGCTGGATTGCCGAGAAGGCGAGCCGCGTGAAGTTCAGCGGCGCCGGGTCCGGAGCGGCCGATCACGGCATGTTCATGGCGATCGAGACGCTGAGGCTGGGCGTGGCCGGGAAGCGGTGCCTGTGGATCTCGCTCGCGCGGGTGCGCGCCCAGCACCGCCCGCTGGCCGACCTCGACCTCGAGGGATTGATCGAGCGAGCCTCCGGCCAGGAGGAGGTCCTCGAGCGCGAGCGCCTCGCCTGCGGGGACCGGGCGCTGGCGGGCGCATAACGAGCGGCCCCGGGGCATAGGATGGGCGCGTGAAGCGGCGGGAGGAGCCCTGCGTCCGGCTCGGGTTGGTGTTCGTTGCTGCGCTCGCGCTGTGCCTGGTGCTCCCGGCCGGGTCGAGCGCGAGGCTGAAGGCGCGGGCGCTGACGACCAGCCAGGCGGCGATCCTGGATCACGGCTTCAAGGTCAAGCTCGCCAACCCCGGCCGGTCGGACCGGCAAGGGCGGGTCAGGGTGAGGACGAGGACCTTCGACGAGCCGGCCCGCAAGCTCCTGACCAAGCCCAAGCGCGTCCGCGTCGAAGCCCATTCGAGGCGTCGCGTGCGCCTGCGTCTGACCCCGTTCGGCCGCGAGGCGGTGAGCGAATGCGGCGCCCGGAAGCTCGTGTTCGAGTTCAAGCGCTCGGTGAAGCGCCGCGGTGAGCTGAGCCGGACGAGCGCGGTCTGCGCGCCGAAGCCGATCGACCTGAGCCGGGCCGGCGAGTGCGACTTCATCGGCCAGCAGGACGGGTCGCTGTGCATGCTGCCGTTCCCCGACGACTTCTATACCGCCGCCGACGCGCCGAGCGCGACGGGCCGGCGGATCGATTTCAAGTCCGCGGCGATGCCCGCGAACGGCTCCGGGACGCCGGTCGCCCCCGGGCCGTACAACCTGGGCGACGGCTTCAGCCCGGGTCAATCGATCGTGCTCAAGGTCCCGGGCCTCGATACTCCGGCGGCGCTCGCGCGGACCGACCCGGTGGCGCTCAACCATCTCGGGCGCTTCGCGGCCCCGGACGCGCCGGTGGTCGTGGTCGACGCCGAGAGCGGCGAGCGCGTCCCCATCTGGGTCGAGCTCGACTCCAACGCCACCAGCGCCGCGAAGACCGCGCTGATGGTCAACCCGGCGGTCAACCTGCGGTCGGGGCACCGCTACATCGTGGCGCTGCGCGACCTCCGCTCCGCCGACGGGTCGACCATCCCGGCGCCCGAGGGCTTCCGCTACTACCGCGACGACCTGCCGTCCTCCGAGCCCGCGATCGAGGCCCAGCGCGGTCGCTTCGATTCGATCTTCGAGAGCCTGCGCGGCGCCGGGATCCGGCGCTCGAACCTCTACCTGGCGTGGGACTTCACGGTCGCCAGCGACCTCAACATCGCCGGGCGGGCCCTGCACATGCGCGACGACGCCTTCGCCGGGCTCGGGGACGCGACCATGGGCGACCTGACCGCTCAGGGCACGGCGCCGGCGTTCAGCATCGATTCGGTTCAGAACTTCGCCCCGGGGAGCGGCCCGGGTCAGGACGACGAGGTGGCCCGCGAGATCGAGGGCACGTACACCGTGCCGTGCTATCTCGCGCCCGACTGCGAGCCCGGCGGGCGCTTTGCGCTCGGGGCCGACGGGATGCCGACCCGGCACGGTGACTACGAGGCGAACTTCGACTGCATCGTCCCGCGGATCTCGGTCGACGGCCCGAGCCCCGTGAGCGTGCGCCCGTCGCTGTACGGACACGGGCTGTTCGGCACCGCCGACCAGGTCCACGGCCAGTACCAGAAGGACCTGGCCAACGACCATGGGTTCATCCTCTGCGCCACCGACGAGATCGGGATGGCGTCCGAGGACATTCCCAACACCGTCGGCATCCTCGGCGACCTCTCGGACTTCCCCGAGCTCGCCGACCGCCTCCAGCAGGGGCTGCTCAACGAGCTCTTCCTCGGCCGCCTGATGCTGAACCCCGCCGGCTTCAGCTCCGATCCCGCCTTCCACGCCGACGGGCTGACGACCGGCTCGCAGGACGTGATCGACCACGCGCGCCTCTTCTACGACGGCAACAGCCAGGGCGGGATCATGGGCGGCGCGCTCGCGGCGATCGCCCCCGACTTCACCCGGGCGGCGCTCGGGGTGCCGGCGATGCGCTACTCGATCCTGTTGCCCCGCTCGGTCGACTACGACGAGTTCGCCGTGCTGCTGAACGCGGCCTACCCGGACGAGCTCTCCCGCCCGCTGCTGCTCTCGATGATCCAGATGCTCTGGGACCGCGGCGAGCCCAACGGCTACGCGAACCGGATGACCACCGACCCGCTGCCGAACACGCCCGCGCACACGGTGCTGCTCGGGCCGGCGATCGGCGACCACCAGGTCACCAACTGGATGACCGACGTCGAGGCGCGCACGATCGGTGCGTCCGCGCACGACCCGGTCGTCGACCCGGGCCGCTGGCCCGACACCGACGTCCTCTGGAACGTGCCCAGAATCGCCGCGTACCCGTTCACCGGCTCGGCGATCGCCTACAACGACTTCGGGCCGGTGCGCCCCGATCCGCTCAACCCCGGGCAGACGATCGGGACGCCGCCGGCGCCGCTCACCAACACGCCGAACCGCGTCGGCGAGGACCCGCACGGAGCGCCGCGGGGGATCCCGCTCGGCCTCGCCGAGGTCTCGAACTTCCTCCAGATCGACGGCGCGATCCTGAACGCCTGTGGCCCGAGCCCGTGCTACGGCGGCGGCTGGACTGGCCTGTAGTCCAAGGGCCGACCGCGTCATGCGGGCGTCTGCCTCGGTGGGCATGTGAGACGCGCGAGCGCCCGGGCCGGGAACGGCATGTGCCGAGAGCGCCATACGTGTCGTTGCTCGAATGGCCAGGCGTAGATCGGGTTGCCGTCGCGAATGAGCTCGAGCAGGCGCGGCTCGGCGAGTTCCTCGGCGGACCACTCGTACAGACGTTGCAGGCGCGGAACGATCACCGCGTAGTCGAGCATCCGGCCGAGACGCTGCTCTTGGCCGATGTAGCGCTCGACGTCGCGGTCGAGCGGATAGCGGTCCGGGAGCACCCGTCTGAGCGAGAGGAACACCCCCGCCATCCCGAGCCGCGGATCGCCGACCAGGCGACCGAGCGGAGCCAACCGCCCCAGCGCCAGGCGCGGCGCGGCGACGAGCGCGTGCGCGTACAGCACGCGCAGCAGTGCGACGTTCATGAAGAAGCGCTCCGGTGCGCTCTCCGCACCGGCGAGCTCCCAATGATCCAGGTAGCCGCCCACGATGCTCGCGTTGTGCGACCGGTACCAGTTACGCCCCGTCGGTCTCGCGCCGAACTCCAGCCAGAGGAGCACGGCTTGCGACGACGGCTCTCCGGCCAGGCCGCCGAGGAGCGCGACGGTTTCGCACCCATCCCGCAGCAGCCGCTCATTGACGGCCCGCCACCAGGCGCTGCCGGGCGGTGCCGCGTCGAGCGGATCGAGCACACCCCGGCGGGCCTGCCAGTGCATGAACGACAACGCCGCCCGCCGGAACGGCAGGTGTCGCGGCGCGCGGCCCGTCGGCCCGCGGAACACCCGGGCCATCAACGCAACCCGCGCCGCAGGATCGTCGCGCACGGCGGCGACCTGTGCCTGAGCCCGAACGAGCGCGCCTGCGTGCTGGCTCATCCCCGCAAGTGATAGCCGTACGGCGACTCCTCGGGGCTATTGCCCGGTCGGGCGACCGTTCGGCGGGGATAATGCACAGGCGATGTCGCAGGAGAACGTCGAGGCTTTCCATCGGGGTATCGACGCTTGGAACCGACGCGACCTTCGGGAATGGCTTCAGGGCCTGCACCCGGATGTCGAGCTGCACCCGAGCGCCGTTGCGGTGGAGGGCAGTGCTTATCACGGACGCGCAGGCGCGAGGCAGTTCTGGCTCGACATCCGGGCCTCCTTCGACGAGCTCGCGCCGACGTACGACGAGGTCCGCGGCCGCGGCAACGCGGTGGTGGCGCTGGGCCGTCTCCGCGGGCGGTCCAAGGAAGGCTTCCCGGTTGATCTGGAGTACGCGCTGGTCATGCGCTACCGCGATGGTCTCGTCATCTGGGGTCGGTCATGGTTCAACCACGCCGAAGCCCTCGAAGCCGCCGGCCTGTCGGAGTAGTTCGGCTCTCGACCGCTCGTCGAGGCGTCCGGCCGCGAATCTCGACAACTGGCCAAAGACCGCCGCTCGGTCGCAGCGCACACTTTCGGGGCAGGCAAGCCTGCGGCCCGACGCGTGGAGGGAGAGCTATGCGCCAAATCGTCAGCTTCGGCGGCGGCGGCTTCTCGATGGAGGCCGGCAACCCGCTGCTCGATGAATTCGTCCTCCAGCTCACCGGCAAGGGCCGGCCGAGGGTCTGCTTCTTGCCATCGGCCAGCGGCGACGCCGACCACTACATCGTCCGCTTTTACCGCCACTTCTCCGCCGACCGTTGCGAGCCGTCCCACCTGTCGCTGTTTCGGCGCGAGAGGGCGCCCGCCGACCCTCGCGAGCACCTGCTCGCCCAGGACCTGATCTACGTCGGCGGCGGCTCGGTCACCAGCCTGATCGGGGTCTGGCGCGCCCACGGGATCGACGTGATCCTGCGCGAGTGCTGGGAGCGCGGGGTCGTGCTGTGTGGGCTCAGCGCCGGCTCGCTGTGCTGGTTCAGCGAGGGGGTCTCCACCTTCCACGGACCGGCGCAGCGGACCGAGGGCCTCGGCCTGCTGCCGTGGAGCAACACCGTGCACTACTCGAGCGAGCCGGCGCGCCGCAACGCGCTGTTCGCGTGGCTGCGCGACGGGATGGCGCCCGCGTACGCCGCCGACGACGGGGCCGCGCTCCACTTCATCGGCGACGAAGTGGCCCAGGTGGTCGCCTCGCGGCCGGGCGCGCGCGCCTACCGGGTCGAGCTTCGCCACGGGCACGTGGTGACGACGCAGCTCGCCACCCGCTTCCTCGGCGACACTGCATGCGTGCCGCTGATCGAACCCGTCGCCGCGTTGGCCGAGGCCTGAGGCCGTTGAGCGATCGCAGCGCCCCGGTGGCGCCTGGCTCGCGAACGATCCTGGCGCTCGGCGGGCACGAGTTCTCGCGCAAGCGCGGCAACGAGGCGCTGCGCGACTACATGCTCGCGCTCGCGGACGGCCCGCGGCCGAAGGTCTGCCTGCTGCCGACCGCGAGCGGCGACCCGGCGGACCAGATCGCCGCCTTCCGGGCGAGCCTCGGGGGCTTGCCATGCGAGCTCTCCCACGTCTCGCTGTTCAGGCTCGAGACCGAGGCCGTCGACCTCGCCGACCACCTGCTCGCCCAGGACCTGATCTACGTCGGCGGTGGCAGCCTGCTGAACCTGCTCGCGATCTGGCGCGCCCACGGGATCGACGACGTGCTGCGCCGCTGCTGGGAGCGTGGCGTGGTCATGGTCGGCCAGAGCGCCGGGGCGATGTGCTGGTTCGAGTGGGGGATCACCCGCTCGACGGGCGCTGCGCGGCCGGCCCCGGGGCTCGGTTTGATCGCCGGCACCCTGAGCGTCCACTACCACCGTGACCCGGACCGCCGCTCGCGGCTGCTCGAACAGGTCGCCGAGCTCGGGATCACCGGTTACGGCGTGGACGACGGCGCCGGGATCCTGATCTGCGGGACCGAGATCCGCGGTGCCGTCAGCGCGCGCGAGGACGCTGCCGCCTGGCGGGTGAGCGTCGACGAGGGCGGCCGCGCCGGCGAGGTCCGCATGGCCGCAGCACCGCTGCCGTCGCCGCGGCCGGCGATCGATGAACTCCCGGACGCGGTGGTCGAGATGCGTGAGCTGCGGAAGGTGGCGGCTAGGCGCGGGGCCGGGTCTGGCCGCTGACCTGGTAGTTCACGTACCAGGCGAAGTGGCGGGCGGCGTTGACGCCCATCGACCAAGGTGAGAGCAGTAGCTTCATCCGGACTCGACTCTATCGGCGGCTGCGGCGTAAAGGTTCGGTCGTCGGTCCTTTTGTTGACCGAATAGGTAAGGCTTCATCTATGAGCACGATCGTCGCCGGAGAGCGGACCGCCGCGGAGCGCCTCGCGCAGGCCCGCGAGAGCCCTGAAAACGCCCGGATCTGGGCGCTCGAAGCTGCCCCGGTGGATGAGCCGGCCGACTCGAGCGGGCCCCTGGCGAGGGCGCTGACCGAGTTCGAAGCCGAGGCGATGAGTCAACAACCGGACCTGGTGGTCCTCGCCGACGACTCGGACGCGGCCCTCGCCGCGGCCCTGGTCGCGACCAAGTTGCTGATTCAGGTCACCGCTGCCGACGGCGCAAGAGTCCCCTCATCCGTCAACGGGCGCCTGATCGCCCAGCTCGCGGGGGCCTAGACTCGCCACGCATGAGAGTGGGGATCATCGGGCTCGGCTACGTCGGCCTGCCGCTGGCCGTGGCGTTTGCCGAGAACGGGCACGAGGTCACCGGCCTCGACGTGTCCGAGCGGATCGTCGAGGGACTGAACGCCGGGCACAGCCAGGTCGAGGACATCCCGGACGAGCGCCTCGCGGGCCTGGACGGCCGCCTCGCGGCGACCACCGACCCCGCCGCGCTCGCCGCCTGCGACGCGATCCTCATCTGCGTCCCGACCCCGCTGGCCAACCAGCGCGAGCCCGACCTGAGCTACATCGTCTCCGCCGGCGAGGCGATCGCCTCGAGCCTGCGGGCCGGTCAGCTGGTGGTGCTCGAGTCGACAACGTACCCCGGGACCACCCGCGAGCGCCTCCAGCCGATCCTCGAGCGCTCCGGGCTGAGCGCCGGCACGGACTTCCACCTCGCGTTCTCGCCGGAGCGGATCGATCCGGGGCGCACGGACTTCACGATCGAGACCACGCCGAAGGTGGTCGGCGGCCTCACGCCCGCCTGCGCCGAGCGCGCCCGCGAGCTCTACGCCGAGATCTGCAACGACGTCGTCGTCGTGACGACGCCGGAGGCGGCCGAGATGACGAAGCTGCTCGAGAACATCTTCCGCTCGGTCAACATCGCGCTCGTCAACGAGCTCGCGGTCCTCTGCGATCGCATGGGCATCGACGTCTGGGAGGTCGTCGACGCGGCCGCGACGAAGCCCTACGGGTTCATGCGCTTCGAGCCCGGGCCCGGGATGGGCGGGCACTGCCTCCCGGTCGACCCGTTCTACCTCTCGTTCAAGGCGCGCGAGTACGACTTCCCGGCCGAGTTCGTGGAGCTCGCCGGCAAGGTCAACCAGCAGCAGCCGCACTACTGCGTCGAGCGCGTCGTCCGGGCGCTCAACGATGTCGGCAAGCCGGCCCGCGGCGCGCGGGTCCTGCTGCTCGGCGTCTCCTACAAGCGCGGGGTCGGCGACATGCGCGAGGCGCCGGCGCTGAAGATCGCCCACCTGTTGCGCGAGCTGGGCGCAGATGTCTCCTACCACGACCCGCACGTGCCCTCGCTCTCCGAGCTCGGGCTCGAGTCCGGGGAGCTCGCCGAGCAGCTCGCCGCCTGCGACATCGCCTGCGTGATCACCGCCCACGCCGAGGTCGACTACGTCGAGGTCGCCGCGACGGCCCCGGTGGTGCTCGACTTCCGCGGCGCGACCCGCGGGCTCGAGACCGAGAACGTGATCCGCCTCTAGCCGCGCGCGGCCCCGTCTCGTAACGTTGCGAGCGTGTTCGGCCGGCGATCGAAGAGCCAGATTGGCGCCGACCGGCTGACGGTCGCGCTGGCCGCGGCGGCGGTCGGGACGACGGGGACCGTGCTGGTCGGCCAGGTCGGCCGGATGGCGCGCCGGCGGATCGCCGAGGCCCGCAACGACGAGGCGCCGGCGAGCGTGCTCGAGAGCGCCGAGCACGCGCTCGGGGCCGCGACGCAGGCCACCCAGGACTCGCTCAAGGTGGCGATCGAGGGCTACTCCTCGGCGCCCAAGGGCGAAGCGATCCTGTTCAACATCCTCGGCGGCTTCAGCGCCTCGTTCGCGCTCATGCGGCTGTCGACCTGGGGCATCCGCAGCGGCTGGTGGCCCACCGGCAACGTGCGCGTGGGCGGCCGTCACGTCCATCACTTCGTCCCCGGGATCCTGACCGCGTTCGCGGCCGGCGGCGCCGGACTGATCACGACCAGCGAGCGACTCGAGCAGCTGCTCGCGGTTCCCTTCGGCGCCGGGATCGGCATGACCTTCGACGAGGCGGCGCTGCTGCTCGAGCTCGACGACGTCTACTGGAGCCGGGAGGGCCTGCTCAGCATCCAGCTCAGCCTCGGGATCGCCGGAGTGCTCGGGGCGGCGATCATCGCGCTGCGGATGCTGCGCGAGGGCGAGCGCGAGTCCGAGCAGGCCGGGCTGATCCCCGACGAGACGGGCGAGTACCGGATCCCCGACTTCGCCTAGGCAAGGGCCAGCCGCCAGTGGTTGCAGCGAAACATGCTGCCGCGAAATTCCTCCTCGACCTCACCGACGAGCTCGAACCCGAACTTGCGGCAGAGACCGTTCGACGGTGCGTTGTTGACGCCGGGGAACGCATGCACGACGTCGTAGGTCCCCCGGGCCCGGATTCGCTCCAAGAGTGCCGTGAGCGCCTCGCTGCCCAGGCCTCGGCCGTGAAACTCCGCGAGCAGCATCCAGCCCGCCTCCCAGACCTCCGCGCCGTCGTGCTCGGACCGCCAGACCCCGATCTGTCCCGCCTCCTCGCCGTCGTCGGTGACGATCTTCTGCCAGATGCCGTCGGCCGGGTCGGTGATGACGCGCTTCGGGTGCACGCGCTCGATCGCCTCGATCGGCCGCGGGCCGCCGAGCTCGGCCATCACCACCGGGTCGGTCTCGATCGCGATGCTGAAGTCGAGGTCGGCGTCGGTGTAGTCGACCAGCCGCATCGTCCGCTCAGGCGCCGGTGAGGTAGCGGCCGAACAGCTCGCCCGAGTCCTCGTCGGCCAGCACCCACGCGAGCTCGAGCGGGCGCTCGTCCTCCGCCATCCCCGAGACCAGGCCCGGGCCGACGCCGCCGGCGAGCTTCGGGGCGTGGGTGACGAACAGCTCGTCGACCAGGCCGCCCTCGACCAGCTGGCCGTGGAGGCGCGGGCCGCCCTCGCACAGCAGCGAGCGAACCCCGTGTTCGTGCCGCAACCAGGCGAGCAGCACCGCGAGGTCGACGCCGTCGGGGTGGCGCAGCACGTCGACCGGGGTCTCAACATCCGGCACCGGGTCGGCCGACTCGGTCGCGATCACCACGCGGCCGTGGCCGTCGGCGAACAGCGGCGCGTCCCACGGCAGCTCGAGCCGGCCCGAGACGATCACCATCAGGGGGTCACGCGGGAGCCCGTCGCGTTCGCGCTGTTCGCGCTTCGCCGGATCGCCGACCACGCGACCGTAACGCTCGGCGCGCATCGTCCCGGCGCCGATCATCACCGCGTCGACCCGCGTGCGCAGCCCCACCAGCATCGCGGTGTCGGTCGCCGAGCCGATCGAACCCGACCGGCCCTCGATGGTGGCGTGGCCGTCGAGCGTCAGCGCGAAGTTGGTGATCACATAGGGCCGGTCATCGCGGGCCAGCGGGGCGAGGTCGAGCGTCGCGACCTGGTCGGCGACGGTGGTCGGCGCGCAGTCGGGCAGCAGGCGGATCACCGGCGCGCCTCGATCTCGGCCAGGTGGGCCACGTTCGCGCGGTCGTCGTCGGCGGCGCTCGGCTCAGCGGCGAACCGGCGCAATTCGGCGCTCACCTCCTCGGCGACCCCGGTCCGTTCGTCTGCCGCGACAGCGATCCGCACGCGCCGATGGTAGTAATCGCCCATGGAGTCGGGCGGCTTTCCGCGGATCGGGGACTACGGATTCCTCTCCGACTGCCACACAGGGGCGCTGGTCGCGCCCGACGGCTCGATCGAATGGATGTGCATTCCCCGCTTCGACTCGCCGAGCGTTTTCGGCGCGCTGGTCGACCGCGGCGCCGGGCGCTTCCGGCTCGGGCCCCACGAGGCCGTCCCGGTCGCGCGGCGCTATCAGCCCGGCACCAACATCGTCGAGACCACGTGGGCGACGAAGACCGGTTGGCTGGTGGTCATCGACGCGCTCACGATCGGCCCGTGGCGCCCGCGCCCCGACGATCCGCACACCCGCCCGCCGCCCGACCTCGACGCCGAGTGCGTGCTGGTCCGCGCCGCGACCTGCGTCCAGGGCGAGGTCCCGGTCGAGCTCACCTGCCATCCGCGGTTCGACTACTCGCGGGCTGAGCCCGCCTGGGAGCTCGCCGAGGACCTCCACTCGGCGACCACGAACGCCGAGGACCAGCCGACCCTGATCCTGACAACGGATCTCAACCTGGGGCTCGAGATCGAGCGGGTCGAGGCCCGCCACCTGCTCAAGGACGGCGAGAGTTGCTTCGCGGCGATCTCGTGGAGCGCCGCACCGTACGGGCCGACCACCTGCGCCGAGGCGTTCGACCGGCTCGACCGCACCGCCGAGTACTGGCGCCGCTGGCTCGCCAACGGCGACTTTCCCGACCACCCCTGGCGAATCCACCTGCAGCGCTCGGCGCTGACGCTGAAGGGCCTCACCTACGCTCCGTCCGGCGCCCTGATCGCCGCGTTGACGACCTCCCTGCCGGAGACGCCCGGCGGCGAGCGCAACTGGGACTATCGCTACACCTGGATCCGCGACGCCACCTTCACGCTCTGGTCGATGCACGTGCTCGGACTCGACGAGGAGGCCGACGACTTCGCGCGCTTCATCGGCGACATCTGCCATGCGCACGGCAATCGGCTGCAGATCATGTACGGGATCGGCGGGGAGCGCGACCTCACGGAGTCGACGCTCGACCACCTGAGCGGTTACGGCGGCGCGCAGCCCGTGCGGATCGGCAACGGTGCCTTCGACCAGCAGCAGAACGACGTCTACGGGGCCCTGGTCGACTCGCTTTACGTCCACTCGCGCGCCGACCGGGTCGTCCCGGCCGAGATCTGGCCGATCGTCGCCGACCAGGTCGAAGCGGCGGCGAAGATCTGGGACCAGCCCGACCAGGGGATCTGGGAGGCGCGCGGGCCCGCCAAGCACTACGTCTCCTCGAAGCTGATGTGCTGGGTCGCGCTCGATCGCGGCGCCCGGCTCGCCGAGCACCGCGCCGAGCCCGGGGTCGCGGAGCGGGCGCGGCGCTGGCGCGAGATCGCCGACGAGATCCAGGCGGACATCCTCGAGCGCGGCGTCACCGACGAGGGCGTGCTGCGCCAGCACTACGACACCGACGCGCTCGATGCCTCGGTGCTGCTCGCGCCGCTGATCCGCTTCCTGCCGCCCGACCACGAGGTGATCCGGAACACGGTGCTCGCGATCGCCGATCGCCTGACCGAGCACGGGCTCGTCCTCCGCTACCGCGTCGACGAGACCGAGGACGGCCTGCACGGCGAGGAGGGCACGTTCACCATCTGCTCGTTCTGGCTGGTCTCGGCGCTCTCGGAGATCGGCGAGTCGCGCCGGGCCGGGGAGCTGTGCGAGAAGCTGCTCGCCCTCGCCGGTCCCCTCGGCCTCTACGGCGAGGAGCTCGAGCCGCTCAGCCACGCCCACCTCGGCAACTTCCCCCAGGCGTTCACACACCTGGCGTTGATCAACGCCGTCGCCCACGTGATCGCCGACGAGCAGCGCGAGCCCGATCAGGTGGCGACCGCGGTGTTCACCGAGATGCGCGCGGGCCGCTAAGCGGCCGCGAGCGGCGCCGGGGCGTGGTTCGCGCGGATCAGCCCGTCGGGGTCCCACTCGTCCTTGACCTCGCGGAGCCGGTCGCAGATCTCGGCGTCGAAGATCGCGTCGAGGTCGCACGGCCGCTCGGAAAAGTTGTAATAGGCGCCGCCGCCCCAGGCGCTCATCGTCTTGACCAGCTTGTCGAGATGTCCCCCGATCGCCTGCCCCAGCTCCGGGGTCATCGGCATCCCGATCCCGAACATCGCGTAGTCGGCGTCGAGGTGCGAGAGCGCGCCGGCGCCCTCGGCCGGACGACCGAGCGCGCCGCGCAGCTGGCGCAGCTCGCCGAGCAGCAGCGGCGAGCCGGCGTCGGGGCCTGCCAGGCCGATGAAGGCGTCGATCGCGTCGTCGGGCAGCTCGCGGATCAGCGCGTTGTGGCCGAGGGCGGGGACCGGCGGCTCGGGATCCATGTGGATCCGGTACAGGCCCTCGGCCGACATCCGGGCGAAGTTGTCCATGATCGGCTCGCCCAGCGAGCGCAGCGGGGCCACCAGCGCCTCGGCCGCGTCGAGGTCGCCGACCACGGTCGCATCGATGGTCAGCAACGGCGTGTCGCGCAGCGGCTCGGGGACGTCGGGCAGCGGCGGCGGGCGCAGGTAGCGGATCACCGAGGTGACCTCGTCCGGAGCCTCGGCCGCCCAGTCACGGTAGGCCCTGATCGCGGTCTCGCCGACCGCCGCCGGGTAGATGACGATGCCGGCGAAGGCCTCGCCGATCGGCAGCAGCTCGAGCTCGAGCGCGGTGACGATCGCGTACGAGCCACCGCCGCCGCGCAGGGCCCAGAACAGCTCGGGCTCGTTGTCGGCGTCGACCGTCAGCGCCTCGCCGTCGGCGGTGACCAGCTCGATCGCGCTGACGCGGTTGCAGGCGAAGCCGTACTTGCGCCCGAGCCAGCTCAGCCCGCCACCGAGCGTGTAGCCGATCACGCCCACGTTGGGCGACGAGCCCGGCAGCGAGCAGCTGTCGGCCTTCTGTGCCACGGCGCCGAGCTCCTCGCCCAGCACCCCGGCCTCGGCCCGCGCCGTGCCGCCGTCGACGGAGACGGCGCGCATGCGCTCGGTCTTGATCACGATCGTGTCGTCGAGCGACCCGACCGCGACCGCTCCGTGGCCGGTGCCCTGCCCGAGCACGCGCAGATCGTGGTCGGCGGCGAACCGCAGGGTGGCGGCGACGTCGTCGACGTTCTCGACGAAGGCGACCGCGGCCGGATGCGGATCGGCGGCCAGGTTCCACGCCTGGCGCAGCTGATCCCAATCGGCATCGTCCGGGGTCGCGACCGTCCCTGCAATCTGAAGCTCTGAGAATCCGTTCATCGGACGGACGTTATGCCCTCGGCCATCCGAACGACCGCCCGGTCAGCCGCTCGAGCTCGACGACGTCGTCGACGACGTACTCCTGCAGCCGCTCGCGCAGCGCCGGGTCTAGCTGCGGCTTCGGCGCCGGGCCCTGCCCGGGGTCGTGGACGAGCCGCTCGACCAGCCAGCGCATCGACTCCGGCAGGCGGTCGAAGTTGCGATCGAGCGCCCGCAGGCCGGGAAGGCGCACGGCCCGGTCCATGAGCCGGAAGCCCCCGTCCTGCTTGCCGCTGCCGGTCTCCCACTCGCGCTCGAACTGGGGCGAGCTGAACTCCTCCTCGACGCCGCAGAACTCGAACACCCGCCGCATCGTCGCCGCGCGCTCGGCGGCGAGGTCGGCGTTGTCGACGACGATGACCCGGTCGCGCTCGAACGCCTCCAGGTAGGGCGCCAGCTGCATCGCGTAGCGGCTGCGCGCAACGTAGGCCGACTCGGGATCGCCGAGCGCCGCCTCGAGCGGGCGGCTCTCATAGCCGCCGCCGACGTTGTGGAAGTAGTGGGAGAGCATCCGCGCGATCGGGTCGCGGACCATGTAGACGACCCGGGCCTCCGCGCCGAGCAGTTCTCGCATGCGCTCAGCGACACCGGTGAAGCGGGGCAGGTTCGTGTAGTGAGGCGACGTCTCCCCGCGGACGTCGGCGCCGCGGTCGAAGTGGCTGGCGTACCACTCCGGGCCGAGCTCCCAGTTGAGCTCGGCGACGAAGAAGTTGAGCTCCTTGGGCCGCGACATCGCCACCTGGGGGTGGAGGTTGAGGTAGTGGTGCAGGCTGGTCGTCCCGCACTTGAGGCCGCCGATGACGATCAGGTTCGGCAGCGCTCCCGCGCGCTCGGCGCGCCGTCGGCGGCGCTCCAGGTGGCGGCGCTCGGCCGCGAAGCGCTCGCGCGCTCGCGCGACCATCGCATCGTCCGCAGGATCGCTCGCTGTGGTCGGTCGCGGTCCGGGGCGGCCCGGATCAGCCGCCGGCACCGAGCTTCTTCGCCGCGTCGCGGAAGGTCTTCGCCTCCGCCGTCGGCTTCTTGCGTCCCTCGAGCTTCTCGCCGTGGCGGTTGACCCAGATCACGGGCACGTTCATCTTCAGCAGCGGCGCCACGTCGGCGTCGTAGCCGGAGCCGATGTGGACCCAGCCCTTCTTGCCGCCGATCCGGCGCGCCGCCTCCTTGAAGTGAGCGGGGTCGGGCTTGTAGCTGCGCACCTGCTGCGCCGTCACGACCAGCTCCAGGTCGGTGCGCAGGTGACGGCGCGAGACGCCGAGGAGCTTGTCGTCGATGTTCGAGACGATCCCGAGCTGGTAGCGCTTCGCCAGCCGGTCCATCGCCGCGTTCGACTCGCGGAACGGAAGCCAGCGGGCCACGCTGTCGGGCAGGAACTGCGCTCGCGAGGGCTCCAGCTCCCAGCCGAGCTCACCGGCGACCTTGACCGCGGTCCGGCGCAGCACCTCGGCGTAGAGCTCGTACGAGCCTCCCATGATCTCGGCCTGCACCTCGAGGAAGCGGTCGATGAACTTCTGGCTGTCGAACGAGAACCCGTCGCGGTCGGCTTCCTTGGAGAAGGCATCGAGGATTCCCTTCTCCCAGTCGATCAGCGTTCCATAGCAATCGGTCGTGACCCAGGTGATGTCTTTTAGCTTCGGTAGCGGCATCGGGACGCGGCATTATGGCAAGCGATACGCTGCCGCCCCGCATGGACCTCCTCGAGTACCAGGGAAAGCAGCTGTTCGCCAAGCACGGGCTGCCCGTCCCCGACGGTCGCCACGCCGATTCGGTGGATGGCGCGGTCGCCGCCGCGAACGAGGTCGGCTACCCCTGCGTGGTCAAGGCGCAGGTTGCGATCGGCGGTCGCGGCAAGGCCGGCGGGATCAAGGTCGCCAAGGACGAGACGGAGGCGCGGGCCCATTCCGAGGCGATCCTCGGGATGGACATCCGGGGATTCACCGTCCACGACCTCTGGATCGAGCAGGCCTCCGAGATCGCCTCCGAGTACTACGCCTCGATCATCCTCGACCGCTCGGAGAAAAAGCTCCTGGCGATGGTCTCGAGGATGGGCGGGATGGACGTCGAGGAGGTCGCCGAGACCGACCCCGACGCGCTCGTCAAGGAGCACATCGACCCCGCCACCGGGCTGACCACCGAGGTCGCGCGGCAGCTCGCGATCGACGCCGGGATCGACGACGACGTCACCGACCAGGTCGCCGAGATGCTGGTCAAGCTGGCCGACCTGGTCGCGGCTGAGGACGCGACCCTGATCGAGATCAACCCGCTGATCGTCACCAGTGACCGCCGCGTCGTCGCGCTCGACTCGAAGGCGACGATCGACGGCAACTCTCTCTACCGCCACCCCGAGCTCGCCGAGCTCACCGACAAGTCGGCCGAGGACCCGCAGGAGGCGATGGCCAAGGAGAAGGGCCTCACCTACGTGAAGCTCGGCGGCAACATCGGCATCCTCGGCAACGGCGCCGGGTTGTGCATGTCGACGCTCGACGTCGTCGCCCAGGCGGGCGGCAAGCCCGCCAACTTCCTCGACGCCGGCGGCGGCTCCAAGGCGGACGCGATCGTCGACGCGCTCGAGGTGATCACCTCCGACCGCCACGTGAACGCGATCCTCTTCAACATCTTCGGCGGGATCACGCGCTGCGACGAGATCGCCAAGGGGATCATCGAGGCCTCGCGGCGGATGGGGATCGAGATGCCGGTCGTCGTCCGCCTCGACGGCACCAACTCGGCCGAGGGCCTCGGCATCCTCGCCGAGGCCGAGCTCGGCAACCTGCACGTCGAGCGGACGATGCTCGGGGCGGCCAAGACGGTCGTCGAGCTCGCCGGGGGCGCGTCATGAGCATCGTCGTCGGCTCCGACACCAAGCTCGTCGTCTCCGGCCTGACCGGCCGCGAGGGCACATTCCACGGTCTGCGAAACCGCGACTACGGGACCGACCTCGTCGCGGGTGTCACCCCGGGCAAGGGCGGCCAGGACGTCGACGGCGTCCCGGTCTTCGACTCGATCGCCGAGGCCCGCGCCGAGCGCGGCGCGAACACCTCGATGATCTTCGTCCCCGCGCGCTTCGCCGCGCCGGCGATCGAGGAGGCGATCGACGCCGGGATCGAGACCGTGATCACGATCACCGAGGGCATCCCGGTGCTCGACATGCTGCGCGTCTATTGGAGGGCCAAGGAAGCGGGCACGACGCTGATCGGCCCCAACTGCCCGGGGGTCCTGTCGCCGGGCAAGGCGAACGTGGGGATCATCCCGGCGCAGTTCTTCGACGCGGGCAAGATCGGCGTCGTCTCGAAGTCGGGGACGCTCACCTACCAGATCGGCAACGAGCTCAAGCAGGCCGGGATGGGTAACTCGTCGATCGTCGGCATCGGCGGCGATCCGATCGTCGGCTCCGACTTCATCGACATCCTCACCCTGTTCGAGAACGACCCGGAGACCGAGGGCATCGTGATGGTCGGCGAGATCGGCGGCGACGCCGAGGAGCGCGCGGCGGACTTCATCGCCGGCTCGGTGACCAAGCCCGTGATCGGCTACATCGCCGGCTTCACCGCCCCTCCGGGCAAGCAGATGGGCCACGCCGGGGCGATCATCTCCGGCTCCTCCGGCACCGCGGAGGCGAAGAAGCAGGCGCTCGAGGCCAAGGGCGTGCGGGTCGGCAAGAGCCCGACCGAGACGGCCCAGCTCGCGGTCGAGGCGATGAGCTAGGCGCCCGCGGCGCCCTCGATCAGCTCGCAGAGCCCCTCGTAGAGCGCCGGTGGCGCGGCGACGGCGGTCCCGTCGGCGAGCTCGCCGACCGTGGCCCCGGCCTCGCTTGCGATCAGCGCCCCCGCCGCCAGGTCCCAGTGGTTGAGGCCGAGCTCGTAGTAGGCGTCGACCCGGCCGCAAGCGACCGAGCAGAGGTCGACCGCGGCCGCGCCCATGCGGCGAATGTCGCGGATCGATCCGATCAGCCGCGCCAGCACCATCGCCTGGGCGACGCGCCGGTCGGGGTCGTAGCCGAACCCGGTCGCGACCAGCGCCCGGCCGAGCTTGGTCTCGGTCGAGGCGGCGATCCGCTCGCCGTTGCGGGTGGCGCCGCCGCCGCGGACGGCCCGGAAGGAGTCGCCATGCAGCGGATCGCGAACCACCCCCGCCGCGAGCTCGCCGTCGACCTCGACCGCGATCGAGATCCCGTAGCCGGGATGGCCGTAGACGTAATTGGTCGTCCCGTCGATCGGGTCGATCACCCAGCGCACGCCGCTCGTCGCCTCGGCGCTCGCACCCTCCTCGGAGAGGATCCCGTCGTCGGGGCGCTCGGCGCGGATCCCGTCGACGATCAGGCGCTCGCAGGCCTCGTCGACCTCGGTGACCATGTCGGTCGCGGTCGACTTGGTGTCGACCTTCGCCCGCGGCTCGTGCAGCCGCGCGAGCGACAACGCCGCGGCCTCGCCCGCCAGGCGCTCGGCCAGGTCCGCCAGCCGGTCCGGGTCCGTCACGGGTGCTCCCCCGGGTCGAGCCCGGCGGCGCGCCAGGCGGCCGCGCGGTCGGTGTAGGCCTCGCAGCGAACCGCGATCCCGTCCGCGATCCGCCAGACCTGATCCCAGGAGGCCTCGACCGGGACTCCGCTGTCGACTCCGCGCGCGACCAGCCGCCCGAGCATGAGCACGACCCCCTCGGCCTCGATCCAGCGCTCGGGCTCGATCCTGAAGTCTTCCCAGCGGCCGTGGATGCCCTCCCAGACGCCGCGCACCTCGTCGCGGCCCCGATACACGGTGCCGTCGGGGACCGCACCGGTGGTGTCCCACTCGATCTCCGGCGACAGCAGGTCGAGCGAGCGCTCGTAATCGCGGGCGCTGAACAGCTCCAGCCCGATCCGGATCCTTCGCACGACCTCGCTCTCCACGGCGCCAGTATCGCCGTTGCTAAGGTCGGCGGTGATGGCCTCCGACACGATCAGCTTCGCCCGCGGCGCCCCCAGCGCCGACATCCTCCCCGTCGAAGCGGTCCGCGAGGCGAGCGCGAAATCGCTTGCGGACGACTGGGAGCGAGCCCTCTCCTACGGCACGGGCATCGGCCACCCGGACCTCTGTGCCTGGGTCGCGCGAGAGTTCCACCGGATCGAGCCCGAGCAGGTGATGTTCACGAACGGTTCGATGGAGGCGGCGGCGCTGCTGTTCCGGTATCTGATCGATCCCGGCGACCGGGTGATCGTCGAGCAGCCGTCCTACGACCGCACCCTGCTGCTCCTCGGGCGCACCGGCGCCGAGATCGTCGGCGTCCCGCTCGAGGACGACGGGCTCGACATCGCGGCCTTCGAGGCAGCGCTCGCCGGCGGCCCGGTGAAGCTCGCCCACGTGATCCCGAACTTCCACAACCCGGCCGGGTGCACGCTCTCGGGCGCCAAGCGCGACCGCCTGGTCGAGCTCGCCGCCGAGCACGACTTCTGGATCTTTGAGGACGATCCCTATCGGCTGGTCAAGTTCGGCGACGACGAGCTGCCGCCGACGATGCTGGCCAGCGACCCCTCTGGCCACGTGATCCACGCGTCCTCGTTCTCGAAGACGGTCAGCCCCGGGGTCCGGGTCGGGTATCTGGCGGGCCCCGCGGACCAGATCAAGACGCTCGCCAAGCGCGGCTCCGAGCACTACATCTCGCCGAACATGCTCGCCGAGTCGATGGTCCTGGAGCTGTGCCGCTCGGGCGCGCTCGAGCGCAACATCGAGTTCGTCAACGGCGCGCTCGCCGAGCGCCGCGACGCGCTGGTCGAGGGGCTGCGCGAGCAGCTCCCCGACGCCCAATTCGTGATCCCGGGCGGCGGCTACTTCCTCTGGATCGACCTTCCCGACGACTACGACACGGTCGCCGCGCTCGAGGCCGCCAAGGGCGAGGGCGTCGCGTTCGTCGCCGGCCCCGACTTCCTGCTGGAGGGCGGCCGCTCGAGCCTGCGGCTGTCGTTCGCGAGCGTCCCGGCCGATCGGGTCGCCGAGGGGGTCGAGCGGCTCGCCCGCGCGCTCGGCTCCGTGCGCGCGCAGAGCGCGGCCTGACCCAACTGGGGCCGGGTGATCTTCCCGCTCGGGCTATTCCCTACAAAAGTAGTAGAGAAACCTGTTAGGCTGCGTTTACGAGTTCGGAACAAACTCGGGACCCGGAGGCTTCAGCCTCTGGTTGCAGACCCTGACGAGGAGGTGGTGAATGAGTCCGGTGAGGATCATCGAAGGCAGTAGGAAGCTCGATCCGGTGAGCGAGCGCAACCTGGCCGAGCGCCGGTTCGCCGCCCTGGCCGCGGCCGTCCGCGAGCACGAGGCGAACGTGCGCAGGCGCGAGTTCCAGATGCGCCCCCAGGATCAGGCGCTGTATCGGCGGCTGCGCCAGATCTGCGGCCCCGACGAGACGCTCGCGTCCCGCCAGATCGCCTAGCTAACGGCCGTAACGGTCGCTGGAGAGCACCAGCGCCTCGGGCAACGGGGCGCGTGGTGCCGGCGCCGGCACGGCGCGCACCGAGACGGTCTCGGCAACGCTGCGCGACACAGCGTGGCGACCGTCCTCCGAGACGACGACGACCTCGTCATCCCCCGAGCTCTCGAGCCGCCCGTCCAGACCGGGTCGCAGGCCGCTCTGCTTGAGGTAGTGCAAAAGCTCCTCGGCCTCGTTCTCGAAGCGCAGGACCGTGACCTCGGCGCCGGGCTCGACGTCGGCGAGCAGGACGCCGTTCTCACGCGCCCCCTCGACGATCGGGTGGCCGTGCGGGCAGGTGGTCGCATCGCCGATCGCAGCGAGCATGCGCTCCTCGAGCACCGGCGACATCGCGTGCTCGAGCCGTTCGGCCTCCTCGTGCACCTCGTCCCAGGGGACACCGAGCACGTCGGTCAGGAAGCGCTCGATCAGCCGGTGGCGGCGCACGATCGCCTGCGCGTGGGCCCGGCCGTCGTCGGTGAACCCGAGCGACTTGTCGTCGGCGCGGCTGACGTAGCCATCGCGCTCGAGCCTCCCGATCATCTCGTGCACGGTGGGCGGCGAGAGCTGCATCGCGCGGGCGATATTCGCCCCGGTGATCGGCAGCCCGGCCTCCTCGAGCCAGAACATGATCTGGAGGTACTCCTCCTCCGCGACCGTGGCGTGGTCCTGAGCCATCGAGACGATCTTAGCCGTCGCCCGATGCGGGCCTCCTGCGAGGATGCGCCCATGAGGATCGAGCGCGGCTCGACAGCGATCGTCACCGGGGCCTCGGCCGGGATCGGCCGCGCGCTCGCGGTCGAGCTCGCGGCGCGCGGGGTCACGGTCGGGCTGCTGGCGCGTCGCCGCGATCGCCTCGAGGCGCTGGCCGCCGAGCTCGACGGCGAGCACCTGCCGCTCGTCGTCGACGTCGGCAAGCGGCCGGCGACGACCCGAGCAATCGACCGGTTCGCAAAGCGCTTCGGCGGCCCCGATCTGCTGTTCGCCAACGCGGGCATCGTCCACTATGGCCCGTTCGCCGACGTCGACATCGAGCTCGCCGAGCAGATGGTCGAGGTCAACGTCTCCGGGACGATGTACACGGTCGCCGCGGCGCTCCCGCACATGCTCGACCGCGCGCGCGGGCAGGTCGTGATCACCTCGTCCGGCGCCGGGATCCGCGCCTTTCCGTGGGGCGCCGTCTACGGCGCGACCAAGGCGTTCGACCGCGGCTTCGCCGAGGCGCTTCGCCACGAGCTGTCCGGCACGGGCGTCTCGGTGACCACGGTCTTTCCGGGCGAGGTCCAGACCGAGCTGCACGATCACCAGCCCGGCTCGATCCCGGACTGGCGCCGCGGCGACGAGGCGCTGGCTCCCGACCTGGTCGCCCGCGAGATCCTCGCCGCGGTCGAGGCCGACGCGCCGCGCGTCTACCTTCCCAGCGCGACGCGGCTGCTCGGCCTCAACGGGATCGCGCCGAAGACCACCGACCGGCTGCTTCGCGCGATTCGCGGCCCGGCCGCCGCCCCGCGGCGCGACTAGCGCATCGCCAGGGTCGAGACGACGGCCTCGTAGAAGCCGTCACCCATCGAGCCCTCGGTGACCGTGGCGTTCGGGAATCGCGACAGCGCCTCGCGCAGCGCCTCGTCGCGCTCGGGCCCGTTCGCCACGGCGAAGAAGCGGCCCACGGCGGCGGCCGCTTCGAGGTCCTCGATCGAGTCGCCGATCGCGATGCACTCCTCCGGCGCGTAGCCGCGCGCAGCGACATGGAAGGCGACGCCCTTGGCCTTGCTCGCGCCACCGGGCACCAGGTGGTAGGCGTGCGCCCTGCCGTCCACCGCATCCATGCGGCGCCCGATCGCCCCGTTGTCGAGAAAGCGCAGGTCCTCGTGGCCGGCGGCGCGGATCAGGCCGTTTGCCTCGTCGACGTCGACCTTGCCGCGCATCAGCAGCGAGAGCTCGCGGCCCGTATGCCAGGGCGAGTGCCATTCGAGCCGCCCGTCGAAGTGGTCGAACAGCATCTGCGGGACCCCGGCGGCGACCAGCCGCTCGGCCGGGACGCCGTCGTCGTCGGGCACCCAATCGCCGGTCAGGTAGGTGCGCTCGTCGTCGATCATCACCCCGCAGCCGGCCTCGTAGATGTATGAGGTCTGGCCGAGCAAGCGGGCGTCGGAGCGAACGGTCGACTCGCGCCGCCCGGACATGATCACGACCTCGACCCCGGCCCGGTGACACGCCTCGAGCGCGCGCGCCTGCATGATCGAGAAGTTCCCGTCCGGATCGCGAAACAGCGAGCCGCGCGGTCCGAGCAGGGTGCCATCGAGGTCGGTGTAGACACAGCTGAGGCCCATCGGGCCGTCTAACTTAGACGGCGGTGAGCAGCTGGCGAATCTCAGGGCGAACGATCGACTTCGGGCCGCCGCTCGCGGCCGGGATCGTCAACGTCACGCACGACTCGTTCTACGAGGGCGCGCGCAGCGGCACGCCCAGCGACGCGATCGCCGACGGCCTGGCGCTGGTCGAAGCGGGCTTCGACCTGATCGACGTCGGCGCCGTGGCCGCCCGCAGCGGCCCGCCGGTCTCAGCGGCCGACGAAGCGTCGCGCCTCGCGCCCGCGATCGAGGGGCTCGTCGCCTCCCTGCGCCGACGGGTTGAAACCGTTGCCCTGTCTGGCGAAATCAACCCGTCGGCCTCCGGCGGGGTGCCGGTGCTGGCGGACACGTTCTCGCCCGAGGTGGCGGCCGCCGCACTCGATGCGGGCGCCGCGGCGATCAACGACATCGGCGGCGGCGAGGATCGAATGCTCGAGCTGATCGCGGCGCGCGGCTGCGGCTACGTGCTCATGCATATCGAGGGGCCGCCGCGGGTCGACCGCGCCGCCCCGGACTACGGCGACGTCGTCGACTATCTGGGGGAGTGGTTCACGGCCCGGCTCGATCGAGCCGCCCAGCTCGGCGTCGAGCCCGAGCAGGTCGCCCTCGACCCGGGGCTCGACTTCGACCTCGATATCGACGACGACCTCGACATCCTCCGTCGCCTCGGTGAGTTGCGGGCGCTCGGCCGCCCGCTGTTCGTCGCGCTGTCGCGCAAGGACTTCCTCGGCGCCGTCGCGGCGGGCTCTTGGCCGGGGCGGTTGCCGGCGGGCGAGCGCGGCCCGGCGACTCTGGCGGCGACGGCCCTCGCGGTCGACGCCGGCGCCGAGATCCTGCGCCTGCACGATCGCGAGGCGCTCGACGCGCTGCGCACCGCCGCCGCGATCTCCAGCGCTCGCCGTGACCCGGCGCCGCAGGCCTCGTGACCGAGCTCCTCGACGCGCCGCCGATCGCCTGGGAGCGGCTGCTCGAGGCGGGCGAGGTCGACGAGCGGCTCGTCGCGACCAGCGTCATCCAGCCGCGCGAGGCGCACACGGTCCCGACCCCGGAGCTCGCCCCCGAGCTCGTCTCGGCGTTGCTGCGCACCGGGATCACCGGCCTGTACTCCCACCAGGTCGCCGCGCTCGATGCCACGCGGCAGGGCGACGTGATCGTGACCAGCGGCACCGCGTCGGGCAAGTCGATGTCGTTCAACCTGCCGGTCCTCGACGCGATCGCCGCCGACCCGAAGACGAGGGCGCTCTACATCTACCCGACGAAGGCGCTCGCCCAGGATCAGGCGCGCAAGCTGGCCGAGCTCGGCCTGCCGCAGCTTCGCCAGGCGATCTATGACGGCGACACCCCGCGCGACGACCGCCCCGGGATCCGACGGCGCTCGAACCTGGTGCTGACGAATCCGGACATGCTCAACATGGCGGTGCTCTCGCACCACCAGCGCTGGGGCGACTTCCTGACGAACCTGCGATTCGTGGTCATCGACGAGGCGCACACGTACCGTGGCGTATTCGGCTCGCACGTCGCCAACGTGCTGCGGCGGCTGCAGCGGGTCGCGCGCCTCTACGGCTCCGAGCCGCGCTTCATCTGCGCCTCGGCGACGATCGCGAACCCGCTGGAGCTCGCCGGCGCGCTCACCGGGCGCCCCTTCGCGATCGTCGACTCCGACGGCGCCCCGAGCGCCCGCCGGCGGATCGCGATCTGGAACCCGCCGGTGATCGATTCGCTCTCGATGACCAGGCGCTCGGTCCTCTCCGAGACCGCCGAGCTGCTCGCCGACCTCGTCGTCAACGGGGCCCGGACGATCTGCTTCTTGCGCAGCCGCCGCGGGATCGAACTCATCCAGCGGTTCACCCGCATGCGGCTCGAGGAGCTCGGCGAGCCCGGCCTCGCCGCCCGCATCGCCCCCTACCGGGCCGGCTACACACCCCAGCAGCGGCGCGAGATCGAGGCGAAGCTCGCCCGCGGCGAGCTGCTCGGGGTCGTCGCCACGGATGCGCTCGAGCTCGGCATCGACATCGGCGAGCTCGACGCGGCGATCTGCGCGACCTTCCCCGGCACGGTCGCCAGCCTGCGCCAGATGTGGGGCCGCGCCGGGCGCCGGCGCGAGGGGATCGCCATCTACGTCGCGGGCCAGGATGCCCTGGACCAGTTCTTCTGCCGCCACCCCGACGAGTTCCTCGAACGCCCGGTGGAGGCCGCGATCCTCGACCACACCAACGAGCGGATCCAGACCGCGCATCTGCTCGCCGCGGCGCACGAGGCGCCGCTCGGCGGCACCGCGAGTCAGCCCGGAGGCGCCGATGACGAGATCCTCGGCGACCGCTGGCGCGAGCGCGCGGACCAGCTCGTCGGCGCCGGCAAGCTGAGGCTCTCCCGCGACGGCCGCTACCTGCCGCGCGGCACCGGCTTTCCGGCGGGCGAGATCTCGCTGCGCTCCGCCTCGCTCGACTCGGTTGCCGTGGTCGAGCGCTCCTCGGGCGAGCTGCTCGGCCAGGTCGAGGCCGAGCGGGCGTTCTCGACCGTTCACCCCGGTGCGGTCTACCTGCACCTGGGCCGCTCGTACGAGGTCGGCGAGCTCGACGTGGAGGGGCGGCGGGCCATCGTCGAGCCGTTCGACGGCGACTGGTACACGCAGCCGCGCAAGGAGACGATGGTCTACATCGAGGCCGCCGACGACTCGCGGCCGATCGGGTCCGGCGCCGACGCGGTGGAGCTCAACTTCGGCGAGGTCTCGGTCACCGAGCAGGTGATCGCCTACCAGCGCAAGGGCCTCAGCGACCACAAGGTGATCGACATGGTCGCCCTCGACCTGCCCGAGCAGAACTTCCCGACCCAGGCGCTCTGGTACGCGCTCCCCGACGCGCTCGCCGGCCCCGACGCGTTCGGGCCCGACGTCCAGCTCGGCGCCCTGCACGCCAGCGAGCACTCGCAGATCGCGGTGCTGCCGCTGCTGGCGATGTGCGACCGCTGGGACATCGGCGGGCTCTCGACCAACGTCCACTTCCAGACCGGCCTGCCGACGATCTTCATCTACGACGGCCACCCGGGCGGGGTCGGGATCTCCCGGCGCGGCTACGACGAGTTCGAGCGCCTGGTCGGCGACGCGGCGCGTCTGGTCGGCGAGTGCCCGTGCGAGGCCGGCTGCCCGTCGTGCGTGCAGAGCCCGAAGTGCGGCAACTTGAACGAGCCCCTGCACAAGGCGGGGGCCCTCGAGCTGATGGAGGAGATCATCAACATGATCGCGGCGCAGCGGCGGCCCGCCCGTTGATCTGAACCCCGCCCGTCGGTAGGTTCGTGACATGTCGGGAAGCAGGAGCGTCGCGGTGGGGGCGGCCGCGGCGATCGCCGGCGCGATCCTGGCTCTCGCGGGCCCGGCCCTGGCGATCAAGCCGAAGCGGCGATGACCTCGTTCGCGCTGACCCCGTGGACAAGCTGAAGAACTGCGAGCAGGTCCGCTGAGCGACCCGATCAGTCGCGTACGGCGCGAAAGCGCGCCCCGACCCGGGGCAGGGTCCCTGCCTCGATCTCCTGCCGCTCCTGATCGGCGAACCCGGGCGGCAGGTGCCAGCGGTGCAGGTAGGCACCGCGCGTGACCGGCCCGAGCGTGAACCCGGCCGCCGCGAGGGCCGCGCGCAGCTCGGTGAGCGGATGGATGTGGCCGCGGACGTCGGCGACGAGCTCGGCCGCGGTGGCGCTGTGCTCGTGCTCGCCGCGCCGGGCCATCAACCAGGCGGCGGCGCGCTCGTCGAAGGCATCGACGTCGAGCTCGTCGACCAGCAGCGCACCGCCGGGCCTCAGCGCCGCGGCCAGGGCTCCCAGCGATTCGGCCAGCGGCTCGACGTGGTGAAGGGAGACGACGGCGAGCGCGGCATCGAACCGGGGTGACGGCGGCTTCAGCTCGACGAGCGCGATCGGGTCGACGCCCGGTCCGGCGTCGCCCGGGTCGATCGCGGTCACGTCGTACCCGGCGCCGCGCAGCGCGGCAGCGAGCTCCCCGGCCCCGGCGCCGATCTCGAGCAGGCTCGCCGGCGCGGGCGCCAGCTCGCCCCTGACCCACGTCTCGAGCCCCGGATCGAGCATCCGCCGTGTATAGCGGCTAGCGTCGCCGCCGTGGGCGGGCTCGGCGACTTCAGCTGGCGGCGAACCAAGGACGGCCGGGTGCGGATCTCGCGCGCCGGGCAGGTCGTGACCACGCTCGCGGGGACCACCGCGAGCCGCTTCATCGCGCGGGTGGAAGCCTGCGACGAGGACGCGGCCCAGCGCCTGATGGCCCGCGCGACCGGCAACTACAAGCGCGGGAACGAGCGCTAGCCTTACCCGCCGCGGCGAGGTAGCTCAGTTGGTAGAGCACACGACTGAAAATCGTGGTGTCGGCGGTTCGATTCCGCCCCTCGCCATCGTCCGACCGCGTTCCTGAGACAGGCTGAACCTTTGCGATTTCGCTGAAGTGTGAGCCAGGTCCGCTCGGCTCTGCGGTGGCGGTGGTATGACCTGCTCCCCGCGGCGCCGCCGGCGCCACTTGCCAGGAGTGATAACCATGACGCCAGCCCAGATGGCCGTCGACCGAACCTCAAGCCAGCAGCTCAACCGCCTCTTCGAGGCCTATGACGCGTTCGCGGGCGGAGAGCTCGAGCGCATCCCCGACCTCTTCGACCCCGAGGGCTTCTACCGCACGAGCGGCAAGTTCCCCGGAATGCGCGAGCGCTACGTCGGCCACGAGGCGATCGCCACCTTCTGGCACGCGGCAACCGAGGCGTGGGAGCGGCTGGAGATCGAGACCGGCCAGACGATCGCCCGCGGCGACTTGCGTCGCCGCGCAGGTGTGGCTGGACGGACGCGGGCTCGGGAGCGGCATCGATGTGAGGTTCGAGGCCGGGCACGTCGTCCGGTTCCGCGAGCTCAAGATCGTCGAGTTCCTGGCGTTCCCGGATTGGGCGGCGGCGCTGGAGCACTGGGAGCGGCTGGAACCGCCGAGCTAGGCGCGGCACCTCGGCAACTTCAAGCTGATCCCGGTGTCGCTGTGGCCGTTCGGCCGCGAGATCCGGCCCTCAGCTGACCAACTCGAGGCCCAGCCAGACGACCACCGCCGTCGCGAGCAGGATCGCTCCCTGCAGGGCGTGCAGCTTCGGCCAGCGCAGGTGGGCGACGGTGAGCAGCAGCACGGCGCCGACCAGGGTGAGCTTGATCTGCAGCGTCGAGGAGCCCCAGAGGTCGTAGTGGGTCGCGAGCGCGTAGCCGGTGACCAGGAGGACTCCGAGAGCGATCAGCGACCCGTAGCCGAACCGCCGCGCCATCGCCCGCAGCCGCTCGCGGTCGGGGTTCTGGCGCTCGACCGGGACGATCACGAGGCCAAGCACGAGCTGGCCACCGACGAAGAACGCCATCGCGATCAGGTGCAGGTAGAGCACCGCCTGCCAGAGATCGTCCACCGGCGCATTCTCCCAGCCGGCAAGGGCGGCCGGCCTACGGCATCACGAACGTGTCCGGGTCCGGCCCGATCCGCTCGCCGGCGTCGAGCGCGTCGATCGCCTCGACCTCGGCGTCCGTCAGATGGAAGTCGAAGATCGCGAAGTTCTCCTCGATCCGCGCCGGCGTCACCGACTTGGGGAAGACGACGTTGCCGATCTGCACGTGCCAGCGAAGGACGACCTGCCCCGTCGTCCTGCCGTGCGCCTCGGCGATCTCGGTGAGGGTCGGGTCGTCGAGCACGGCCCCCTGGGCGAGCGGGCTCCACGCCTCGGTGACGATGCCGAGCTCGGCATGCTCGTGACGCAGGCCGCGCTGCTGGAGGCGCGGATGCAGCTCGACCTGGTTGACCGCGGGGGTGACCCCGGTCTCGGCGATGAGCCGCTCGAGGTGGGCGGGCTGGAAGTTCGAAACGCCGATCGAGCGCACCAGCCCCGCCTCGCGCGCGTCGATGAAGGCGCGCCACGTCTCCACGTACCGATCATGCGCCGGCACGGGCCAGTGGATCAGGTAGAGGTCGACGTGGTCGAGCTCGAGCCGCTCGAGGCTTCGCTTGAGCGCCCTGGTCGCCTCGTCGTAGCCGTGCGAGTCGTTGAAGCACTTGGTGGTGATGAAGACGTCGTTGCGGTCGAGCCCCGAGGCGTGAAACGCCTGTCCGACCTCGGCCTCGTTGCGGTAGGCCGCGGCGGTGTCGATGTGGCGGTAGCCGACTTCGAACGCCCGCTGGGTCACCTCCTCGGTCTCGTCCGGCGGCACCTGGAAGACGCCGAAGCCGAGCTGCGGGATCCGGTTGCCGTCGTTCAGCGCGATCTCTGGGACTCTGGTGTCGGTTGGGCTCATCTGATCTGGGTTGCCCTGCGGCCGGCCGATCAAACAACCGCCTGGGTCACCGGCGCGCGAACGGGTATGAATCCCGCATGGCGATCCGCAATCCGAGCGATCTCACGGTGCGCGCATGGTGGCACGCGCTGCGCGACGCGGCGAAGTCGTTTCAGGCGAAGAGCCTCACCGACGCTGCAGCGGCGCTCACCTACTACTCGGTGCTCTCGATCTTCCCGGCGCTGATCGTCTTGGTCTCGCTGCTCGGCGTGGTCGGCTCGCAGGACTCGATCGACGGGCTGCTGCGGATCGCCGAGGATCTCGGCTCCTCCTCGGCCGTCGACACCCTGCGCGGCCCGATCGAGAACATCGTCGACAACTCGGGCGGCGCCGGGGTCGCGCTGGTGATCGGGATCGTCGCGGCGCTGTGGTCGGCCTCCGGGTACATCGGCGCCTTCATGCGCGCCGCGAACCTGATCTACGAGGTCGATGAGGACAGGCCGTTCTGGAAGGTGCGCCCGCTGCAGCTCCTGATCACCCTGGTGATGACGATCGCGGTCGCCCTGATCCTGATCGCGCTGGTGCTCACCGGGCCGCTGGCGAGCGCGATCGGCGACGAGATCGGGATCGGTGACGCCGCCCTGACCGCGTTCGAGGTCGCGAAGTGGCCGCTGCTGTTCGCGGCGGTGGTCGGCGTGATCGCGCTGCTGTACCGCTTCTCGCCGGACGCGCGGCATGAGGGCATGCGCTGGATCCTCCCCGGCAGCGTCGTGGCGACCCTCCTCTGGCTGCTGGGCTCGGTCGGCTTCAGCCTCTACGTCGCCAACTTCGGCTCCTATTCCGGCACGTACGGGAGCCTCGCCGGCGGCATCGTCCTGCTGCTCTGGCTCTGGCTCACCAACGTCGCGGTCGTCTTCGGGGCCCAGTTCGCGGCCGAGCTCGAGCGCACCGCCAACGCCGCTCGCCACCCGACCGCCCCGGGCGAGCCCGTCTCGATCGATCCGGGCGAACGCGACGAGGCGGCGCACTACTCGCCGGTCGCCGAGCGGCGCTGACGACCGCCCGTCAGAACCCCGCCGCTCCGCCCGACTACCCCCACATGAGCGCAACCCGGAGAGATCGGCCGTCCGGCCCTCTGTCTAATTTGAGATCGATGAGTGGTCAGGGTCAGATCGAGCCCCTGCAGGCGCCCCTCGAGGCGCCGGCGCCGGTCGCGGTGCCGCTGATGCGCACCTTCATCCGCGACCTCGCCGAGGGCGACTCGGTCGCCGCGGCGTTCGCGGTGCGCGAGCGCGAGCGGCGCAGCCGCCGCGATGGCGACGACTTCCTGCGCCTCGTGCTCGCCGACCGCACCGGCTCGGTCGAGGCGGTCGTCTGGGATGAGGTCGAGGCGTGCTTCGAGGGCACCGCGCCGGGGACGGTCGTCTTCGTCGAGGGGCGGTTCTCGATCCATCCCCGATACGGCGCCAAGATCACCGTCCGCTCGCTGCGGGCCGCGAGCGAGGACGAGTACGAGCACGAGGACCTCGCCGAGGGCCCCCCGGTCGCGCCAGACGTGCTCGAGGCCGACCTGCGGTCCCTGCTCGAGACGATTCAGAACCCGCAGCTCCGGCAGCTGCTCGACCGGTTCTTCGCCCCTGACTCGAAGATCTGGAAGCGCTTTCGCGTCGCGCCGGCGGCGAAGTACTACCACCAGGCGTATCCCCACGGGCTCATGGACCACACGGTCTCGGTCGCCCAGGCGGTGAGCGCGGCGGCGGCGGCGTTCCCGGGCCTCGACCGCGACATCGCGGTCACCGGAGCGCTGCTGCACGACATCGGCAAGACCCAGGCCTACAACGACGACCCGCTCGCCATCGACCTCACCGATGCCGGCCGCCTGCTCGGCGAGATCCCGCTCGGCTACTACCTGGTGCGGCGCACGATCGAGACGATCGACGGGTTCGACCCCGAGCTCGCCCAGGCGGTCCTGCACATCGTCCTCTCGCACCACGGCAAGCTCGAGAACGGCTCACCGGTTGTCCCGGCGACCCGCGAGGCGACCCTCGTGCACGCGATGGACAACCTCGGCGGCACGCTCGGCAGCTTCGACCGGATCGAGCGCGAGCTGCCGGACGGCCAGACCTGGTCGCGCTTCGACCGCGGGCTCGACTCGGCCGCGTACTTCGGTTCCCGTCGCGCTGCGTGACCTCGCGGCCGCTTCGCGCGGGGTTCGAGGGGATATCGCTCTACACGGACAGCGGCACTCTGGAAGAGTCCAACCATGCCCACCGACTGGCGCCGAGAGCTGCTCTCCCTGATCCGCAACCTAACGAAGCAGGCCGCTCCCGAAGTGGTCGAGGAGATCAAATGGCGCAAGCCATCGAACCCTCTCGGCGTCCCGGTTTGGTCCCGCGACGGGATCATCTTCACCGGCGAGACCTACAAGGACAAGGTGAAACTCACTTTCTTCAAGGGAGCTGCCTTGGAGGATCCAGCCGGTCTCTTCAACTCCAGCCTCGAGGGCAAGACGAGGCGCGCCATCGACCTCCACGAAAAAGACGCCATTGACGAGGAGGCCTTCAAAGCCCTCGTCCGCTCTGCGGCTGAGCTGAACGCGTCGTAGCCCGCGGAGGTCCGCTTTGGATGGCGAGTTGCCGCCGCTCCCGGCTCAGCGCCGGTTCAGTTGAAGCGGCTGATGCAGCGGCTGATCTGCTGCTGGTTCGCGCCGCCGTCGTTCACGGCGCGCTCGATGCAGTTCTGAAGACGCCCGGTATCGGAGCTCGAATCAAAGGCGCTGTCGATCTGGTCCTGGATGTCGCCCGGGAGGTTGTCGAAGCCGTTGAACGAGTTGCTGAAGCTGTCGAAGGCCGAGTTGGTGGTGTCGAGGGTGGGCTTGACGATGAACAGGTAGACGGCTCCGAGGATCGCGACCGTCGTGACGATCTTGATGATCGGGTTGATGACTGTGCCGGCGCCAAGCATGTGGTCCCCCGCGGGGCGCGGATCGACGCGGAACCCTAACCGAACAGGAGGTCGTCGGCGAGGTTTCTGCACCGCTGCATCGCCGCCGTTGCGAAGCCGGCGGCCTTGACGCAGTCGCGCACGCGCTGCGCCCCGGCACCGTCTCCCTGCGCGTCGAGGCTGTCCGCGTAGGAGAGGGCGAAGCTGCGATCCGACTGCACGGTGTGGACGAGCTTCTCGCCCTGGTCCTCGCAGCGCGACATCGCCCGCGCGTCGTCGCCGGCCTGCTTGATGCAGCCCTTGATCTCGCGCGCCGCCGCCGGCCAGGTGCCCTGCAGACTGCCGGCGAACGACTCGGCGCGGGTGCGCGAGAAGTCGAGGTCGAAGTCGGTGCTCGCCTGCTGGCTCTGCTGCTGGGCGTTGCGCACCTGGTCGTTGACCGAGTCGATCGCGTTCTCGGTCGTGTCCAGGACCGGGCGCACGATGAAGATGCCGACGGCGGCCAGAATCGCCACCGTCGTGATCACCTTGATGATCGGGTTGATCACGGTCCCCGCGCCGAGCACGCGCAGAATCTAACGCGACCGTCCCCCGTCAGGGCGGAAATAGCGCAGTTTGCGCGTCCGCCCGGCGCCGGAGCCCCGAGCGGCCAATATCCTCGACCCGAGGTATGGCGAAGGACACCGAGAAGCTGATCCGCCAGCTCTCGTTGATCTCATTCTTGATGGCCAACCGCCGGCCGGTGTCGGCGCTGGAGATCAAGCGCGAGGTCGAGGGCTACAGCTCGATGAACGAGGATGCGTTCGCGCGCCGCTTTTACGCCGACCGCGCCGAGCTCGAGAGCCTCGGGATCTCGCTCCAGGTCGAGAAGCCCTCCGAGGGCTTCTTCGAGGCGGAGCTCTACGCCCTGCCGCCCGAGAACTACTACCTGCCCGCGATCGAGTTCTCGGACCCCGAGCTCGCCGCCCTGCGCACCGCGCTCAGCCTGCTCGACGGCGAGTTTGCCTACGCGGAGCCACTGCGCCTCGCTCTGCAGCAGGTCTCCTGGGGTCGGCCGAGCCCGATCACCGAGCAGGAGGAAGCGCCGATCGACGTCAAGCTCTCGAACGCCGGCGCCGGGCGCGAGCTGTCGCAGCGCCTGGCGAAGATCGAGACGGCGATCTCACGCCGCAAGACGATCGAGTTCTCCTACTACTCGCTGCAGCGCGACGACCTGTCCGACCGCAAGGTCAACCCCTACCACCTGGTCTTTCGCGACGGCCAGTTCTATTTGATCGGCTACTCGCACGAGCGCGAGGGCACCCGGGTGTTTCGCCTCTCGCGGATCCGCGGCAAGGTCTCCTACGCGACCAAGGCCGAGCACGACTTCGGCGCCCCCGAGGACTTCGACCCCCGTGACTACGGTCGCCGCGCCGACTGGCAGATGGGCGAGACCAAGGGAACGGCGAAGGTCTTCCTGCGCGAGCGGATCGCCTGGCTGGTCGAGCGCGACTTCAGCCGCCACGGCTCGTTCCGCAAGGCCGAGCGCGGCGACGCGGTCAAGGGCCGCGGGACGATCTTCGAGACCGAGTACTCGTCGGCGCGCCAGCTGATCTCGTGGGTGCTCTCGTGGCGCGAGAACGCCCGCCTGCTCGACCCACCCGAGCTCGCGGCGGAGGCGGACGAGCGCCTCGCGCTGCTGCGCACCCGCCACCGCGGCGAGTTCGACGTCGCGAAGACGGTCAGCCGGCCGTTCGCCGAGGGCAACGGGCGCCGCAACGGCACCTCGCGCGGATCCAACGGACGCGCCGAGTCGGTGATCCGGCCGGAGCGCCTCGCCCGCCTCGTGACGCTGGCCGGGCTGCTGATCGGCGCGGCCCGCGAGGACGGCAGCCTGCCGACCAGCCAGGTGCTCGACGAGCTCAACATCTCGCTCGAGGAGCTGCACGAGGACCTCGACGTCCTCAACGTCGTCAACTTCGGCGGCGGCACGTACGTCCTCTACGCCGAGATCACAGGCGACCGGATCGAGGTCGACCCCGACACCTACGGCGACAACTTCGCGCGCCCGGCGCGCCTGCTCCCGCTCGAGGCGAAGGCGCTGGTCGCCGCGATCGACCTGTTCGGCGATCACCTGCCGCAGTCGGGCTTGCAGACGGCGCGCGGCAAGATCATCGAGGCGCTCGGCCACGACCCGTCGCATGAGGGCCTCGAGATCGCCCCCGGCCGCGACGACTCCTCGGTCGTGCGGACGGTCAACGAGGCGATCCAGGAGCACCGGGTACTCGAGCTCCAGTACTACAAGGAAAACGAAGACGACTTCGTCAAGCGCGAGGTCGAGCCGTACCAGCTGGTCAAGGGCCCGGAGGGCTGGTACCTCGGCTGCTTCGACCTCGGGCGCGGCGACACGCGCCACTTCCGCCTCGACCGGATGAAGGAGGCGGCGATCGGCGACGCCGGGTTCGAGCCGCGCGAGGGGGTCGAAGAGATGCTCGCCGAGCAGGAGTGGCTCGTCCACGGAGAGGTGACCACCGCCGGGATCGCCCGGGTCTGGGTCGCCCCCGACCGGGCCCGCTGGCTGCGCGAGCAGCGCACCGTGGTCGAGGAGCTCTCGGACGGCGCCGTCGTGGTCGAGGTCCCGTACGGGTCCGACGACTGGCTCGCCCGCGAGGTGCTCAAGGGCGTCGGCGACCTGGTCGTGCTCGAGCCGAGCGAGGCCCGCGAGGCCGTGCTCAAGGCCGTCGGCACGTCCAAGTAGGAGGGTCGTGGCCGAGTTCGAGCGGCTGGTCGCCCCGAACCCGGGCCCGATGACGCTCGAGGGCACGAACACCTACGTGGTCGAGCGCGACCCGGCCTGGGTGATCGACCCGGGACCCGACGACCCGGGCCACCTCGAGCGTGTGCGAGCCGCGGGGCAGGCGCGCGGCGGGATCGGCGGCGTCCTGCTCACGCATGGCCACGCCGATCACACCGAAGGGGTCGAGCCGCTCGGCGCGCCGCTCGCGGCGCCCGGTGAGGCACCGCTGGAGGCAATCCCGACCCCGGGCCACGCCGCCGACCACGTCAGCTTCGTCGCGGGCACCGTCTGCTTTTGCGGTGACCTGATCCTCGGCCACGGGTCGGCGATCGTCCCGCCGGCCTCGCACGGCGGGTCCCTCGCCGACTACATGGACTCGCTGCGGAAGCTTGAGGCGCTCGAGCTCGAGCTGCTCGCCCCGGGGCACGGCGCGCCCATCGACGACCCGGCGGCGAAGATCGCCGAGTACCTCGACCATCGGCTCGCCCGCGAACAGGCGCTGGTCGCCGCCCTCGCGGCCGGCGAGCGCTCCCGAGGCCGGCTGCTCGACGCGGCCTGGGCCGACGTCCCCGAGCCGATGCGCCCGGCCGCGGCCATGGCGATGCAGGCGCACCTGGAGAAGCTCGAGGCCGAGGGCGCGCTCGACCCGGGCGAGTTGATTGACTGACGCCGCGTGCCCAGTCGCCGCGACCAGATCAAGCTGAGCGAGGCCGAGCAGGCGGAGCTGCTCGACTCCGAGCGCATCGTCATCGTCAGCTCGATCGGCCCGCGCGGCTGGCCGCACTCGATGCCGATGTGGTTCACCGTCCGCGACGGCGAGCTCTGGGTGTGGACCTTCGCCAAGTCGCAGAAGGTTCGCAACCTCGAGCGCGATCCGCGGGCGACCCTGCTGGTCGAGACCGGGACCGAGTACACGGAGCTGCGCGGAATCCAGATCGAGGCCGAGGCGGAGCTGATCCGCGCGACGCCGGAGGTCGCCGCCTTCGGTCGCGAGCTCGCGATCCGCTACACCGACGGGATCGACTCGATCGAGGGCGACGCCGCGGCGGCCCTCGAGGCCCAGGCCGCGAAGCGGGTGGCGATCAGATTCGAACCCATCCGCACCGCGACCTGGGACCACCGAAAGCTCGGCGGCACGTACTAGCTCGGCGTTAGCGCTTGGCGGTGCTGCCGCCGGTGAGCTTCGTGAACTCCTTGTAGGAGGGCTTCGCCTGGCCGCTGGTGGTCAGCAGGCCCGAGCTCGAGCACCAGGAGCAGATGCTCGTGGTCGAGTCCTGCCAGCTGAACCAATCCACGGCTTCGACATGCAGCTTGTTGCGCTGCTTGGCGAAGTACTTGTAGATGTCCTTGAGCAGGCTCGCCTGGCCCTTCTTGCCCCGGTTGAGCGAGTTGCCGCCCTTCTTGGAGCCGGCGCCGACCTCGGTCACATACATGGAGGCGCCCGAGTCGTGGGCCTTCTTCATCACCTGCCGGTAGAGGTCGATCTGCGCGGTGACCTTGCCGATCGTCGCGCCGTACGGATGCGGAGCGACGGCGTCGAACGTGTCCTTGACGCCCTTGACCTTGTAGAGCTTCGCCAGGTACTTGGAGCCCTGGATCGCCTTGCGCGACCCGGCCAGCTCCGGCATGCCGCCGAGCACGACGTCAGCCGACGGATCGCGCTGGTTGATCGCCTCGTTGGCGGCCGCGAGCACCTTCGCGTAGTGCTTCGGGTCCGGCTTCGGCAGGAAGAAGCTCTTCGAGTTCTGCTCGTTGAGGATCTGCCAGACGTGAATCGGGTCCTTGGGCACCTCGGGGTGGAGGGTCCAGAACTCGCCGTCCGGGCCGTAGCGATCGACGGCCTCGCCGACGAACGACTTGAACGCGTCCAGCGCGGCGGCCGACTTCGGTGCGTAGAGGCCGCACTTCGAGGACGGGCAGTTGACGCCGTCGAGGTCCTGCGCGACGTAGTTCGGCGTTCCGAAGATGAACGGCTGGACCTCGATCCCGTTCGTCGCGGCCTCGAGGACCAGCGGATCGAACGACGACCAGTCGTTGTCGCTGGTGCCGGTCGCCTTGTCGACGGCCGCCCAGGTGAGGATCGTCCTCACGGTGCCGACCTTGCCCGAGCTCATCCGCTCGAAGTCCTTGGCGCCAAGCGACGTCTGCGGGACGACGCCGAAGAACGACGCCGGTGCCTTGGCCGCGCTGGTGCCGACCCCCACGGTCAGCATCGCGAGCGCCGCCACGGCCACCGTGAGCGTCGCGCGTGCGTTCCTGATCAAGATCAATTCCTCCGTCTCATTGCTTTCCATCTACCCCAACACGGGTCCGCGCGATGGGTCGCGGTCAGCCGACCGCTCTGGATCCCCCATCCGGGTGAGCGTCCGCGGCACGAGCCAGAGGGACGCTCGGCGGGCGAGGGTAGCGGGGCTGCGCCGCCGCGCCGTCAGAAGGGGTTGGTGAACACGGAGTCGACGCTGGCGATACGGCGCCCGCGCCGATCGAGCCCTCGGACCCGGGTCACCACCTGATTGGTCGCCGCGGCGCTCTCGGCGAGGTTCGCGCCGGCAGCGAAGAACCGGCCCCGAAAGCCCCACCCGGGCGGCGCCGCGACCGTGCGCAGCCGCTGGGCGGGCGCGCCGAGGAAGACGATCTTGATCGTGCGCACCTTGGTCCCCGCGACCCCGGCGACCAGCGCGGCCGCGCTCGGCAGGCCGAGCGGCCGCTGGCCGACCGCGCTCAGGCCGCGCTTGCCGGGCGCCTCGAACTGGCTCGAGTAGCTCTGGTAGAGGATGCCGAGGTTGTCGTAGAGGTCGAGCAGGGTGGTGTTCGGCTGCAGCGCGTTGGCCTGCCAGGTCGAGTCGAGCGAGGGGAACGCGCCGCCGCCGAGGCTCGTGAACTCGGGCTCCTGGGCACTCGCCGCCGGGCTCGATAGCGCCAGCGCGACCCCCGCCAGCGCGATCGCCGCACCGAACCTCCCTCGGGCTGCACTCCACATCTCGATCCCAACGCTAGCCTCCCCGGGCGATGGAGGCGCTCAAAGGCCTGATTCTCTCGGGCGGCGCGGGCACGCGCCTGCGACCGATCACCCACACCTCGGCGAAGCAGCTGGTGCCGGTCGCCAACAAGCCGGTCCTCTTTTACGGGATCGAGGCGCTCGTCGATGCCGGGATCACCGAGATCGGGATCATCATCGCGCCCGAGACCGGCGACGAGATCCGCGAGGCGGCGGGCGACGGCTCTCAGTTCGGCGCCTCGATCACCTACGTGCCTCAGGACGAGCCGGCCGGGCTCGCGCACGCGGTGCTCACCGCCGAGGAGTTCCTCGGCGACTCGCCGTTCGTCATGTACCTCGGCGACAACCTGCTGCGCGACGGGATCACCGACCTCGTCACGGCCTTTCGCGAGCACGCCCCGGAGGCGCTGATCCTGCTGACCCAGGTCACCGACCCGTGGCACTACGGGGTTGCCGAGCTCGACGGCGACGCGGTCGTCCGCCTCGTCGAGAAGCCGACCGAGCCGCCGAGCGACATGGCGCTGGTCGGCGTCTACATGTTCACCCCGGCGATCTTCGACGCAGCCCGGGCGATCGAGCCCTCGCCGCGCGGCGAGCTCGAGATCACCGACGCGATTCAGCACCTGATCGACTCCGGCTCGCGAGTCGAGAGCCACACCGTCGGCGGCTGGTGGAAGGACACCGGTCAGCTCGCCGACATGCTCGAGGCGAACCGGCTGGTGCTCGAGGACCTCGTCCGCCGGATCGACGGCGATCTCGACGACGAGAGCCGCGTCGAGGGACGGGTCGTGGTCGAGAGGGGAGCGAAGCTCGAGCGCTCGCTGGTCCGCGGCCCGGCGGTGATCGGCGCCGGCGCCCGGATCGTCGACTCCTACGTGGGCCCCTACACCTCGATCGATTGCGACGTCGAGGTGATCGGGACCGAGGTCGAGCACTCGATCCTGCTCGCAGGCGCGAGCGTCAGAAACCTGCCGGCGCGGATCGAGGCGAGCCTGCTCGGCAAGGGCGTCAAGCTCGCCCGCGGCGAGGGGATGCCGAAGACGCTCAGCATGATCGTCGGCGACAAGTCGGAGATCACGATCCCGTGAGCCTGAGGGTGCTGATCACCGGCGCCGCCGGGATGCTCGGCCGCGACGCGGTCGAGGCGATCGCGGCCCGGGGCCACGCGGTCATCGGGCTCTCGCGCGCCGAGCTCGACATCACCGACGCGCAGGCGGTCGAGGACGCGATCGCCGAGCTGCGCCCCGATGCCGTCGTCAACTCCGCCGCCTGGACCGACGTCGACGGCGCCGAGGGCGACGAGCGCGGCGCGATGCGGGTCAATGACACGGCAGCAGGGATCGTCGCCGCGACCGCCGCCGCCCATGGGGCCAGCGTCCTGTACCTCTCCAGCGACTACGTCTTCGACGGCGCGAAGGGCTCGCCCTACGTCGAGTCCGATCTCCCCGGGGCGATCTCCGCGTACGGCCGCTCGAAGCAGGCGGGCGAGACCTCGACCCAGATCGCCAACCCGCGCCACTTCATCGTCCGCTCGTCGTGGCTGTTTGGGACCAACGGGCCGAACTTCGTCGAGACGATGCTGCGCGTCGGGGCCGAGCAGCCCGAGGTGATCGTCGTCTCCGACCAGGTCGCGAGCCCCACTTACACGCCGCACCTGGCGCAGGCGCTCGCGCTGCTGATCGAGACCGAGGAGTACGGCATCCACCACATCGCCGCTGCCGGGCGCTGCTCCTGGTTCGAGTACGCGCAGGAGATCTTCGACCAGGCCGGCGTCGACTGCCGGGTGATGGCGGGGACGACCGAGATGCTCGGGCGCCCGGCGCCGCGCCCGCCGTTCTCGTTGCTGGTCTCCGAGCGGCCCGACCCGATCTCGCTACCCGACTGGCATCAGGGGCTGAGCGAGTACCTGGCGGCGCGCGAGGCGAGCGTGGTGCGATGAACGTCCTCGTGACCGGCGGCGCCGGCTTCATCGGCTCGGCCTTCGTCCGCCACCGGCTCGAGACCCACCCCGACTTCTCGGTGCGGGTGCTCGACAAGCTCACCTACGCAGGCCGGGTCGAGAACCTCCGGGGTCTCGATGAGTCTCGGGTCGAGCTGGTCACCGCGGACATCACCGACGCCGACGCGGTCAACCGGTGCCTCGACGGCGTTGGAGCGATCGTCAACTTCGCCGCCGAGACCCACGTCGACCGCTCGATCGAGGCGCCCGGCGAGTTCATCCAGACCGACGTCTTCGGCACCTACGTCCTGCTCGAGGCGGCGCGCCGGGCGGGCATCAGGCACCTCCAGATCTCGACCGACGAGGTGTATGGATCGATCGACGACGGCTCGTTCACCGAGGAGTCGCCGATCGACCCGTCGTCGCCGTACTCGGCCTCGAAGGCCGGCGGCGACATGATGGTCGGCGCGTATCGCAACACCTACGGGACCGAGGCGCTGATCGTTCGCGCGTCGAACAACTACGGCCCGCGCCAGTACCCGGAGAAGCTGATCCCGCTCTGCATCCTGAACGCGTTCGCAGGCCAGCACCTGCCCGTCTACGGCGACGGGATGCAGGTCCGCAACTGGCTCTGGGTGTCGGACTTCGCGGCGGCGATCGACACCGTGCTCGAGTTCGGCGAGGCGGGCGAGGTCTACAACGTCGGCGGCCCGGACGAGAAGCCGAACATCGAGGTCGTGAAGCGGATCCTCGACCTGACCGGGAACGACGAGTCGCTGATCGAGTACGTCACCGACCGCCTCGGACACGACCGGCGCTACTCGCTCGCGTCGGCGAAGACCGAGGCGCTCGGCTGGCGCGCCGCGGTCGGCTTCGACGAGGGAATCGAGCGCACGGTGCAGTGGTACCGAGACAACGAGTGGTGGTGGAGGCCGATCCTCTCGGGCGAGTACCGCGAGTACTACGAGCGCCGCTACGGCGGCGGCGGATGAGCGCGCGGCGACCGCGGACGGCCGGCGACTAGTGCCGACCCGCCTGCCCACCCGGCTGGACGGGCTCGTGTTGCTCGAGCCGGCCGTGCACGGTGACCAGCGCGGCTTCTTGCTCGAGAGCTTCAGCGCCGCGGCCTGGGCCGAGGCGGGGGTCGGGGTCGAGTTCGTCCAGGACAACCACTCGCGCTCGCGCGCCGGGATCCTGCGCGGGCTGCACTTCCAGACGACGCCCGGTCAGGCCAAGCTGGTGCGGTGCGTGCGCGGGCGAATCTGGGACGTGGCGGTTGATCTGCGGCGCGGCTCGCCGACCTACGGCCACTGGGAGGGCTACGAGCTCGACGATGTCAGCCACCACCAGCTCTTCGTGCCGGTGGGCTTCGCGCACGGCTTCTGCGTGCTGTCCGACGTCGCCGACGTGCACTACAAGGTCTCCAGCTACTACGACGCCGAGACCGAGTCCGGGATCGCCTGGGACGACCCGGAGGTCGGCGTCGAGTGGCCGGTCGCTGATCCGCAGGTATCCGAACGCGACCGCAACGCGCCGCGACTCGCCGAGGTCGCAGACCAGCTTCCGTTCTGAGCGGGCCGGACCTCAGCGCTCGGCGAGGGTGAGCCCCGACGAGCGCTCGGCGTCGGCGCGATCGCGCCAGCTCTCGACCCGCTTCGCCAGCCCGTCCTCGAGCTCGTAGACGAGGTAGATCTCGGTGTGCAGCTCGATCCCGCTGCCCGCCCCGCGGGCGTGAAAGACGGCGTGGATGAGGACGGTGCTCTCGCCCTCGACGATCTCGAGCGGCTCGAGCCGCGCCCGGTCGAACACCTCCGGCTGGAGAAAGGCGCGCACGGCATCGCGCCCGTGGATCGTCCCGCCCTCGTCGGGCAGGCCGTCGACCCGCTTCCAGACGACGTCCTCGGCGAGCAGGGCGAGGACCGCCTCGTGGTCGCCGGCGTTGAAGGCTTCGATCCCCCCGCTGATCCGCTCACTCAATGGTCCCATCCGCTCGGCCGCAGCGTATGCCAAGCGTATGATCGATGGTTGCGAATGAGCGCCGCCGCCGACCCCAAGATCAACCCACTCGATGCCTTCAGCGACCGCACGCGGCGCTGGTTCGACGCCTCCTTCGAGGCCCCGACCCCGGCGCAGGCCGCGGGCTGGCCGCAGATCGCCTCCGGCGCGAACACGCTGATCTGCGCCCCGACCGGCTCCGGCAAGACGCTCAGCGCCTTCCTCTGGGGCATCGACTCGCTCGGGCGGCGACCGGAGGAACTTGGCCAGGGAGTGAAGATCGTCTATGTCTCGCCGCTCAAGGCGCTCTCGTACGACGTCGAGCGCAACCTGCGCGCGCCGCTGCAGGGAATCGGCGCCGACGTCGCGGTCGGCCTGCGCACCGGCGACACGCCGCAAAAGCAGCGCCAGGCGATGAAGCGCACCCCGCCCGACATCCTGATCACGACCCCGGAGTCGCTCTACCTGATGATCACCTCGCAGGTCCGCGAGATCCTGACCGGGGTCGAAGCGGTGATCGTCGATGAGATCCACGCCGTCGCCCAGTCGAAGCGCGGCGCTCACCTGGCGCTGACGCTCGAGCGGCTCTCGCACCTGGTTGCGGAGGGGGGCAATCGCGAGCCGCAGCGGATCGGGCTCTCGGCCACCCAGCGCCCGTTGGAGCGAATCGCTCGGTTCCTGGTCGGCCCGAAGCGTGAGTGCGAGATCGTCAACGCGGGCGTTCGCAAGGACCTCGACCTGCAGATCGTCGTCCCGGTCGAGGACATGACCGAGCCCGGAGCGGACCCGAGCGGCGAGCGGCGAGCGGCGAGCGGCGACGGACAGGTCATGCCGGACCTTTCCCCCGACCGCATCGATCCCGGCCCGATCGAGTCCACGCTCGATCCGGCCGCCAACCCGCGCTCGATCTGGCCGGCGATCTACCCGGAGCTGCTGAAGCTGGTCCGCGAGCACACCTCGACGATCATCTTCGTCAACAACCGCCGCGGCGCCGAGCGGCTCGCGAAGCGCCTCAACGAGCTGCACAACGAGCAACCGCACGAGGAGCTCCCAGCAACGGAGCACGCGGGCTCGCTGCTCGAAGGCGGGCCGGAATCGAGCGGCGAGGGGCGAGCGGCGAGCGGCGAGCCGTTCGAGGAGATCGCCCGCGCCCACCACGGCAGCCTCGCCCACGAGGAACGCGTCGTGGTCGAGGAGCTGCTCAAGTCCGGCAAGCTCCCGTGCCTGGTCGCCACGAGCTCGCTCGAGCTCGGGATCGACATGGGCGCCCTGGACCTCGTGATCCAGGTCGAGTCGCCCAAGTCGGTCTCGCGCGGTTTGCAGCGGGTGGGGCGGGCGGGCCACCAGCTGAACGAGGTCTCGAAGGGCCGCATCTTCCCGAAGTTCCGCGCCGACCTGCTGGAGTGCGCGGTCGTCGCGAAGCGGATGCGCGACGGCGAGATCGAGGAGACGGTGATCCCGCGCAACCCGCTCGACGTGCTCGCCCAGCACCTGGTCTCGATGGTCGCCGACGACGAGTGGCAGGTCGACGAGGTCGAGCGCGTGGTGACCGCGACCGAGCCGTTCTCCGACCTGTCGCGCGAGCAGCTCGAGAACGTCCTCGACATGCTCGACGGGCGCTACCCGTCCGAGAAGTTCGCCGAGCTGCGCCCGCGGCTGGTCTGGGACCGCACCGCCGGCACCGTGCGCGGCCGCAAGGGAGCCCGTCAGCTCGCGGTCACCAACGCCGGGACGATCCCCGACCGAGGCCTCTACGGCGTCCACCTCCCCGACGGCCGCCGGGTCGGTGAGCTCGACGAGGAGATGGTCTACGAGGCCCGGCCCGGCCAGACCTTCCTGCTCGGCGCGACCACCTGGCGGATCCAGGACATCACCCGCGACCGGGTGATCGTCGTCCCGGCGCCGGGCGTGCCCGGCGCCGTGCCCTTTTGGCGGGGTGACGGGGTCGGGCGCCCGCCCGAGCTCGGCCGTGCGATCGGCGCCTTCTCGCGCGAAGCGGTCGGCAAGGACCCCGAGCAGCTCGCCTCCGAGTACGACCTCGATCCGCGCGCGGCTCAGAACCTGGTCGCGTACCTGCTCGAACAGCAGGCCGCGACCCGGGTCGTGCCCTCCGACGAGACGCTCGTGGTCGAGAAGTTCCGCGACGAGATCGGCGACTGGCGCCTGTGCGTGCTCTCGCCGTTCGGGGGGCGCGTGCACGCCGCGTGGGGCCTCGCGCTCTCGGCGCGGATCCGCGACGAGCTCGACCTCGAAGCCGACGCGATCTGGTCGGACGACGGGATCGTCGTCCACCTGCCCGACGCCGACGAACCGCCGGACGCGTCGATGGTGATGCTCGAGCCCGACGAGATCGAGGACCTGGTCGTCCGCGAGCTCGGCGGCTCGGCGCTGTTCGGCGCCCGCTTTCGCGAGAACGCCGCCCGCAGCCTGCTGATCCCGCGCGCCTACCCGGGCAAGCGCACGCCGCTGTGGCAGCAGCGGCTCAAGTCGCAGAGCCTGCTCGAGGTCGCGAAGGACTTCCCGCGCTTCCCGGTCATCCTCGAGACCTACCGCGAGTGCCTGCGCGACGTGCTCGACCTCCCGGCGCTGGTGGAGCTGCTGCGCGACCTGCACTCGCGCAAGATCACGCTGGTCGAGGTCGAGACGCAGTCCGCTTCGCCGTTCGCGTCGTCACTGCTCTTCGACTACGTCGCCACCTACATGTACGAGGGCGACACGCCCAACGCCGAGCGCCGGGCGGCAGCGCTCGCCCTCGACCGTGACCTGCTCTCCGAGCTGCTGGGCGCGGACGAGCTGCGCGAGCTGATCAACCCGGAGGCGCTGGAGGAGGTCGAGCGCTCGCTTCAGCTATTGCACCCCGATGCGCTCGCCAAGGACCGCGACGCGCTCCAGCAGGTGCTGCGCCGGCTCGGCGACCTGAGCGTGACCGAGGCCGAGGAGCGGACCGCCGAGGGCTTCTCCGCGGCCTCGATGCTGGGCAAGC
>CAWAFH010000002.1:0-114085 GCA_963781265.1 uncultured Solirubrobacterales bacterium
CCATGCGAAGCGGTACTACCGCTTTTCGTCCAAAGCGCATGCTCTGAACCCCGAGGCCGCAGCCACGCGCGGGTGGCATCCTCAACCGGCTTGACCGACTAGCTAACGTAGGTGCTTCGCCGTAGTCCGGCACGACGGTGGGAGGCACGACCGGGGCGCGGACTAGTTCCGACCCAGGAGGTGTCCCGATGGGAGACGTCCGAACCAAGATCGCGCGCTGGACTCGTGAGGGCGCATCTCTCGAGTCGATCGAAGAGCGCCTCGGTGGACTGCCGGCCTCAGATGAAGAGAAGTCGGCTCTATGGCTTTGGGCGTGGTCATGTCGACGCCCTCATGCCAAGCGCCATCGAAGGGTGGTCGTGGGCAACTAACGACCTTGCGACATCGCTAACGGCTCGGTCACCTTCTCTGAACCGGCGGCCCGTGGCAAAGTCCTGGGTGATGTCCCGGGCTGCGATGACGTTGCACGCGCCCATCGATCGCACGGAGGCTCGATCGATCTGTCATCAGGTGATCGGCGAACTCGGGTGGGCCCTGATGAGCGAAGACGAGACCCGGCTGGTGGCGAGCGAGGACCCGACTCGGCTGCACTGCCACGGCCAGCCGGCGGACGCCGAGATCGAGCTGACCGCCGCCGCGGAGCAGACGGCGATCGCGATCAAAGTACGGGTGCCGGGTTGGGGCACGATCTCCTCCCGGCATGCTCGCGAGCAAACCGACCTGCTGGCGCGGCGGATCGGCCTGACGATCATCCACCGCCGAGGATCAGACGACCCCGGCTTCTCCAGCGGATGATGGAAGTGGTCCCGACGGGCGGTCCGCGCAACCCTCCTTCCTATGCATCGCCTTCCATGCAAAGCAGGACGAAGAATCCCCGTAGAACTCTCCGGCCGCCCGGGGTTGCCCAAACGGTTGCCCACCTAAACGAAACGACCCTCCGTAGAGGGCCGTCTGTGGCTTGTCTATCGATGGGCCGGGGAGGGATCGAACCTCCGCCCTACGGATTATGAGTCCGCTGCTCTACCAACTGAGCTACCGGCCCGGGTGCCGCGAGTATGGGGGATCGGGCGGCGGGCTCGGGCGGCGGCGCTAGGTCCGGTCGGCGATCGCCCGCTCCAGGACCGCGGCCATGCGCGCGGTCTGACGGCCGACCTCGTGCTCGGCGGCCGCGTCGCGCGCGGCCTGGTTCGGCGACGGCATCGCCACGGCGCGCTCGAGCGCCGCGGTCAGAGCGTCGGGGTCGTCTGGGTCGACCAGGACACCGGCGTCCGGGGAGACGAACTCGGCCGGCCCACCGACCTCGGTCGCGACCACGGTCCGCGCCATCGCCATCGCCTCGAGGGCCGCCTGTCCGAACGGCTCGCGCTTCGACGGCTGACAGAGGACATCGGCGGCGGCGATCCACTCGGGCACCGACTCGTGGCCGACCCGCCCGACCACGAGCACCCGCTCGCGCGGCTCGAGCGCTGCGCGCAGCGGGCCGTCGCCGACGAAGGCAAGCGAGCCACGCCCGAGGCGCGCGAAGGCGTCGGCGAGCTCGACCACGTTCTTGCGCTCGATCAGCGAGCCCACGCAGACGAACGCCGGGCCGTCCGCGCCCCAGCCGAGCGTCTCGCGCGCCGCAGCGGCGGGGCGCGGTGCGAAGTCCTCCAGGTCGACGCCGCAGTCGATCACCTCGAACTCGTCGGCCGAGCCCGGGAGCTGGGCGCGTAACCGCTCGCCGAGCCAGTGCGAGTTGACGATCAGCTCACTCGCTCGGCTCAGCACGGCCCGGGTCGGGCGCCGCACCCAGCGCATCGACTCGAGGTTGGCGACGTCCTGGCCGTGGGCCATCACGACCAGCGGCGCCCTGGCTGCCGCGGCGGCCATCGCAGCCGCCGCGCCGGCCGGGAAGAGGAAGTGCGCGAAGACCACATCTGGACGGAAGCGGCGCGCCGAGCGCACCGCCGTCGCCGACAGGCGGACGTACTTGCTCGGGCCACCGCCGCGCTCCGAGATCGCGCTCAGCTCGACCTCGTGGCCGAGCCCGCGAAGCTCGCGCACCACGGGCACCAGGAAGCTCCCGAGGTCGGGCTGAGCCTCGCTCGGCCACATCTGCGTCACGAGTTGGATCCGCACGGCGCCGCGAACCGCCTACGCCGGGGTGCCGACGCGGCCGCGGATCAGGTCGGCGGCGCGCTCGGCGACCATCATCACGGGCGCGTGCGTGTTGCCACCCGGGATCAGCGGGAAGATGGACGCGTCGACCACCCGCAGGCCGTCGAGCCCGTGAACGCGCAATTGCGAGTCGACCACCGCGCCGTCGGAGTCGTCGCTCATCCGGCAGGTCCCGACCGGGTGGTAGATCAGCTCGAGCCGCTCGCGGACCGCGGCCTCGATCGCCTCACGGCCGCTCGCCTCCGGGCCCGGCTTCAGCTCGCGGACGACGATCTCGGCGAGCGGTGAGCTCGCGGCGATCTCGCGCGCCAGCTCGACCCCGGCGACCATCGAGGCGAGGTCCTCGGGCTCGGAGAGCGAGTTGGTGAGGATCCGCGGCTTCGCCTGCGGATCGGCCGAGCGCAGCCACACCTGGCCGCGCGACCTCGGGCTGACCAGCACCGGGGCGATCGTGATCGCGTCGCCGTCGAACTCCTCGGCGCCATGGTCATCGAAGTACAACCCGCCCATGTGGAACTGCAGGTCGGCGGCCGGCAACCCGGGCCGCGAGCGAACGAACGCGCAGACCTCGGCCGCGGTCGAGGTCAGCGGCCCGGAGCGGCGCAACAGCCACTCGAGCATGAACTTCGGCTTGTCGGCGCCGTAGAGCGTTCCCGTCTCGGAGATCTCCGAGAGCACGGTGAGGAACGGATGGTCCTGAAGATTGCGCCCGACGCCGGGCAGCTCGTGGCGCGCCTCGACCCCGGCGGCGCGCAGCTCGTCGGGGGCCCCGACGCCGGAGAGCATCAGGATCTGCGGCGAACCGATCGCGCCGGCGCTCAGGATGACCTCGCCCGTCGCCCGGGCCACCTGCGGCGAGCCGCGGCCCTTCGCATAGCGCGCCCCGGAAGCGCGACCGGCCTCCAGCTCGAGCCCGAGCACGGTCGCGCCGGTGACCAGATCGAGGTTCGGGCGCCTGAGCGCCGGGCGCAGGAAGGCGTCCGCCGCGCTCCAGCGGCCACCGTCGCGCTGGGTCACCTGGAACATCGAGACGCCGTCCTGCTCGGGCCCGTTGTAGTCGTCGATTCGCGGGATCCCGGCGGCGACGCTGGCCTCGATCAGCTTCGCGTCGACGGCCCGCGGGGAGCGCTGCTCGGAGACCCGCAACTCGCCGCCGGCGCCGTGGAACTCCGAGCGCCCGCGGGCGTTGTCCTCCGAGCGCATGAAGTAGGGCAGCACGTCGTCCCATCCCCACCCGGGTGCGCCCTGCTCGACCCAGAGGTCGTAGTCGAGCGGCCGGCCGCGGACGTAGAGCATCGCGTTCATCGAGCTCGAGCCCCCCACCGACTTGCCTCTCGGGACGAACAGCGAGCGCCCGTTGACGGCGGGCTCGGGCTCGGTGGCGTAGTCCCAGTCGAGCTTCGTGTGGAACTGGTTGGGAAACGCGGCCGGGATGCGGATGTTGGGGTGGCGGTCGCGCCCGCCGGCTTCGATCAGCAGCACCCGGACCGAGGGGTCCTCGCTGAGCCGGTTGGCGAGCACGCAGCCCGCCGAGCCGGCGCCGACGATCACGTAGTCGTGCTCGGTCACCGCGGCGGATCCTACGCGCAGGCGGATTCGGCCGAGGGAGCGCTTGTCCACCGAGTAGGACGCCGCCGCGCTGGCTTTCGACAGCAGGCGATAGGTGAACGGCACGCCCGCTCCTAGGCTCGGGTAGGAGAATGGCGGAGAAGCTGGCCCGAATGCCCGAGGACGCTCAGAGCACATCACCCGCCCGGCTCGTCGGCGAGTCGAGCAGCTACAAGCCCTACGAGGGGTTCGTCGACGAGCTGTTCAGCGCCCCCGGGGTACCTCGCAGCCAGGCCGACGACCTCGTCTCGACCCTCGACTCGATGGGCCGCCTGACGCTGGTCGACCTGGGCCGCCGCCGCGACGAGATCTTCCGCCAGCAGGGGATCACCTTCGCGATCACCGACCCCGACGGCGCCGGCGTCCAGGACCGGCCGTTCCCGCTCGACCTCGTGCCGCGGATCATCCCGGCGAGCGAGTGGGGGTCGATCGAGCGCGGCCTCGCCCAGCGGCTGCGGGCGCTGAACACCTTCATCGACGACATCTACCACGGCCGCGAGATCGTGCGCGAGCGGATCGTCCCCTGGGAGCTCGTGCTCGGCTCGCCGCAGTTCCGGCGCGCCGTCCACGGTGTCCGCCCGCCGGGCGGGATCTACTGCCACGTCGCCGGCTGCGACCTGGTCCGCGACGCCGACGGGCGCTGGCGAGTGCTCGAGGACAACTGCCGCACCCCGTCCGGGATCTCATACGTGCTCGAGAACCGGCTCGCGATGACGCGGCTCGCACCGGAGCTGTTCACCGGCTACCGGGTGCGACCGGTCGACCATTATCCGCAGCTGCTCCTCAGCGCGCTGCGCGAGATCGCCCCGGCGCCCGGCCGCGATCCGACGGTGGTCGTGTGGACCCCGGGGCCCGCCAACTCCGCCTACTTCGAGCACTCGTTCATCGCGCGCCAGATGGGGGTCGAGCTGGTCGAGGCCGGTGACCTGGTCGTCCGCGACGACATCGTCTACATGCGGACGACCGAGGGCCTGGCCCGCGTCGACGCGATCTACCGCCGCCTCGACGACGACTTCATCGATCCGCTGGAGTTCCGCCCGGACTCGCTGCTCGGGGTGCCAGGGCTGATCCGCGCCTACCGGGCCGGCACCGTGGCGCTGGCCAACGCCGTCGGCACCGGGGTCGCCGACGACAAGGCGGTCTACAGCTTCGTCCCCGAGATGATCCGCTACTACCTCGGCGAGGAGCCGCTGCTCGACAACGTGCCGACGTACCTGCTGCGCGACCCCGAGCAGCGCGAGCATGTGCTCGCCAACCTCGACCGGCTCGTGGTGAAGCCGACCGGCGAATCCGGCGGCAAGGGCGTGTTCATCGGCCCGCGCGCCTCCGACGAGGCGATCGCGCGCCAGCGCGAGCTCGTCCTGGCCGACCCGGCCCGCTGGATCGGCCAGGAGGTGGTCAACCTCTCCACCACCCCGACCGTCTCGGAGAGCGGCGAGATCGTTCCCCGCCACGTCGACCTGCGCCCCTTCGCCGTCTACGGCTCCGAGCTGCGGATCGTCCCCGGCGGGCTCACCCGGGTAGCGCTCGAGGAGGGCTCGATGATCGTCAACTCGTCTCGCGGCGGCGGCTCCAAGGACACGTGGGTGCTGAGCGAGGGCGGGCCCGAGGCGGTCCCCGGGACGATCGGGCGCGGCGGCGAGCTGCCCGAGCTACCGGCGATCCCCCACTCGACCTGGACCGGCCAGGAACAGCAGCAACAGCAACAGCGGGCCCGGCGCTGATGCTCGCCAGGATCGCCCACGAGCTCTACTGGATCGGCCGCTACGTGGCCCGCGCCGACGACACCGCGCGCATGCTCGACGGGCTCTTCCGCGCGAGCCTCCAGTCGCCGGGCGGACCCGACAGCTCGAACCTGCCCTGGGAGACGGTGATGGCGGCGCTCGGAGCCGACGGCGCGATCACCGACGAGCCGGTCGGCGCCGACACCGCGGTGCGCGCGCTCACCCTCGACGCTGACAGCCCCGCGTCGGTGACCGCCTGCGTCGAACGCGCCCGGGAGGGCACCAAGCGCGTCCGCGACGTCGTCTCGCGCGAGATGTGGCAGTCGCTCAACACGCTCTACCTCGAACTCGACACCTCCGACCTCGGCTCGGCGCTGCGCACCGGCCCGTACTCCGTCTACTCGTACGTGCGCGAGCGCTGCGCGCTGTGGTGGGGGCTCGCCGATGAGACGATGCTGCGCGACCAGGCCTACGCCTTCCTGTCCGCCGGCCGCCACGCCGAGGGCGCCAGCATGATGGTCCGGATGCTGCGGATCTCGATCGTCCCGCAGCTCACCGAGCGCCCCGCCGAGGAGGGCCCGGCGGCGGCTCTCCTGCAGGCGATCGGCGGCCTCGAGGCGTTCCGGCGCTCGATCCCCGGACCGGCGGACGCGTACCCCGTCGCTCAGTTCCTGCTCTTCGAGCCGACCTATCCGCACTCGGTCGCGGCGGCGCTCGAGCTCGTCCACGCCCGGCTTCGCGACGCCGACCCGAGCTACCGCACCGCCCCTCCCCTGCTCCGCCTGGCGCGGCTGCGCGCCGAGCTCGAGTTCCATCACGGGGCCGCGACCGGGATCGAGCCGGTCGGCCGGCTCGCGCAGCTGCTCGAGCACGTCGCCGACGAGCTGGCGGAGGCCGACACCGAGATCGAGAAGCGCTACTTCGGCGGCGCCGTCGCCCAGCCGCAGGTGGTCTCGGGATGAACTTCCAGATCACCTACGCGACCGGGTACGACTACTCGGCGCCGGTCCGCGACAACCTCAACGTGCTTCGCGTCAAGCCGGCCACCACCCCGCACCAGTCGCTGAGCGACTTCAGCTTCCGCGTCGACCCCGAGTCGCGCCTGCACCAGTACCGCGACTACTTCGGCTCCGAGGTGATCGAGTTCGGCGTCACCGAGCCGCACGAGCGGCTCGCCGTCGAGGCGCGGATGAGGGTCACGACGAGCGAGCAGGAAGTCGATCCCAGCGGTGGCTGGGAGCTGATCGGCGGCGACGACTATCGCGCGGCGGCCGGGGAGTTCCTGCTGGCGACCGAGCCGACCCCGCCCGGCGGGGCGGTCGAGCAGCTCGCCGTCGAGGTCCGGGGCGAGACCCCGCTGGCGACGGCCATGGCGGTTGCCGAGGCGATCCCGGCGCGGTTCGAATACCGCTCGGGCGCGACGTTCGTCGGCTCGACCGTCGCCGACCTGCTGGAGGGCGGGGCCGGCGTCTGCCAGGACTTCGTCCACCTCGGGGCGATGGTCCTGCGCCACCACGGGGTCGGCGCCCGCTACGTCTCCGGCTACCTGTTCGCGGCCGCGCAGGACGGCGGCGAGGACTCGGTCGAAGTCCAGACCCACGCGTGGCTCGAGGGGCTGCTGCCCGACACCGACGGCCGGCGCCGCTGGATCGGCGTCGACCCGACCAACCGCGGGCGCGCCGGGGCGACCCACGTGAAGATCGGCCACGGCCGTGACTACCGCGACGTGCCGCCGATTCGCGGCGTCTACCGCGGGGTGGCCGAGGCGAAGCTCAGCGTCGGGGTCGAGATGCGCCGCCTCAACGGCGACGACTGAAGGTGGGGCCTACTGGGCGCGATCGAGCGCCTGGTTGAGCTCGTCGACGCTGAACGCGCCCTCGATCCGGGTCGAGACCTTGCCGTCGGAGTCGACCACGAACAGCCACGGCTCGGTGCGCAGGCCGTAGTCGAGCACCTGGGAGCGGGGGCCCTTGCTCGGGTCGTTGTCGTTCCAGATCTCCATGTGGATGAAGTTGGCGTCGTCCGGACGGTCGCGCTTGACCTGCTCGGCGACGTCGACCACCGGACCGCAGACGCGGCTCTGGCACAGGGCCGGGGTCGCGAACAGCAGCACCGTCGGCTTCTTGCCGTCGACGTCGGCGAAGTCGACGTCGTGCATGTCGTCGGGCGGCACCCGGGTGTCGATCTCGGTGATGTCGCCGACGTCGCCCTTGGTGGGCGTGTGGATGACCGGAGCCTGCTCGCCGACCTCGGGCACCCTGTCCTCGGCGGACGTCTTGGCGACGATGCTGGGGATGCGCACGGCCGAGTACTTGCCGTCGCGCTCGACCAGGGCCACCAGCCGCCACTCGCCCGGTTGGTCGAGCTGCAGGTCGGTGACGTAGACGGCCTTCGCCGCGTCCGGGTCTCCCGAGGTCGTCTGCGCCGTGAACGCGGGCTCGGTCTCGAGGCTCTCGACCCGGGCCGGGAACGGGCCCTCGGCCTTGCCGCCGGGACCGTGGGCTGCGTAGATGGCGACGTTGGCGTCGGTGATCTGCTCGCGGTCGACGGTGAAGACGGCGAATCCGAAGCGGTTGCGACCGACCGTGAACGATTTCCCGGCGGGCGACACCACGAGGTCGTCGCCGGCCTCCGAGTCAGCGATCAGATCGTCGAGGGTCCCCCCGTCGACCGGCGGGAACGAGGACGCGGCCGGGGCGCTCTGGGTCGGATCGTCGCTCGAGTCGTCGCTGCCGCAGCCGGCGAGCGCGACGAGCAGGAGCCCTGCCAGGGCGAGGATGATGGCGCGCGGAGGTCGGGGTCGCACCGGCGCCAATATAGGGAGGCCGGCTAATCACCGTCTAAGCCGTACGCGCGCCTCCACCCCGATAGGGTGGCGCCGCGACACGGCCAACGGAGCGAGAGGAGCAGCAGTGGCGGAACGGGCGGCGCTGATCACAGGGGGCTCGAGCGGGATCGGTCTGGCGATCGCGCGCGCGCTCGGCGAGGACGGCTACGGGGTGACGATCTCCGCCCGGCGCCCCGACAAGCTCGAGGCGGCGGCGGCCGGGCTGCGCGAGGCCGGAATCGACGTGCAGGCGGTGCCGGCGATGATGACCGAGGAGGAGCAGATCGTCGCGATGGTCGCCGCCCACCGCGAGCGGTTCGGCCGCCTGGACGTGCTGGCCAACAACGCCGGCGTCGGGATCGGCGAGGCGATGACCGAGATCACGGCGAAGAAGCTCGACATCCAGATCGGCGCCAACCTGCGCGGCGTGATCATCACGACCCGCGAGGCGCTGCCGATGCTCAAGGAGGCGGGCGCCGAGCACGGCAAGGCGCTGATCGCCAACACCGCCTCGATCGCTGGGAAGACCGGGCAGGCCTGGCTGAGCGTCTACTCGGCGACCAAGGCCGGCGTCGTCGGCTTCAGCCAGGCGACCCAGAAGGAGCACGTCGACGACGGGATCCAGGTCACGGCTCTCTGCCCCGGGTTCGTCGACACGCCGATGACCGAGTTCGTCAAGGAGCAGGTCCCGGCCGAGAAGATGATCCGACCGGAGGACATCGCCGAGGCAGTGCGCTATCTGCTGCGCACCTCGCGGTACTGCCTGATCCCCGAGATCGTGTTCACGCGGCCCGGGGAGATGCTTTAGCGGCGCCGCTCTTCGTTCGCCGCTCGCCGCCCGGCTACGGGCCGACGAGCTCGGCTTCGGTCGCGCTGAGTAGGTCCGACTTGGGCTGGCGGCGGCGCACGTGGATCGGCGCGTCGGCCGGTTCCGGCGGGGTCACGGCCGGCGCCGGCTCGATATGACCGGCGCGCTGGCGGCGCTCGGAGCGGATCTGCGCGGCGAGCTCGGCGATCGAGACGTGGTCCAGCGAGGTGTCGACGTCGAGGCTCGACTCGATCAAGGACCTGAGGGTCGCGACCTCGCGTCTGGTCGCGCGCCGCGGCCGGCGCGGGTTCGTGTACTCGTCCCAGGCGCGCGCGAAGGCGGCGACGTCCGTGCGGCCGCCGTTGCGGTGCGCGGCGAGCATCGGGCAGATGCCGCCCGAGCTGCTGTCGACGTAGGCGCCGACGATGATCCGGTTGGTGGCGATGCCGCGCAGCATCGCCTCCTTGGTGCGGCGTGGCAGCCGCTCGACGGCGATGCGCAGGCGGCGAGCGGGATCACGAGGTCGGCTTCGCATCTTCGACAATGGTCGGCGACGTGAACCCTCCGGTCAAACCGCGCGGTCGCGCCGGAAACGGATCTTGCAGGCGCCGGTGCGCCGGGAGCGCGCGATGAGCGGCGCCCGGGTGATGGTCGCGGCGTTCGGCGATCCCGGGCACGCGTTCCCCGCGATCGCGCTCGCCAGGGCGCTGGCGCAGCGCGGCAACGAGGTCGTGGTCGAGACCTGGGAGCACTGGCGCGAGGCGGTCGAGGGGATCGGGCTCGGGTTCGTCGCGGCGCAGGAGTACCAGACATTCCCCCCGCGCCCGCCCGACGAGAGCGCCGACCCGAGCGCGGCCGAGGCCGCGCTCGCGATGCTCCCGATGCTCGAGTCCGAGCGCTACGACGTCGTCGTCTCCGACATCCTCACCCTCGCGCCGGCGCTCGCCGCCGAGCGCGCCGGGCTGCGCCGGGCGACCCTGATCCCGCACGTGTACCCGGTGCACGAGCCGGGGCTGCCGTTCTTCGCGTTCGGGGCGATGCCGCCGCGCACCCCGCTCGGGCGCGCAGTGTGGCGAGCGGCCCTCCCCGTCCTGCTCGGTGGGCTGGAGCGCGGGCGCGCCGAGCTCAACGAGTCGCGTGCCCAGGTCGGCCTCCCGCCGACCGAGCGACTCCACGGCGGGATCTCCCAGAGCCTCGCGCTGGTCGCGACCTTCCCGCAGCTCGAGTACCCGCGCCGCTGGCCGGCCGAGGTCAGGGTCACGGGCCCGATGCCGTTCGAGCTCCCCTACCCGGATGTCGAGCTGCCGCCGGGCGACGCGCCGCTCGTGCTGGTCGCGCCGTCGACCGCCCAGGATCCCGACTGCCGCCTGCTCCGGGTGGCGCTCGAGGCGCTCGCGGACGAGCCGGTCCGCGTCCTGGCGACGACCAACCGTCACGCGCCGCCCGATCCCCTTCCGCCGCCACCCCCGAACGCGCTCGTGGTCGACTGGCTCAGCTACACGCAGGCGATGGGCGCCGCCGATCTCGTCCTCTGCCACGGCGGGCACGGCACGGTCGCCCGGGCGCTCGCGGCCGGGACCCCGCTGGTCTGCTGCCCGGCGGTCGGCGACATGGCGGAGAACGGCGCCCGGGTCGCCTGGTCGGGAGCCGGGCTGATGCTGCCCTGGCGGCTGGTCTCACCCGCGGCGCTGCGCCTCACGGTACGCCGGGCGTTGGGGGATCCGTCGCTGCGCGAGCGGGCGCGCGAGATCGAGGCCTGGGCCGCCGACAACGACGGCGCGGAGCGCGGCGCCGAGTTGGTCGAGCAACTGGCGCGTTCCTGAGAGCTCCGGGGGTGGGACTCGAACCCACAACCTTTCGGTTAACAGCCGATTGCTCTGCCAATTGAGCTACCCCGGATCCGGTCGTCCGATGCGTCACGCCGCGCGGGACCGCATCGCGTCGCGACCTGTCCGGCAGGCTAGCGACTCCGGCCTCGACCTCGGCGTGACAGTTCGCGCACAGCAGAACGCATTTCTCCGCCTCGCGCCGCGGGCCGGCGAGCGAGCGAGTCGTCCGCGCGTCCGGCGACGGCGAAGGCCTTCGTCCTCGGGGTTCGAGGTGGTGGAACTGGAGCGCCGACCGGAGCTCGGTCGTAGCGGCACAGACGCGCATGCCCGCCGCGCTCGTCGACGAGCGCTCGCTTGATCCGCGGCGTCTGCGGGCGTCGGCCACCGCCGCACGTCTTGCACTCGCGGCAGCGCTATGGCCGTGCCAGCGCAGGGCGAACTCGGTCAGCGCCATGGTACCGGCAACGCGCCGGACCGGGTTCTGCGGCGACGGCTTCGGCGCGGCGCAGTTCCGATCGGAGCTGTGGTCAGTCCCCAGCGCGTGCAGCCAATAGCCGGACGGTACGTTGAGCTCCGATCGAGCCGCTTCAGCGATCTCGCGGATGCGTCAGTCCCTGGCTCGACCAGCGGGCTCAGCTGCTCACGGGTCAGGCGGACCGCGGGCGGCGTGCGGCGACCGACCGTTCGGCGTCAAGGCCGTACTTCTGGCACCAGTAGCCCACCGTCGACGGATCGCGGCCGACGAGCTCGCCGATCTCGGCGAAGCGAGAGCCCACTCTGGAGCCAACCCTCGAGCCGATCCCTGTCCATGCATCGAGTATCGCGCTCGGCCGGACGGAACAGCGAACGTGTGTTCGACTGCCAGCGTGCGCCACTGAACGCCCTACGACTGCGCCCGCGCGATCCGCTCCGTGAGCTCCGCGCGGCGGCGCTGCAGCTCGACGGGCGGGGCGCCGCCGTTGGTCGCGGCGGCCGCGATCTCGTCGTCGAGCTTTGCGACCTCGAGCTCGAGCAGGCTGAGCTCCATCGCCTCCGCGCTGGCCGGCTCCTCCTCGGCGCGCATCTTGACGTCGGTGACGTAGGCGAGCAGTTCCTCGTCGTCGCGACCGAGACCCGCGAGCGGGTCGTCGAGATGGTCGCGGATCCAGACCCGAGCGCGGGCGGCGACCGGGCGCGAGAAATGGGCGTCGGTGAGCTTGGCGAGCACGTCCTGGCCCTCGGCCGGCAGCCGCACGCACATTGCCAACAGCGCCAGCTCGCGCAACTCGCGCGAGTTCAGCGCCTGCGTCGGCGCGCGCGCCGCCGACTCGCCCTGCGGCGCGGCCTCGGGCTCCGGGGCGCGCGCCCCCGGCTTCGGCCCGCCGGCCGCCGCCGCGGTGCGCCGCGCGACCAGGCCCGGGTCGGCGTCGAGGCGGTTGGCGACCTCCCGCATCAGCTCCTCGCGGGTGATCGAGTCGGGCAGCGTGGCGATCACCGCGACGACCTCGTCGAGCGCCCGGTCGCGCCCCGACGGCGAGCTCAGATCGCCGTCGTCGAGCAGCGTGTGGACGTGGAACACGGGCAGGTCCTCAGCCGCGTCGATCGCGTCGCGAAACGCGGTCGCGCTCGCGCCGTCGCCGCCGGCGAGCAGGTCGGCCGGGTCCTCGCCCTCGGGCATCCGCGCCACCCTCAGGCGCAGCCGCTTGCCCCCGACCGCCTGCGCTCGCAGCATCGCCTCGCGCCCGGCGCGGTCGGCGTCGAGCGCCAGCACCGCCTCCTCGGCGTAGGCGGACAGCAGCTTCACCTGCTCGGGCGTGATCGCCGTGCCCATGATCGCGACCGCGTCGCGGATCCCGGCCTGGTGACAGGCGATCACGTCCGTGTAGCCCTCGACCACCACCGCGCGCCCGCTCTTGACGATCTGCGCGCGCGAGCGCTCGATCCCGTACAGCGTGCGCCGCTTCGAGTACAGCTCGCCCTCCGGCGAGTTCACGTACTTGGGCTTCTGGTCGGGCAGCAGGGCGCGAGCACCGAAGCCCTGCACCCGCCCGCGCGCGTCACGGATCGGGAAGATGATCCGCGAGCGGAAGCGGTCGTAGTGGCCGCGCCCCTTCTGGCTCTTGAGGATCAGGCCGGCCGCCTCGATCTCCTCGATCGAGTAACCGGCTCGCTGGCCGCGGATCAGCACCGTGTCCCAGGTGCCCGGGGCGCAGCCGACCCCGAACTCCTCGAGCGCCTCGGCACCGAGCCCGCGCGAGGCGAGGTAGTCGCGCGCCCTCGACGCCTGCGGAGCGTCGCGAAGGAAGGTCGCGTAGAAGCCGGCGGTGCGCTCGAGCAACTCGGTCAGCCGCGCGCGCTTGCGCCGTTGCTCCTCGGCGCGGGGATCCTCCTCCTCGCGCTCGAGCTCGACCCCGTAACGGTCCGCCAGCGCCTCCACGGCGTCGGGAAACGCGAGGCCCTCCTTCTCCTCCACGAACTTGATCACGTCGCCCCCCACCCCGCAGCCGAAGCAGTGGTAGAGCTTGTCCGTCGGGTCGACCGAGAACGACGGCGAGCGCTCGTCGTGAAACGGGCACAGCCCGGTGTACCGGACCCCGGAGCGCCGCAGGTCGGTGTGCGCGGAGATCACCTCGACGATGTCGGAGGCCTCCTTCACCCTCTCCACCGATGCCGCGGTGAACAGGGCCATCAGCTCAGGCGCCTCAACGACGGCGCGGTTCGGCTTCGTGCTGCCGCGCTCCGCCTCACAGGCGCGACTCCTCGGGCAGCGCGACCTTCCGGTAGCTGGCGATCGCGAAGCGATCGGTCATCCCGGCGACGTAGTCGGTCACCCGCTGCAGCTCGGCCGGGTCGTCCGCGCCATCGAGGTAATGGTCGAACAGGCCGCGCAGCGTTCGCTGGACCCGGTCGTGCTCGCTGCGCGCCTCCGGCCCGAGGTAGACGCGGTCGAACATGAACTTGCGCAGCCGCAGCATCGCGCCGCCGACCTCGTCGGACTGCGCGATGTCGCCGCGCTCGCGCGAGACCTCGACGATGTCACGCACGAGCGTGTCGATCCGCGCCGCGCCGGTCGGGCCGAGCAGGTCGATCTGCGCCTCCGGCAGGTCGTTCTCATCGAGGATCCCGGCGCGCACCGCGTCGTCGATGTCGTGGTTGATGTAGGCCACGCGGTCGACCAGCCGCACGATCCGCCCTTCGAGCGTCGCCGGCTTCGAAGGCCCGGTGTGGTTGAGGATCCCGTCGCGAACCGGCTCGGTCAGGTTCAGCCCGTGGCCGTCGCGCTCGAGCTCGTCGACGACGCGCAGCGAGTGGCGGTTGTGCTGAAAGCCCTCGGCGCCGTGGTCACGCAGCGCCTGGTCGAGCGCCTCCTCGCCGATGTGACCGAACGGCGGGTGCCCGAGGTCGTGCCCGAGGCCGATCGCCTCGGTCAGGTCCTCGTTGAGCCCCAGCGCCCGGGCCACCGTCCGGGCGATGAAGCAGGTCTCGAGCGTGTGCGTGAGCCGGGTGCGGTAGTGGTCGCCCTCGGGGGCGATGAACACCTGCGTCTTGTGCTTGAGCCGCCGGAACGCCTTCGAGTGCGCGATCCGGTCGCGATCGCGCTGAAACGGCGTCCGCACCGGGCTGTCGTCCTCCGGCTCGCGCCGATGTGCCGGATACGACCTGGTCGCCGGCTCCCACAGATACTCGGCCTCCCAGCGCTCGACGCGCTCGCGCAGGCTGGAATCGATCGTTTCGCGCGGTTCGCTCAATCCGGGGTGAGCATACGGCGGGCCGCCGCACGCTCGTCCGGATCGGCGCCCTCCCGGATCACCAGGTAGGACAGCCATATCGCGACCGCGAAGATCGGCAGCCCCATCGCAGTGCGCGCGATCCCGAGGGCGAGCAGCGCGTCGGCGAGATAGAGCGGCAGCTGGACCGCGAGCCGCGCGGTGAACACGCCGACCCAGATCCAGCTCGCGCGGGTGTAGACGGCCACCCGGGCCGGGTCCTCGCGCCAGCCCTTCTCGCCGAGCACCGGTGCCAGCAGCACGCCGAGCAGGGGCCGGCGGATCGCGATCGAGACGAGGTAGGCGGATGCATAGGCCGCGTTGAGAAAGAGTCCCGGGAGAAAGAAGTTCTCCGCCTTACCGGTGCGATCGGCGATGAAGGCCGAGAGCGCGACGCCGGCGAACCCCGCGAACGCGTACTGAAGCGGCTCGCGGCGCAGGATCCGGAACACCGTGATCAGGGCCCCGACCCCGATCGCGATCCAGACCGCGAGCGAGAGATCGCTGCCCCCCGCGGTGTAGGCGATCACGAAGGCGAGCGCGGGCAAGCTCGAGTCCGCGATCCCCTGGGGGCCACCGAGCGCGTCGACCAGGTCGTTGCGGCGCTCGTCTGACAACTCGGCTCGCCGCTCGTCGGACATCGGCCGATCTTTGCGCATCGACCCGCGGCGCAGGCGACGCGTCACCTAGGCGGCGGCGCGAAGCTGCACGTTCGCGTGGTGCTCGAGCGTCTCCGAGATCGCCCGCTCGGCCTGGCGCAGCGCGCGCGGAGCGGCGACCGGGGTCTGGGCGAGCGGGCGTCCGAGCGCCGCGACCATGAACTCGTGCGCCTCCCCCGAAAGGGGGAACCCGCCGCGCTCGCACGAGGCGCAGACCACGCCTCCGGCATCGCCCGAGAAGCCGACCAGCTCGCCCGCCTCGCCGCAGCGCGCGCAAGCGGCGAGCTCGGGCGCGAACCCGGTCGCCAGCGCCAGCTTCAGCCGGAAGGCGAGCGCGGTGCCCAGACCGGCGGCGCCGTCGGCGCTGCCGAGCCCGTCGAGCGACTCGGCCCCGTCGAGGATCGCCAGGTAGCGGCAGAGCAGGTTGTAGGCGGCGAGGTTCGGCTCCTCGGTGTCGCAGAGGCGAAGCACCGCATCGCAGGCGCGCGCCGCGGCCCCGAGCGCGGCCCCGTCCGCGCGCAGGTTGGGATGGGCGGCGACCGTGTGCGCCGCGGTCACCGTGCTCAGGTCGCCGCGGCCCTGGTGCAGGATCAGGTCGAGTCGAAAGAACGGCTCCAGCCGACCGCCGAAGCGCGAGCGTGGCTTGCGCACGCCCTTGGCGATCGCGCCGATCCGCCCTCCCGAGGCGCTGTAGAGGTGCAGGATCCGGTCGGCCTCGCCGTACCGGATGCTGCGCAGGACGATTGCCTCGGTCTTGAACTTGCCGGCCACCAGCCGTCAAAGGTTGCCCGAGCCGCCGGACGGCGAAGCACTAGTCCGCGGCGTAGCCCGAGGCGCCGAGGAAGTGCAGCGAGACGTAGGGCTCATCGCCGACGACCCAGCTGTCGTGACCGGGCGGCACGGCGAAGATGTCGCCCGGCTCCATCACGCCCTCGTAGTCGGGGCCCGCGACCGCGGCGCGACCCGAGACGACCAGGCCGACGTGCTCGACCATGCAGCGCTCGTCGGGGGTCGAGCCGACGTGCTCGCTCCACCTCCAGCCGGGCTCGTACGTGGCGCGTCCGATCGTCATCCCGCCGATTTCGACCAGCTCGAAGCGCCCGCGCGTGAACTTCCGCACCTCATCGGGCCGTTCGAAGCGCCGCAGCAGGAACTCGTCGATCGCCATGCGCCGATCCTATGCCCGTGGCCCGCCGTTGAGGTCGCCCACCGCCACCAGCCCGTTGATCAACCGAGGGCGGAATCCCGGATCGCGGCCGCGGTCACGGTCGCGGCGACGGTCCCGACCGACAGGGCGATGAACCGGTTCGCATCGGCGTCCGAGCCGACCGGCCGACCGGACGCGAGGCAGAAGGCGACATCGCCGTCGACGTCTGAGAACACCGGGTCGACCGCCCGTGCGACCCCGGCGCTCGCCATCCGCGCGACCCGCGTGCAGGTCGGCTTGTCGAGCGGCGCGTCGGTGATCACGCAGACCAGGGTCGTGTTGCGCTCCTCGAGGGCGCGCCAGTCCGGCAACTCGGTCATCGCGGCGATCACGTCGGCGGTCGAGTCCCCGGGCTTCCGCAGCCCTGCGAGCACTTCGCCGTCAGGCCCGATCACGTCGCCGAACGCGTTCACGACCGCAAGCGCCGCGACCCGGTGTCCGAGGCCCGTCCGCGCCGCCGCGTATCCAACCCCGGTCCTGGTTGCGCGCTCGCGACCGGCGATCTTGCCGACCGCCGCGCCGGTGCCGGCCCCGACGAGCCCGCGCTCCGGCACCGCGGCCGACGCTGCCTCGCACGCCGCATAGCCGGCCGCCGCGTCGGGGCGCGCCGACGGATCGCCGGTCGCCAGGTCGTAGATCACCGCCGCGGGCACGATCGGCACCAGCCCGGCGGGTGTCTCGTGCCCGCGCCCCTGCTGCTCGCACCAGCCGACGACACCGTCGGCCGCGGCGAGTCCGAAGGCGCTGCCGCCGCTGAGGCAGACGGCGGTCACGTCGCCGGTGCCGGCCAGCGGCGCGATCACATCGGTCTCGCGCGTCCCCGGGCCGCCGCCGCGCACGTCGACCCCGCCGCGCGCCCCGGGCGGGGCGATCACGGCGGTGCACCCGGTGACCCCCACCGGGTCGGTCCAGTGGCCGACCAGGAACCCGTCGGGCGGCGCCTCGGCGGCGCTCACCGCCGACCTCGCCGGCGCCGGGCGCGCAGGCGCTTCTGGCAACCCGGGCAGAAATAGGTCGAGCGGCCGGCGACGACGACGCGCCGGATGGTCTCGCCGCAGCGCAGGCACGGCTCGCCCTCGCGCGTGTGGACGAGGAACTCGTCCTGCATCGAGCCGCGCTCGCCGCGTGCGTCGCGGTAGTCGTCGATCGACGACCCCCCGTTCGCGAGCCCGGCCTCGAGCGCGTCGACGATCCCGTCCACCAGCTCCTCGGCGTGCTCGAGCCGCATCGAGCCGGCCGGCGAAAGCGGGTGCAGGTGGGCGCGAAACAGCGCCTCGTCCGCGTAGATGTTGCCGATCCCCGCGATCCCGGTCTGGTTGAGCAGGAACGACTTCAGCGGCGCGCGGCGGTCGGCGGCGATCTCGAGCAGCCGCTGCGGGGTCAGCTCGCCCCCGAGTGGCTCGATCCCGAGCCGCGAAGCGAAGTACGAGTCGAGCTTGTCCGCGGCGAGCACGACCGCGTGGCCGAAGCGCCGAGGGTCGGTGAACCAGAGCTCGGAGCCGTCGTCGAGAATGAGCCTCGCTCGCAGGTGGCGGGCGTCGGCGTCGGCCTCGTAGAGGCGCGGCGCTCCGAGCCGATCCGCCTCCATCAGGTCGACGGCCGAGTCCGCGCCCGGCGGGCGGATCAGCAGGTTGCCGGTCATCCGCAGGTGCATGACCAGCGACGAGCCGTCGTCGAGCTCCACGATCAGGTACTTGCCCCGGCGCCCGACCCCCTCGATCCGCCGCCCGGCGAGCGCCTCCTCGACCCGGCTCGGCAGCTCGGGGCGGGTCCAGCGCTCATCGAGGATCTCGGCCGACTCGATCGTGCGTCCGCGCGCCTCGGGCTCGAGTTGGCGGCGAACGGTCTCGACCTCGGGTAGCTCGGGCATGCCGGCCAATCATCGCTGCTATCAAGCGCGGATGCAGATCGTCGACGCCACGTCCGAACACCTCGCGAGGAACAGCGCCCGCTGGTCTAGGCCGTGGCCCTGGGGTGCGCCTTGAAGTACACCTCTTTGATCTTCTCGCGAGAGAGGTGCGTGTACAGCTGCGTGGTCGCGACGTCGGCGTGCCCGAGCATCTCCTGGACCGAGCGCAGATCGCAGCCGCCCGAGAGCAGATGGGTGGCGAAGGTGTGGCGCAGGGTGTGCGGGCTCATCTTGTCGTCGAGCCCGACCTCCTTGGCGTGGCGCTGGATGATCTTGTAGAGGCCCTGACGGGTGAGCGCACCGCCGCGGAAGTTGACGAACAGCTTGCGCTCGACGCGGATCCCGACCAGCTCCGGTCGCCCGGAGCGCTGGTAGCGCTCGATCGCGCGGGCCGCCTCGCGGCCGAGCGGGACGATTCGCTCCTTCGACCCCTTGCCATGGGGGCGGACGAAGCCGCGGCGCAGGTCGACGTCGCCGATCTCGAGGCCGATCGCCTCCGAGGCCCGTAGACCGCAGCCATACATGACCTCGAGCAGGGCGCGGTCGCGGAGGCTGATCGGGTCCGGTCCGCGAGCGGACTCGAGCAGCTTCGTCACCTCCGCCTGGCTGAGGACGTGGGGAAGCTTGCGCGAGCGCTGCGGCGGCGTCAGGTTGGCGGTCGGGTCCTCGGCGATCAGCTCCTCGCGGCGCAGGTGGCGATAGAAGGAGCGCAGACATGCGGTCTTGCGGCTGACCGTGGCCGGCGAGCACGGCGGGCGGCCGCCCTCCCCGTCCTCGCCGGCGGGAACCCCGGTCGCGAGGTCGGCGAGGAAGTCGGCGACGTCGCCACGCTCGACGTCGGTTGCATCACGCCCGCGAACGGCGAGGAAGGCGCCGAACTGGAGCAGGTCGGTGCGGTAGGCGTCGAGGGTGTTGCGCGCGAGCCCGCGCTCGAACTCGAGGTAAGCGAGGAAGTCGAGCACCAGCGCCTCGAAGTGAGCGTCGCTGCGCGACTCGGACCTTGGAACGGCGATCGCCATGGCGCCAGGTTCTCCCGGTCGGGCGGCGACCCTGCCGGTGCAACGAGGCGACCGCTACCGGCGCAGGTCGCGCAGCAGCATCAGCCCGATCAGCGTCTTGGAGTCCTCGCACTCGTCGATCGCGTAGTCGAGCCGCGAGAGCGGCCACTCGACCAGCTCGATCCGCTCCTCGGGATCGGGGACGTGGTCGCCGACGCGCTCGAGCGCGGTCGCGAGAAAGATCGTCACCTGCTCGCGGGCGAAGCCCGGGGATGTGTAGAAGCGCTTCAGCTCGGACCACTCTCCGGCCCGCATCCCGACCTCCTCCTCGAGCTCTCGCTGAGCGCACTCGAGCTCGGACTCGCCCTCGACGTCGAGCTTGCCGGCCGGGAGCTCGAGCAGGGCGGGCTCGTCGACGGCCTCGCGCGGCTGGCGCACCAGGTGGACGTGGAGATCGTCGTGGGCGACGATCGCGACGGCGCCGGGATGGACGACGACCTCCCGCTCGGCGGTGTCGCCGTCGTCGTAGCGAAACTCCTCGACGTCGACGTCGATGACCCGCCCCTCGTACGCGCGCGTCGATCGGATTCGCTTCATCGCCATCCCCTACCCGTCGATCGCCGCCGCGAGCGCCCGTCCGGCGGCCAACGGCGCGGCGAAGAACAGGGGATCCTCGGCGATCGTCCGCCCCATCGTCTTTGCGGGGAGCCCGCTCTCCGCGTAGCCGTCGAGGTCGATCGACTCGACCGCGAGGTCGTGATGGCCCGTGCAGAGCGCGATCAGCTCCTCGAGCGCTGCCTCGGCCGAGCCGCCCGCCGGCGCGCGGTCGTCGCTGAGCAGCGGCCACCCCTCGAGCTCGGCCTCCGGGACCGGGACGCGGACCGGGGCGAGCAAGAGCTCGAGCACCGACGCCGTGTGATGGCTGAGGCCGCGATGTCGCTCGCGCTCGTCCGAGCTGGAGAGCCGAGGGCACAGCAGGGTCGGCAGGCCGAGCGCCAGCGCCGCGTGGGCGGCATCGAGCGCCGCCATTCCCCCGTGCCCGAGCCGGGTCGCCGAGCCGAGGATCCCCGGGCCCGGGCCGACGACGACCGCGTCCCAGCCGAGCCGGCGCGCGGCCGCATCGAGCCCGCCCACCAGGGTGATCGCCTCGTGCTCGCCGCCGTAGGACGCCCCGGCCGTGATCTGCCCGCACACGAGCTCGCGCTCGCGAAGCTCGCGGAGGTCGCGCGACAGCGATCCGGGGAGCGCCGCCCCCGCCGCCTGGACGAACCCGAGCCGCAGGCCGGGCCGCGCCTGCTGGGCCGCCCAGGCGACCGGGGCCAGGTGCCCGTGCAGCGAGATCACGCAGGTCGGCGGCTTCGGCCCGAGGTCCGGTTCGCCGTGTTCGATCTCGACCGGGTCGACCGGGTGCTGGAGGGACGTGTAGTTGAGCTTGATCACGTGGATGCCCTCGGTCTCGCCGCCGCGAAGGCCGCGCGTCAGGTTGACGTGGACGATGTCGAAGCCGCCGGAGCCGAGCCCGAGGTCGCGCGCCTGGACGTTGACGATCACCTCGTCGCCGACCTCGACCTCGCCGACCAGGCCGGTGTCGGCCCAGGCGGAGCGCCGCTCGCCGCCGACCTCGACCGTGAGCGGGTCGGCCTCGATCACGATCCCGCGGCGCAGCTTCAGCATCGCGGCCTCATTCGGGCGCCTCCGCGGCGAGCTCGGCGATCGCCTCGCAAACGGCGAGCATCTCGGTGATCCGCGCCGCGGCCACGCTCTCCGAGGGCGTGTGGTTGGCCTCGGTCCCGTTGGCGAGCAACACGCAGTCGAACCCGCGCGCGACGAGCGCGTTCGCATCGCTGCCACCCCCGGTCGCGACCTCCCGCGGCTCGATTCCGCAGCGCTCGAGCGCGCCCCGCGCGAGCGCCACGGAGCTCGAGCTCGATGACTGGCGGTAGCCGCGAAAGACCTCGGTGACTTCGACGTCGACGTCGCAGCCGCGCTCGGTCGCGGCCCACGTGCAGGCATTGACCAGCGAGGCGGTCGCGCGGGCGACCGCCTGCTCGTCGAGCGAGCGCGCTTCAGATTCGATCCGGCACTCGCCCGCGACCACGTTCGAGGCCACCCCGCCGCGGATCACGCCGACGTTCGCGGTTGTCTGCGGGTCGAGGCGGCCGAGACGCATGGCGCCAACCGCCGCGGCCGCCGCCTCGATCGCCGAGCGGCCGTCCTCCGGCCGGATGCCCGCGTGGGCCTCGAGCCCCTCGAACTCGGCGACCACCCGCTGGTAGGTCGGCGCCGCGGTGATCACTTCGCCGATCGGGCTCGCATGATCCAGGGCGTAGCCGAAGCTCGAGCGCAGCGCGGCGAGGTCGAGCTCCTTCGCCCCGCGCAGCCCGTCCTCCTCGGCCACCGTGAATACGAGCTCGAGCCCGGCCGCCGCCGGCGTGGCGGCGTGGCGCGCGGCGAGCTCGACCAGGACGGTGACCGCCGCCTTGTTGTCCGCGCCGAGGATCGTCGGGCCGCGGCTGCGAAAGACCCCGTCGACGAGCTCGACCTCGATCGCGCCCGGCTCCGGCACGGTGTCCAGGTGGGCGAAGAACGAAACCCAGCCGGGTCCGCGCCCGGGAACGGTCGCGACCAGGTTCCCGGCGCCGGCTCGGGCGGGCTCGGCCGCGGCGTCCTCGCGCACCTCCACGCCGAGCTCGCGCAGCTCCGCGAGCACGTAGTCGGCGACCGCCCGCTCGGCCCCGGTGGGGCTCGGCGTCTCGCACAAGCGAACGAACCGGTCGAACAGGCGCTGCTCGCTCACGTCGCGCAGGCTACCTGCGCGCGGTGAGCCCTCGCCTAGCTGCTCTGAGCCTCCGCGCGCTCCCGGGCGTCGGGCCCGATGAAGTTGACCAGTCTGCAGACGCGACCGTCGCGGATGCCAACCAGCCAACTGGCCGGCTGATCCAGGTCGAGGCCGCTCTGGCGCCCGCGCGCGGCGATCGATCCGTGGACGATCAGCGAGCCCGGCTCGAGCTCGAGGACCTCGTCCACGCCGAGCTGCCAGGAGTCGAACTGCTGGTCGATCTCGCCCATCCACTCCCGCAGCCCCGCCTCGCCCCGGAACACCCTGCCCGCAAGCGCGGAGTGGACCTCGAGATCGGAGGCCATGATCGTGTCGTCCGGCTCACGCTCGCCGGCGTTCCAGCGCCGCCAGATCTCGCGGATCAGCTCTTCGCCCTCGACCATCCAGCGACAGGCTATGCGAGCGCCGCTACCCTGCCCGGCCCGATGCGCGCCTTCGCCTGTCACAACTGCGGCCAGCAGGTCTTCTTCGAGAACGACCGCTGCCTGAACTGCGACTCCGAGCTCGGCTTCGAATGGCCGCGACGCTCGCTGCTCACGCTCGAGCCGGGCGGCGACGGCCTGGTCCCGCTGCCCGGCCAGGGACCGGACCAGCCGCTCCACCGGTGCGAGAACGCCGAGATCGCCGGCTGCAACTGGCTCGTCGAGGAGCCCGGCCGGCTCTGCTTCTCGTGCGCGCTCACTCGCACCCGCCCCGCCGACACCGACGGGGACGGTCTGGCCGCCTTCCGGGTCGCCGAGGCGGCGAAGCGGCGGCTGCTGTTCGAGCTCGGCGAGCTGGGCCTCCCGATCGAGCCGCGCGACGGCCACCACGAGCTCGCCTTCGATCTGCTCTCGAGCGCGATCGAGCCGGTGACGACCGGCCACGCCGACGGGATCGTGACGCTCGACCTCGCCGAGTCCGACGACGCGCACCGGATCGCGATGCGCGAGCAGATGGAGGAGCCCTACCGAACGGTGCTCGGCCACCTGCGGCACGAGATCGGCCACTACTACTACCCGGTCCTCGCGCCCGGTGGCGGAGAGCTCGCGCGGGCGCGTGAGCTGTTCGGCGACGAGCGTGCCGATTACGCTGCGGCCCTCGACCGCCATTACGCGCAGGGCCCGCCCGCGGACTGGCAGTCGGACTACGTCAGCGCCTACGCGACCATGCACCCGGCCGAGGACTGGGCCGAGACCTTCGCCCACTACCTGCACATCCGCGACACGCTCCAGACCGCTGCCGCGCACGGAGTGCGCGTCGACGGGCCGCGCGCGCCGGCGGCGGAGCTCAGCGCCGTCCCCGAGGCGGTCCCGCGTGGCGACTTCGAGCAGCTGATCGACGAGTGGCTGCCGCTGACCTACGCGCTCAACGCGATCAACCGCAGCATGGGACGCTCGGACCTGTACCCGTTCGTGCTCTCGCCGCCAGTGATCGCGAAGCTCGGCTTCGTCGACGACCTCGTGCGCGGGCCGGCTTAGGCGCTACGCCTCGCGCCGGATCCGGACGTCGTCCGAGTGCGACGACTCGATCTCGGTCTCCTCGGTCGCCGGGCCCTCGGCACGGGCCGCCGCGAGCCGGGCCGCGGCGCCGACGAACTCGCGGAACAGCGGCTCGGGCCGGTTCGGCCGCGAGTTGAACTCCGGGTGGAACTGGGAGGCGACGAAGAACGGATGCTCGGGGAGCTCGACGATCTCGACCAGGCGCTCGTCGGGCGAGGTGCCGCCGCAGACGAGGCCCTCGTCCTCGAGCCGGCGGCGCAGCTGGTTGTTGACCTCAAAGCGGTGACGGTGCCGCTTGTAGATCACCGCTTCGCCGAAGATCTCGCGCGCTCGCGTGCCGTCGTGAAGCTTCACCGGGTCGGCCCCGAGCCGCATCGTGCCGCCCATGTCGGAGACCTCCTTCTGCTCCGGCAGCAGGTCGACGACGGGGTACGGGGTCTCCGGGTCGAACTCGGTCGAGTTGGCGCCCTCCATGCCGGCGACGTGGCGAGCAAACTCGGCGACGGCGATCTGCATCCCGAGGCAGATCCCGAGATACGGGATGCCGCGCTCGCGCGCCACCTTGGCCGCCTCGATCTTGCCCTCGATCCCACGCTCGCCGAACCCGCCCGGGATCAGGATCCCGTCGGCCCACTCGGCGATCTTGGATGGATCGAAGTCCTCGGAGTCGACCAGCTCGACCTCGACGTTGGTGCCCTGGTGGTAGCCGCCGTGGGTGAGCGCCTCGATCACGGACTTGTAGGCGTCGGCGAGCTGCACGTACTTGCCGACCAGCGCGATCCGCGTGGTCCCGGAGCACGCGTCGGCGCGCCGGATCAGCTCCTCCCACTCGCCCAGCTCGGGCGGCGGCGCGTCGATCCCGAAGTGGTCGAGGACGAGGTCGTCGGCCCCCTCGGCGCGCATCACGAGCGGCACCTTGTAGATGTTGTCGACGTCTCGAGCGGAGAGGACGGCCTCCTCGGGGACGCTCGCGAACAGCGCGATCTTCTTGCGGATCTCGCGGTCGAGGCCCCTCTCCGAGCGGCAGATCAGCGCGTGCGGCTGGATCCCGATCCGGCGCAGCTCGTTGACCGAGTGCTGGGTCGGCTTCGTCTTCAGCTCGCCGGCGTGGCCGATGTAGGGGACCAGCGTCAGGTGCAGGAACATGCAGCGCTTCGGCCCGAGCTCGGAGTAGAGCTGGCGGATCGCCTCGAGAAACGGCAGTGACTCGATGTCGCCGACCGTGCCGCCGATCTCCGTGATCACGAAGTCGACCGCCTGCGACTCGGCGACGATCCGGATCCGCTGCTTGATCTCGTCCGTGATGTGCGGGATCACCTGCACCGTGGCGCCGAGGTAGTCGCCGCGGCGCTCGCGGCGGATCACCGAGTTGTAGACGGCACCGGCGGTGACGTTCGAGGCGCGCGAGGTGTTGTGGTCGGTGAACCGCTCGTAGTGGCCGAGGTCGAGGTCGGTCTCGGCGCCGTCCTCGGTCACGAACACCTCGCCGTGCTGGAACGGGCTCATCGTCCCCGGATCGACGTTGATGTACGGGTCGAACTTCTGCAGCTGGACCCGGAACCCGCGGCTGACCAGAACGCGGCCGATCGAGGCCGCTGCGATCCCCTTGCCCAGCGATGAGACAACGCCGCCGGTGACGAAAATGAAGCGCGTCTCGCCCGGTTTCATCGCTTCAGGTCGCCTTCACTCACTCTGCCGAGCGAGTCTATCCAGCGCAGGGGCGGAATCGATTCGATCGTCTTCGAGATCGACCGAAACTCGCCGAAAACCGTCAGCGCGGCGATCAGCGCGAGGGCGATCCAGCGGCCGGTGTCGTCCAGGGTGACCAGCATCGCGACCCCGGCGAGCGCCCCGACCAGGTTCGATCCCGTATCGCCGAGCATCGCCCGCTCGCGCAGCGTGAATGCCCCGACCACCAGGACCGGGCCGATGAACACCCCGAGCAGCTCGACCGGCTGCGCGGTCCAAGCGCCCAGGCAGAGCCCGGCGAGCAGCGCGACGAACACCTTCTCGACCCGGCCGGGCCGCAGGTCGAGCAGGTTGAAGAGGTTGGTCGCCAGCAGCAGCAGCGCCAGGTCGGCGACGTAGTCGATCCCCTGCCGACCGAGCCCGGAGGTCGCGTACGCGGCCAGCGCCAGCGCCCCGACCGCCTTGATCGCACCGGTCGAAAAGCGCCCGGCGAGCACCGCCGCCGCGTGGCCGCGCCAGCCGCGGTCGGTGTCGTCGGCGTGGCCACGCCCGAGCGCGTCGTCGAGCAGCCCGAGCAGCGCGACCCCGAGCACGTAGACGATCCAGCGGCGCAACTCAGGATCGAGCAGGTCGAGGTCGGCGCGGTCGTCGAGGATCGCCAGCGGGGCCAGCGCGATCAGCGAGCAGGCGACCACCGGCGCGCCGGCCGGGAAGGCGACCTCGCGCCCGGCGTAGTTGGTCCGGGCCAGGCCGGCCCGCAGCATGTCTGCGAGCCAGGGGCCGAGCGCGACCGCCGCGACCGCCGCCGAGACGATCAGCCCGGAGAGCATCAGGGGCGCGACTCGGCGCCGAAGCGAAGGTTCGAGGGCGCGAGCAGGTCGGGCAGCTGAGCGTCGGCGCGTGTCCTTGACCCCGAACTCGCCCTCGGCGCCGCCGAGCACGTAGACCAGCGCGACCCGGCCGGCAAGCTGGTCGACGTTGTCGACGCTCGGCAGGCCGTGGTCGGTGAAGAACGCGATCGAGCTCGGGTCGCTGGCGGTCCGCTCCGCGCCCGCCGTCACCGCGCGCCCGCCGAGCGCGGCGCGGATCCCCGTGATCAAGCCGTCCTCGACCGTCTGCGTGTCGGCAGCCTCGCGATCGCTGAGCCCGTCCGGGCGCTGGCGGACGATGACGACGCCGTCGAGATCGCCGGGCTCGCCGCTGTACCGGCTGAACAGCGCGGCGCGCAAGTCGGCGAACTCCGGGCCGCCGCGGACCAGCGCTCGCCCGGCGCGCCGGGCGGCGCGGCCGAGCTGCTCGGACCGGCTCTCCTGGCGCTTGCCCTCACGGGCGCCTTGATCGGCGGCCGCGGAGACGTCGGGCGGCTCGCGGATCACCGCGATCTCGCTCAACGACGCGCCGGCGGGCTCGATCGCCGCGCGGACGTCGTCGGCGAGGGCGTCGTCGAGGTCGCCGAGCGCCACCAGGCCGATCTCGCGACCGCGCAGGCGGCTCTCGACCACCGCCGGGGTGAGCTTCTCGGAGAACGACTGCTCGTCGGCGAGCTGCGCCTCGAGGTCGTCGACCTGCGCGCGCTTTTCGTCGAGATCCGAGGCGAGGCTCTGCTCGAGGTCGTCGGCGGTCCCGTTGACGATGTCGGAGCCGAAGCCGGCGCCGATCAGGATCCCGACGGCGAGCGCCAGGAACACGGCCGCAAGGGACGCGGCGTGGTAGCGAGCCGAGTAGCCCATCTAGGTCAGGCGCCTCAACCTCATAGGTCGAGCGCGACCTTGATCTTGAGCCAGACCAGGTCGAAGAACTCGCCGAGCGCCGGCGAGCTGGCGATGATGATCGCGATCAGGACGACCGAAGCGGCCAGGAACGCCCACATGTGCCAGCCGCGGACGCCCGGGTTGTAGAGGCGGCTGACCCCCTTCGCATCGATCAGGCTCTCGCCGATCCGCAGCCGCGTGAGGAAGGTCGAGGACATCCCGGCCCGGTTCTTGTCCAGGAACTCGGTCAGGTTGAAGTGGGCCCCCACCGAGACGATCAGCTCGGCGCCGTTCTCGTGCGCGAGCAGCATCGCCACATCCTGGCTGGTTCCGACCGCCGGAGCGACGATCGGGTCGAGGCCGAGCGCCCGCAGGCGCTCGGCGCCGGGCGCGCCCCCGTCCGCGTACGCATGGACGACCACCTCGGCGCCGCAGGTGAGGACCTCGTCGGTTGCCGAGTCCATGTCGCCGAGGATCATGTCCGGCTTGAAGCCCTCCTCGAGGATCGCGTCGGCGCCTCCGTCGACGCCGACCAGGACTGGATGGGTGTCCTGGATGTAGGCGCGCAGGGTGCGCAGGTCGCGGCGGTAGGTCGTCCCACGCACGACGATCAGCGCGTGGCGGTCGCGGAAGTCGGTGCGCACCTCCGGGAACTCGATCTTCCCGACGAGCAGCTCGCCCTCCTTCTCGACGTGGTCGATCGTGTTGACCGCGAACGCCGCCAGGGCCTCGTTGATGCGGTCCCGCTGGCGCTCGATCCGGGCGCTTGCCCGGTCGAGGTCGATGACCTCGCCGTGCGCGAGCACGACGCCGTTGGCGCTCAGCTCGCCGGCGCGCAGCGAGATCTCGTCGCCGTCGGAGAGCTCCTCGAAGAGCGGCGCCGCGGGCGCGTCGACCAGCATGACCCCGGCGCGCGCCAGGATCAGCGGCCCGGGGTTCGGGTACCGGTCCGTCGACGACGGCGCCACGTTCACGACCGCCTCCACCCCGCTCGCCGCCAGGTCCTCGGCGGCGATCCGATCGAGGTCCGCGTGATCGATCACCGCGATGTCGCCCGCGCCGAGTCGCTTGACGAGGCTCTTCGTCTTGCGCCCGAGGCGGGCGCGCCCGACGATCGACGGCACCTCGGCCGGCTCGAGCTCGATTTCAGGCCCGCGCAACAGCGCGCGCGCCCGGTTGCGCAGGGCCATGCGCGGATTATGCGGAACCGCCGGCCGGCTGTGGGTGGCGCGCCGGCGCGGCGGCCACGTGAACCAGGCGCTCAGGCGGCCTTGAGCAGCTCGCGAGCGTGGCGGCTGGCGGCCGAGTCGCCGCGGTCGGCGCCGAGCATCCGCACGATCTCGTCGACCAGCTCGTCGCCGCTGACCCGCTCCACCGTCGCCCTCGCCTCGCCCGCCTCGGCGCGCTTCGCGATCGTGAAGTGGGTCGCCGCGAGCGATGCGACCTGAGGCAGATGCGTGATGCAGAGCAGCTGCCGGCCCTCGGCCAGGCCACGCAACCGCTCGCCGACGGCCCGCGCCGTGTTGCCGCCGATCCCGGCGTCGACCTCGTCGAAGATCAGCGTTCGCTCGGCGTCACCGCTGGCCAGCCCGCTGAGCGCGAGCATGATCCGCGAGAGCTCGCCTCCCGACGCGGCGTCCTTGAGCGGCGAGGTCGGCATCCCGGGGTTCGTGGCGACGAGCAGCTCGACCGTCTCGGCCCCGTTGGGGCCGAAGCCGTCGGGGTGCGACTCGAGCACGACCTCGAGGCGTGCACCCTCCATCGCGAGCTCGGCGAGCTCGGCGGCGACCCGCTCCCCGAGCCGCTCGGAGGCGGCGCGCCGTCCCTCCGTCAGCTGCACGGCGAGCTCTGCGCGCTGCGCCTCGGCCCCGGCCATCCGGGCGGCGAGCTCCTCGGCGGCCTCATCGGCGTGTTCGAGCATTGCGATCGTCGCCCGGCACTCCTCGGCGTGCTCCAACACCGCGTCGAGCGAGCCGCCGTGCTTTCGCTTCAGCCGATCGAGCACGTCGAGGCGTTCCTCGACCGCCTCCAGGCGACCGGGCTCCGCATCGATCGTGTCGAGATAGGAGCGCAGGTCGCCGGCGACGTCGTCGAGCTCGACCGCCGCGGCGCGCATCCGCTCGGCGAGCCGGTCCAGCTCCGCGTCGACGCCGTCGACCGAGGTGAGCCCGGCATCGGCCTCGCCCAGCGCGCCGCGAGCGCCACCGCCGTCCTCGTCGGCGCCGTTGACGGCGGCCAGGGCCCGCGCGGCCGCGATGCGCAGCCCCTCGGCGTTGCGCAGCACCGCACGCTCGCTCTCCAGCTCGCGCTCCTCGTCGCGATCGGGCGACGCCGCCTCGATCTCGGAGAGCTCGAAGCGCATCAGGTCGAGGTCACGCTCGCGCGTGCCCTCGCGCTCGCGGAGCTCCGCGAGCTCGCGTGCGAGCTCGAGCACCTCCGCGTGCGCGGCTCGATAGCGCTCGCGCAGCTCGAGCTGCGACTCGCCGGCGAACCCGTCGACGATCTCGAGCTGGGCCGAGGACAGCGTGAGCTTGCGGTGCTCGTGCTGGCCGTAGAAGGCGAGCAGGCGGGAGCCGAGCGCCCGCAGGTCGGCCGCCGAGGCCGAGCGTCCGGCGATGAACGCGCTCGTCCTCCCGGAGGTGCCGATCCGGCGCCCGAGCACGACCTCGTCGGCGTCGGCGGGCAGGCGCTCGGCGATCTCGGCCAGCTCCGGGTCGGCGAGCATCCCCTCGGGCAGCGAGAACACACCCTCCACCCAGGCCTCGTCGGCGCCGGGCCTGACGATCTGCGGCCGCGCCCGGCCGCCCATCAGCAGGTCGAGCGAGTGGGCGAGCACCGTCTTGCCGGCGCCGGTCTCACCCGTGATCGCGTTCAGGCCCGGCTCGAGGCGCAGCTCGGCGCGCTCGATCAGGAGCAGGTTCTCGATCCGCAGCTCGTGCAGCACGGTGCCCGTTTTAGCGGCGAGCGCCGACGGATTCGCCCCGCCAGGCGGCGGGGGCCGGTTCGGCGCCCGGATCGACCCCGCCATCGGCAGGCGCACCGGCCGGAGCCCGGACCATGTCACGGCCACGAACCAGCAGCCACGCCGCCGCGGCACCGACGACCGCGACCACCGCGCCCACCACCAGGATCTCGTTGAGGGCGCTGATGAACGCCTGGTTGGCGGCCACCGTGGCCTGCTCGCGAAGTTGCGGAGGGACCCCGGCGAGCGCGCTCTGCGTCGCTCCCGAGGAGACCGCGTCCGAGAAGCTCGCCGGCGCGTTGGGCAGCAGCTCGCCGAGCTTCGAGTCGATCCGGGAATGAAAGATCGCGCCGAGGGCCGCCGTTCCGGTCGCGATCCCGACCTGGCGGAAGGTGTTGTTGATGCCGGAGGCCATCCCGGCCCGGGCGGCGTCGACGACGCCGATCGCGACCGAGGCGATCCCCGGGTTCGCCATCCCGATCCCGGCTCCGGCGACCACCGAGCCGGCGAGCAGCGTCGTCCAGTCGTCGCCGACCTGAATCCCATGCATCAGGACCAGCCCGAGCCCGACGAGAGTTAGACCGGTGCCCATGATCGCCCGCGCGGGGACGCGTTCGAGCAGGCGCCCGGAGATCGGCGCGACGATGAACGACAGCACCGTCAGCGGGAGGAAGCGCAGGCCGGCCTCGAGCGGCGAGTAGCCGAGCACGTCCTGGATGTAGAGGGTGAGGTAGAGGAACATCGCGAACATCCCGGCCGAGAGCGTGAGGGCGACGATCGAGACGCCCGTGAACGAGGGCTTTCGGAACAGCGAGAGGTCGAGCATCGCGTTCTCGCGCCGCGCCTCGATCACCAGGAAGGCGAGCAGCAGGCCGACAGCGCCACCGAGCGAGGCGACGATCGCCGGGCTCCCCCAGCCCTCGGGGTTGCCCCGGATCAGGCCGAAGATGAGCAGGAAGAGGCCGGCCGAGAAGGTGATCAGTCCGGGCCGGTCGATCGGCTGCGGGTCGGTCGCCTTGACGTTCGCGAGCTTGGTCTCGGTGAGCACGATCGCCCCGATCCCGATCGGGACGTTGACGAAGAAGATCCACTCCCAGCCGAGGCCCTCGGTGATCAGGCCTCCGATCAGCGGTCCGATCGCCACCGCCCCGCCGACCGTGGCGCCCCAGATCCCGATCGCGTTGGCGCGCTCGCGACCCTCGAACTCCTGGGCGATCAGCGCCAGAGCGGTCGCGAACATCGCCGCGGCACCGGCACCCTGGAAGCCGCGGGCGAAGTTGAGGACGGTCGGGTCGCCGGCCAGCCCGCAGGCGAACGACGCGGCGGTGAACAGGGCGAAGCCGAAGCTGAAGACCCGGCGGCGGCCGATCCGGTCGCCCACCGACCCGGCGACGAGCAGGAACGAGGCCAGGGTCAGCGCGTAGGCGTCGACGACCCACTGCAGGCTCGAGAAGCTGGCCGAGAGGTCCCTTTGGATGTCCGGCAGCGCGACGTTGACGATCGTGACGTCGATCAGGAGCATGAACGTCGCCACGCAGACGGCCAGGAGGGTCCACCACTTGCGTTCCACTCCCCTTTGTTCTAGCAGCGGGTGTCAGTGAGCCAGGCGGCCGAACTTGTCCCGGATCCGCCGGTAGAAGTTCGAGCCCGGCAGTTGCGCAAGCCGGCCGACCCCGTCGCGGAAGCGGACGTCCATCTCGTCGCCCCCGGCCAACCCGCCCGCGGGCTCGCCGTCGAGCACCACCTCGACCGGGTCGCGGCCGGCCGCGTTGGTGACCGAGAGGACGTCGTCGGGGGCGACGACCAGCGGGCGCGCGGTCAGCGTGTGCGGGGCGATGAAGCTGACCACGTAACCCTCGACGCCCCAGGCGAGGATCGGGCCGGAGTTGGCGAGGTTGTATCCGGTGGAGCCGGCCGGGGTGGCGGCGACGAGCCCGTCGCAGCGCACGTGGCCGACCTCCTTGCCGCCGAGCCGGTACGAGAGCTCGGCGACGCGGGAGTGCTGGCGGCGGATCAGCGAGACGTCGTTGAACGCCAGCGGCGGGTCCGCCTCGATGCTCGCCTCGAGCCCCGGCATCGACATCACCTCGAACTCGGCGGCGAAGGCGGCGGCGAGGCCCTCGTCGAGCTGCTCGCGCTCGGCCGCGGCGAGAAAGCCGACGGTGCCGAAGTTGACCGCGAACACCGGCACGTCGGTGTTCGCGAAGTGACGCATCGCCTTGAGGATCGTGCCGTCGCCGCCGAGCACCAGGCAGAGGTCCGGATCGCCGTCGAGGTCGGTGAGCGACTCGATCCCGGCCGCGGCGTCGCCGTGCTTGGCGAGCTCGCTGGCCGGCGCGTAGAGGGTGCACCCGTGCGCGTTGGCGGCGGCCAGCGCCCTGCCGACGGCCTCGGTGATCTGCTCCGGCTGGGTGTGCGAGAGCAGCACCGCCGTGCGGATCGCCGCGGGCGTCTCGGCGCTCATGCGTCGACCTCGGCGATCGCCGTGTCGACGTCGGCGAGCCCGCCGCCGCGCCCGGCGCGGATGAACGTCTCGCGATTGCCCTTCGGCCCCGGCAGCCCAGACGGCGCGAAGCCACGCACGGCGAGCCCGGCGTCGGCGACCGCCCCGGCCACCGCCGCCAGCGCCTCGCGCCGCTCGCCGGCGTCCCGGACGACCCCGCCGCGCACCCGGCCGCGGCCGAGCTCGAACTGCGGCTTCACCATCGCCAACAGCTCGCCCGCGGGCGCCAGGCAGGCGACGACCGGGCCGATCACCTTGCTCAGCGAGATGAACGAGACGTCGATCGTCGCCAGATCGGCGGCGTAGGGGAACTGGGCGGGATCGAGGTCGCGCGCGTTGACACGCTCGAGCACGGTCACCCGGGGATCTTTGCGAAGCCCCCAGTCGAGCTGGCCCTGGGCGACGTCCACCGCGATCACGCTCGCAGCGCCGCGCTTGAGCATGCAGTCGGTGAAGCCGCCGGTCGAGGCGCCGATGTCGAGGCAGCGCGCCCCCTGGACGTCGAGCCCGAACCGGTCGAGCGCGGTGGCGAGCTTGATTCCGCCGCGGGAGACGAAGGGCGGCTCCTCCACCATGATCAGCTCCGCCGTCTCGGCGACCAGCTGGCTGGGCTTGAGCGCCAGCGGCCCGTCGGCGCCGATCCGCACCCGCCCCGCGCGCACCGATTCGGCCGCGCTGGTGCGCGACGGCGCGATCCCGCGCTCGGCGAGCAGGGCGTCGATCCGCTGCCGGCTCATGCGGCGAAGGTACCGCGCCGGGGCCGCGGCTGGCAGCGGCGCGACGCCGGCCGCAACCGCCCTCGCCATCACCGGGCGCCGCTCAGGCGAGGTCGTTGCCGACCTGCTGCAGCAGCCCGAGCGCCACGTAGTTGGGACAGTCGTCGTCGGCGCCGTCTGCGAACCGGTGCTCAACGCGCGAACGTGGGCTCCCCGACCCCGGCCTCCGAAGGGGGACCGTCGCGGCCCAGGAACCGGTCGTTGCCGTTCGGGTCGAAGTGCGGCTCGTAGGCGAGCCGCCTGACGTCGCTCAGTCGCGCCCCGCACTCGTGGCAGCGACGAAACCAGGTCAGGACCCTCGTCTCCCGGTCATAGGAGGAGCTGATGGTATGTACGCCCTGGTGCCCGCAGTTCACGGCACCCCATCAACGTTTACCCCGACCCGATTTGCGCGCGGTGAGCCAGACTGCGACTAAACCGGAACGAGGACGCGCCTGGGCAGGCCGCGAGCAGGGCCTAGCTGATCGCGGGCAGGACGTCCTCCCCCACCATCCTCACCTGCTCGGAGAGGCTCGGCAGGCCGTCAACGCGAATGTTCGCCCATGCCTCCAGGGTGAAGGGGTCGGTGAATGAGACGAGAGCATGGCTGAGGCCGGCCGGCGCGTAGGTGCCCTTCAGCCACTCGATCCAGTCGTCGGGTGTGCCGGCGACGATCAATCGATCGGCGATGTCGTCGGGTGTCAGTTGCAGCGCTCGGGGAACGTTTCCTTCGCTGAACGCATCATTGATCGCCTTTACTTCCCCAGGGTCGATGCCGTGGCGCTCGAGCAGGGCGGGCGGCATCGAGGGGATGTAGAAGCCGGCCAGCACGCGACCGGCTCGGCGCGCCACCGATGCGTCGGGCGCGATCGCACCAAGCAGCGAGTCGCCGAGATCGAGATCGGCGACCGACCGCCCGGCACGCTCGGCGCCGATCCGACAGTGGTCGACCGCATACTCGAGCGCTTCCCGGGAGTAGGCGCAGGCGGTGTGCAGGCCGTCCGCGATCTCCCCGGCCACCTCCATTGACTTCGGCCCGCCCATCGCTCCGATCTTCAGCGGGAGGTGCTCCTGAACGGGGCGAGCCGCCGTCGTCACCCCCCGGTAGGAGTAGAAGTCGCCCTTGAAGTCGATCGAGCCCTCGTCGAGCAGCGTGCGCATCACCCGATGCGCTTCCCGTAGCCGGCCGATCGGTCTCGTTCCGCCCCACTCGACCCCGTACTGCTCGAGCATGGCGAGGTTCCCGATCCCGAAAACGACCTCGGCGCGACCGCCGCTGAGCTCGTCCAGGGTGGCGGCAAGCTGCGCGATATAGGTCGGCTCGCGCATGTAGATCGGGGCTACGCACGGTCCCATCCGGATCCGCTCCGTACGGTCTGCCGCCGCCGCGAAGAGCAGCCACGCGTCCTTGTGGTAGATCTCGTCGGCGCTGTAGCACGCGTAGTAACCCAGCCGGTCGGCCAGCGCGATGGCCTCCAGGAGCTCGTCGGCGGGCTGTTCGGGCAGCATCTGAAAGCTCAGCCGCATGGCGCGCCCACCCTACGCCGATCGCATGGGGTGTCGCCAGTCGGGGGCGCCGACAGGTTGACCCGGGGTTCGCGGGATGGCAATCCCGACCGGCCGGTGCGAGCATGGGGGCAGAGGAGGTTCTGAATTGACGATTTCGACAGCGGCGGTGCTCGCGGTCATCGTGAGCACCACATTGGCAGTGATCTTGGTCTTGCTCCTCGTCTGCGTGCCGATCGCGATCTGGATCTTTCGGGCGCTGACGGGGAAACTCGGACGCTGAGCCCGCTTCACCGGCCGGCGATCTCGCTGAGCAGCTCAGCCCGGCTGAGGATGCCCGCGCCTTCGAAACCAGGCCTTCTGGGCCTCGACGAAGCCGTAATAGGCGATGGCGATCCCGACGACCAGCAGCCAGTGCTTCGCCTCGAGCGGCGCCAGGTCGAAGACGTCGCGCAGGGGCGCGACGACGACGAGGAGTACCTGTAGGAGGACCGTGCCCGCGACCGCGGCGACCAGCATCGGGTTGGTGAGGAAGCCGAGGCGCCAGAGCGGCAGGCGCTCGGAGCGCATCGCGAAGCCCGCGGCGAGCTCGGCGAAGGCGATCGACGTGAACAGCACGGTCTGCCAGGCATCGTCGCCGGCGTCCCAGAGGAGGTAGGTCGGGACGAGGGTCAGGATCGTGAGGGCGGCGCCGCGGCTGAGGATGCGCTTGCCTCGATCGGAGCCGAGGAGGCTCTCGCCAAGCGGCGTCGGAGACCGGCGCATCACCCCGGGCTCGGCGGGCTCCACCGCGAGCGCCATCGCGGGCAGCCCGTCGGTGACGAGATTGAGCCAGAGGATCTGGAGGGGAACGAGCGGGATCGGCATGCCCGCGAGCGGCCCGAGCACCATCACCGTGACCTCGGCGACGTTGCCGCTGAGGATGTTCCGGATGAACTTCCGGATGTTGTCGAAGACGACCCGGCCCTCCCCGACGGCGCCGACGATCGTGGCGAAGTTGTCGTCGCGAAGGACCATGTCGCCGGCGTCCTTGGTCACGTCGGTGCCGGTGATACCCATGGCCACGCCGATGTCGGCCTGGGCCAGCGCGGGCGCGTCATTGACCCCGTCGCCGGTCATCGCGACGACCTCGCCATCGCGCTGCAGCGCCTCGACGATCCGCAGCTTGTCCTCGGGCGCGACCCGCGCGTAGACAGCCGTCCGTCGCGCCGTCTCAGCCAGCTCCGAATCGTCGAGCCGGGTCAGTGCGGCGCCGGTGACCGGCTCAGTGCTCTCGTCGGCGAGTCCGAGGTCGCGGGCGATCGCGACCGCCGTCAGCGGGTGATCGCCGGTGATCATCACCGGCCTGATTCCCGCCTGCCGGCACGTTGTGATCGCGTGGCGGACCTCGGGGCGGGCGGGATCGATCATCCCCTCCAGGCCGAGCAGCGTCAGGCCCGTCTCGAGGGCCTCGCCGCTCGGCACCTCCTCCTCCGCGGGCCAGACGCGCATCGCCACTCCGAGGACCCGCACGCCCTCACGGGCGAGTCGCTCGCCGTTGCCGAGCGCGCGCCGGCGCATCTCCTCGTCGAGCGGCTCGACGTCGTGGTCGATGGCCACCGTGTCGCAGCACGAGATCAGCTCGTCGAGCGCGCCCTTCGTAAAGGCCACGCGCCCACCCGGTATCTCGATCCGCTCGATCTCGAACAGGTCACGCAGCCGCTCTGGGACCCCCTCGGGACGCTCCGGCAGCGAGTGGACCGTCGTCATCCGCTTGCGCGAGGAATCGAACGGGACCTCGTCGATCCGCGGCGTGACCGCCTCGAGCTCGTCCTTGCCGAGGCCGTAGCGGTGGGCGACGGCGACGAGGGCCGCCTCGGTCGGATCGCCGACCGGCGAGCCATCGGGGTCGAGCGAGGCGTCGTTGCAGAGCGCGCCGCCGGCAAGCATCAGTCGCAGCGCCGGCGTCGCCCGGAGCGCGTCGGGGCCGACCTCGGCATCGGCGCCGGCATCGGTGAGATCGCGCCGGTCGCCCGCCATGTCGAGGACGACGACCGTCATCCGGTTCTGGGTGAGCGTCCCGGTCTTGTCGGAGCAGATCGTCGTCACCGATCCGAGCGTCTCGACCGCGAAGAGGTGACGGATCAGCGCCCGGCGGCGGAGCATCCGCTGCGCCCCAAGGGTCAGGGTGATCGTGACGACGGCGGGCAGGCTCTCGGGGATCGCCGCGACCGCCAGGCTCACCGCGCTCAGCAGGAGCGCGTCGAGCGACTCGCCGCGGGCGAGCTCGATCGCGGAGACGATGGCGACGATGACCAGGGCCGCGATGCCGAGGCCTCGGACCAGGACGTCGAGGCGCTGTTGGAGCGGCGTCTTGGTCGATCCGGCGCCACGGAGCATCTCGGCGACCCGCCCGAGCTCCGCTTCCATGCCGGTGGCAGTGACCAGCAGCGTGCCTCGTCCGACCGCGACGCTCGTGCCGGAGTACGCCATTGAGCTCCGTCCCGCCAGCTCGGCCTCGGGTGGGACAGGGTCGGATTGCTTCTCGGATGGCACCGACTCGCCCGTCAGCGCCGACTCCTCGATGCGCAGAACGTGGGCCTCGACGATGCGGCCGTCGGCGGGGACCACCGAGCCGGCCTCCAGGCGGACCAGGTCACCGGGCACCAGCGCGCTCACCGGAACGTCGCGAGGGCGGCCATCTCGAAGGACGGACGCGCTCGGCGTCGCCATCGCCTGCAACGAGGCGATGGCTCGCTCGGCCCGGTACTCCTGACGGAACCCGATCCAGGCGTTCAGCGCGACGACCGCCAGGATCACGACGGCTTCGGCCGCGTCCCCCAGCGCCGCCGAGAGGACGCCCGCCCCCATCAGCAGCAGGATCATCGGGGAGGTCAGCTGGTCGAGCAGGATCTTGCCCGGGCGAGGCTCGTCGCTGCGTTCGATCTCGTTGGGCCCCTGGCTCTCCAGCAGGGCCGCGGCGCGCTCCTCGCTCAGGCCGCGTTCGGGGTCGCTGCCGAGGCGGTCGGCGATCGCCCCGACCGGAGTCGCGTGCTCCGGGTTGCCTCCCGCACGATTCACCGAGCCAGAATACGTTCGCGTCGGCGTCCGGTTCCCCCTCCCGGCGCCTCGGTGGAACACGCCCGGGTGGACCAGGTCCAGACGACCGTCGATGTCTACGGTTTAGGTGTGCCGCTTGCCCGCGGTCAGCTCGAGCGTCTGAACGGTGGTCTTGTCGCCGAACTGGCCCTGCTCGATCGAGGTGGCACGGGCGGTGATCTCGCCGCTTCGCGAGAGCTTGCGACGGTCGCCCCGAGAAAGCCGGGCCGACACCTTCAGGCTCGTGCCCTGGGCGATGCTGTAGGTCTTCGGCGACCCCTGGCTGTTCGCGGAGCGCCCGAGCTGAAGCGTGCCTGCGCAGGGGGCCGTCAGTTCGGCCGGGCAGTCGAGGCGAACGGGCACCTTCCCGTTGTCCTTGATCTTCGGGGTGCGGCGCGAGATGACGACGTTGGGGCCTTCGTTCACCGCGCCGATGGTGACGGTCTCGCAGTGCCCGAAGACGATGCCACCGCCGGTGGCGAAGTCGACGAGATCCATCGAGATCGAGTCGGTTCCGTCACCGCAGTCGGTGAGAGTGTTGAAGTTGTCCACCTCGCCGTCGCGGAAACGGAGCTGATCGTTGCCGGACCCTCCGTTGAGGGAGTCACCGGCACCCGACCCGCCGACCAGGATGTCGTTGCCGGCTTCACCGCGGACGACGTCCCCGCCGCTGTCGCCGTTCATCGTGTCGTTGCCGGCTCGGCCGAACATCTCGTCGTTGCCCGCACCGCCGCTCATCACGTCCGCTGCTGAGGTCCCGCACAGAGAGTCATCGAGCGATCCTCCTGTGTTCGTGAGCAGGCATGAGGGACCGCTGGGAACGGAACGCGCCGAGGGCACGACGATGAGTGCGAAGGCGAGGGCTGAAGCGACGGCCGCGGTGCCGACGTAGCCCAACCGCGTCTGTTTTCTCATCGATCGTCCGATCAGGCGGGTCTAGGGTGCCTGCCGCCGTCAGGTTGACCCTATACCCCGGGGCCGCAAGCGGCGCAACCGAGATCGGCCTGCGCCTACTCCGACAGCCCGGCGGCTTCGAGGGCTTCGTCGGGATCGAGGTACGCCTGGATATATGCGATCCGCCCGCTCGCTCACTCGGCAGACGAATCCCCAGCGATACTCGTGGTGGAGGCCGCTCGCCCGCGCCTCTCCGGTAAATCGAAAGATCAGGGCCACGGAGTCGCCGCCGGCGTCGAGAACCTCCTCCACCTGAGCCTTTGCATCCTTGCCCAGTACGTCCATGACCTCCCGGAAGCGTTCAACGAGCGCCGGTGGCCCGACGGCGGACCGCGCCTCCGGCCATCTCCTGTCGTCGTGATACTCGACCTCCGGGTCGAGCAGATTCTGTTCGACGACGCCTTCCCAGCCCGCCTCGTTCCAAACCTCCGCCATCCTCCGCACGACTTCGACGTTCTCCTGCGACATCGCCCGCGCAGTATCTCGCGGAACGCTCCTTTTCATCCACAGCGGGACTTTCGACTAGCCGTGACTTCGACTCCGTCCGCCAAAGTAAGACGCCCCGCACTTTGCGGGGCGTCTCGGGTACAGGGAGGAGAGATATGTGTGTGTTTTTTGTCTGTGGGAGGAAGGTCGGCGAAGTCAGGCTCCGCGAGCCACGGTGAACCGCGTGAACGCGGCCAACGCGACCATTGCGAGGCCGATACCGACCAGAAAGCTTGTCGCGGCCCACTCGCCCGTGATCGCGCCGACGGCGAGTCCGGCGATTGCCGCCGTCGCCGCGAGCGTGTAGTCAAAGCCCGCGAGGGCCGAGGCGGGGACGCTTCGACTCGGACCCTCGGCCTGCAAGGCCAAGCCCATCAGCAGGGCGCCGACCACGACCGTGAGCACGGTCGCCGCGGTCCCGAAGCCGAGCAGGAAGGGAGCCACCATGACCGCGGGCGCCGCGAGCATCTCGAGCGCGCCGTGAACGTTGAGTGGGATCGCCTTGGTCCTCATCGTGGAACCAGAGTACGAACATATGTGCGACTCGAGTGTGAGCGCAGTCACACTGGACGCAAGTGGCGAACCGCGCTAGCGGCCGACCGATTCGCTCGCGCGCAGCGCCGCCGTGACCCGCTCGGCGACCGCCGGGCCGGTCAGCCCGACCTCCTCGCGCAAGAGCGCCGGCTTGCCGTGGGTGACGTAGCGATCCGGCAGGCCGACCCGCAGCACCCGCGCGCGGCCCTCCCCCGCCCCCGCGAACGCGTCCTCGAGGTGCTCGAGCACGCCGGAGCCAAACCCGCCCGCGAGCACGTTTTCCTCGATCGTGACGAGCAGCTCGTGCTCGGCGGCGAGCCGTTCGAGCAGCTCGGCGTCGAGTGGCTTCGCGAAACGCGCGTCCGCGACGGTCACGGTGAGGTCGTGCTCGGCGAGCAGGGCGGCCGCGTCGAGGGCGACGCGGACCCCGTAGCCGTAGCCGACCAGCGCGACCCGCTCCCCCTCCCTCAGCAGCTCGCCCGTTCCGATCGGGATCTCGCGAGCGCGGTCGGGCAGCGGCACGCCCTCGGCGGTCCCACGCGGGTACCGAAGGGCGATCGGCCCGTCGTCGTGCGCGAGCGCGGTGCGCAGCATGTGGCAGAGCATCGCCTCGTCGCGCGGCGCCATCACGACCACGTTCGGCAGCGACCGGAAGTAGGAGACGTCGAAGGCCCCGTGGTGGGTCGGGCCGTCGTCGCCGACCAGGCCGGCGCGGTCCATCGCGAACACCACGTTGAGCTTCTGCAGGCAGACGTCGTGGACGATCTGGTCGTAGGCGCGCTGCAGGAAGGTCGAGTAGATCGCGCAGACCGGCTTCGCGCCCTGGATCGCGAGGCCGGAGGCGAACAGGACCGCGTCCTGCTCGGCGATCCCCACGTCGTAGTACTGCTCGGGGCACTCGCGCTCGAGCTCGGTCAGCCCGGTGCCGCCGGCCATGGCCGCGGTGATCCCGATCACCCGCTTGTCGCGCTTGGCCTCGACCACGAGGGCGTCGCCGAACACCGAGGTGTATGCGGGCGGCGGCTTGGGCGCCTCGGGCTCGGCCGGGCGAGCGCCCTCGCTCATCTCGCCGCGGGTCAACGGCGGCTTCGGGGCGGGCCGCTTCGGGGCGGGCTTGCCGGCGACGATCGAGCCCGGCTTCGCCGCGTGCCACTGCTCCATCCCCTCGAGCCCGCCCTCCTCGGCCGGCTCGAACCCCTTGCCCTTGACCGTGTGGATGTGGACGACCACCGGGCGATCCGCCTCGAACGCGGCCTCCAGGTTGGAGCGCAGGGCGCTGACGTCGTGGCCGTCGATCGGCCCCATATAGGCCAGGTCGAGCTCCTCGAAGAACAGGCCCGGCGCCGCATAGGCCTTGATCGCCGACTTGATCTCGGGCCCGATCCGCCCGATCCGGTCACCGAGGCCGAGGGGCAGCTTGGTCAGCCGCGCCTCGACCTCCTCACGAGCGTGGTAGAGGCGCGGGTTGGCGCGCAGGCGCTGGAAGGAGCGGGCGATCGCCCCGACGTTCGGCGAGATCGACATCCCGTTGTCGTTGAGGACGATCACGATCGGCGTCTGCAGGCCGCCGGCGTTGTGCAGCGCCTCGAACGCGACGCCCCCGGTCAGCGCACCGTCGCCGATCACCGCGACGACCTTGCCGTCCTCGCCGATCCCGTGGCGCATGGCCTCCTTGAGCCCGACGGCGTAGCCGATCGAGGTCGAGGCGTGGCCGGCGCCCATGATGTCGTGCTCGGACTCGAACACGGAGCAGAACGGGGCGAGGCCGTCGTATTGCCGGATCGTCTGGAGGCGGTCGGCGCGCCCGGTGAGCACCTTGTGGGGGTAGGCCTGGTGGCCGACGTCCCAGAGGATCTTGTCGCGCGGCGAGTCGAGCAGCGCGTGCAGGACCGTGGTCAGCTCGCAGGTGCCGAGGTTGGCGCCGAAGTGGCCGCCGATCTCGCCGATCGTGTCGATGATCAGCTCGCGGACCTCCTGGGCCACCTGGGTGAGCTGCTCGTCGGTGAGCTCGCTCAGGTCGTCCGGGCCGCCGATCGAGTCGAGCAGGCCGGGCGCGTCGCCGTTGTCGGTGTCGCCGTCCATGAAGGGGATGCTGGATTCTCGCAGCCCCGGATCAGTTTTCGGCTCGCTCAGGCCTGGCGGGTGTGGATGAAGTCGGCGATCAGCCCGAGGTCGGCGGTGTCGCCGTCGGCCTCGGCGAGCGATGCGAGCGCCTTCGCGTGCGACTCGGCGGCCAGCTCGCGGGCCCGCTCGAGGCCGTAGAGGCTGACGTAGGTGACCTTGCCGTGCCGCTCGTCGGAGCCCTGGGGCTTGCCGAGCTGCTCGTCGGATCCGGTCACGTCGAGGATGTCGTCGACGATCTGAAACAGGACCCCGAGCTCGGCGGCGAACCGCCGGTACGGGTCCATGCGGTCGTCGGCCAGGCCGGCGAGCAGCAGCGGCACCGCGACGCTCGCGCCGATCAGGCGACCGGTCTTCAGCGCGTGCAGCGAACGCAGGTCCTCGGCTCCGAGCGCGTCCGTCGCGGTCACGTCGATGTACTGGCCGCCGACCATGCCGCTGACCCCGGTCGCGCGCGCGAGCTCGCCGAGCGCAGCGAGCACGTGCGCAGGCTCGCCCGGCTGGTGCTCGCAGAACAGCCGCACCGCCTCGGCGAAGAGCCCGTCTCCGGCGAGGATCGCGACGTCCTCGCCGTGGACGACGTGGGAGGTCGGGCGCCCGCGGCGCAGCTCGTCGTCGTCCATCGCCGGCAGGTCGTCATGGATCAGCGAGTAGGTGTGGATCAGCTCGATCGCCGCCGCTGCGGGCAGCACCTCGGCCGGGTCGCTGCCGGCGGCGCGGGCGGTCGCCAGGCAGAGCACCGGGCGGATCCGCTTGCCGCCGGCGAGGAGCGAGTAGCGCATCGCCTGCTCCAGGCCCTCGGTCGCCTCGAGCTCGGAGAACCCGATCCTCCCCAGGTACTCGTCGACCAGCGCCCGGAGGTCGTCCGGGTACTCGCGCACGTCAGTCCCCGTCGGAACCCGACTCGCTCAGCGCCCGGTCGATCTCGTTGCCGGCCTGGCTGACCAGTTCGGCGGCCTCGCGGGCGAGCTCCGCGGCGTCGGCGTCCGAGACCTCGGGATCGCGAAGGCGGGTCGAGATCCCGGCGAGCTTCGCCGCCAGCTCGCGAACCCGGCCGGTCGCCTCGGCGCTCACGGCGCCGTCCCCTGGAGCTCGCGAGCCGCCGAGCCGAGGATCCCGTTGACGAACCCGGGCGCGTCGGCGCCGCAGTACTCCTTCGTCAGGTTCACGGCCTCGTCGATCGCCACCTCGACCGGGACGCCGGTGCGCATCTCGTGGAGCGCGACGCGCATGATCGAGCGCTCGAGCGCCGCGATCCGGTCGAGGTCCCAGCCGCGCGAGAGCCTCGCGATCTCGGCGTCCAGCGACTCGAGCTCGGCGTCGGTCCCTGCGGCGAGCTCGCGGGTGAACGGCTTTGCGTCCGCGAGCTGCTCGTCGAGCGTGCGCCCGGTCACGTCGCGCTGGTAGAGCGCGAAGACGGCGTCTCGGCGTTGGTCGGATCTGCGCATCGCTTGGAGCCTACGCGGGCAGGGTGATGAACCTCACGCCGGCGACGGCGCCGAGATGCTGGTCGCGGCGCTCGACAGGAGGTCGGGCTCGGGCTCGGCGCCGCCCTGACCGAGGCGCCGAAGGCGTTTGTCCCGCTATGCGCAACTAGGCCGCCTCTCAGCGATAAGGAGCGCCCGCTGTCCGCAGACGCTCGATCAGCTTGTGCGGCCCGAGGACCGCGTCGCGCCAATGCGTGCGAAGGACGGTCTCGCCGTGAGCCTCGAGCAACGCCTGGCGCTCGCGATCGTCGGCACGCGCCAGCGGGTTCTCGTGCCAGGCGGTGCTGTCGACCTCGAGGATCAGGCGTTGCTCGGGCCAGCGGAAGTCCGGGATCACGCGACGACCGTCGATCGACAGGGGCGCGTTGACGTCCGGGGAGGCGAACCCTGCCTGGAGGATGAGGTCGAGCACGTCGCTCTCGCGCTCGCTCTTGGTCGGCGCCGCGCCGGATGCGATCGCATCGCGGAGAATCCCGCAGCCGCGAGCGCCCTGGTAGCGCGCGAGCACCCAGCCAAGCTGGCGCACGGTCACGAGCCCCAGCCCGATTCCGCTGCGGACCGCGACCCGGGTCGCGGACTGGCCAATCGAGGACGCGAGGTCGAGCAGCGTGCGCGCCGCCGACGTGACTGGAATCCGCAGCCGCTCCGCCCGGTCGACCGGCTCGAGTCGGAGGGTCCGGCGGACCCGGATGCCCGGATGGCTTCGCGAGCCGGCCGCCCAGACCATCACGTCGGGGATGCGGTCCAGCCGCTCGACGAAACCCCAGAGCTCGGCGGCCGAGTAGTGGCTGAGCAGGGCGGTCGGGCCGCACGCCTTCACGGCTGCAGCCAGCTCCCCCTCCCACGGCAATCCCGGGTGGCCGACGGCGTAGACCCCGCGATGGACCCGATGCAGCCGGCCGTTGCGCTCTCGCAGCGTGATCGCATTTGAGTTCAGCCCGCACTCAGCCAACTCGGCCGCGCTCACCACCCCCCACTGCCCCGCCGCGACTTCAGCCACTCGCCGATCTCGGCGAGAGGCGGATTCGTCCCGCCTGGCGGTAGGAGACCGCTCCTCGCGTCCCATAGGCGTCCACGCTCGCGCCAACGGGCGCGCGGGACAACACGTGAGTGTCAGGGAGGCGCTACGGCTCAGGCGCGCGAGACGTACTCGCCCGAGCGGGTGTCGACGCGGACGCGATCGCCCTCGTTGACGAACAGCGGCACCTGGACGACCACCCCGGTCTCCAGCGTGGCCGGCTTCGAGCCACCGCCCGAGGCCGTGTCGCCCTTGAGCCCGGGGTCGGTCTGGGTGACCGCGAGCTCCACGGCGCTGTCGACCTGCACCCCGCTGGGACGCTCGTCGACCAGCAGCAACTCGATCGTGTCGTTCGGCAGCACCCACTGCATCTCGTCGGCGATCGAGTCCTTCGCCAGCTCGAGCTGGTCGTAGGTCTCGGAGTCCATGAAGACGGCCGCGTCGCCCGAGTCGTAGAGGTACTGCATCCGCTTCGTCTCGGTGCGCACCGGGCGGAACTTCTCGCCGGCGCGGAAAGTCTTGTCGACGACGTTACCGTCCTCGACCCGCTTCAGCTTCGTGCGCACGAAGGCGCCGCCCTTGCCCGGCTTCACGTGCTGGAAGTCCATGATCCGCCAGACGGTGCCGTCGACCTCGATATGCGCGCCGTTCTTGAACTGATTGGTGCTGATCACGGGCCGGGAGGGTAGCGAGAGGCGCCTCGGCGATCACCGCGCCCACGGCCCAGCGCCACGCCCGCAGGCTTATCCAACTCCTTACCCGCGGCTTTCCAGCTGCTTGCTGCGCGCCGCGCACAATCGCGGCGATGACACCACCCACCGCAGAGAGAGGCAGACCGTGACGAACGTGAGAATGAAGATCGCCGCCGGGGCAACGATCCTGGGGCTCGGCGGGCTCGCCGGCTACGCGCTCGGATCCAACGACGCCACCACCGACACCGTCAGCTCGGCGCCCGTGGCCGCGCAGGTGAAGCCGAAGGTCCGCAAGCAGGTCGTCCACCACACCGTCCACGTGCGGCGCAAGCCGAAGGCCACCGAGGTCGGCGGCGCCGGCACCCCGGCGAGCGCGGACCAGATCGCCTCGGCGGCTCCTCCGTCGCCTGCCCCGGCGCCCGCGGCGAGCGCTCCCGCTCCAGCGCCCGCGCCCGCGCCGGCCGCCGTGCCGGTCAGCAACCCGGCGCCCGCGCCTGTGTCGACCGGGACGAGCGGTTCAGCCGGCGGCTCCAGCGCCTCCTACGGCGACGACGAGGGCGGCGATGACGGCGGCGGGGAGAGCGAGGGCGGCGATGACTGAGCCCTCGCCCACTCCGGCGCGCCCCCGGGCGCTTCCGGCCCGGCCGCGAGCGCTGCCGACCGTGCTCGCCTCGGTCGCCTGCTTTCTCGTCCTGTTCGAGTTCCTCGCGTTTCAGCTGAGCGCCGGCAAGGACCCGGCGCTCGGCTCCATCCCGGCGGCAGAACCGGCACCGGTGAAGCGTCCGACCGTGATCGATCGCAAGATCGTCGAGACGCGCGTCGTCAGCCTGCCGCCGAAGCCGACCGCGACGAGCGCGGCCGCGGCGACAACGTCGACGGTGCCGAGCTCGGCTGCGAGCGCCGCGCCGGCGGCGCCCGCCCCGGTTGCCGCGGCGCCCGCCCCGGCCCCCGCTCCCGCTCCCGCGCCGGCGCCCGCCGCCCCGGTGACCTCGAGCTCATGAGCGCGGCCGACGTCAGCTTCCGCGCGATGGGAGCCGATATCCGCCTGATCGTCGAGTCTCGCGACGGTCAGCCCGACGCGAACGCCGCGGTCAGCCGGGCCCGGGAGTTCGTCGAGCGGTTCGAGGCCCGCCTGTCGCGGTTTCGCCCGTCGAGCGAGCTGTGCGCGCTGAACGCCGATCCGAGCGCCGAGGTGCCGGCCTCGGCGCTGCTTCGCGATGCCATCGCGGCCGGGATCCGGGCGGCGGAGAGCACGGGCGGGCTCGTCGACCCCACGCTGATCGGCGAGATCGAGGCGGTTGGCTACGCCGACTCGCGCGAGGGCGCGGCCCCTGTCGCACTCACGGAGGCGCTCGCGTTCGCCCCGCAGCGGCGACCGGCGTCACCGAACCCCCGAGCGCGCTGGCGAGAGGTCGAGGTCGACGAGGCGTTCGGGCTGATCCGACGCCCGCCGGGCGTGCGCTTCGACAGCGGCGGGGTCGGCAAGGGCCTTGCCGCCGATCTGATCGCCGAGCGGCTCGCCACCCACGCCCGCTTCGTCGTCGACTGCGGCGGCGATCTCCGCGTCGGCGGGACGGCGATCGCCGCGGAGCCGTTCGACGTGCTCGTCGAGCACCCGCTCAGCGGCGAGCACACCCACAGCTTCCGCCTCGGCGGCGGCGCGGTCGCGACCTCGGGGCTGAACGTCCGCGTCTGGCGCCGCGACGACGGTCGCTACGCCCACCACCTGATCGACCCGGCCACCGGTGAGCCCGCCTGGACCGGGCTGATCGGCGCCTCCGCGCTCGGCCCGAACGCGGTTGAAGCCGAGACGCTCGCCAAGGCGGCCCTGCTTTCCGGGCCGGAGGGCGCGCGCCGGGTACTCGCCCGCGATGGCGGGCTGATCGTGAACGACCACGGTGAGGTCGAGCTGATTGGCCGAGTCCGCCCCGCTCCCCGATACGAGATCTCGGTGCCGCGGTCGGCGCTCGCGGGGAGCGGCGTCCAATGAGCCCGCCGGTCGAACAGCACGCCTGGTGGCTTGCGAGCCGCGCCTCGGGGATCATCGCACTGGCGCTGGTCACGATCTCGGTCGCGCTCGGCCTCGCGATGGCCGGACGGATCATGCGCGCTCCGGGCCGCGCCCGGGTGCTGACGGCGCTGCACGAGCAGACCGCGCTCGCCGGGCTGCTCGCGATCGTCATCCACGGGATCACGCTCCTCGGCGACGCCTTCCTGAACCCCGGCCTCATCGGGATCTCGATCCCCGGCGCGATCGACTACCGGCCCCTGTGGACCGGCCTCGGGATCGGCGCGGGCTACCTCGCCGCGGCGCTCGGCCTCAGCTTTTACGCGCGGCGCTCGATCGGCCCCCGGCTCTGGCGCCGGGCGCACCGGCTGACGATCCTGGTCTACGCGCTCGCGGTCGCCCACACGCTGGGCGCCGGAACCGACGCGTCGACCCCGTGGATGCGCGCATGGTTGCTGATCAGCGTGCCGACGATCGTCATCCTGTTCGGGATCCGGGTGATCGAGCCGTGGCGCCGGCGGTCGCCCGCGCAGCCGCAGCGCGCGGGGAGCCCGCGCCCGAGGCCGCGCGCCGAGATCGAGGGAGGGCGGGCGTGAGCGCCCCGGGCGTCGTGATCGCCGGCGGGGGCCTCGCCGCCCAGCGCTGCGCCGAGACGCTGCGCTCCCGCGGATACGAGGCCCCGATCCGCATCGTCTGCGGCGAGGCCGAGGCGCCGTATGACCGCCCGCCGCTCTCGAAGAGCGTCCTGCGCGGTGAGCTCGAGGCCGACGCCCTGCGCTTCCGCGACCCTGGCTGGTACGCCGAGAACGCGGTCGAACTGCTGCTCGGGCGCCGGGCCGTAGGGCTGCGGGCGCCCGAGCGCCAGCTCGACCTCGATCGCGGCGAGCATCTCGCCTATGAGGATCTGGTGATCGCGACGGGAGCCGCGCCGCGACGTCTGCCGGCTCTCGATCGCTTCGCGAATGCGCTGACGCTGCGAACCCTCGCGGACGTCGCGGAGCTGCGCGCCGAGCTCGGCGCGAGTACCCGGCTGGCGATCATCGGCTCCGGCTTCATCGGCCAGGAGGTCGCCGCGACCGCGCGCGCGCTCGGCGCCGAGGTCAGCGTGATCGAGGCGCTCGACCTGCCGCTCGTGGGCGTACTCGGGACCCGGGTGAGCCGCTGGCTGGTCGACATGCACCGCGACGAGGGCGTGCGGATGCTGCTCGCGAGTCGGCTCGCGGGCGCCGCGGGCAACGGCCGGGTCGAGCGGCTCGAGCTCGAGTCCGGCTCCACGGTCGATACCGACGTGGTCATCGTCGCGGTCGGGGTCGCCCCCGACACCGCCTGGCTCGCCGGGGCCGGCCTCGGGCCTGGCGGGATCCTCACCGATCCGGAGGGCCGCACCAACGTGGGCCACGTCTTCGCCGCCGGCGACGTCGCGACCCCGTTCGACCCGTGCCGGGGGGAGTACGTGCGCACCGAACACTGGGACGCCGCAAGCCGGCAGGGCGCCGCCGTCGCCCGCGCGATCCTCGGCGATCCACCCCACCCCGCCCCGCCGGCGAGCTTTTGGAGCGATCAGTACGGGGTCCGCATCCAGTACGCGGGGACGACGACGGGGGCCGACGGCCTGCGCTTCGACGGCGACCTCGACGGGCGCGACTTCACCGTGCTCTACCGCCGCGAGGGGCGCCCGATCGCGGCGCTCGCGGTCGGCCGCCCGCGCGAGTTCGCCGCCCTGCGGCGTCTGCTCGTCCAAACCCCGGACCCACACCCCAACCAAGGAGACAGCGATGAGCTACCTGCCGACAATCGATGACCGAGCCTGCAGCGCCCACGGCGACTGCGCCGCGATCGCTCCGACGGTGTTCGCGGTCGACGAGACCGCGGTCGTGATCGGCCCCGGGACCGACGCCGAGATCCTCGCCGCCGCCGAGGCCTGCCCGGCGCTCGCGATCACCGTCACGGACGAGGCGACCGGAGAGATCCTCTTTCCCTGAGGGCCGGCCACTGCACCGGCGTGGGAACGCCGATGGCTAGTGTGTGGCCCCATGGGAGAGACTCCGGAACTTCTGCAAAAGCTGCTCACCGTCCCCGCGCCCTCGGGCTATGAGGCCCCGGCGGCGAAGGTCTGGCGCGACGCCGCCTCGTTCGCCGAGGTCGAGGTCGACCGGCTCGGCTCGTCGATCGCCCGCGTCAAGGGCGAGCACGACGAAGCCGCTGGTCGCGATCGTCGGCCACATCGACGAGATCGGGCTCGCGATCACCCACGTCGACGAGAAGGGCTTCGCGTGGTTCACGCCAATCGGCGGCTGGGACCCGCAGATCCTGGTCGGCCAGCGGGTCACGATCGAAACCCGCGACGGCGCCCTGCCCGGCGTCGTCGGGCGCAAGCCGGTGCACCTGCTCAAGGACGACCAGCGCAAGAAGGCCGTCGAGCTCGACGGCCTCCACATCGACGTCGGCGCCGCCGACCGCGACGGGGCGCTCTCGCTGCTGCGGATCGGCGACCCGGTCGTGATCGCCGCCGAGCCGCTGGCCCTGGCGGGCGACCGGCTCGCCTCGCGCTCGATGGACAACCGCCTCGGCTCCTACGTCGCGCTCGAGGTCGCACGCCGCTGCCACGAGCGGGGCGGGCACGCGGCGAGCGTCGCCGGCGTCGCCGCCGCCCAGGAGGAGATCGGCGTCAACGGCGCCCGCACCTCCGCCTACCTGCTGCAGCCCGAGATCGCCGTCGTCGTCGACGTCACCCATGCCACCGACGCCCCCGGGGTCGAGGAGAACCCGCACGGCTCGCACGCGCTCGGCTCCGGCCCGGTGATCGGCCGCGGCTCGACCCTGTCGCCGAAGGTGTTCGAGCTGCTCGCCGCGACCGCCGAGCGCGAGGGCATCGACCACACGCTCGAGGCGTCGGGCCGCTACACCGGCACGGACGCCGACGCCTATCAGGTGTCGCGCGCCGGGATCCCGACCGGGCTGGTCTCGATCCCGCTGCGCTACATGCACTCGCCGGTCGAGCTGGTCGACCTCCGCGACGTCGAGGCCACGATCGAGCTGCTGGTCGCCTTCGCCGGCTCGATCGAGCCCGACGTCGACCTCAGCCGCTAAACCGAGCCGCCGCTAGAGCAGCGGCTCGTACAGCGTGTAGGTGGCGACCAGCTCGCCCTCGTCGAGGACATGGCCCTCGATCGCCTCGCGCACGTCGTCGAGCTTGAACTCGCCCTCGAGCCCGACGCTGGGGACGTCGAGCGCGTAGACCACGAAGTGGTAGTTGTGGAGGCGCTCGTCGTTGAACGGCGGGAACGGGCCGTCGTAGTGGCCGTAGGTGCCGCCCATGTCCGGGTCGCCCGCGAGGAAGTCGGTGTAGCTGTTGACGCCGCCGATCCCGTGCTCGCTCGGCCCCGGGTCCTTGCCGCCGATGACGATCTCCGTCGACCCGGCGCCCTCGGGGAGCTCGGTCGTCTCCGGGTCGATGTCGACCAGCAGCCAGTGCGCGAAGTCGGCGCGCGGGGCGTCCTCGGGAACGACCTTGCCCTCCTGGTTGACGTCGCCGGCGTCGGCGGGGACGTCGGGGTCGTAGGCGATCAGGACGAAGGACTCGGTCTCCTCGGGATGGCCCGACCAGCGCAGGTGCGGGCTGCGGTTGCCGCCCTCGGGCGTCGCGGCGCCGCTGCCGTCGGGGACGCCGAACGCGTGGTCGTCGGGCACCCGTTCGCCCGGGGTGAGGCTGTCGCTCTCAACGATGATCGCCATGGTCTTGCTCCTCGTCGTTCGTCGTTCGTTCAGCTGACGGTTCGAAGTTCCTTGCTCAGCGAGCTCAGGTTTCGGTACCCGTCGTCGATGACCGCAACCAGGTCCTCGATCCGGATGCCGAACTCGCCGGGCACGTAGACGCCGGGCTCGACCGTGACCACGTCGCCGGCCGCGAGCGTGTCCTCGGAGCGCTTGCTGAGCACCGGCGCCTCGTGGACCTCGAGCCCGACCCCGTGGCCGAGCCCGTGGCCGAACTGCTCCTCGCGGCCGGCATCGCGAATCACCGAGCGGGCCGCCTCGTCGGCCGCCTTGCCGTCGACGCCGGGCCGGATCGCCTCGAGGCCCGCCGCCTGCGCCGTGCGCACGAGCTCGTAGGCCTCGCGCGCCGCCGCCGGGATCTCACCGACCGCGAACGTGCGGGTGCAGTCGGAGGCGTAGCCGTCGACCATCGCGCCCATGTCCCAGACGACCAGCTCGCCCTCGCCGATCCGCCGCTCCGAGGGCTCGGCGTGCGGCAGGGCGCCGTTTGGCCCGGCGGCGACGATCGCCATGAAGGAGGGCTCGGCGCCGAGCTCCCGGATGCGGGCGTGCGCAGCGGCTGCGACCTCCACCTCGGTGCGTCCGGCGAGCCCCGAGGAGAGCACCGTCTCGTAGGCGTCGTCGGCGATCCGGGCTGCCGCGGCGATCAGCTCCAGCTCGCCCGCGTCCTTGCGGCGTCGCAGCCGCTCGACCAGGCCGCTGACCGCGACCAGCTCGACGCCGTCGGGGAGCTCGTCCTCGAGCTTGCGCAGGCTGGCGACGCTCGTCGCCGTGTCGTCAAAGCCCACCCGCCCGGAGAGCAGCTTCGCGAGCTCGGGGATCAGCCGGCCGCTGGCGGTGACCCGCTCGAACGCGTCGCCGACCTGCTTCTCGGCGCGCTCCGTGTATCGGAAGTCGGTCATGAACGTGCGCACCTCGGGGCCGATCACGACCAGCGCGCTGGTCCCCGTGAAGCCGGTGAGCCAGCGCGCGTTGGCGATCGCGTCAGGCCCCGAGTCGCCCGGTCGCACGAGGTCGCCGACGATCAGCTGGTCGAGGCCCTCCTCGGCGACCAGGGCCGCGAGTCGGTCGGCGCGCTCTGCGCTCAAGCGTTGAGCTCCTGCTTCAGCATCTCCAAGGCCTCACGGTAGCCAGCGGGACCCTTCCCCGAGACCGTGGCGGCGACCAGCCCCTCGAGCACCGAGTGGCGGCGCCAGTCCTCGCGCTCGCCGACGTCGGACAGATGCACCTCGACCGCGGGCAGGCCCGCGATCTCGAGCGCGTCGCGGATCGCCCAGCTGTAGTGGGTCCAGGCGCCCGGATTGAGCACCGCGGCGTCGGCGACCTCGGGCAGCCGGTGCAGCCGCTCGACGTACTCGCCCTCGCTGTTGGTCTGAAAGAAGGCGACCTCGAGGTCCAGGTCGCGGCCGAAGCGCTTGATCTGGGTCTCGAGCTCTGGGAGCGTCAGGGTCCCGTAGTGCTCGGGGTCGCGACGCCCGAGCGCGTCGAGGTTGACCCCGTGCAGGACCTCGACCCGGTTGTGAGCGCCGATCGTCATCGCGGCTCCAGACTATTCGAGAGCGGGAGGCCCGCTATGGCCGATAGAGCCGCTCGACGGCGGCGCGCAGAGCGTCCGGCTCGACCCGCTGGCCGGTGAGCACCTCGCCCGGGCGCGGGCAGAGCACGAAGCCGAGCCCGGACGCCGTGCGCTTCTTGTCGCGCCCGATGCCGGCGATCACCCGGCCGAGCTCGATCGAGCCGTCGATGTGCGTTGGGAGGCCGTGTCGCTCGAGGATCGCCTCGACCTCGGCGCGCAGGCCGGCCGCGTCCGAGAGGTCGAGCGCCGCGAGCAGCCCGAGCCCGACCGCCTCGCCGTGGCGATAGCGCGTATAGCCGGAGGCGACCTCGATCGCATGTCCGACGGTGTGGCCGAGGTTGAGTGCCGCGCGGCGGCCCGAGTCGCGCTCGTCGGCGGCCACGACCTCGAGCTTGGTCCGCGCGCACGAGAAGATGATCGGGTCGAGCTCAGCCGGGTCGAGCCGCTCGAGCGACCGGACGTCGTCCCACAGCGGCTCGCCGGCGATCAGGCCGGTCTTCAGCACCTCGACGAACCCGGCGGCGAGCTCGCCCGGCGGCAGCGTGCGCAGGGTCGCCGGGTCGGTGAGCACGGCCGCGGGCAGGTGATACGCGCCGACGTAGTTCTTTGCCTCCGGGAGGTCGACGCCGGTCTTGCCCCCGTACGCGGAGTCGACCTGGGCGACGAGGGTCGTCGGCACCTGGACGACCGGGATGCCGCGCTGGTAGACGGCGGCCGCGAAGCCGGCGAGGTCGCCGACCACCCCGCCGCCGAGCGCCGCGATGTGGTCGGACCGCGTGGCGCCGAGCGTCGCCAGCTCGCGCAGCACGCGCTCGGTCTCGGCCAGGGTCTTGGTCTGCTCGCCCGGGGCGAGCTCGATCGCGCCGGCCGCCGGGCCGACCGCGTGCGCGTAGAGGCCGCCGACCACCGTGTCGGTGACCATGAAGCGCCGCCCCTCGAGCGGCCAGAAGCCGCTCTCGAGCAGTCCTCGGCCGACGTAGACCGGGTACTCGCCCGAGGCGCTGTGAGCCCAGGCCATCCGGGTCCCGGCGGGCAGGTCGCGCAGCGCCAGCAGCGCCCGGAGCGCTCGCGCGGGCGAGTCCTGGCGGCCGGGCACGATCGCATCCGCCAGCGACTCGTAGAGCGGGCGACGCTCGGCCAGCAGGCGGTCGAACGTCCGGCGGTCGCGAGCCAGCGGCCGGCGCCCCCCGACCCGGTCCCAGGCCGTCTTCGCGTCCGCGTCGAGCCAGACGACCACGTGGCCGGCGAGCGCCTCACGGACCCGCTCGGAGAGCACGCTGCCGCCGCCGAGCGCGACCGCTCCGCCGCCCGCGCGCGCGAGCACGGCGGTGACCAGCGCCTCCTCGCGGCGGCGGAACTCCGCCTCTCCCTCGGCCGCGAAGAACTCGGCGATCGGCGTCCCGAGGTCGGCCTCGAGCAGCTCGTCGGTGTCCACCGCGTCCAGCCCGGCGTGGCGAGCGGCGCGCAGGGCGCGCGACTTGCCGGCCCCCATGAAGCCGATGAAGACGAGCGCCGCCCCGTTGTCGCTCAGCGCCGCCAATCGATCCGCTCCCGGTACGCCTGGACGGCGGCGAGAACGTCATCGATGTGGTCGCCGCCGAACTTCTCGCGGTAACAGCGGGCGAGCACCAGGGCGACCATCGCCTCGGCGACGACGCCCGCCGCGGGAACCACGGTCGAGTCGGTGCGCTCGCGCATCGCCTGCGCCGGCTGCTTGGTCTCGGTGTCCACCGAGCGCAGCGGCTTCGTCAGGGTCGAGATCGGCTTCAGCGCGCCCCGGACGATGAGCGGCTCGCCGTTGGACATCCCGCCCTCGACCCCGCCGGCGCGGTTGGTCTCGCGGTGGTAGCCGCGCTCTTCGTTCCAGAAGATCTCGTCGTGTGATTCCGACCCCGGCGAGGCGGCGACCTCCCATGCCTCGCCGACCGAGACGCCCTTGACCGCCTGGATCGAGACGACCGCGTGCGCGAGGCGACCGTCGAGGCGCTCGTCCCAGGCGACGTGCGAGCCCAGCCCGGGAATCAGCCCGAAGGCGCGCACCTCGAAGACTCCGCCGAGGCTCTCGTTCGCCTTGCGAAGCCGGTTGATCTCCTCGACCATCCGCTCTTCGGCCCCGGGGTCGAGGCAGCGCACCGGGGACTCGTCGACCCCGGCGAAGTCCTCCGGCGCGAGCTCGGGGCGCTCGGCCGCAGCGACGGAGGCGATCCGCAGCACGTGGCTGAAGACGCTCACGCCCAGCGCGCGCAGGAACTCCCTGGCGATCGCCCCGGCGGCGACGCGCGCCGCGGTCTCGCGCGCGGAGGCCCGCTCGAGCACGTTGCGCACGTCGCGGTGGCCGTACTTCTGCGACCCGACCAGATCTGCGTGGCCGGGGCGCGGCAGGTGCGACTCCTCGACCTCGGCCTCGACCGGCCACGGGTTCATCCGCTCCTCCCAGTTGGCGTAGTCGCGGTTGGCGACCAGGAGCGCCACCGGGCTCCCGAGCGTGCGTCCGTGGCGGATCCCTGAGCGGACCTCGACCGCGTCGGACTCGATCTTCATCCTCCCGCCGCGGCCGTGGCCGAGCTGGCGGCGGGCCATGTCGGCGTCGATGCGCTCGCGATCGAGCTCGAGGCCCGCCGGCAGGCCCTCGACGATCGCGACGAGCCCCGGCCCGTGCGATTCCCCGGCGGTCGTGAAGCGAAAGGCGGTCATGCGGCCGCCTAGCCTAGAGGCGCGACGGCGTCAGGCGCCGGAGGGCGCGAGGTTCTGGAACGTCCCCGGCAGCGTGGCGGCCTGCAGCTCGGCGCTCGTGATCGTGCGCACGTTGCCGACCTGGTCGACGAGCTGCACCTGGAGCTTCCACGTACCGGTCGCCGAGCCCTGCGGGATCGTGATCGAGGCCGAGTACTGGTTGCCGGTCACGTGGGTGAGCGGCGACTCGCCGCGCGGCTGGTTGACCGGATCGATCGCGACCACCCGGGAGGCCGCCGGATCGACGCCCGAGAGGTCGTCGGTCGCAACCACGGTGAAGTTGATCACCTGGTCGACCTCGGCGGTGTTGATGGACGCCGGGGTGCGGGTGAAGCCGGTGAGCGTTGGCGCGACCGTGTCGCCGTTGCCGGTCTGGGTGAAGCTGCCCCCGGAGCCGAGCTGGGCCGAGCTCAGCAGGGTCTGGTTGGACGCGGAGTCGACGAGGAGCAGCTCCACCGTCCACGGCCCGGGCGCCGAGAACTGGGGGATCGTGACCTGGGCGTGATAGCTCCCATCGAGCCCGTCTCCGAGGACCAGCTGCAGCGGCACCTCGAACCTCGCCCCGGTCGGACCGGTGATGATCACCCTCGAGTTCGCGAAGTCGACGCCGGCGAGGTCGTCGGTGAGGTCGAAGTCGAAGCTGACCACCCTCGGGGCGCTCGACGTGTCAACTGTCGATCGGTGAGGTGACGAAGGCGCTCGAGAGCACGGGCGAGGCCGTGTCGCCGGCGCCGGTCTGCTGGAAGTCGTTCGGGCGGCCGGCGCTGCCGAGCTGGGAGCTCGTCAGCACGACCTGGTTTCCGGACTGGTCGACCAGCTTCAAGTCAACCGTCCAGGTGCCCTGAGCCGAGTACTGCGGCAGGGTGATCGAGGCGCTGTAGGTGCCGTCCAGATCGTCGCCCGAGGTCAGCTGCAGAGAGTCGGAGAAGGTCGGGTTGCCGGCGGGCGCGTGCACGACCACCTGCGAGAGCGCCGCATCCACCCCGGACGAATCGTCGGTCGCGGAGAGCGTGAAGTCGACGGTCTTCTGCCCGGTCTCGGTGTCCACGGAGCCGGGCGAGATCGTGAACGCGGTCAGCACGGGCGCGGTGCCGTCGCAGTTGCCCGCGTATGTGTTCGTCCCCGTGCCGCCGTTGCAGTCGTTGATGCCCGACCCGCCGTCGAGGTGGTCGTCGCCCGAACCGCCGCTGAGCAGGTCGTCGTCGAGATCGCCGAAGAGGCGGTCGTTGCCCTCCTCACCGGTGAGCTGGTCGTTGCCCTCGGCGGCGGCGAGCGTGTCGTTGCCGAGGCCGCCGGCGATCGCGTTCGGAGAGTGGTTGCCGGCGATCGAGTCGTTGTGGGGAGAGCCGATCGCGTTCTCGATTCCCAGCAGGGTGTCCTGTCCGTCGCCGGTGGTCACGCCCGTGGCGAGGCTGGCGTCGACCAGGGCGGGCGAGGCCGCGAAGTTGATCGTGTCCGAGCCGCTCACCCCGTCGAACACGTTGTTGCCGCTGTCGCCCGCGAACGTGTCGCCGGACTCGGTGCCGGTCACGTTCTCCACCCCGGCGAGCGAATCGTTGCCCTCTCCGGTCACGGTGCCCGCCCGCAGGTCGGCCGAGATCGGGTTCTGCGAATAGGCGTACGCCGCAGTGTCGCTGCCGGCGCCGCCGCGAAGGTCATCGTTGCCCCCGAGGCCGATCAGCATGTCCTTGCCGCCCGCGCCGCTGAGCACGTTGCCGTTCTCGCCGCCGGTGAGCCGGTCGTCGTGCTCGGAGCCGGAGAGGTCCTCGAAGCCGTAGAGGCCATCGGTGCCGTCGCCGTTCGCCCCCTGGGCGCCGATGTCGGCGTCGATGGCGCCCGGGGCCGAGGCGTAGGTGATCAGGTCACGACCGGGGCCGCCGTCGAGCACGTTGTCCGCGTCGTCGCCCTCGATCGTGTCGTCGTGGGACGACCCCGTCAGGTTCTCGATCGAGGTGACCGAATCGGTGCCGTCCGCGGTCACCGTCTCAGCCCGCAGGTTGGCGATCACCGGGCCGGCTGCGGCCGCGTAGCTGACGCTGTCGTTGCCGCCCTGGCCCTCGAGCCGGTCGTCGCCGGGGCCGCCGGAGAGCAGGTCGTTGCCCTCTCCCCCGCTGAGCTTGTTGACGCCGCCGTCGCCGGTCAACTCGTCGTCGGCCGGTGAACCGATCGCGTCCTCGACCGCGCTCAGGACGTCGTCGCCGTTGCCGCTCGCCTTTCCCTTGGCGAGGTCGATCTGCATCGGCTCTCGCGAGTCGGAGAATCCGGCGACGTCGATCCCGCCCTGGCCCTTGAGCTTGTCGTTGCCCTTGCCGCCGCTCAGCGTGTCGTCCCCCGGGCCGGCGCTGAGCGAGTCGTTGCCGGCCTTGCCGGTGAGCAGGTCGGCGCCGCCGCCACCCTTGAGGACGTCGTTGCCGCCCTTGGCGATCAGCACATCCGCGCCGCCCTTGGCGCAGAGCACGTCGCGCTTGTTCGTGCCCTTGAGCACGTCGGGGCCGCCGGTCCCCTTCTGGGTGCACTTGGCGGCCTCGGCCGCCCCCGCCTGGGCGAGGGCCGCAACGCACACGAGCGCGACGCCCAGGGTGCGGGCGCCACGCAGCGTCGGCCAGGAGTTCCCATTCGAGCGCGTCATGGCTCCATGACGCTTACTCGGCCTTCAGTTCGACATCCCGTATCTGAAGCAGGCGCAAGTCGTACGTCTGTCCGTCGGTGCCGAAGTCGAGCGTCGCGGTCTCGCCCTTCTGGAGAGTGATGTACAGGCAGTTCTCGGGCGCCGGCACGCAGGCGGCGGTGCCGCCGCCCAGCGTCGCGTCCTTGGCGACCACGAACGCGGCCCGCTTGCCCTTCTCGTCGGTGCCCAGATACGCGACCACCGGCGCCTCGGCGTTCGGAAGGATCGTCATCGGCTTCACGTTCTCGCGCAGCTTCGGGTTGCCCTGGAGGCCGATCATCACGTCGACGCGCCGGGTGACGAGGTGGTTGACGACCTCGACGTCCTGGGTCGACGGCTGATTGCCGCCGTTGCCGTTCCCGCCATTGCCGTTCCCGCCGTTGCCGTTGCCGCTGCCGCCGTTCTCGTCGACGGTCGTCTCGTCGACGGTCGTGTTCTGGGTCCCGTCGTTGATCGACAGGTCGTCGGGGGTTCCGGTCTCGGTCGGATAGTCGATCGTGCCGGTGCCGCCGCCGGCGGCCGCGGTCGTGCCCGAGGTCGACGAGCTGGAGCTCGAGCTCGAGCTGCTGCCCGAGCCGTCGCCAGAGGACGCGTCGCCACCCTGGAGCGCGGGCTTGAACGGGTTGGTCGACTTGAGCGCGGCGAGCCGCTTCTTGTAGTTGCGCACGCTGACCGAGTCGTCGGCGAGCACCGCGGCGGTGAGCTCGGAGTCGGGCCCGGTGTCGACGGCGACCACGGGCGGCGGTGCGACCGGCTCGTCCTTGCTCTTCAGCAGCACCGGGACCGCGATCAGGGCGACCAGGAGGGCGATCGCGGGCAGCAGCAGATGGCGATCGCGCAGATCGCGGTAGACGTCGTTCAGGAACTGCGGGGGCCGGATGTCCTTCAATTGGCCACCACCGCGGCGGAGACCGCCGGATCAGCGCCTTCTGCGGGCGCGGTCGCCGGTGTCGCGGCGCCCGCGGCCGGGCCGGCGGGGGTCGCCCCGGCGGTGATCCCCTGGTCGGCGGGCGTCAGGTATGTCGTCGTGGTGACATCGGCGGTCAGGTCCGGGAGCCCGTTCGGGCCGGGGCTGAAGTCGAACCCGTCGATCGTCATCAGGCGGCCGTCGACGGTGGTCTTCTCGCCGTTGGCGCTGACCATCCCGTCGATGCTGCCGAAGAAGTCGGCGATCTCGAAGAAGCCGCCGTCGAAGGTCATCTGGTACGGCATCACCGGCAGGCCGGCGGGCCCCACCGTGGCGCCGATCGGCAGCAGCGCCGCGGACGCCTCGGTGGCGGTCGCGGTCGTCGTCGTGGTGGTGGTGGTCGTGCCGGTGCTGGGAGCCGGAGTCGCGGGCGCGGCGGCGGCGGGGGCCGCGGCGACGCCGGTGGTCGATCCGCCGAGGCTGATCGAGCGGAAGTTGACGCCGGCCTTGGTCGAGAGCGACTGCAGCTGCGTCAGCAGGCTGGGCGTGTCGGCGTCGGTCGGAACGGCCTTGCCGAGGCTGACCAGGTCGCGGTAGTTGTCGTCGAAGTCGCTCTTCGCGGCCTCACCGGCGGCGGCGGCCTGCTCGGCGGTCGTCACCTCGATGCTCAGGGCGGCGACCTGGTCCTCGAGGTCGGAGGCCTCCTGGCGCTTGGGCGCCAGGATCAGGAACCAGAACGCGGCCACCAACGCCAGGCCGGCGACGCCCATGAGGATCATGCGGTCGGTGCTCTTCATCAGTTCCCCATCCCCACGGCCGCCGCGCCGGAGTTGGCGTCGGAGACCTGCTTGTCGGCCGAGTCCTTGGCCGCCTGCTCCTCGCTCTGAGTCGCGGCGACGCCCGAGTCGTCGGGGGTGGTCGTGGTCGGGGTCGTCGTGGTCGTGGCCGCCGGCGTGCCGGTCGGCGGCACCGTCGCGGACTCGGGCACGGGGACCGCGTCGAACGCGACCGTGATCTCGAAGCGGGCGATCGAGGGCTTCGTCTGACAGCTCGACGAGGTGGCGTCGCCACCGGCCGCCGGGGCGGCCGCGCCCGTCGCGGCATCGCTCTGCTCGCCGAGCTGCGAGCTCTGCATCCCGACGCGGGTCACCCCGTCGATGTCGCGAAGCGCCGCGAGGAACCGGGCGACCCCGTTCTGACCCTCGGCACACCCGGCGAGCTGGAGGGACGGCCCCGTGATCGAGGGATCCGCGGCCGAGGTGCTCGCCCCGGAGTCGGCGGCCCCGGCGCCGGCCGAGCCGGTGAGGCTGTCGAGGGTGACGCGGTGCGGGATCACGAGCGCGAGCTCGTTGAGGACGCGCTCCCAGTCGAAGCGGGTCTGCGCGAGGCTCGAGACGGTCTCGCTGCGCGCGGCCGAGAGCGTCGCGAAGTCCTGGTAGGGCGCGAGCTTCTCCGCGGCCAGGTCGGCCTGTGCCTGGCGCGCCTCGAGCGATGCCAGCTCGGCCTTCGAATCGGTGATCTGGTTGCCGGTCATGATCACCAGCACGACGCCGAGCAGCGCGACGACGAGCACGCCGATGATCGCGTAGGAGGCAAAGCCGGCGCGCAGCGGAGCGTTCTCGCCGCGGCGGTCCTCGGGTGGCAGCAGGTTGACGGGGCGCATCGCGCTACTCCTCGAGCCCCAGGCCGTAGGAAAGGGTGAGGCGGCCGGCGGCGGCTCCGGCGGCGCCGCGCAGCGGCTCGGGGACGGCCGCCCGGACCGGGACCGGCAGCTCGCGCTCGAGCCGGTCGACGAGGCCGGGGATCGCGAGCCCAGGGCCGGCGACGACGAGGTCGTCGACGCGGACCGAGTCCTCGAGCGTCGCGTAGTACTCGAGCGAGCGCCGCAGCTCGTCGACGAGCGTCGCCACGCCGGAGGCGAGCGCCTCGCGCGACTGGGCGACGATCTGAGGGTCCCCCTCGAGCTCGTCGACCGGGGCGTCGAGGCCGACGTGGATCAGCCACTGGCGCGCGTGCTCGAGGTTGAGGCCGCTGCTCGCCGCGAGCGACTGGGCGATGCCCTCGATGCCGAAGCCGAGCAGGCGGCTGAAGACGCAGTAGGGGCCGCGGGCGACCGCCAGGTTGGTGACGTCGCCGAGGTGGCAGTACAGCGTGCCGCCGATCGCGTCGTCGGCGACCACGGTGTCCGTGGCGACCGGGCCGGCGGTGCTGCCCGCGAGCGCCCGGATCAGGGCGAAGCTGGAGTGGTCGATGCCGACCAGCCGGACGCCGGCGTGGCGCATCGCGTCGGTGATCCCCGAGAGCATCTCGCGGCGCGCCGCGACGGTGACGACGTCAATGTTGGTGGCATCCTCACCCGTGACGGTGGGGATCACCTGCCAGTCGAGCACGGAGCGATCGAGCGGCATCGGGATGTGCTCCTGGGCCGAGAAGCGAATCGCCGCCTCGAGCTCGTCGCGGTCCTCGATGCGCGGGAGCCGGATCGAGCGCACCGCGACCTTCTGGTTCGCGATCCCGATCCGCACGTCGCGTGAGAACTTGTGCTCGGCGAACAGCGCCTTGACGGCGTCGCCGAGCGCATCCGGATCGGTCACCTCGCCGTCGCGAACCGCGCCCGAAGGCAGCGGCGCGACGCCGAACCGGGTGACGCTGACCGAGCCGTTGACGCGGACCTCGGTGGCCGCGATGCTGCCGGCGTCCAGATCGAGGCCGACGACGCTGGAGGAGCGGCCGATCGGCTGCGTGAGCGGGTTCTTCTTCTTGGTCAGGGCGATCATGGGGCGAGGCGGGGCCGGAAGGCCTCCGGGTGCTCAATCGGCTCAAACGGCGCCGGACTTGAGCGCCGAAAGGCGTGAATTGCAGCGCTCGCCCGCCTAGCCCGTGAACGTGTCGAGATACCAGTCGACGATGTCGTCGCCGAACCAGAGCCCAACCACTCCTCCGAGGGCGAGGAACGGCCCGAACGGCACCGTTCGCTTGCGCCCCTCGGGCCCGTGGCGAGCGATGATCGCGGCCCCGACGACCGACCCGGCGATCAGCCCGACGAGCACCGCGGGCGCGATCGAGCGCCCGAGGTAGATCGCCATCATCGCGACCAGCTTCGCGTCGCCCATCCCCATCCCGCGCGGATAGACCAAGCGCGATCAAGAAGAAGGCACCGCCGGCAATCGCGACGGCGAGCGCGCGCTGGCCGATGTCGCCGAGGTCGAAGCCGAGCACGATCGCGACGCCCGCGACCGCCCCGGCGAGCACGAAGGCGTTCGGGATGATCCGCAGCTCGAGGTCAGTCAGCGTGATCGCGACGAGAACCGCGCAGAGGACGAGCCCGAGCACCAGCTCGCCGGCGTCGTCGGTGCCGAGAGCGAACACCGTGCCCGCCCAGAGCGCGCCGAGCCCCGCCTCCGTGAGCGGGTAGCGGGGCGAGATCCGCTCCCCGCAGTTGCGACACCGGCCACGCAGCAGCAGCCAGGAGACGATCGGGACGTTGTCGTAGGCGGCGATCGTGTTGCCGCAGGCCGGGCAGCGCGAGCGCCCTGCCACCCAGCCGCCCTCGCCGCGCGGGATCCGATGGGCCAGGACCGTGATCAGGCTGCCCGTGAAGGCACCGGCGACGAACGCGATCAGGGCAGCTCCGGCCATCGGGGTCGGACCCTATCCGCGCGTCAGGCGGCAGCTAACAGGCGACGGACGAGTCGCTGCTGCCCTGCACGCAGCCGGTCTCGCGGACCACGCGCCAGCTCGCCGAGGCGAGGTCGAACAGGTACGGCGGCTGCTGGACGGCGAGCCGGTCGTCGTAGGTGTAGTTCTTCAGGTAGCCGGTGACCGAGGTCCCGCCGGAGGTCGTGCCGACGGTGCCGCGGAACAGCTGCGCGATCACCCCGTTGACGATCAGCCCGGCGCTGGGCGGGGTGCCGCCGATCGGCGCCCCGCAGTCGAAGTTGTCGACGATGAACGAGTGGTTGAGCGCGAGGACCGCGGCATCGATCCGCAGGCTGGTCAGGGATTGGCTCGGGACGTTGGCGGCCGACCCGCACTGGCCCTGGGTCGTGCCGGAGCGGGTCGTCACCCCGTGCATGATCCGGATGAAGTTGTTGGCGACCATGCCCATCACCGCCGGGCCGGTCAGGTTGGTGGTCACCGAGCCGTCGATGATGATGTCGTTGGCAGCGGCAACCGTCACCGGGGTCGAATAGGTGCCGTGGATGTAGACGTTGCCGCAGGTCGAGGTCTTGTCGTAGACGTTCGCCGACTGCGAGAAATAGGGCGAGTAGGTCGCCGCGCACGTGCCGCTCTTCACGTAGATGATCGGCTTGCTGACGAGGTCCACCGTCTGCGGAGTGCCGCCGCGGACCGAGACCGTGGCGGTGTTGCCGTTCAGGGTGATGTCGGTCGCGCCTGTGTAGACGACGCCGTCCTGGGTCGCGTAGGTGAGCAGGTTCGAGTTGTCCGGCGGCGCGGTGATGTACGGAGCGTTCTCGATCAGGTCGCCGTTGACGATCGCGTTGTTGCTGCAACCCGAGGTCGGGATCATCCCCGGCGCCGTCGGCGGGCCCGGCGCCGCGGTGAGCACGTTGTCGGTGCCACCGGGACGGCCGAAGGTCGGTGAGCCGCAGATCGAGTACTGGTCCTGCGTGTACATCGGACCGTTCAGCTTGTCGCCGCTGATCCAGCTGATCGTGCCGCAGTCGGAGGGACGGCCGTCACGCCGGAACTCGGCGCAGTCCTGCTTGGAGGCCGGGTCGGCGTAGGTGTTCGGATCGAGCGTCTCGTAGACGGAGTACCAGAGGAAGTCGAGCGGGGAGTCGCGGCGGAAGCTGGCGACTATGTCGCGGGTCGCCACCGTCTGGCCGGCGCTGTTGGAGACCGTGCCCGTGAAGCGCATCCTGAAGCTGCCGGTCGCGAAGTCGATCATCGAGCCGACCGGGTTGGTCGTGCTGCAGGCGCCGGCGCCGTTCGCCGGCACCGGCACGTAGGCGTAGCGCACGGTGGTCGCGGCCCCCGGGACCTGGGTCGCGGCGCGGCTCGGGCAGTTCTGCCACAGCTCGGTGTTGCGGTTGACCTGCGACAGGAACGCCGCCATCCCGGCGCGGGCCGCGTAGTAGGCCTTCTTGCCGTCGAGCGAGCGCTGGGTGTTGCCGATGTCGCCGTTGGCCGCCACGAACGCGCCGGCGACCATCAGGGTGCTGATCGTCAGCACCATCAGCGCGACGATCATCGTGAACCCGTCCTCGGCGGCCGCCCGCCGGCGCCACGTCATGCGCATGGCGGCACCGTCGGCAGGTTGCCCTCGCTGGGGACCGGGGTGAGGCGCAGGACGACCGAGTCCTGAACCGTGACCGGGTTCGCGACCGTCGCGTTGTCGCCGAGCTTGCCCCCGGCCCCGACCTGCATGGTGATCGTCACGGCGGAGACCAGCCGGGACGAATCGGGCGCGGTCGTCAGCGGCGTCGCCAGCCGGCTGCGGTCGTTGGCCGAGTTGTACGGGATCGTGTTCGCCGGGACGTTGCCGCCGGTGCTCGTGGTCGAGCCGCTCGGCAGGGTCGCGGTCCCGTCGAGCAGGATCATGAACGGGTTTCCGGCCGCGTCGAGGTACTGGTTGCCCGAGGCGTCGGCCGCGATCCCGTACTTGTAATAGCGGAAGATCGGCGTGCTCCCGACCTGCTGCACGTGGTCGAGCAGCGTCCGCGTGCTCGACGGGGTGCTGGAGAAGGTCCAGTTCGGCGACTGCCCGCCGGTGACCGCGTAGCTCGAGTCGGTGAGCGTCTGGGTGGTCGCCCCGGTCCAGGCGATCGTGTGCTTGACCGGGGTCAGGCTCGCCGCCGAGCCGTACCTGGAGACGAAGGTGAGCGAGCTGCCGGTGCTCCCGTCGCGGATCGGCACGACGTTCTCGGCCATGCAGGCCGAGTGCAGCTGGTTCTCGACCGACTCGACGGTGTTGCGCGCTCGCTGGGTCGCGTCGACCTCGGCGAAGACGCGAGTCGACTGCCGCAGGACGACGTCCTGGAACGTGAACAGCGCGATCACGACGACCATCGAGACGAGCAGGACGATGAGCAGCTCGACCAGGGTGAACCCGGACTGCTCGGAGCGGATGCGCGCCAGCGCGGCGGCCGTGCTCATCAGCAGAACCCCGTCGGGGAGGTGGTCAGGATCGGGACGGTGCTCGCGTTGCCGGTCGTGTAGTTCGTGTTGGCGCGCCCGGTGATCGTCACCTTGCGATAGCTCGAGCTGGTCGTCCCGGTCGTGTACCTGTAGTCCGCGCAGATCGAGTACGTCCCGTACGGCTGCCCAGGCTTGTCGAGCCACCCGTTTGCGGGCAGCGTCGCCGCGGCGTTGATGTCCGGCTGCCAGCTCTGTCCGCAGGAGTCCGTGAGCCTGATGTGCGAGGGCTTCACGTCCGAGCCGCCGTAGGTGACGTTCAGGTTGATCGCGGGCATCGCGACCGCGCCGGTGGCGCCGGTCAGCGTGGTCGTCGAGCCCGGGGTGACGCTGGCGGAGGTCGGCGCCGTGCCCTTGGCGGCGGCGCATCTGCCCGCGTAGACGACGTACGGGCCGCTCGGCGTCGTCGTGTTGAACGGGAAGAGGGTCTGAGTCGTCGCGATGTTCGTGCCCGGCGAGCCCGGCGCCGTGAACTTCGGCCCCGACATCGAGGTGTTCTCCCACGACAGCGACGGCGCCTCCTGCCCGGTCAGCGTGCTGCCGCCGATCGTGGTCCGGAAGTTGGCCGAGATCGCGCCGGCCTGCCCGAGCGTGAACTTGTACGTGGTCGTGTTGCCCGCGGTGGTGGTCACGGTCGCGGTGGGGTTGGCGGACCCGTCGTAGTCGACGTAGCCCGCCAGCACCGGGGAGAGCGCGTAGTCGCCGACCAGCAGGGCGCCGAAGATCGTGCACCCGCCGGCGTCGGTGGTCCCGAAGCGACGTACGGCGTCGGTGCTCGGGTCGGCGCCGCTGGCGTTGACGCGGGCGCCCGAGATCGGCGCCGCGTTCTGGTCGACCGTCTGGACGAGGAGCGAGCCGCCGGCGCGGGGCGTGACGACGCTCTGGACGACGACCGGGGAGCGCGCGTTGGCGGTCCAGTTGACGGTCGAGACCACCTTGGCGTAGTCGGCCGCGGACGCCGAGGTCGAGCAGCTGGCCGAGTTCGCGGCGCTGCTCAAAAACTGGCCGGTGGACCGGACCGTGTAGGTGTCGTTGTCGAGCGTGATCGTCCGGGTCTGATCGAGGTTCGCGATCTGGTCGGCCGAGAGCCCCTTGATCCGCTCCTGGTCGGCCTGCGCGACCTGGAAGGCCTGTGCGCGGCGGCGCTGATCCGAGGCGGTCTTGCCGGCCGCGTCGAGCCCGATCAGGGAGAGCGAGATCAGCCCGACCATCAGCCCGGTGACGGCGACCTCGACGATCGTCAGTCCGTCCTCGGCGGCAAGCCGAGCACGACAGGCGCGAAGCTTGCGTGCCCCGTCCGAGATCAGGCGTGAATAAGCGGGCATGGGATGTGAAGGACCTCAGCCACACATTCGGCATTAGCGGGCTGCTGCTTTAGGGCTCGAGCGCCGTGAACGCGGGCGCCCAAGACGCGGGCGAGGCGGCCGGATGGCCGCCTCGCCGTCGCGTTCCCCCTCGATCAGTTCCAGACGTTGCTCGATGGGCAGCCGCCGCGATCGGTGCCCGCGACGGTGCACGGGTACTCGATCGTGCCGTTGGCGGCGCGATCGATCGCATAGGTGTTGCCGGTCGTCTTCGCCGTGACCACGACGCGGTAGGCGTTCGCGGTCGGGTTGCCGACGTTGGCCGCCAGGGCGCCGTTCGATCCGTAGATCGTCAGGCACGGACGGGCGGTGCCGGTGCAGTCCACCGGGACGGCGGACTCGATCGCCCGCAGCGCGGCGACATCGGCGCCCACGTAGGAGCCGCTGTTGTCGGTTGCGAACGTCTCCATCGCGGTCTGCGACGTGCGGACCGACTCCTTGGCGCTGGCATCGTTGGCCTTGTTGCGCTGGTTGAAGAACGCCGGGATGGCGATCGCGGCCAGCAGGCCGATGATCAGCATCACGACCAGGAGCTCGACCAGCGTGAAGCCGGATTCGCTCCGCGAACGGTTTCTCATCACTCCGTACATCCGGGTTACCCCCTAGGTACCTGGGATCGCTTACCCAATCTAGGTCGGCATCCCCCGCACCCGCCTTGCGTGCCAGACCCCAGCTTGGACACTCGTTCGACCGCGCGACGCCGGCCGCGGAACGACGTGAGGGCGGCCCGCAGGCCGCCCTCACCGTCGACTGCACTTCTAGCTTGGAGCTAGTTCCAGACGTTGCTCGACGGGCAGCCGCCGCGATCGGTGCCCGCGACGGTGCACGGGTACGAGATCGTGCCGTTGGCGGCGCGATCGATCGCATAGGTGTTGCCGGTCGTCTTCGCCGTGACCACGACGCGGTAGGCGCTCGCGGTCGGGTTGCCGACGTTGGCCGCCAGGGCGCCGTTCGATCCGTAGATCGTCAGGCACGGACGGGCGGTGCCGGTGCAGTCCACCGGGACGGCGGACTCGATCGCCCGCAGCGCGGCGACATCGGCGCCCACGTAGGAGCCGCTGTTGTCGGTTGCGAACGTCTCCATCGCGGTCTGCGACGTGCGGACCGACTCCTTGGCGCTGGCATCGTTGGCCTTGTTGCGCTGGTTGAAGAACGCCGGGATGGCGATCGCGGCCAGCAGGCCGATGATCAGCATCACGACCAGGAGCTCGACCAGCGTGAAGCCGGATTCGCTCTGGGCCCTGACGCGGAGCTTGTTGATCATTAAGGAACCTCCTGGGTACCCACTGATTGCATTGCGCCAGAGCCCCGGGCTTAACCCGACGAAGTCTTGGACCCCGGTGGAAACCCGGCTTGCTCTCCCTAGGGCGAGCCCCGTGGCTTTGCGCGGTCGCCTCGCGACGACTTTGCCTTTATCACCGAGGCACTGGCCTCAGGCAGGGCTATCGGTACTCGCCAGGCGAACCTTTAGCCCTGCATGGGGGGTACATCCGTCCGCCTAGGGGCCGGCACCCATGCGGCCGCCATAGCGTCGGCTCGTGCGGACGACGAGCGGCTCGTACGAGCGTCTAGCCGGGGCTTCTAAGCTGGCCCGATGGCCGCACGCCGCCTGATCCTGGCGATGCTCGTCCTGTTGGTGCTGTCGAGCATCCTCGCGGCGCTGGTGCCGGTCGAGCGCGACCGCCTGCGCAACGACTCGACCTCGACCTCGACCACGACCGAGGCCGAAACCGAGCCCGCCGGCAAGCTCGTCCGCCGCACGGTCGGCGCCGACGACCCGACCCCGGAGCGGATCGAGTTGGCCCTGGGCGACCAGCTCGAGCTCACCGTGACCTCGCCGAAGCTCGCCGATCAGGTCGAGATCCCCGCGTTCGGCCAGCTCGCCGACCTCGATCCCGACTTCCCGGCGCGCTTCGACGTGCTCGCGCTCGAGACCGGCAGCTTCCGCGTGCGGCTGGTCGAGGCCGGGCGGGTGATCGCCCGCATCGACGTCAGCGCGCGCGACTCCGGCTCCCAGGCGCGATCAGAAGGGCGGCAAGTCGAGCGAGTCGCCCGGCTCCAGCACCGACACCGCCACCGCCGGGGCGAGCTCCTTCACCTGAGCCGCAAAGCGCCGCGGCGGGTCGCCGAGGAACTCGGGCGCGCGGCGGACCATGTCGCGGCGGATCAGCGTGCCCCAGTGGATCGGGACCACGACCCGGGGCCGGATCCGCGCCGCCGCCTCGGCGGCGCTGCGCGGGTTGAGGTGGCCCGGTCCGAGCTTCGGGCCCCAGCCGGCGATCGGCAGCAGGGCGACGTCGATCTGCCCCGCGAGCTCGTCCATCTCCGCGAACAGGTCGGTGTCGCCGGCGAAGTAGACCGCCCTCCCCCCCGCCTCGATCACGTAGCCCGCCGCCTCGACCGCGGGCCCGAACTTGTAGCGCCGCGCCTCGTGGACGGCCACGGTCGCGGTCACCGTCGCGGCGCCGACCGCTGTCGACTCGCCCGTGGACAGCTCGATCGCGCCCTTGAAGCCCCGCCGGGAGAGCGTGCGGCCCGCGCCGGCCGGGCAGATCACCGGCAGCCCTCGGTCGATCCGCTTCAGCGAGCGGAAGTCGAGGTGGTCGTGATGCAGGTGCGAGATCAGCACCGCGTCGAGGCCCTCGGTGATCGAGTCTCCCGGCGCCTCGGGGTGGCGCTCGATCACGCCGAGCAGCCTCGGGCGCAGGACAGGGTCGGTGAGCAGACGGGCGCCGCCGAGCTCGAGCAGCACCGTGGCGTGCCCGACGTAGGTGATCCGGTCGCTCACGTCGGCGCCGGGTTCGGCTCGCGGGCGGTGCGGCGCTTGTGGGAGATGAAGCCGACCAGACCGGCCGGCAGCTGCAGCCAGTAGGCGAACAGGCGGTATGCGAAGGTCGCGAGCACGGCGCTTCCGGCGCCGACCCCGGCCAGCGCCAGCATCGCGGTCAGCCCCGCCTCGACGAAGCCGAGCCCGCCCGGGGTGACCGGGATCTGGGTGAGCACCTGGGCGGCGCAGAACGCGAGCAGGACGAGGGTCGGGCGCGGCGTCGAGCCGACCGCCGCGAGCGCCGCGAGCAGGGTCGCGTAGTCGAACGCCCAGCGCCCGACGGTCGCGACCACGGCCTCCTTCCACTGCGGCCCGAGCGTCGCGAGCAGCTTGTCGCGCTCGCTGCGCAGGCGCGCCGGCAGCGTCCGGCTCGGCGGTGAGCCGCGGCGCACCCGGTTGCGGACCGCCTGCACGGCGCGGCCGACCAGCTCGAGCGGCCGATCGAAGGCCAGCAGCGCGACGGCGGCGGCGCTCAACAGGATGAAGACGGCGACCCCGATCACCGTCGCCTCGACCAGGTTGCGGTCGACCGAGCCGCGCAGGAGCGACGGAATCGCCAGCACCGGAAGCGCGAGGACGACGGCGAAGGTCAGCAGGTTGACCGCGGTTATTCCGGCGACGGTGCGCCCCCGCTCCAGCCCGGACTCGACCAGCATCCGATACTGCAACGCGGCGCCGATCGCGCCGCCGGCCGGGGCGATCTTGCCGAGCGCGTTGCCGGCCAGCTGCGACTCGATCACGGCCCGCCACCGGGCCCGGTGAAGCGCCATCCGCTGCAGCGCCCACAGGCAGGCGAGCGCCCCGACCTGGAGCGCGAGCATGACCGCGAACCAGATCCAGTCGATGCGCTCCAGGTCGCGCCAGGAGCCGAGCACGTCGAGCAGGCTCGGGGCGACCAGGTAGAGCGAGACGCCGGTGACGGCGAGCCAGAGGGCGGTCTTTCGCAGGCTCGGTCCCTTGCTGATCGTCTCCTGCTCGCCGCGCTCGATCTCGCGCTCGGCGTCGGCGCGCTCGGAGATCGCGTGCTCGAGGCGATCGCCGATCGACTCGCGCTCGCGTTGACCCGCGGCGCTCATCCGAACAGGATCAGCAGGCTGGTGGCGGCCCCGAGGACGATCCCGCCGAGCGCGAGGGCGAGGTTGACGCGACGGCCCAGTTGCGCGTAGCCGCCGTGGGTGACCGCGTCGTCGAGGGCGCGGCCCCGAAGGTTCCCGTACGCGAACAGGGCCACGCCGTAGATCCCGAACCCGACCCCGAGCGCGACGTAGGGCCAGGACTCGATCGAGCCGTTGAGCTCCGGCACGACGCGGCCGATCCCGATCCCGACCGCCAGCGAGGTGAGTCCCGTCCGCCACCAGGCGAGCTGGGTGCGCTCACCGGCGAGGCGCGTGCGTCGGGTCGCGTCGCCGCTCTCCACGAGGCAAGGATAGGATCGCCGCGCGATGGGCGAGTTGAAGCTCGGTTACAACACCGGTTACTGGTCGGCGGGGCCGCCCGCAGGAGTGCTCGACGTGATCCGTGAGGCCGACAGCCTCGGGCTCGACTCGATCTGGGCCGCGGAGGCGTACGGCTCGGACTGCCTCACCCCGCTCGCCTGGTGGGGATCGCAGACCGAGACGGTCAAGCTCGGCACCGGGATCCTCCAGATGTCGGCCCGCCAGCCGACCGCGGCGGCGATGGCGGCGATGACGCTCGACCACCTCTCCGGCGGCCGGGTGATCCTCGGGATCGGCGTCTCGGGCCCGCAGGTGGTCGAGGGCTGGTACGGGATGCCGTTCGCCAAACCGCTGGCGAGGACCCGCGAGTACGTGGCGATCCTGCGCGACGTCTGGGCGCGCCAGGGCCCCGTGACCGCCGACGGGCCCCACTATCCCCTGCCGCTGCCCGACGGCACCGGGCTCGGCAAGCCGCTGAAGTCCTCGATCCACCCGCTGCGCGAGGAGATCCCGATCTACCTCGCCGCCGAGGGGCCGAAGAACATCGCGCTCGGCGCCGAGATCTGCGACGGCTGGATGGCGATGCTGCTGTCGCCCGCCCACCTCGAGCCCTACGAGGAGGCGCTCGCCGAGGGCTTCGCCCGCGAGGGAGCCCGCCGCAGCGCCGGCGACTTCGAGGTGGCCGCGACGGTGCCGATGCTGGTCTCCGACGACGTCGAGGCGGCCGCCGACATGCTGCGCCACTACTACGCCCTCTACTTCGGGGGCATGGGCGCGAAGGGCAAGAACTTCCACGCCAACGTGCCGATCCGGATGGGCTACGGCGACATGGTCGAGACCGTCCAGGACCTCTACCTCGCCGGCAAGAAGCAGGAGGCCGCCGAGGCGATCCCGTTCGAGCTGATCGACCAGATGTCGCTGATCGGCCCGCCCGACAAGATCCGCCACGACCTCGAGGCGTGGCGCGACTCGTTCGTGACCACGCTGCTCATCGGTGGCGATCCGGCGACCGTGCGCACCGCCGCCGAGCTCGTTCTGGGGTAGGAGACGCGGCTCCGGTCGCTAGCCGCGCGAACGGTCGAGCCGCCCGCCCTGGGCCCAGGAGCTGATGTCGATCAGGAAGGCGAGCACGACGATGAACCACTCGAAGCCGGTCACCTCGTTGGCGCCCGACGTCCACATCACCGCGTAGGCGAGCGTCGTCCACGGCAGCAGGAAGAAGCCGAGCAACGGCACGAACCAGTCCTCGAAGGCGCGGCTCAGCAGGTCGCTGAACAACCAGATCGCAAACAGCGCCAGGCGCGGCGAGATCAGCGCGAACAGAGCGACCAGACAACCCATCGTCGGCGCAGCCTAGGCCCTTCGGCGGCGCGACGCCCGGCCGAGCCCGGAGAGGACTAACGTAGGTCGGGACTTCGTCGCTCGGGGGAGCGCAGATGACGGTCGCCGACAGCCCAGCGCAGCGGACGAAGGGAGCGATCGAGTACGAGGTGGGCCCTGACGGCGCGATCGTCTCGGTGAACGACCTCTTCATCGGCTTCGCGGCCGACAACGGCTGGGTGATCGAGGCCGCCGACGTGGTCGGGACCTCGCTCTTCGATCACGTCGCCGGCCGGCGTGTCCGCGAGCTTCACCGCTCGCTGCTGGCCGCGGTGCGCTCGTCGAGCCGGCCGCTGACCCTGCCGATGCGCTGCGACTCGCCGACCGAGCGACGGTGGCTGTCGGTCAGGTTCACCCCGTTGGCCGACGGGCGAGTGGCGTTCGCCTCCAGCGTGGACCGGATCGAGTCGCGCCCCTATCAGCCGCTGCTCGACACGACCCTCGAGCCCGGCCCGACCGCCGGCATGCTCAACGTCTGCGCCTGGTGCGCTCGGGCCCGTTACGGCGGCGACTGGATCGACATCGACGACGTCGCCGAGCGGCTCGGGGTCACCGGCGCCGACTCGATCCCGGCCGTCAGCCACGGAATCTGCGACTCCTGCGAGGCAGCGCTCGCGGGCTAGGCCCCAGCCCGGGCGCCCCCCCGAACGCCGACGGGTCGAAAACGCTATTCCCCTCAACGAAATCAACCCGTCGGCGCCGGAGGCGGCGGCGGAGCCGGAGCGCGGGTCCGCGGCGGGCGGGCGGCCAGGAGTGCGATCCCGGCGGCGGTGACGCCCCCGAGCACCGGCACGGCGAGCTTCGCGGCACGCGGAGAGAGCACGAGCTCGAAGAGCGGGACGGGATCGCCGATCCGGTCGCCGAGGCGCCCGAGCGGGCAATCGCCGCGGTTGAGGCCGACCAGCGCCCCCTCGACGGCGAGCGCCGCAACCGCCGGCCCGAGCAACGGGCCGCGCCGCCGCGCCAGCGCCGACCACCAGATGTAGGCGATCGAGGCAGTGAACCCGGCCGCGAGCACGGCGTGGCCGGCGCGCCAGGCGACGATCGCCGGCGTCAATACGACACGGGTCTCCTTACGGGCCGCGACCATGTCGTCGAACCTACTGCGGTGGAGCGGGCACCGAGGACGCCCGATCGAGGTCGAACAGGCCGCCTCTCAGCGGATCTTGTCGTAGATGCTGAAGATCGGCAGGTACATCGAGATCACGATGAAGCCGACGACGGCGCCCACGACGACGATCATGATCGGCTCGATCAGCGACGTCAGCGCCTTGATCTTCGCGTCGACCTCGGCGTCGTAGAAGTCGGCGATCTTCTCGAGCATCTGCTCGAGCTGGCCCGACTCCTCGCCGACGGCGACCATGTGCGAGACCATCGGCGGGAAGACCGCCGCCTCCTCGAGCGGCTTCGCGATCGAGCCGCCCTTCTTGACCGAGTCGTAGACGTTGTCCATCGCCTCCTGGATCACCGCGTTGCCGGCCGTCTGGCCGGAGATCTGGATCGCCTGCAGGATCGGGACGCCCGAGGAGACCGTGCCGGAGAAGGTCCGCGACCAGCGCGCCAGCGCGACCTTCTGAACCACGTCGCCGATCTTCATCGGGATCCGCAGCTTGAACCGGTCCCACGCGATGCGGCCCTTCTCGGTCTTCTTCCAGCGGATGAACAGGTAGGACAGCACGGCGATTACCGGGATCAGGATGTACCACGAGCCGGTGACCGCGTCGGAGATGCCGACCGTGATCTTGGTCATCGTGGGGAGCTCGGAGCTCTCGCCGTTCTCCTGGGAGATCTCCTCGAAGATGCCGACGAAGACCGGGACGACGAAGGCGACGATCGCGATCATCACGATGATCGCGACCGAGAAGACGATCGCCGGATACATCATCGCGCTCTTCACCTGGCGCCGCAGCGCATCGAGCTTCTCGAGCTGAGCGGCGACCCGGTCGAGCGCCTGCTCGAGGCGACCGGAGCCCTCCCCCGCCTCGACCATCGACCGGTAGAGCGGGTCGAAGACGCCGGGCTGGCGGGTCATCGCCGCATTCAGCGAGCTGCCGGCCTCGACGTCGGCGCGCAGCGCGGCGATCGCGGGCTTCAGCATGTCGTCCTCGGTCTGGTCCTCGAGCGTGTACAGCGAGCGCAGCATCGGCATCCCGGATGCGATCAGGGTCGCGAACTGGCGCGAGAAGACCGACAGGTTGCGCATGTTGACGCTCTTGAAGCGCTGGAAGATGCTCTCGAGCTTCAGCGCCTCGCGCTGCTCGGAGACGTCGAGGACGATCAGGCCACGCTGGCGCAGCTGCTCGGAGACCTGTGCCTTGCTCGACGCCTCGAGCTCGCCCCGCGACGGGACGCCGGCGAGGTCGACGGCACGAAAGGTGAAGGTGCTCATCGCGCGACCGGCCTCAGATCATCGTCGCCGGCGCGCCCGACGCCGGCGCCGGCTGCGACTGCGGGGACGGTGGCGCCTGGTCGTTCGGCGAGGCAGGCTGCGCCGCGCCGGCCCCGTTGGCGCCGCCCACGCCGCCGAGCAGCCGCTTGAGCTCCTCGGGCACCGAGGCCCGCTGCTCGGCGAGCGAGCGGGTGATCGCGCCCCTGCGGACGAGCTGGGCGAGGTGGGAGTCCATCGTCTGCATCCCCATCGAGCCGGAGGTCTGCAGCGCCGAGTAGATCTGGTGGGTCTTGCCCTCGCGGATCAGGTTGCGGATCGCCGGGGTCGGGACCAGGATCTCGGTCGCGCAGATGCGCCCGACGCCGTCGGCCGTCTCGAGCAGCTGCTGGGTGATGATCCCCTGCAGCGCGATCGAGAGCTGCATCCGGACCTGGTGCTGCTGGTGGGGCGGGAAGACGTCGATGATCCGGTCGACCGTCTGAGCGGTCGACTGCGTGTGCAGGGTCGCGAACACGAGGTGGCCGGTCTCGGCCGCGGTCAGCGCGGTCGAGATCGTCTCGAGGTCGCGCATCTCGCCGACGAGGATCACGTCGGGGTCCTCGCGCAGCGCGGCCCGCAGCGCGGTCGCGAAGTCCGTGGCGTCGGAGCCGATCTCGCGCTGGTTGACGATGCAGCGGCGATGGCGGTGCAGGAACTCGATCGGGTCCTCGATCGTGAGGATGTGCTCGCTGCGGTCGCGGTTGATCATGTCGACCATCGAGGCGAGCGTGGTCGACTTGCCCGAACCGGTCGGGCCGGTGACGAGGACGAAGCCGCGCGGCTTGCGGGTGAACTCCGCGACCGGCGCCGGCAGCCCGAGGTCCTCGAGGCTCTTGATCTCCTGCGGGATCAGGCGGAACGCGGCGCTGACCGAGCCGCGCTGGAAGAAGACGTTGACGCGGAAGCGGGCGAGCCCCGGGATCGCGTAGGAGAGGTCCAGCTGGCGCTCGTTCTCGAACCGCTTGCGCTGCGAGTCGTTGAGCACCGAGTAGACGATCTCCCGCGTGTCCTGCGGGGTCATCGTCGGAAAGTCGGGCAGCGGCGTGACTCGCCCGTTGACGCGCATCGCCGGGGGCAACCCGGGCGTGATGTGCACATCGGAGGCACGCACCTCGACCATCTGGCCGAGCACTGAGGCGAAGTCAACGCTCACGCCTGGACAATCGTCATCTCGGGCCGAAAGCTTGAGCCCTGTGCAAGCGCGCCCGCGCGGAAGGACCGGCGCGTGGCTCGAGCTGAGGTCAGGACGAGACGCGCGCCAGCTCGGCGACCGACGTCACGCCGGCGCGAACCTTCGCCAGGCCGTCCTCGCGCAGGCTCAGCATGCCCTCGTCGCGCGCGACCTCGCTGATCTCGGCCTCGGCGGCACCGCTCACCGTCAGGTCCTTGATCCGCTCGCTCATCTCCATCACCGAGAAGATCCCGATCCGGCCCTTGAAGCCGGTGTTGTTGCAGCGCGAGCACCCGACCGGCTCGTAGGCCTCGAGGTCGGCGCCGACCCGGAAGCCGGACTCGCGCATCACCTCACGGGAGAGCATCGTGCGCTGCTTGCAGTGCGTGCAGAGCTTTCGCGCCAGGCGCTGGGCAACGACGCAGTCGAGCGCCGAGGCGGTCAGGAACGGCTCGATCCCCATCTTCGAGAGCCGCACGATCGTGCCCGGGGCGTCGTTGGTGTGCAGGGTCGAGAGCACCATGTGGCCGGTGAGCGCCGACTCGATCGCGATCCGCGCAGTCTCGGCGTCGCGGATCTCGCCGACCATGATGATGTCGGGGTCGGCGCGCAGGATCGACCGCAGGCCGGCCGCGAACGTCAGCCCGGCCTTGCGGTTGACGTTGATCTGGTTGACGCCCTCCATCCGGTACTCGACCGGGTCCTCGATCGTGATGATGTTCTTCTCGACGGCGTTCAGCTTCGCGAGCGCGGCGTACAGCGAGGTCGACTTACCGGAGCCGGTCGGCCCCGTGACCAGGACGGCGCCGTGCGAGCGCGCGACCGCGGACTCGAAGCGCTCGCGCCCGGTCCCGACCATGCCGAGGTCGTCGAGCGTGCGCAGGGCCTGCTCCTTGTCGAGGATGCGGATCGTCGCGCCCTCGCCGCGCTGAGTCGGCAGGGTCGTGATTCGCAGGTCGACCTTGCGGCCCTCGACGTTGACGCTGACGCGGCCGTCCTGCGGCACGCGCTTCTCGGCGATGTCGAGCTCGCTCATGATCTTGACGCGGGAGATCACGCCGGAGACCATCCGGCGCGGGACCCGGGCGGCCTCGTAGAGGACGCCGTCGACGCGGAAGCGGACCCGCATCTCCTCCTCGCCGGGCTCGAAGTGGATGTCGGACGCGCCCTCGGTCGCCGCCTGGCCGAGGATCGAGTAGACGAGCTTGATCACCGGGGCGTCGTCGGCGGACTCGTGCAGCTCGGCGACCTCGCCGAGCTCGGCCTCCTCGTCGTCGTCGACGGCCTCGGTCACCGCGCTCTCGAGCGAGTTGAGCCGCTTGATCAGCGCGTCGACGTCGTCGGCGGCCGCAACCGCCATCCGGCACTTGAGCCCGGTGATCATCTGGATGTCGTCCAGCGCGAGCACGTTCGCGGGATCGACGACGGCGACCAGCAGGGTGTTCTTGTCGACGTACCCGACCGGGACGGCCTGGTAGCGACGCGCCGAGGCGACCGACAGCAGGTTCGCCGCCCCCATGTCCACGTGATAGGCGCTCAGGTCGACGTGATCGAGCCCGTAGCGCTCGGCGATCGCCCGCGAGAGCTGGTCCGCGCTGAGCAGGCTCTGCTCGATCAGCAGGTCGTCAGCGGGGCACCCGGCCGTGCGGGCCTCCTCGATCACCCCGTTGACGCGCTCGCGCGTCACGTAGCCGAGGTCGACGATCACGTCGGTCAGGAACATCGCCGAGTTGCCGTTCCCGGACGGCTTGGTCAGCCCCGGGGTGCCGGCCTGCTCCTCGGCCTCGAGCTTCGGCGCGGTCGCCTCGCTACCCGGTGTCGGGACGGGGCGAAGGTATCCGGGGCGGTCTTCCATCTATTCCTTGCTCTCGAGCCGCCCTGCGCATGATCTCGATCGGTGGTTCGCGCCCGGTCCAGATCCGCAACGAGGCGGCTCCTTGGTGGACGAGGACGTCGAGCCCGTCGATCACGCGAGCCCCGCGCTCCCGTGCACGGGAGGCGAGCGCGGTCTCATACGAGCCGTAGACCAGGTCCACGACGATTTGGCTTGCGTTGACCGCATCGGCATCGAAGGGCAGGTGCTTTAGGTCGCCATGCCCCGGTGGGCGGGAGCTTGCCTGGGCGAGGCCGACCGTGGTGGCGTTCACGACGAGATCGGCTGCGCCGATCTCGGGCCGCTCGCCGCTCGCCGCCCGCCGCTCGACTGCCACGTCGAACTCGCTCGCGAGCGACTCCGCCTTTTGTCGAGTGCGGTTCCAGATCGAGACCTCGGCGCCCGCGTTGCGCAGGGCCCAGATCGCCGCGCGGGCCGAGCCGCCGGCGCCGAGCACCAGCGCCCTCAGGCCCTCGACCGGGGCGCCGATCGCGCCGATCACCCCGGCCGCGTCGGTGTTGTCTGCCGTGACCCGCCCCCGGCGCCCGAAGCTGAGCGTGTTCGCGGCGCCGATCTCGCGCGCCGCGTCGGACGCCTCATCGGCCAGGTCGAGGGCCGCGAGCTTGTGCGGCACGGTGACGTTGACGCCGGCGAAGTCGTCGTCGGGAAGCGACGCCACGAGCGCCGCGAAATGCTCGGGGACGACCTCGATCGCCTCGTATGACCACTTGCGCGCCAGCCCGAGCTCGGCGAGCGCGGCGTTCTGCATCGCCGGGGAGCGCGAGTGGGAGACCGGATGGCCGAGGACGGCGAGGCGGGGCATCGCCTGGATCCTAGGCCGCGCTCAGCAGTCGGTCGGCGAGCCGCCCTGCTCCTGCAACGCCTGCTGGTAGGCCGCCTCGGCCTGCTGGAACTCCGCGTCGGTCTTGACGAAGACGTGCTCGCCGCACGTGCCGGGCTTGATGACGAAGTAGTAGACGTCGGACTTGGCCGGGTTCGCCGCCGCCTTCAGCGAGGCGAGCCCCGGGTTGGCGATCGGCGTCGGCGGCAGCCCGGGGATCACCCGGGTGTTGTACGGGTTGCTCGCGTCGGCGAGCTCGGACTCGGTCAGCTGCTCGTCGTAGTTGCGCAGGTAGTAACGGATCGTCGCGTCGATCCCGAGCGTGTCGCCCGCCTTCAGCCGGTTGTAGATCACCGCCGCAGCGAGCTTGCGTTCCTCGGGCACCTGGATCTCCTTCTCGATCATCGAGGCGATGATCAGCACGTCGTACGGGGTCAGGTTCTTGGACTTCGCGTAGGAGAGGTCGACGTGGGAGAAGTTCTCCTCGAAGGCCCCGAGCTGCTGGCCGACCAGCTCCTTCGCCGTCTCCTTCTTGGTGATCGGATAGGTCGCCGGGAACAGGAAGCCCTCGAGGTTGGGCGCGTCCTGGGCGTCGTACTTCTTCAGGTCGAAGCCCTTGGGCGCGGAGTCGCTCGCCTTCAGGTAGTCGCCCTTGACGTTCTTCTTCACCTCGCCGGCGATCTGGTCGCGGGTCAGCCCCTCGACGATCAGCAGGTTCTTGGTCTTCGGCGCGGGCTTCGTCGCCTTGACCGGTGCGGGGTCGGGCTCGGTCAGCTTGCCGACGACCTTGACGACGCCGAAGATCAGCACCGCGGCCAGCGCGAGGACGATGATGGCGCCGACGATCCGGCGGGTGCGCAGCGGGTCGGAATCGCCGCTCGGCGCTCGCCGCTCGCCGCTCGGTGGCGCCGTGGTTGGCGGGCCGCTCGCCGCTCGCCGCTCGGCGCTCGGCTCAGTGGCGGCGGGCGGCGCGGATGCCTGCTGCACCTTCTCGCCGACGGACTCGCGGTTGCCGCGGCGCTTCGCCTCGCGCTCGGTCCGCCGGCGCTCGCGCTCGCGCGCCGCCTCGTCCTCGGCGAACGGGTCGTGCCAGTCGGCGCCGTCAGCCACCCGATCGCTCCCGGCTGGCGAGATAGGACTCGAGCAGGTGGGCGGCCGCGAGCGCGTCGCGCGGGGCGCTGGCCCCGCCGCGCGCCGACTGGTCGGCCATCCGGGTCGTCAGCCGCTCGTCGTAGGTCTCCACCGCGATCCCGGGCGAGGTCGCGGCGACCGCGTCGGCGAACTCGCGCGCGGCCTTCGCCTGGTCGCGCTCGGCACCGTCGAGCGACACGGGCAGCCCGACGAGGATCAACTCGGCGCCCTCCTCGGTCGCGATCCGGGCGGCCTCGGCGGGGTCGGGCGGGCTGATCACGCCGAGCGGGCGCACGATCGTGCCGCTCGGGTCGCAGATCGCCGCCCCCGCGCGCACTTCACCGTGGTCGATCGCCAGCACCCGCATCCCAGAACGCCCAAAGCCTAGGGCTCGAGCGCTCGCCGGATCGCCGCGGCGGCGGCCGTGAGCGCCTCGCCGAGCCCGTCCGGATTGCGCCCTCCCGCCTGCGCGGCGTCGTCGCGCCCGCCCCCGCCGCCCCCGATCAGTCCGGAGACCTCCTTGATCACGGCCGCCGCCGAGAGCCCGCGGTCGACCGCGGACTTCGTGAAGCTCGCGACCAGGGCGACCTTCCCGTCGGCTCGCCCGCCCAACACGACCGCGGCGTCCCCGTGCTTTTGCTTGATCCGGTCGGCGAGGTCGAGCAACGCCCGCTGATCCGCGCCCCCCGTCTCGACCGCGAGCACCCTGATCCCGGCGACGTCCTCGCCCTCGGCCTCGAGCCGCTCGACCTCCTGGCCCGCCTCCTGGCGGTCCAGTTCGGCGACCTTCGCCTCGAGCTCGGCGATCCGCTCGGCGGCGCGCTCGGCGGCGGCGAGGGCATCGCGGCGCGATCCGAGGAGCTCGCCGGCGCGCGCCAGCTCGTCGCTGCGCTCGCGGTACCAGTCGATCGCGGCGGGGCCGGTGAGCGCCTCGATCCGGCGGACGTTCGCGGCGCTCGAGCCCTCGGACACGATCGCCACGATCCCGACCTCGGCGGTGTTGGCGACGTGCGTGCCGCCGCAGAGCTCGCGCGAGACCCCGTCGACCTCGACCATCCGCACCCAATCGCCGTACTTCTCCCCGAACAGCGCCATCGCGCCGAGCGCCTCGGCCTCCGGGCGCGCCATCTCCAGGGCCCGCACGGGATGGCTGGCCTTGACCCAGTTGTTGACGCGATCCTCGATCGCGCGCACCTCGCCGGGACCCAGCGGCGCGCCGTGGGTGAAGTCGAAGCGCAGCTTGTCGGGGCGCACCGCCGAGCCGGCCTGACGCACGTGGGTGCCGAGCCGCTCGCGCAGCGCCGCGTGCAGCAGGTGCGTCGCGGTGTGGTTGCGCATCGTGGCGTGGCGGCTGTAGGCGTCGACCACGGCCTGGACCTGGTCGCCGCTCGCCGCCCGCCGCCCGCCGCCCGCGATCCGGAGCACCTGATCGTCTCCGACCCGATACACGTCCTCGACGGAGAGCTCGGTCTCGTCGAGCGACACGACCCCGGTGTCGGCAACCTGGCCCCCGCCCTCGGCGTAGAAGGGGCTCTCCTCGAGCTTGACCAGCTGCGCCCCGTCATCGAGCTCGGCCGCCGCGGCGACGCTCGTTCGGGCCTGCAGCTCGCTGTAGCCGACGAACGCGCTCGGCGGCGCCGCCGAGGCGAACTCGATCACCGCCTGGTGGCGGTCCGGCGCGGCGTCGGGCCCGCCGGCGCGCGCCCTCGTGCGCTGCTGTTCCATCAACGCCTCGAACCCCTCGTCGTCGACCGAGAGCCCCTGTTCGGCGAGCAGCTCCTTGGTCAGGTCGTAGGGAAAGCCGTAGGTGTCGTGAAGTCGGAAGGCGTCCTCGGCGTCGATCCAGGACGTGTTCGCCGCGTTCGCGTCGACGACCAGCTTCGCGAGCAGCTCGGTGCCGCGATCGAGCGTGCGCCCGAAGCTCTCCTCCTCGTCGGAGACCCAGCGCATGACGCTGTCGCGCTCGGCCTCGAGGTGCGGGTAGGCGCCCGACATCAGCTCGATCACGCGGTCGGCGAAGCGACCGAGGTACGGCGGCTCGAGCCCGAGCACCCGGCCCTGCTGGATCGCGCGGCGCATGATCCGGCGCAGCACGTAGCCGCGGTCCTCGTTGGAGGGGACGACGCCGTCGGCGATCAGGTTGACCGACCCGCGCGTGTGGTCGGCGATGATCCGCATCGCCCTCGTCACCCGCGGATCGGAGCCGTACTTCGCGCCCGACATCTCCTCGGCGAGCTCGATCAGCGGCGCGAACGCGTCGGTGTCGAAGACCGAGTCGACCCCCTGCTGGATCACGGCCATCCGCTCGAGCCCGAGGCCGGTGTCGATGTTGCGTTGCGGCAGGTCGGTGAGCGAGCCGTCCGCGCGCAGCTCGTAGGTCATCAGGACGTGGTTCCAGTACTCGAGGAAGCGATCGGTGTCGTCGCCAGGACGCAGGTCGTCGGAGCCGAACTCCGGCCCGCGATCGAGGTACATCTCCGAGCACGGCCCGCAGGGGCCGGTGGGGCCGGCCTGCCAGAAGTTGTCGGAGGCCGGCAGGCGCACGATCCGCTCGTCGGCGACGCCGATCTCGCGCCAGATCTCGATCGACTCCTCGTCGGGGCCGAGCCCGAGCTGCTCGTCGCCGGCGAACACGGTCACCCAGATCAGCTCGGGGTCGAACCCGAAGCCGCCGGTCGACAGCTCCCAGCCGAAGCGCAGCGTCTCGGCCTTGAAGTAGTCGCCGACCGAGAAGTTGCCGAGCATCTCGAAGAAGGTCAGATGGCGCTTGGTCGTCCCGACGACCTCGATGTCGATGGTGCGGAAGGTGCGCTGGGCGGAGGTCAGGCGCGGGCTCGGCGGCTGCTCGCGGCCCTCGAAGTAGGGCTTGAACTGCTGCATGCCCGCAACTGTGAGCAGGGTCGAGGTGTCCACACTCGCGGGGACCAGCGAGGATGAAGGCACGCGCAGGTGGCCCCGCTGCTCGAAGAAGGAGAGGAATGTCTCGCGGATCTCGTCGGACCTCATGGGCACGCCAGTGTAGGTGGGCACTCCTGCCGATGGCCCTGCTCGTCGCGGCGCTGCTCGGCTCGCCGGCGAGCGCCTCGGCCGCCAATCCCTGCCCCGGGCAGGCGCACTACGACTGGATGGGCGATTCGACCTCGGAGACGATCTCGATCCCGTCGCTCGGCCAGCCCACCGGGATCACCGCCTACGACGGCACGGTCCTGCGCCCCGCCGACTCCGCGGCCTATCCGGGAGCCCGACCCATCGTCCTGATCCAGCACGGCCTGGGTGGCAACCAATGCGCGAACTGGTGGACCGCGCAGGACCTCGCCGGGCACGGCTACATCGCGGTCGTCTGGACCGCGCCCGCCGGCTCGAACCCGACTCAGGCGTTTGCGAACGCGGTCGACGCGATGCACTCGGCGCTCGCCTTCGTGCGCACCCCCTCGAACCCGTACGCGGCCGAGTCGGACACGACCCGCATGGCGCTCGCCGGCCACTCGCTCGGCTCGATCGTCGCCTCTTTCGTCCAGACCCAGGGTGACCCCGGCGTGCGCGCGATCATCGCCCTGGACACGCTGCGCCGCTGGGCCAACGGCGATCCGGGCGGCGCGGTGTTCGAGTGCGCCTCGCCGCAGGCGCTCGAGATCGCACCGACGGTCCCGGCGCTCGGCTTCGCCAAGGACGAGCCGTGCAACGCGAAGCCCGACTACGCGCCCGCCGACCTGAAGCTGCCCGGCTTCCTGCACTGGCGCGAGGCGGGCGTGCCCGCGTTCGAACTCGTGATGGCCGGCTACAACCACCTCGACTTCGCCACCCCGGGCAACGAGCAAAAGCACCGCGACCTCTCGTACTTCATCGAGGCCTGGCTCGACCGCTGGGTGCGCGGTGATGTCGCGGCGGACTCGCGCCTGCTGGCCGACACCGTGCTCGGACGCCCGACCGCGTCGCTGCTCAGCGAGCGCTTCCTCTCCGGAGCCTTCCTGCCGGGCGAGATCGACACCTCCGACTACCGCGCGTATCTCGCCGACGCCACGGCGCCCGAGACGAACAAGGTCAAGGGGCCGAAGGGGAAGGTCACTCGCAAGCGGGCCAGGCGCGGCCTCCGCTTCAAGTTCGGCTCCGACGACCCGGCGGCGACCTTCAGCTGCCGGCTCGACGGCGGCAGCTGGCGCCCGTGCACCTCGCCGAAGCGGATCGGCGCCCAGCGGCCCGGGCGCCACAAGATGAGGGTTCGGGCAAGCGATCCGCGCGGCAACGTGGAGGCGAAGCCCGCCGTCTGGAAGTTCCGGGTCCTGCGCTAGGCGATCGTCGCCCGGCCGACGACCACGTCGCCGCTCATCAGGCACGCCGTCTGCCCCGGGGCGACGCCGTAGGCGGGCTCGCCCAGGGCGAGCTCGAGCTCCTCGTGATCGCCGGGGCCGACGTCGCCGAGCGCGCAGGGGAGCGGGCGCGAGTGGTAGCGGAGGACGACGCGGTCGACCCGGCTCGCCGGCCGGTGAAGCGTGGCGCCCCGCACGCGGACGCGGTCGCGAGCGAGTTGCTCGCGACCGCCGACCGTGACCGTGTTCGACTCGCCGTCGGTCGCGAGCACGTAGAGCGCCTCCGAGCCGCCGATCCGCAGCCCGCGCCGCTGTCCGACGGTGAACTCGTGCTGGCCGCGGTGGGTGCCGCGGCGGCGGCCCGTGGTGTCGACGATCGGCCCGGGGCGATCCTCCAAGCCGCCGTGGCGCGCGAGGAAGGCGCGCTTGCCCTCGCCGGCGAGAAAGCACAGGTCCTGGCTCTCGGCCTTCGAGGCGACGGCGAGCCCCGCCTCGGCGGCGAGCTCGCGGACCCGCGGCTTGCCGAGCTCGGCGAGCGGGAAGCGCAGCCGCGCCAGCGACGCCGGGCGCAGCCCGGAGAGCATGTAGGCCTGGTCCTTGGCGGGGTCGGCCGCCGCGGCGAGCAGGGGGCCGTCGCCGTCGTCGACGATCCGCGCGTAGTGGCCGGTCGCCAGCGCCGAGCAGCCGAGCCGGTCGGCGAGCGCCAGCATCGCGTCGAGGCGCAGCTCGCCGTTGCAGATCACGCACGGGTTCGGGGTGCGGCCGGCGCGGTAGCCGTCGACGAAGGCGCCGACGACGCGCTCGCGAAAGACGTCCTCGAGGTCGAGGGTGAAGTGCGGGATGCCGAGCTGATGCGCGACCGAGCGCGCGCCGAGCACCGCGACGGGCGAGCAGCAGCTGCGGGCCGCGTCGGTGTGGCGGTCCGCCCACAGCTTCAGGGTCACGGCGACCACCTCCACCCCGCGCTCGCGCTCGCGCAGCGCGGCGACGGCGGAGTCGACCCCGCCGCTGAGCGCGACCAGGACCCGCTCGCCCGCCGCCGGCCGCGGCGCCAGCCCTGCCCCCGAACCGGCGGCCGCCGCGAACGCACGGTGCAGCGCGTCGGCGGCGAGCTCGACCGCGTGGCGGCCCTGCGGGCCGACCCCGCCCAGCGCCGCCGCGACGTCGTCGGGCCCGAGGCGGGCGGCGTCGAGCAGCGTCGCGCCGTCGGCGAGCTCGGCCACCGCGGCCCCGGCCGCCCGAGCCGTGGCGCAGCCCTCGGCGTCGAACGTGACTCGCGCGACCGCCCCGTCGGCGAGCTCGATCGACACCCGGATCAGGTCGCCGCATGGCGCGCCGCCCGCCGCGCCGTCGAACCCCGCGCCGAGCGGCGCGCCCCGCCGACTCACGTCGTCGAGGTAAAGCTGCAGCGTCTCGCGGTCGGTCTCGGCGTTCATCGGCTCGGGCGGCGTCGGCCGCGGTCCAAGCCTAGAGCGCCCGGAGCGCTACTTCGGGTAGTAGGGGAGGTCGCTGGGGCCCTTGTAGAGCGCGTCATCGAGCGCCTGCTCGACGCTGCGCGCACCGCGGAACCCGTAGCTGACCACGGCGGTCGGCGTGTCCCCTTCGGTGAGCTTCTTCGGGCGGATGACGACGAGAGCCGGGGTGCGGTCGAGGTCGACTCCCCCGGTGATCCGGGAATAGTCGGCCACGTCGCTGACCTCCGTGACGAAGACGGCGACGTCCTCGTGCGAGCGAACCTGCTCGAGGACCGCCTTCAGCTCGCGGTCGTCGACCCCGTCCTTGTCGAAGATCAGCAGGGCCACGGCCTTGCCGTCGTCATAGGCGTTGACCACGCCGGCCGGCAGGCCGGGGCCGGCCTTGAAGTCGCTCTGGGCGCCGGCGGCGGCCACCTCGGGCGCCGCGGGGTCGGCGGCCGCGGGATCGGCGGGCGCCGGCGTTGCCGAGGCGGCGCTTGCGCTCCCGGCGGCGGCGTCGGACGCGGGGGTGCCGGCGGCGACCGCCTGCGACGCGGCTGCGTCGGGGGCCGGGGTCTCCTCGCTGGAGCCGCCCATCCGCATCAGCAGCATCAGGCCGACGGCCAGCGCGAGCACACCCACGAGGCCCGCCTGGACGAGCGGGTTCTCGTTCAGCGCCTTTCTCATCGGCGCCACCCCGCCGCGGCCATGAAAAGAGGCCCCAGCTTGCCGTTACCGCTCTGCCTGCGAACCTGAGTGAACAGGTGGGTGCCTGCCGGCGCTACGACCAGCGCGCTACCGGACGATGGCTCCCAAGGCAATTGTGTTGGTTCACAAAATGAACGGCTGGCGAACAAGCTCGAGCCTTCCACGAGACTAGCAACGACTACTGGACGTCCCTTTAGTCGGCCGCGAAGCGCCCGGGCTTGAGCCCTGAGCGCCAAGCGGCCCGCTTGCAGGGCGCGTTGCCGCTCGCCGGGCGGGGTCAGCCCGGCCCCGTGGTACCGAAGTGCGCAGGCGTCGGAGATCTGGCGGTTGGTGACTCCATGCATTACGTTCGGTCCACAGGAGCATGGAGGCCGATCTCTCAAACATCGACCGGGATCGGGTCGAGGCACTCGAGGAAGCCGAGAACGCCCGCTTTGTCGCTGAGCGACCCCGTTCGCTCGCGCTGTCGGAGCGGGGCCGGGGGTCGATGCCGCGGGGCGTGCCGATGTCGTGGATGGACGATCTCTACGAGCACCCGCCGGTATGGGTCACGGAGGGCCAGGGCGCCTACTTCACCGACGTCGACGGGCACCGCTACCTCGATATGTACATCGCCGACGCGAGCGGCTTCTGCGGCCACGCGCCGCCGCCGGTCGTCCAGGCCGTCTCGCAGCGCATGGAGCGCGGCAACCAGTTCCTGTTGCCGAGCGAGGATGCGATCGCGGTCGCCGAGCACCTCGCCGCCCGTTACGGGATGCCGAAGTGGCAGTTCACGTCGTCGGCGACGCAGGCGAACGTCGAGGTGATTCGCCTGGCGCGCGAGATGACGGGCCGCGAGACCGTCCTGGTCTTCGACGGCAAGTACCACGGCGAGCTCGATGCCACGCTCGTGATCCTCGAGGACGGCCGGGTCGTTCCCGAGTCACGCGGCCTTCCCGGCTGGGCCAGCGGCCAGACACGGGTGATCCCGTTCAACGACGTCGAGGCTCTGGGCGCGGCGCTGGAGCCGGGCGATGTCGCCGCCGTCCTCGCCGAGCCCGCGATGACCAACGCCGGATTCCTGCTTCCGCGCGACGGCTTCCACGACGCGCTTCGCCGGCTGACCCGGGACTCGGGGACGCTCCTGGCGCTCGACGAGACCCATTCGCTGATCACCTCCTTCGGCGGCCTGTGCGGCCTCTGGGACCTCGAGCCGGATTTCCTCACGGTCGGGAAGTCGATCGCGGCCGGCGTCCCGCTCGCCGCGTATGGGATGAGCGACGAGATCGGCGCGCTGATCGCCCCGCCGGCGCAGGACCGGGTCGTGTCGGGCGCCTTCGTCGACGAGGTCGCGACCGGTGGGACGCTGTTCGGCAATGCGCTCGCGATGGCCGCGGGGCGCGCCGCGCTGACCGAGGTGCTGACCACGCAGGCGTTCGATCGCACCGCGGCCCTGGGCGAGCGGATGGCGGCCGGGCTGCGGCGGACGATCGAGAGCGAGGGCCTGGGCTGGAGCGTCGTCCAGCTCGGTGGTCACGCGTTCTACTTCTTCTGCGCCGAGCCGCCTGCCGACGCGGCGGGCTCACGCGCGGCCGACGATCCTGACCTCCGCGCCCTGATTCGCGTCTTCATGGCCAACCGCGGTGTGTGGGAGTCGGGCTGGTGGCTGGGGCCGAGCGTCTCGGTCGCCCACACCGATGCCGAGGTTGATCGCTACGTGGCCGTGTTTGCCGAGTTCATCGATTCGGTGAGCGAACGGGCTGATCGCTGACCGAGCGTCCCCGGGGGCGGTCGCTCGGGCAGCCCTAGCCGGCGCGCTTGGCGCGCAGCGCGAGCCCGAGGTCGCGCAGCTGCACCTCGTCGACGGGCGCCGGCGCGCCGGTCAGCGGATCGGCGCCGGAGGCGGCCTTCGGGAACGCGATCACGTCACGAATCGAGTCCGCGTGCTCGAGCCGCTGGACCATCCGGTCGAGCCCGTACGCGATGCCGCCGTGTGGAGGCGCGCCGTAGCGAAGCGCCTCGAGCAGGAAGCCGAAACGATCGTTCGCCTCCTCGGCCGAGATCCCGATCGCCTCCAGGACCTGCCGCTGGAGCTCGGGGTCGGAGATTCTGATCGAGCCGCCGCCGAGCTCCTGGCCGTTCCAGACGACGTCGTAGGCGAGCGCCCTGGCGGCGCCGGGGTCGGCGGGGTCGAAGCCACCGTCCGGGGCCGTGAACGGGTGGTGGAGCGGATCCCAGCGCTGCTCGGCCTCGTTGAAGCCGAACATCGGCCACTCGGTCACCCAGCAGAACTCCTCGGCCTCCGGGTCGATCAGCTCGAAGCGCTCGGCGAGGTCGAGGCGCAGCTGGGCGAGCACCGAGTTGGCGACCGCCGGCCGGTCGGCGACGACGAGCAGCAGATCGCCCTCCTCGGCCTCGAGCCGCTCGTTGAGCGCCGCGAGCTCGGTATCGGAGAGGAACTTCGCGGTCGGCGAGCGCCACCCATCCCCCTCGCGAAACGCCCAGACGAGTCCCTTGGCGCCGAGCTCCTGCGCGCGGCCGATGAAGCCGTCGAGCGCTGAGCGGGGCACGTCGCGCGCGCCGGCATTGAGGCCCTTGACGATCCCGCCGCCCTCGATCACGCCGCGAAAGACCTTGAACTCGGTCTCGGCGAGGACGTCGGTGAGGTCGGTCAGCTCGAGCCCGAAGCGCAGGTCGGGTCGATCCGTGCCGTAGCGGTCGATCGCCTCCGCGTAGGTGACCCGGCGCATCGGCAGCTCGAGCCGCGGGCCGTCGACGCGCTCGAACACGGCGGCCAGGAGGCGCTCGTTGAGATCGAGCACGTCCTCGACCTCGACGAACGACATCTCGATGTCGAGCTGGGTGAAGTCGGGCTGGCGGTCGGCGCGCTGGTCCTCGTCGCGAAAGCAGCGGACGATCTGGAAGTAGCGCTCGAAGCCCGAGACCATCAGCAGCTGCTTGAAGAGCTGGGGCGACTGCGGCAGCGCGTAGAAGGAGCCGGGCTCGCGCCGCGACGGAACGAGGAAGTCGCGGGCGCCCTCCGGGGTCGAGCGCGACAGCATCGGCGTCTCGATGTCGAGGAACCCCTCGCCGCCGAGGAACTCGCGGATCGCGGCGGTGACCTGATGGCGGCGGATGATCGACCGCGCCACGCGCTCGCGGCGCAGGTCGAGATAACGGTGGCGCAGGCGCGCCTCCTCCCCGACCTCCCCTGAGAAGCCCTCGATCTCGAACGGCGGCGTCTGCGAGTCGGCGATCAGCCGCGCCTCTCCCACCCGCAGCTCGAACTCGCCGGTCGGCAGGTCCGGGTTGACCGTCTCGTCGGAGCGGCGGACGACCTCGCCGCCGACCGAGAGCACGTCCTCGGCGCGCAGCCGGTGCGAGAGCTCGAACGCCTCGCCGGACTCGTCGGGGTGGAAGACGAGCTGGACGATTCCGGTGCGGTCGCGCAGGTCGATGAACACGAGCCCGCCGTGGTCGCGACGACGGTGGACCCAGCCGGCGAGCCGCGCCCGCGAGCCGACCCGGTCGTCGAGCACCCGGCCGCACCACGTGTCGCGGTAGCCGTTCGCGCGCAGGGCCGGGAAATCGGAGGCGGTCACGTCGAGAGCACCTCCAGCGCCTTCGAGAGATCGAGCGGCGCCTGCTCACCGCTTGCCATGTCACGGACCTCGGCCGCACCGGCCTCGTCGAGGATCACCGCTCGGCGAGCGCCGAGGCGGTCGGCGTGCTTCATCTGGCCCTTGAGCGAGCGCCCGGCGAGGTCGAGCTCGGCGCGCAGCCCCGCGCCGCGCAGCTCGCGCACGAGCGCGAAGGCGCGACCGCTCTGCTCCGCGGGGCCGGCGACGAAGACGTCGGCGGCCGGCTCGATCGCGGGCGCGTCGATGGCGAGCAGGATCCGCTCGACCCCCGCCGCCCAGCCGCAACCCGCGGTCGCTGGGCCGCCGAGGGCCTCGACCAGCAGGTCGTAGCGCCCGCCGCCGCCGATCGTCCGCGCCTGGGCGTCGAGCGCCTCGGACTCGAACTCGAACACGGTCCGCGTGTAGTAGTCGAGCCCGCGCACGAGCGTCCCGTCGAGCTCGTAGTCGATCCCCGACTGGTCGAGCAGGATGCGGACCTCGGCGAAGTGCTCGGCGTCGTCCTGATCGAGCCGATCGACCATCAGCGGCGCCTCGGCCATCACCGCCTTCGTCCCCTCGTCCTTGGAGTCGAAGGCGCGCAGCGGGTTCTCGTCGAGGCGCTCGCGCACGTCGGCGGCGAGGTCGGACTCCCTCGATCGCAGGTAGGCGGTCAGCTCCTCGCGATAGGCGGCGCGCGACGCCGGGGTGCCGAGGCTCGAGAGCCGCAGTTTCACGCCGGGGACCTCGAGCCCGCGCAGGAGCTCGTCGAGCAGCAGGATGAGCTCGGCGTCGGCGAGCGGCGACTCGGCGCCGATCACCTCGGCGTCGATCTGGTTGAACTGGCGAAAGCGGCCGGCCTGGGGGCGCTCGTGGCGAAAGTACGAGCCCCACGACCACAGCTTCACCGGCTGCGGCAGCCGGTGCATCCCGTGCTCGATGTAGGCGCGACAGACCGCGGCGGTCTGCTCCGGGCGCAGGGTGAGGCTGCGGTCGCCCTGATCGGTGAACGTGAACATCTCCTTGTGGACGATGTCGGTCCCCTCGCCCACGCCGCGGGCGAACAGCTCGGTGTCCTCGAACGCCGGGGTCTCGATCTCCCCGTAGCCGGCCCGGGCGAACAGCTCGGCCGCCGCGGCCTCGATCCCGGCACGACGCTCGGCCTCGGCGGGCAGGACGTCGAAGGTGCCCCTGGGGGCCTGAAAGCGCGCGGGCATTCCTAAGGCGCCTCAACAGCGGCGCGGCGCGGCTTCGCTTCGCTCCGCCTCACCAGCCGAGCCTAACGAGCGAGCTCGGCCAGGAACGGGTTGGTCGCGCGCTCGGCGCCGAGCGTCGTGATCCCCATGTGCCCCGGGTAGACGGCCGTCTCCTCGGGGAAGCCGTCGACCAGGCCGCGGATGCTCTCGAGCAGTGTCGGCCAGTCGCCGCCGGGCAGGTCGACCCGCCCGACGGAGCCCTGGAAGAGGACGTCGCCGCTGAACAGCGCGCCCTCGTCGCGGATCGCGTAGGTCACGTGGCCGGGGCTGTGACCCGGCGTGAACACGACCTCGACCGTCATTCCGGCGAGCTCGAGCGTCTCGCCGCCGGCGACGGTCTCGTCGGCCTCGTAGCTCTCGTACGGCCCGAACCCGGGCCACGGGACGAACGCCATGATGTCGCGGAGCACCGGAACCTCGAGCTCCGGGCAGTACACCGGGGCGCCCGTCGCCCGCGCCACCGGCGCGACCGCGCCGATGTGGTCGAAGTGGGTGTGGGTGAGCAGGATCGCGTCGACGCCGATGCCGAGGTCGTCGACGACCGCGAGGATCCGCTCGGCCTCCTCGCCGGGGTCGACGATGAGGCCGCGGTCCGCGCCATCGCGGCGGATCACGAAGCAGTTCTCGGCCACCTGGCCGACGGTGAGCATGCGGACTTCCATGCCGCGAGATTAGCGCCGAGGCGGCTCAGCCCTGCTGTTTCTTCTGCGCTCGCGCGGCCTGGAGCTGCCGCAGCCGCCGGCGGTACATGAACTGATCGATGTAGTAGCCCATCGGCACGTACAGAGCGAGCATCACGACCGACAGCACGAGCGCCGGGCCGACCTCGCGCTTGAACACCAGCCAGAACAGCAAGAAGAAGATCGCGGCGCCGAACAGGCCGCGCTTGAACGCGCCCGACCAGGTCGGGGCGATGTCACGGCGGTCGGCCGGCCGGGCCTTGGCACCCGGCTTGCGCTTGTTGCGCGCCCGCGCCTTCGCCTCCTCGCGCGTCCGCGGGCGACCGCGGACGGGGCGGGTGTCGATGCGGCCGGTCTGGGTGCCGCGGTGCTTCTTGCGGCGGCGCTTCCTCGTCTGAGCCATCGGCGGGCAATCTAGTGGGCCTCGCGCCTCGTTGCACGGGCGCCTTCAGGGGTCATAACCCCGCCGCGGGCGCAGGACGGCCGGCGCGGCGCCCGAAGCCGGTGGTTTCGCCAACTGACAAGGGAGGGCTGGATGCGAACGGGGCCGGGGGGCCGAAGGACGCGGAAGAGGACGATCGCGACGCTCGCGTGCGCATCGGTGGTCGCCTGCGCGGCGCCCGCTGCGAGCGACGCTGCGGTCGCCCACACCGTGATCGAGGGCGAAACGCTCTCCGGGATCGCGGCCGCGAACGGCATCAGCACCGAGTCGCTTGCGTCGTTCAACGGGATCTCGGCCGACACCCTGATCGTGATCGGTCAGACGATCTCGGTCCCGAGCGCGGCGGAGCTCGGCACGACGTCGACCACCACCGCTGCCTCGACCACGGCGACGGCCGCCCCGACGAGCGCCCCGGCAAGCGTCCAGGCCTCGTGGACCGTGCCCGTCTACTCCCCCAACGGCCCCGCCTACCTCGCCTCGAATGCGGCAGCCGCCTGGGAGTCGCTGCGCCAGGCCGGGCTGAGCACCTACGGGATCGACATCTACCCGGCCGGGTCGCTCTCCGCGTATCGGACCTACGAGCAGCAGTCCTACCTCTACAACCTGTACCTGGCGGGCGCCGGCGCGCCCGCGAACCCGCCCGGAACGTCACCGCACGAGTACGGCACCTCGGTCGATCTCGCCAGCCCCGAGATGCGGACGGTGATCGACTCGCTCGGGCCGAGCTACGGCTGGGGGAAGGTCCACGGCCCGGACGAGTGGTGGCACGTGGACTACGTCGGCGGCTGATCGGCGAGCGGCCAACGCCGCTCGAGCGCGACCCGGTCGAGGTCGAAGTCGCGGATCGGGACGCCTTCGACCGGCAGCCCGACGAGCCCGGCCTCGGGCACCAGGCCGACGATCTCGGCGGCGATCGGCGCCGCGCCGAGGCCCCCGGCGAGCTCGCGGACCCGGTCGATCACGGCGGCGAGCGGCACCGCCGCGGGGTCGTGAATGTTCGTCGAGACCTGGGCGCGGTCGCCGAGGTCCACGGCGATCGCCCGCACCCCGGGGATGCCGCCGCCCGACTCGCGCAGCTCCGACGCGATCAGGCTCGCGATCGCGAGCGAGGGCGTGTCGAGCTCCAGGTTGAAGGCGGCCAGCGGCGGGCGGGCCGTGAACAGGACCGCGCCGGCGCTCGGGTGCGGGTCGGGTGGACCGAAGTCGGGGACCAGCTCGCCGCTTCGCATGCGCCCGGCGAGCGCCTCGAAACCGCCGCGGCGAAACCACGCGCGCTCGCGGCGCTCGGGGGAGCTCGCCAGCTCGCCGTACAGGAACACCGGCAGCCCGAGGTGCGCGAGCCGCCGGACGAGCCGGCCGGCGAGCTCGTGGGCCGTTTCGCGCTCGTCCTCGCCGCGGTAGACGAGCGGGCAGACGTCGAGCGCCCCGATGCAGGGGTGCTCACCCGTGTGGGTGGGCATGTCGATCCACTCGACGCAGGCCGCGGCGCCGCTCGCCAGGGCCTCGACGATCTCGTCGTCGGCGGCGCCGAGCGTCAGGACGGTGCGGTTGTGGGCGCCGTCGGAGTGGCGGTCGAGCAGCGTCGCCGGGGCGAAGGCGGCGCCGACCGCGGCGATCGTGCCCGGGTCGCGGCCGGCCGAGAAGTTCGGGACCGCGAGCGCCACCGTGCCGCTTCAGCCGCCGACCAGCAGTTCGCCCGCCCGCACCAACGGCTCGCCGTCGACGCTGACGTCGGGCTTCAGCACGACGCAGTCGAGGTGGACCGGGACCTGGACGGTGCCGCCGATCGCCGCCGAGGCGCCGAAGGCGACATGGCTGCTGCCGAGGATCTTCTCGTCCTCGAGCAGGTTGCCGGTGAGGATCGCGCGCTCGTTGGTGCCGATCCCGAGCTCGGCCACGTTCGTTCCGCCGGCGCCGTGGGCGGTCAGCAGCTCCATCAACCGCTCGCCGTCGGCGCCGCTCGCACCGACCAGATGGCCCGCCTCGATCCTCAGCTCGACCGGCTCGGAGACGCGGCCGATCGCCGCGATCGTCCCGTCGATCACGAGCGTGCCCTCCGCCGTGCCCTCGATCGGCGCGATGAACCCCTCGCCGCACGGCAGGTTGCCGAAGGCCCCCGGGGCGCTGAGGTCGCCGGCGTCGGGGATTCCCTCCCGGTCGCCCAGCCCGAGCCGCAGGTCGGAGCCGTTCGCGTCGGTGATCCGGGCCTCGGCGCCCGCGGTCAGCCGCTCGGCGATCGCGGCGCCCCGGCGGCGCAGGCCCTCGACGTCGGCCGACATCACCCGGGCGACCAGCTCCTCGGTCGCGGTCGGCATCGTCGCGATCCGCACCCCGCGCTCGGTCGCCCGCCGGCGCGCCTCCGTATGGGAGAGCGACTGGTTGGTCGGGCAGATCACCACGTCGGCCGCGCTCATCGCGGCGGCGACGCTCGCCGGCGGCTCGGCCCCGTGCGAGGGACGCTCGCCGATCAGCGCCAGGACCGCGTCGGCCCCGGCCCGGCCCGCCTCGCCGCGCAGGCGCTCGCCGAGCCCGATCGTCGCCGGATTGGCGACCACCAGGACCTCCTCGCCCTCGCGGACCGCCAGGCAGTCGCGGACGATCGCGCTCACCGCTCGTTCGAGATCGCTCAAGCGCTCACCTGCGCTTCAGCTTCAGCTTCTTCGCCGCGACGTCGGCCTCGCCACCCGTCGGTGTGAAGGTCACCTTGGCCTTCACCTTCGCCTTGCCCTCGTCGCGCAGCTTGCGCGCGAGCTTGCCCTTGGGCTTCACCGAGAGCTTCACCTTGCCGGCCGCGTTCGCGGTCTTCTTCGAGCTCTTGAGGTTCTTGCCCTTGAGCTTCAGCCGGCCCGGGTGCGCGACGGTCGCGGTCAGGGTCGCTGTCCCCTTGCGCTTGTTGAGCTTCAGCTTGCCGAGGGACAGGTTGTCCGCCGACTCGAACCAGACCGGGCTCGAGTACACCTCGTAGCGGTCGACGTCGGGCGCCCGGCGCAGCACCTCGACCGAGTAGCGGGCCGGGTCCGGGACTGTGAAGGTGTGGGTGAAGTCGTCGCTCGAGATCGCGACCTTGTCGACCGCGGTTCCGTCCTTGATCAGCACGAGGTCGTAGGTGCCGGGTCGCGCGGCGCCGGCGCCGGCGCGCAGGACCTCGACCTCGAGCCCGAGCTCGGGGCCCGCGATCGTGTCGCCGATCGTCGCGTCGGGGGCGCCCGGCGAGTGCGCGGTCACCCGGATGTCGGGACCATCGTTGCCGTAGAACTTGACGTAGGTGTGGTCGTCGCGGATGCCCTGGACGACCGCCGGACGCGAGAGCTCGGTCGCGTGCACGACCGTGGTCGCGCGCCCGATCGGCGCCGTCGTGACGTCGGTCTGATCGGCTTGGTGTGAGTCGCTGGACCCGACGGCGGCGATATGGAAACCCTGGGCGAGGCGCGCCTCGTAGAACTCGATCGCGGTCTTCGTGAACGGGTTCTGATTGGGCCCGATGTCGGCCGGGCCCGTCTGCAGCTCGATCGCGTCGACGTGCGAGTAGTCCGTCTCGGCGTCGGTCCAGTCCCAGGGGCAGCCGCGGCAAAGGGTGGGCGCGCCCGGGAAGATCGTCGGGTGATTGACCTGCGTCCAGCCGCCCCCGGCCTGCAGCGGGGCGAGCTGGCTCGCCGGGAGCACCGTCGGCGCGAGTTGCGTTCCCGCGTGATCGATCACCGGCCCCCCGCGGAAGTCGGGGAAGGCGCTCGACCCGATCGAGTTGTAGTGGCCGTGGTAGGTGGTCACCTCGGTGCCGGGGATGATCAGCTTGCCCGGGTATGAGGGCTCGTACTTGCCGACCTCGCCGCGGAAGACGTCGTTGTTGTGGTCGACGAGGCCGATCCAGTCGAGCCCGGCACCGCCCTGGGCGAGGGGCTTGAAGGCGTAGTCGAGGCTCGTCGAGACGAGCGCGTTGCCGGGCTCCTGCTCGCCGTGCGCGTGGACGTCGCCCGCGTACCAGCCCGCGCTCGGGTTCGCGACGGCGCCGCTGTCGACGGCGCGCGAGTAGGGCTGGCTGGACCATTGGGGATCGCCGGTGGTCTCAATGTCGACCTTGTAGGCGACCGAGGGGGCGCCGAGCTGAGCGAGCCCGAGCTCGGCGGTCCAGGTGCCGGCCGGGATCGGGCCTGGCTGATAGGCACGGGTCGTATACGGGGCTACGAACGCCTTGCGGTCACCCTCGTAGATACCCGGCGGCGAGAAGCCGTTCTCGGCGATCGCCAGGTCCTTGACGGCGCTGCCACTCCAGCCGCGCCGCTCAGCCGGCCCGGGAATCGCTGCGCCCGGCTGGTAGACGCCCATGTCGAGCGTGCTGCCGGAGTCGTAGCAGTAGCGGATGTGGATCGCGGTGGTTCCCGGCGGGACCGTGAACGGGATCTGTAGGTAGGCGCCCTGGTTGGCCGATGAGACGGTGTCGTCCACCGAGATCGCCGGGTTGGTGAACTCGGGCCGATGGGACCCAGGGCAGCGTGCACACGGCGCTCGCGAGACTCGGGAGCGCGCACACCACCACCGCGGCGATCGAGACCCCAAGCCCCATCCTCCTCACCCTGCGCACGAGCTGAAACCTACCGCGCCGCGGCCGGGTAGGTTGGTCGGCGTGAACGCCCGGCTCGAGCTCGCCGACTGGCGCCGCCGGAGAACCGGCTCGACGAGCCGATCCGCGCCGGCGAGCGCGAGTACCCCGACCCGGCCTGACATGTGAGAGCGGCGAATCTGGGCCTGCGGTTCTTGCTCGAGTTGGGGGCGATTGCGGCGCTGATCGCGTTCGGGCTTTCGCTCGACGCGTCGGCGGTGGCGCGGATCGCGGTCGCGGCCATCGCCGTCGCCGCCTATATCGCGGTCTGGGGTCGCTGGTGCGCGCCGAAGTCCGACCACCGCCTCGCCGACCCGGCCGGCCTCGCGGTGGAGCTGGTGGTGTTCGCGGTCGCGACCGCGGCCTGGTTCGCAGCCGGCGAGCCGGCGGTCGCCGCTATCTACGCCGTGCTGGTCGTCGCCAACGAGATCCTGCTCGCGGCCTGGGACCAGAGGGCCCCCACCCCGATACCGCCGAGGTAGCCCGGCCTCCTCAGCCCGCCCAAGTCTCCATCCGCGCCAGCGTCGACTCGATGCTGCGCTCCTCGAAGTCGAGGTGCTCGAGCAGGGCCGCCTCGAGCCCCGCGAGCCCGGCGGCCACCCGAGCGCGCCCCTCGCCGTTGTCGTCGGCGGTCAGCTCCGCAGCCGCCGCCTCGACCTCGTCGAGCAGGACCGAGACCTGGCGGTGATCGGCCTCGAGCTTGTCGACCACGGGGTCGAGGTCCGGGTTGACCCGGCGCAGGACCGGGAACAGGGCCGCGTCCTCGAGGTTGTGGTGGGAGTGGACGAAGCGGCAGTAGTGCAGGCAGTTGACCTTCAGCTGCCAGAGCGGGCCGTTCGCCTTCAGATCCTCGATCCGGTCGCGGACCTCTCCCGGCTCGAGCCCATCGACCACGGCCTCGGCGAGCGCCGCGACGATCCCGAGATCGCGGCGGATCATCGAGTGGACCCAGAGCAACTCCTCGAAGAGCGGGTTCGCGGGCTCGGACTCGGTGGCGCTCACCGCGCCATTCTGGCGACTACTCGGGGTGCGGCGACCCGGCGGCGGCGCGATCGAGGCTGGCGACCAGCGCGTCGACCACGGCGAAGTCGAACTGCGTCCCGCAGCAGCGGTGAAGCTCGGCGATCGCCTCGTCGCGCGAGCGGCCGGCACGATACGGGCGGTCGGCGAGCATCGCCTCGAACGCGTCGGCGACCGCGATGATCCGCGCCTCGAGCGGGATCTCGTCGCCCTCCAGGCCGAGCGGGTAGCCGCTGCCGTCGAGCTGCTCGTGATGGGCGAGGATCCAGGCGCGCAGGTCGCCGAACCCCGGCGCGCTGAGCAGCCGGGCCCCGATCTCCGGGTGGTTGCGAAGCTCCACCCGCTCGGCCTCGCTCAACGGGCCGTCCTTGTGGAGCACCGAGTCGGCGACGCCGATCTTGCCGATGTCGTGGAGGACGCCGGCGATGCGAATCCGCTCGACCCGATCCGGCTCGATCCCGAGCTCGCGGGCCACCGCCTCCGCGTAGCGCCCGACGGTCTCGGAGTGGCGCGCGGTATGCGGGTCGCGGATGTCGAGGGCCTCGGCCAGGGTGAGCAGCGTGGCGAGGTTGGTGACCGCCGCCGCCGGGGCGTGCTCGGGCTTTGTCGAGAGGGCGCCGACGATCTCGCGGCTGTAGATCACGGTCCGGTCGCGACCGAGCGTCTTCGCCGCGTACAACGACTCGTCCGCGCAGCGCAGCAGGCGCTCGGCCGACTCGCCGTCACTCGGGTACGAGGCGATCCCGAAGCTGATCGTCAGCCCGGGATAGCGCGAGCCGAACGCCTCGCGGACGCGGTAGCGAAGCCGCTCCGCGGCGACGTACGCGCCGCGCCCGCCCGTGCTCGGCACGAGCAGCGCGAACTCCTCGCCGCCCACCCGGGCGACGCAGTCGATGCGCCGGGCGTGGTGGCGCAGCAGGTTGCCGACCTCCACGAGGACGTCGTCGCCGACCTGGTGGCCGAACCGATCGTTGATCTGCTTGAAGCGGTCGAGGTCACCGCAGATCAGGCTGAGCTCGCCGTCGGAGCGCTCGGCGCGCTCGAGCTCGAGGTCGAGCTGTTTCGAGAAGCCGCGGCGGTTGAGCAGCTCGGTCAGCGGGTCGGTGTCGGCTGCCTCGGCCAACCGGGCGACCAAGGCGATGACGCGCTCGCGCGTGACCATGAAGAACAGGGCGGCGATCGAGAACGTCCCGACGGCGACGATCCAGGCCTGGAAGGCGCCCGGAACCGGAGGCTTGAGGATCAGCGCGGCGCCGTAGCCGGCGGCGATGATCGCCAGTTGCGCGGCGACCCGCGGCCGGTCGAAGAAGTAGGCCGCCCCGAGGACCACCCAGAGGTAATAGAAGGCGCCCGTGATGATCGTCGCCCCGGAGAAGTAGATCGAGGCGCTGATCAGCAGTGAGCCGAACGCCGCGACGACGTCGAAACCCCAATCGGGCATCCGGCGGCGCACGAGGAAGATCAGCCCCGCGGTCAGATAGGCCGCGCCGGCGAGGCAGATGATCGCGAGCTCGTCGACGTCGGGCGGATGCGGCAGCAGGAGGCCCGCGAGGCCGAGGGTCGGCCCGGCGATGAACAGGGCGATGAGCAGCGAGGTGACCAGCCGACGCTCGTCCGCGGCGATCGGATGTGACTTCAGGTTCCTCGTCTTCGGCACGGTCGCGCTCCTTCCAGATCCATCGACCACGCCCGGCGCGGACTTGAGATCCGGGCTCAGAGGTGGGCGGCGACCGCGGCCTCGATCGCCGCCCGCTCGAACTGGCGCAGTCCGGCGGGAACGTCGAGCTCGAGCGGATCGGCGGCGAAGGTCGGGTCGAGCCCGGCGAGCGCCTCGGCGATCGCGAGGTTGCAGAACGGCAGATGCTCGAGGCTGTAGCCGCCCTCGAGGACGACGACCAGGCGGCCGTCACAGAGCCGGCCGGCGATCGCCAGCGCCCGTTCGGTGAGGGCGCGAAAGCCCTCCGTGGTGACGCTCATCCGCCCGAGCGGGTCGGACGCCGCCGGATCCTGGCCTGCCGAGATCAGCAGCAGGTCGGGCCCGAAGCGCTCGAGCGCCGGCTCGACCACCCGCTCGAACGCCGCGAGGTAGGCCGAGTCGCCGCAGCCGGCCGGGAGCGGGACGTTGATCGTGGCGCCCGGGCCCGCCGGGCCGCCGCGCTGGTCGAGCGTGCCCGATCCGGCGGGATACAGGTCGTCCTGGTGGATCGAGATGAACAGGACGGAGGGGTCGTCGTAGAAGACGTCCTGGGTGCCGTTGCCGTGGTGGACGTCCCAGTCGACGATCGCGACCCGGTCGATGTCAGGTCGCTGCTGCGCGTCGCGGGCGGCGATCGCGGCGTTGTTGAACAGGCAGAAGCCCATCGCGGCGTCCGCGTTGGAGTGATGCCCCGGCGGGCGGACGAGGGCGAAGCCGTTCGCGGCGGCGCCATCGCACACGGCTTCGGTGACCGCGAGCGCGTTGCCGGCGGCGAGCAGCGCCGGCTCCCAGCTCTCGGCGCCCACCCGGGCCTCCGGCCCGATCCACGCGGGCTCGCCGGCGGCGCAGGCCGCCTCGAGGCGGTCGATCATCGCCCCCGTATGGACCCGCTCGAGCTCGGCCCGATTGGCGAGGCGCGAATCCAGGCGGACGAGGTGGTCGAGGGTCCCGGCCCGATCGAGGATCGCCACGGTGCGCTCCAGCCGCTCCGGCCGCTCGAAGTGCGGGACGTCGAGCCAGGCCGCGGCGCGCTCGTCGAGCAGCATCGAGCCGTTGTCGTGCGACAGGCAGCGCTCGTCGTAGGCGTATGCGGTGGCCACGGGCCAGCCAATCTATTGCGCCCCGAACACCCTCGCCCCTCCCCCGCCACCGCTACGATTCCCGCCCCCGCCGGAGTAGCTCAGCTGGTTAGAGCAGCGGAATCATAATCCGCGTGTCGGGGGTTCGAGTCCCTCCTCCGGCACTAAAGAACCTGTAAATCACACACTTATGCGGACGCTCGATCGAAGATAGATACGCGGAAAGTCACAAAGCATGTCGCGCCTGCAGCGCTTCCGGCGAGCCTGCACGCATCGCGCCCACGCGCGGTGCATGTCGTCGATCAACGCAGAGCGAGACCTCCGCGACAAGCTGCCCACGGCCTCGCGACCGTCCCGCAAGCTGCCGCGTGGGGGCCAATGTGAGGCGGTCGCGTTTACCCGACCGCGGCTTGCCGACCGCAGCTGCTCGGTCAGCGGCACGGTGAGCAGGTTCTGACCACCGGGCCCGCTGGTCAGGGAACGAATGGTGTTGCGTGCAGCCCAGCTTCAAGGCCTCCTCTTGGCCCTTGGTCACCTGGTAGTGCGATCCGGCGCCCTCACCGCATCTCGAGCACCCCACAGACTCCGAGCACCGGCCCGAAGGGCCATGCGGGATACTCGGACGAGGTCCTCGGCGAACCGATGACCACCAACGAGCTGGAAGGAACGCAAGACCTAATGAGCGAGAACGAGGAGAGTTCCGACGGCGCGACACGGGTGGCCTACATCCTCGGCGTACCGCTGGCCGACGACGTCGTCCGTCAGTGGCCGCAGATGGGCGAGATCGTGCGCACGAGCAAACTCGTCGCGGATGTCGAGGGCAACTTCCCAGAGCTCACGTTGGAAGTCGGCAGACGTCTCCAGCTCGATGATGTCGTCGTCGTGGAGTGGACCTGCAATTACGGCGACGGCCGGTTGTATCGAAACGTAACGATTGGCGAGCTGGACGACGGGCAAGCCGTGAAAGTCACCGACTACTGGGGTGAGCCCACCACCACGCCGGAATGGCGCCAGCCGCTAACCGATCAGCTCGAGATGCCCGGCGAAGGCATCTGGCCGGACAACGAACACCTCGCTCACTACTGGAAAGGTCCCGCCGGGCCACGGAACGTCGCTGCCGTGTCGCTCGATCACGGGTCCGGGCGGTGCTGGAATCTGCCCGAGGAGTCCCGAGTTCACGTGTAGAAGCCGCCCAGTGTTTACGCGGAGGAATGGGTCGTCTCTCAGCCGCGCGAGCGCGTCGGGTCCGCGCCGCGCCGTGAGCGAGCCGGCGAAGTGCGAGGCGTCCACCAACAGCGTCGTGACGAGGTCGGCTGGCTCGGCGTCGGCGAGGATCGCTCGCCGGGCGCCCTGAACTGAGGGATCGTCGAAGATCGTGAATTGGTCCCGCTCCGGCAGGACGAGTGAGATCGCGGCGGCGGGTCCAGCTGGATCAAAGATGCGCGGGTCGGCTCGTCGTGCATCGCGTATGGGCTTAGATGCTCGAAGCCACACGGCGAGCCAGCCGGCGCGCGATCCGTCCAGGCCTTGCAGCTCGGCCGCCGCGTCCGCGGACTGCGGCGCGTCGTTTACGAATGCCAGCCAGCAGCGGTCGTTCACCGTGGCACCTCCCAGTCGGTCCTGATCGCGCGTGTTACCGACCGCAGGTCGGCGCGCAGTTCCTCTAGCCCGGGCCGTCCCCAATACCAGTAGCCGTTGTAGGCAGAGTGCACGGTCAGATCCGGGGCGAGGACGAAGACGGCCGGTCGATACGGGTGGTGCACCGTGTCGGTCGTTTCACGCAGATCGAGCGCGTCCAGGTGCTCGCGATCGGGATCGGCGAGGAAGGTCCAGCGCGCCCCGAGGCCGGCACGGAAGGCCGCTGCCACCTCCGGCGGATCCACGCTCGAGAGAGACGATCGAGGTGTAGGCCACTTCGACCTCGTTCTGGAAGGCCACGAGGCGGCGACATGAACGCCTGCTCCTTGGGCACCAGAATCCTCGGAATGTGGTGAGGACCAGGGGGTCGCCCGCGGCGAGCTCGCTGAGCGAGCGCGACCGGCCTGCGTGGTCGAACGCCACGAGGTCCGGGAACGTGTCGCCGGGCTGAGTGCTCATGTCGCTGTCCTTCTCGGTTGGCATGACGAATGGGATCGCAATTACGGACCAGACGCCAATCCGGGCGCTCGACCGGTCAGCTCCGGTGCTCCGGGTTGGGGAAGTCGAAGCGGCCGCCGGCGTCCCATTCGGAGCGCTGGTTGCCGTGACGGGGATCCCGCCGGCGTCCTTGAGCATCCGCGCCATGTGCAGCAGGTTCCAGGTCGCGAAGGTCGTGTTGCGGTTGGTGAAGTCGTTCTCCGGCCCGCCCGAGCCCGGGTCGAGGTAGGACGGCCCCGGGCCGGCCTCGCCGATCCAGCCGGCGTCGGCCTGTGGCGGGATCACGTAGCCGAGGTGCTGGAGCGAGTAGAGGACGTTCATGGCGCAGTGCTTGACGCCGTCCTCGTTGCCGGTCACGAGGCACCCCGCCGTGCGCCCGTAGTAGGCGTACTGGCCGGCGTCGTTGAGCAGGTGCGAGTTGCCGTAGAGGCGCTCGATGATCTGGGTCGCGACCGAGGACTTCTCCCCGAGCCAGATCGGCATGCCGAGCACGAGGATGTCGGCGGCGATCACGCGCTCGAAGATCTCCGGCCAGTCGTCGCGCTCCCAGCCGTGCTCGGTCATGTCGGGCCAGACCCCGGTGGCGATGTGTGGTCGATGGCGCGGATGCCGTCGACCGCGACGCCGTTGCGGCGCATGATCTCCATCGAGATGTCCATCAGCCCCTGCGTGTGGGAGACCTCGGGGCCGCGCTTGAGCGTGCAGTTGATGAAGAAGGCCTTCAGGTCCGAGTAGTCGGTGGTGCTGCGCTCGCACAGCTCGGTCTGCTTGTCGGTGAGTTCGGTCACTGGGTTCCCTTTCGGTTCAGACGAGGTCCGGGTCGGTCGATCACTTCGACCATGGCCGGGCCGTCGTGGGCGACGGCCTCGGCGAGCGCCGCGTCGAGCTGCTGCGCGCTCGGTCACGCGGATGCCGAGCGCGCCGCAGTTGCGGGCGTAGGCGGAGAAGTCGGGGTTGTGGAGGGAGGTCTGCCAGACCTCCCATTCGCCGGCGCGCTGCTCCTTGCTGATCTTGCCGAGCTGGCCGTTGTTGAGCAGGACGTGGGTGATGTTCATGTCGTGCTTGACCGCGGTCGTGAGCTCGGCCATGTACTGGGCGAAGCCGCCGTCGCCGGTGACCGCGACGATCGGCCGGTCGGGCGCGGCCGCCCAGGCGCCCATCGCCGCGGGGTAGCCGAAGCCGATCGAGCCGAGGTAGCCGGACATCAGCACGGTGTGGCGCTTGCACTCGAAGTAGCGCCCGAACGAGTAGGCGTGGTTGCCGACGTCGACGGCGATCACCGCGTCGTCGGGGATCTGTCGCTCCATCGCGGCGAAGACCGACGCCGAGTTGACGCCCTGCGCCGCGGTCGTCGGCCGCGCGGCTGGCCTTCTCGGCCCGCCAGATCGCCCAGCGCTCGGCGAGCTGGGCCGCCTGGTCCTCGGTCGGCCGAGCTCGTGCGGGCAGCGCGTCGCGCAGGCGATCGACGACGACGCCGATCTCGCCCCAGACCGGGACCTCGACCGGGTGGAACTTGCCCGAGCTGCATCGGGTCGAAGTCGACCTGGATGATCGGGTGGCCGGCGTAGATGCCGGTGTGGTTGGAGAACGACGCGCCGAGCACGAGCAGCAGTGTCGGCCTCGTTCATCACCCAGCTCGCGACCGGCGTGCCGCTGCGGCCGAGCACGCCGGCGGCGAGCGGGTGGTCGTCGCCGATCTGGCCCTTCGCCTTGAACGTGGTGATCACCGGCGCGCCGAGCTGCTCGGCCAGCGCGATCACCGCCGGCATGTGGAAGCGGGCGCCGTGGCCGACGATGATCACCGGCCGCTTCGGCCCTCGCAGGAGCTTCGAGCGCTCTCGATCGACTCCTCGGGCGGCGATGATCTCGAGCGGCGTGATCCGGCCCTCCGGGCCGCCGGCCTCGAGCCCTCCGGCGCCGGCAGCGTCTGAACCTCGTCGGGGAAGATCAGGTGCGCGACGTCGCGCCGCAGCAGCGCGTTCTTGCAGGCGAGGTTCATCAGCTCGACGGGCTTGGAGTCGCGCAGCACCGGCTGGCTCCACGCGGCGACCGAGCCGAACGCGCCGGAGAGGTCGACCTCCTGGAAGGCGCCCGGGCCGAGCACCTGGGTGTCGACCTGACCGGTCAGCGCGAGGACCGGCGCCCGGTCGACCTTGGCGTCCCACAGGCCGGTGAGCAGGTTGGTGGCGCCGGGCCCGGCGATCGTCAGGCAGGCGGCCGGCCGGCCGGTGAGCTTGCCGTAGGCCGAGGCGGCGAAGGCGGCCGCGCCCTCGTGGCGGATGCCGATGTAGGTGAGCTTGCCGGCCTCCTCCTGGCGGCGCAGCGCGTCGGCGAGGCCGAGGTTGGAGTGGCCGACCATGCCGAAGACGTGCTCGACGCCCCAGTTGACCATCGTCTCGGCCATCAGGTCGGTGACCGTCGTCGACGTGGCGCTCGCGCTCGACGCCGACGAAGATCTCGCCGTCGCGGATCTCGAGCGGGTAGGTGATCGCCTCGTCGTCGAAGCCGGGCGACTTGCCGTCGAGCGGGCAGTAGTCGTAGCCGTGCCAGGGGCAGCGCAGCAGGCCGTTCTCGATCGAGCCCTCGCCGAGCGGGCCGCCCTGGTGGGGGCAGTGGTTGTCGAGCGCCGAGAACTGGCCGTCGTAGTGGACCAGCGCGACGCTCTTGTGGCCGGCGGCGACGGTGGTCACGCGGCCCTCCGGGCAGCTCCTCTGTCGGCCAGGACCCGGTGCCACTCGATCGCGTCGCCCGACTCCGTTGCCGTTCTCGCTCATTGCCACTCCTTGCCGTTGCCGCCAGTGCGTCCCTTCGCGATCGTGAAGAAGTCGAGTGCCGCCGTCGCGCTGGTCCGCCGCCGCGAGCAGCTCGCGCGTAGCTGAGCTCGGCGCCGCGAAAGCCGGTCGCCTGCCACAGCTCGCCGCGAGACCTCGGCGCGTCCACGGACCGACGTAGAGCGTACGGCTCGGGGTGGTCGCTCGTCGCCCGGCGAGAGCCCGTAGTTGGCGCGCGCCCCGCAGCCTCGGCGCCGAGCTCGATCGCGATGTCGAAGTGCTCGGGCCACAGCCGAGCGGAGCGTCGCCGCGTCCTCGGGATCGCGCGTCGGCCGACCAGCTCACTCAGCACGTCCGCGCCGAACGCGTACCAGTCGCCGAGACGCCAGCGCCGCCGCGGGATCGATCTGCCAGGGGCTCGGTGCGTCAGCTCGGTGCCATCCGGGCAGCAGATCGGCGACGACCGCGCCGGCGTCGGCGAGCGTCGTCAGCGCCGCCCGCTGCTCGTCGCCGGCGTCGCTGGACCAGCTCCGCGCCCTCGCACGCGGACCCGCTGCCGGGCGCCGTCGTAGACTCGAACACGGGCGTCCCGAACCCGCCGGAGTCGCCTCGAGCGCGATCTCGTTGTCGGGCTTGCGCGCCGGCGCGACGACTCCTCGGCGACGCGATGCAGCGAGGCCACGGTGGCGGCGAAGTCGGCGGGAAGCGGCTGAGCTCGAACGGGTCCATGCCCGTCCGTGCGGCGGGGCGATCCGTTACAGATCCAGTTCGGCCACATCGGCGCAGACCGCCAGCGTCAAGTTCGCGACCGCGAGCCAGTCGACCTGCCAGTCGCGCTCGGCCTCGTGCGCGCTCGCGGCCGCCGACTGCGCAGCGCGGTCATCGCCGAGATGTACGCGCTGACCGGCGCCGCCGTGCGCGGCGACGTATGGATCGTCGGTCGCCTCCGCCGCCTGGGCCCGCGTATCGCCGTCGGCAGCCATCGCGGCGACGAGCTCGCTCGTCGGCTGGCAGCCGAACCGGCGGCATGTTCGGCCGCCCGCTCGGCGCAGGCTCGGGCGAAGGCCTGTGCGCTCGCCACCGACCAGGCTCGACCCGCCGCAGCAGCCGGCCGCGCGGCGCGCGCAGCTTGTGGCGCCGAACCTCGATCTCGCCAGCGAGCTCCACCTCCCACAGCTCCTCCCAGATCCAGCGCGGCAGGTGCTGGCGCTCGCACGCGTGGACACCGTCGCGACAGGCTCCCGCGGTCAAGCTCGAGCCTCGACCCATTCCCCCGGTCGCGGCTCCTCGCGGCAGTCGGCCAGCGGTGGCCGCTGAACGGGCCGACGGCGCCCGGCCGCAGGAACTTGTAGGCGAGCACGCGAGTCAGCGCAGCTCCGCTCCACGTCGCGGAAGGCCGACAAGCAGCGCGTCCTGCGGTCGCGGCCGGCACCGGCTCGCTCTCGTGCGACCTCCGCCATCGCCTCCACCGTCGCCTCCATCTGGTCGAGGTAGATCTTGCACCAATCGCACATCACCAGGTGCTCCTCGACCAGTTCGACTCGGTCCTCGGGCAGCGCGCCTTCCCAGTAGTCGGTGACCAGCTCGACGAACTCGCGGCAGGTCACCTCCTCGGTCCCGTGTCGGTGCATGTCAGCCATCCATGTACCCCTCGAGGGCGTTGCGCACCGCGGCCCGGCCGCGGTGCAGCAGTACCCGCTGGTTGGCCTCGGTGAGTCTCGAGCAGCTCGCAGACCTCGTCCGAGTCGAGTCCTTCGACGTCGCGCAGGACAACGACCATCCGCTGGCGCTCGGGAAGGCCGGAGATCGCCTCGCGCAGGTAGCTCGCGTGCCTCCAGCGAGGCGAGCCGCCGCTGCGGGTCCTCCCATGGGCGCGGCGGCGCCGACCAGTGATCGGGCCAGCATCCGTCCGCGCCCTGGAAGCGCAGCGAAGTCGACGACGGGCTCGTCGGCTTCGCTCTCGCCGGCGAGCGCGGAGAAGGGGACCGAGCGGCGCTCGCGCTCAGAGCGCCGGCGCGCCTGGTTCTTCACGATCCCGAACAGCCAACCCCGCAGCGACGAGCGCCCCTCGAAGCCGTCGAGCCCCTGGAGCGCGGCGAGCCAGGTCTCCTGGACGATCTCCTCGGCGACCGCGTCGTTCGCGCCGAAGGATCGAGCGAAGCGCTTCAGGGGTCCGTGGTAGCGGCCGACGAGCTCGGCGAACGCGGCTTCGTCTCCGTCTCTCAGCGCCGCCAGGAGCTGCGGATCGTCGAGCTCGGTCCCGGACAGTGGCTTCCTCTCCTCAATCTGGAGCGGCGATTCTATGTCCGGCCAGCGGCGAGCCGAGCAGAGGGCTGAGGGCCAGCGCGGTCACATCGCCATGATCGCCTCGGGCTCCTCCGGGGAACCGGGCTCATGGCGCCGGCGCCTCGCCGCTGCCGCGAAGGAGGGTGAGCCCAGCGATCGGGAAGACCAGCACCGAGATCAGGCCAGCGCCGATCAGCGCGGCGCCCTCGGCGGCACTGACCAGGCCAAGGTCCTCGCCGATCGCGACGGCGGCGACGATGAATGGCAGCGACGTGGCCTGCATCAGCCCCGCGATCACGGTGCGGCGGCGATCGAGCAGACGCCGGTACAGCAGCGCCGGCAGCGCCGCGGGCGACGACCAGTGCCGCGAGGAAGATCGGCACCATCAGCACGTTCGAGGCGCTGTCGAGCGAGGGCGTCGAGGTCGTAGTTGACGCCACTGGCGACGAAGAAGACCGGGATGAAGACGCCGAAGCCGACCGCCTCGAGCTTGCGGCGGAAATGCGGGATGGGTCATCTGCTCGTCGCGATCCACGAGCGAGAGGATCGCGCCGGCGATGAAGGCGCCGAGGATCGATCTCCAGCCCGAGCTGGTCGGCGATCGCGGCGAACGCGACCAGCAGAACGACGGCACCGCGGATGCGGATCTGTGCCGTCGTGTCCTGCAGCCGCAGCAGGTCGGCGCGGATCGCCATGGAACGCTCCGGCACCCTTGACTGAGACGAAGACGACTACCGCCAGGACTACCAGCGAGCCGATCAAAAGCAGGGTCGAGCCCGACGTCGCCCTCGCCCGAGAAGAAGATCGAAAGCAGGATCACAGCACCGAAGTCGGCGATCGTGCCGGCGGCGACGATCAGCTGGCCGAAGGTCGACGAGATCTCGCCGGCGTCCTTGAGGACCGGGATCAGAACACCGAGCGAGGTGGCGCAGAGGATGATCGCGACCAGCAGCGGCGTCTCGACCAGGCCGCGTCGCCTTCAGTCCCAGCGAGACGATCAGCGCGAGCGCAAATGAGAGGACGAAGCCGGCGAGGGTCAGCCGCAGGACCTGTCCGCGCAGCTTCGTGAAGTCGATTTCGAGGCCGGCGAGGAAGAGGAGGAACGCCAGGCCGAGCACGGAGACGACCGAGATCGTCTCGTCGACCTCAACGATCCCGAGGACCGAAGGGCCGACGACGATGCCGGCGAGGATCTCGAGCACCACCGCGGGGAGCTTCACGCTCGGGAAGAAGCCGAGCAGGAACGGTGCGGCGAAGGCGATGGCAACGACGATCAGGAGTCCATCGAAGGCAGGCATACGGACCAGTGCAGGTCGCGAGCGAATCGTTACGGCTTTGAATAGCCGGAATTCAGCTTTAGGCTCGAACGAACCAACAAAGGGGGGCGGTTCACATGCATGTACGTGTCGTCAGGTTCACCGATGTCAGCAGCGAGAGGGTCGACGAACTCCTCGCCCGAATCGACGAGTCGGACGGGCCGCCACCCGGTGTCCCGGCCACGGGCCTTCAGATCCTTGTCGACCCCGACCAGGGGACAGCCGTCGTCCTCCAGCTCTTCGAGACGGCGGAGGATATGAAGGCCGGCGATCAGGCCTTCAGCGCCATGGATCCCTCCGAGACCCCCGGCACACGTGCCTCGGTCGACATGTGCGAGCTGAAGCTCGAGCTCAACCTGGACCAGAAATAAACAGTCGGCCTTCGAGCGATTCTGAGCTGAGCGCAAACTAGCCTCGCGGCGTCCGGGCCCTGCGGCCTGGATCAAGTTCTTCATCGCTCGGTGCGCGATCGGTCCGTTCCAGATTGGACGGCCGGCGGCGAGATTGACCGCGAAAACCCACTCTTCGCGCGACCAGTCGGCGAGGTCCTCAAGATTCTTGATCCATCCCGCGAAACGCATCTAACTCGGGCTAGAGCGGAGTTAGATACCGCTCGCAGGTTCGTTCGCAACGGCCTGTCCGCGCGCTCGCTCCCGCTACGCGCGACGGACCGCACTGGGAGGTCGGGCGCGATCACGCGATTTCGGTCGGCTGGTGGACGGATGTAGGGTCGCCTGAGCATGGCTCGCGAGCTGCGATCCCCGGTTGCCGGCGCCGCGGTAGACGCCTACGACCGGCACGTCGGCCGTTACGGTCCCGAGCTCGCACGGGAGATGGTCCGGGTGACCGGCGTCCGCACGGGCCAGCGGGCGCTTGACGTGGGCTGCGGAACCGGCGGGCTCACCGTCACGCTGGCGGAGGTTCTCGGTGCGGGGAACGTGGCCGCGATTGACCCCTCAGAGCGCTTCGCCGCGGCCTGCGGCGCGCGGGTACCGGGTGCCGAGGTGCGAGTGGGGATCGGCGAGGAGCTTCCCTGGGACGACGCTGAGTTCGACGCCGTGCTCGCGCAGCTCGTGGTCCAGGGCATGAACGACGCCCGGCGAGGCGTGGCGGAGATGCGCCGTGTCGCGCGGCCCGGCGGCGCAGCCACGGCGTGCGTCTGGGACTTCGAGGGGGGCATGACCCTGCTGAGAGCTGTCTGGGATTCCGCGCTCGACGTCGACGCGGAGCTCGCCCGGTCGTTCGGGGCCGACAAGCCCGAGCCGTTTTCGCGCCCGCCCGAGCTCGAGGAGCTCTGGCGCGCCACCGGGTTCGAGGGGGTCGAGCTCGGCAAGGTCGAAGCCAGCGCCGACTACGCCGACTTCGATGACCTCTGGTATCCGTTCGCGAACGGCGTCGGCAACCTCGGCCAGTTCCACGACGCGCTCGACGAGGCAGGGCGGGAGCGCTTCAAGCGCCGCGCGGCCGAGCGGCTCGGGTCACCGTCCGGTCCGTTCCGCCTGACGGCGACGGCCTGGTACGTGCGCGGCACCGTCCCTGCCGGGCAACCGGCGGCCAACGCACCCAGTCGCGGACTGGCGAATAGGCCGCAGGCGCGAACTTCGCGCCCCTGAGCGGATAGCAAAGGCCAGCCGCAACTCCCGGACCAGGCTCCTCTTCTCAAGGTCACAGGTTTGATCTGTTCGGCCCATCGCGCGCGCACGCCGCAGCGCGGGATACTGCGCGGGCGATGTCGCAGGAGAACGTGGAGATCGTCCGCGAGGCCTTCGAAGTGATCTACGGCTGGGCGAGCCGGCCGACGGCGACCCGAGCCTCCACAGGACAGGATCGGGAGCGAGCGGCAGAACTGATCGATTCCAACGTGGAGATGCACGGGACCGTCGGTGGCCTTTGGGAGGGCCGGGTCGCCCGCGGTCTTCCCGAGATACTCGACTCGTTCATGGCTGAGGACCTCGAAGCTTGGGAAGAGCGTCGGCTCGACCCACAGAAGTTCCTTCACATCAACGATCTGGTCGTCGTGCTGATGCACGAGTACCGGCGCGGCAAAGGCAGCGGCATCGAAGTTCAGACCGATACGGCGGTTGTCTTCACAGTGCGCCAGGGACGGGTGATACGCGTCCAGGGGTATCTGGATCAGGCCACCGCCCTCGAAGCCGCCGGGCTTGACGAGTAGGCGATGTCGCAGGAGAACGTGGAGATCGTGAAGGTCGCCTACGAGGCGTTTGCCAGCGGTGGGCTTGATCGGTGGGTGGAGCAGTTCGCCGAGGATGTCGAATACCGGGCAGTCGAGGGTGCTCCCGACGACGTCGGTCCGATCCATGGCAGGGAGGCCCTGCGTGCCTACTTCCAGGACTGGATCGACACGTTCGACGAGTTCTGGTTTGAAGCGATCGAACTGATTGACGCAGGTGGGGACACGGTGGTCGCGGTCGAGCGGTACGGCGGACGCGCCAAGCTCAGCGGCATCGAAACGGACCAGACCGAAGCGGAGCTGTTCACGATTCGCGACGGAAAGATTGCGCGGTGCCGAGAGTACGGGACGCGCGAGGAGGCCCTCGAAGCCGCCGGGCTGTCGGAGTAGGGGATGTCGGAAAAGAACGTCGAGATTGGAGCCTTGCGCTCAGCGGACGCCTTGGGATAGGTTCGCCCGTAGCGCGACCCAGACAAGGGGGAGGACAAGGATGTCAGCCAAGCTTCGCTCCCACGACGCCCCGGCGACGCTCATCTTGCTCGCAGTGGTACCGGCCTTGACGTTGGTCGGCCTGATCGCGTTGAGCGGGGCCGAGGCCGCGAACAAGCAGCTGCAGTGCGGTGACACGATCACCGCCGATACGACGCTCGACGGCGACCTCGTCGACTGCCCCAACAACGGGATCGTGATCGGCGCCGACGACATCACGCTCGATCTGAACGGCCACCGGATCGACGGCGACGGCACCGAGTTCGCGGACTGCCCGAAGGACGAGTTCTGCGACTTCGGGGTGCTCAACGTCGGCCACGATGGCGTCACCGTAAAGAAGGGCTCGGTACGCGACTTCTTCAACGCCGGAGTCCTAATCGGCAGCGCGCGAGACAACCGGGTGCTGGACGTTTCCTCGAAGGAAAACGGCTTTTTTGGTTTCGTAGTCAGCGAGTCGTCCCGGAGCCTGATCCGCGACAGCTCGGGAAGCGACAACATCCCTCCCGAGGGGGACGGAATGGGCGTGTTCTTCTCCCATGGCCTCCGGATCGTGGACAACACGTTCCGAAACAACGCCGGGCCGGGAATCCACGTCGATGGTTCCCACGGCAACTTGATCAAGGGAAACCTGTTCTCGCACTCCAGTCCCGGGGTTCTGATCGGGGGTGACCGGGGTTCTGATCGGGGTGACCGCAACGAGGTGCGAGGCAACCGCTTCGTTCGAAACGATGGAGGCATCCTCGTCGGCCGCGGCAGCCGAAACGTGATCGCCCGCAACCACCTCTCCCGAGACGGGTCGGGCATCGGAATCGAAAAGGGACGCCACAACCTGGTCGCCCGCAACGTGATCGTTGACCCTCGTTCGAGGGGCATCAGCCTCGGAGTCGATTTCCCCGATGAGTCCATCGGCGGCGTCGGCAACATGGTCCGCCGAAACGAGGTCCGAGGGAGCGCGGGCGATGCGTTCCTGGTGAACGCGGGGGGCAACAACCTCCTGAAGCGGAATGTCGCCAGCCGGGCAAAGGATGACGGCTTCGACATCGAGAGCCGCTCGACGAAGCTGACGAAGAACCGGGCGAGGCGCAACGCGGACCTCGGCATCGACGCGGTCAAGGGCGTGATCGACGGCGGCGGCAACCGGGCCGGCGGGAACGGGGATCGGCGGCAGTGCGTGCACGTCAAGTGCCGCTAGCGGCGCGAGGCTGCACCCTCGAAGCCGGCCGGGCTATCGGAGTAGGCGATGTCGCGGAGAAGTGGTGGAGGTCGAGCGACTGAAGACCTTGTCGGAGTAGTCGATGTCGCAGGAGAACGGGAGATCGTGCGACGAATCTACGAGACGGACGATCCCGACCCAGATCTCTATGACGCCGAGGCGGTTTTCGATAACTCGAACGCGATCTTCGCTGACCCCGGGGTGTATCGCGGGCTCGACCAAATCAGGAGTTCTTCGACGCTCAGGGCGAGATGTGGGAGAGCCAGCGGTCGAGGCCCAGGAGTTCATCCCGATCGGAGTCGATCAGGTGGTCGTCCCCGAGGAGATCGTCAGCGTAGGCAGGGACGGCGTCGAGGTTGTCGCTCGGGTTGCGACCTCTACACCCTGCGCGCAGGCAAGGTCACCCACTTGAAGAACTTCCAGACCAAGGCCGAGGCCCTCGAAGCCGCCGGGCTGTCGGAGTAGGCGATGCGAACGAGGACGCCGACGCGATCCGCCGGGCCTACGAGGTCTGGAACGAGGCCGGTCCGGGGGCGGTCACGGATCGGTTCTGGGCCGAGGATGCCGTCTACCGAGAGGGACCAGGCTGGCCCAACGCCGGAGTCTTCCGAGGGCGTGCCGCTGCGCTCGCCCGGATGCGAAGCCTGATCGACTTGGTCGGACCCATCGAGGTTCATCTCGACGATTTGATCGACCTGCCCGATGGCCGGTTCGTCGCCTGCGTCACGATGGTCGGGCAGGGAGCGGACGCGCCTTACACGCAGTCCTTCGCGGTCGTGCACCGTCTCCGAGACGGCCTGGTGATTGAGGCCGACTATTACCTCGACCGCGCCCAGGCGTTGCAAGCCGCCGGGCTGTCGGAGTAGGCGATGCCGCAGGAGAAGGCCGACCGGATTGACCCGCTCGGCGGCGCCGGTTAGGGTCGGCTCACCTCCACCACTCGGAAAGAGAGGGCCTACATGCGCAAGGTCATCCTGGCCGCAGCTCTCGCGGCGCTCGGCTCCGCCGCGCTCGCCGTTCCGGCCTCCGCCTCGTTCGATCCGCATTTCACGGTTTTTGAGAACGCGCGCTTCCACATGCTGTCGAACGAACGCGTGTTCACGGTCAGGGGCGGGCTCTACGAGCCGCTGAATCACAACGACCGGGTCGGTAAAGACCGTGCTCGGTGCAGATATCCAGGCCAACAAACAACGTGCTGAGGTGTCGCGGCGTCATGCACCTCAACGGCGAGATCGGTGGCTCCG
>CAWAFH010000003.1:0-317029 GCA_963781265.1 uncultured Solirubrobacterales bacterium
CGGCGGTCGAACGCCGGGCGCTGAGCAGCCCGGCCAGCGCGATCAGCACGCCGGCTATGAAGATCACCGTCCCCATCGCGAACACCTGCGGGGGAATCCCGACCTTGACGGACCCGTAGACCCAGAGCGGGAATGTCAGCGTTTGACCGGCGACGAAGCTGGTGATGATGAAGTCGTCGATCGAGAGCGCCGCGGCGAGCAGCGACGCCGACAGGATCGCCGGGAAGATCACCGGCACGGTGACGAGCCAGAACGCCTGTAGCGGGCTCGCGCCGAGATCGCGGGCCGCCTCGCCCAGCTGGGGGTCGATGTCTCGCAGCCGCGACTGCAGCACGACGACGACGAAGGCGACGTTGAACGCGACGTGGGAGACCAGGATCGTCACGAAGCCGCGATTGACTCCGAGGTAGACGAACAGCCCTAGCAGCGAGGCCCCGACGACCACGGACGGAGCGGCGATGTCGGCGAGGATCACCAGGTCGCCGACGGCCCGTCCGCGGAAGCGGTACCGGGCCAGTGCCAGGGCGGCGGGCGTGCCGATCGCGACGGCGATCACCGTGCTCAGCGCCGCGACTTCGAGTGAGGTGACGAGGGCCGAGGTCAGGTCGGGGATCTCGAACAGCCGCCGGTACCACTCGGTGGTGAATCCCTGCCAGGCGAAGCTGACCCGTTCGTTGGGTGCCTGGTTGAGGCTGTAGATGATCATCACGGCGATCGGAACGAACGTCACAGCGACGACCAGAAAGACGTAGGTCGGGAGTACGGCGCGCTTCCATGTCGAGCCCGCGGGCCTCGTGCGGCGTCGGCCGGGCAGAGCCGTCGGTGCCGCGCTCATCCGACGTGCTCCTGCATGGTCCGCGTGCCGAACACCCGCGCGTAGACCGCCATCGCGACCAGCAGCGCGACCATCAGGATCAGTGCCAGCGCGGAAGCGATCGGATAGTTCGCGTTGTTCACGTACTGGGTCTGGATCACGTTGCCGATCATCGTCGTCGACGGCCCGCCGAGGATGGCGGCGGCCACGTAGTCGCCGACGTTGGTGATTCCCACGAGGACGATGCCGGCGTAGATGCCGGGGGCGGAGAGCGGCAGGATGATGTACCGAAACCGGGCCGCGGGGCTCGCGTAAAGGTCCGCGGCGGCTTCGACGTGCCCGATGTCGATCCGCTGCAACGAGACGTAAAGCGGCAGGAGCATGAACGGAAGCACGTCATACGTCAGTCCGGCGACGACGGCGAAAGGCGTCGAGAGGACGTGGGTGCTGCCCGGCAGAAGGCCGATGTCCTTGAGTGTCCCGAGGACGATTCCGTCGTCGGCGAGGATGAACTGCCAGGCGATGATCCGGATGACGAAGCTGACGAAGAACGGCAGCAGCAGGAGGAACAGCAAGACTGACTTGAACCGCCCGCCGTGAAAGGCGATCCAGTACGCCACCGGGTACATGACGACGAGCGCGACCAGCGTAGAGATGGCGCCGTAGAGGAACGAGCGCCCGAACTGGGTCGAGTAGGTCGAGATCGCGTCCCCGAAGATGCTGAAGTTCCAGGTCAGCCTCCAGCCGTCGATCGAGTTGCCGGTCATCAGCGACACGCTCAGGATGGTCAGCAGCGGCAGGACGAAAAAGACGCCGAGCCAGAGTGCCGTCGGCAGGCTGAGCAGATACGGCACGAGGCCGCTCCTCAGCTTCTGGCTCATGACTGGATGATCGGGTCGAACGTCGAGGTCCACTCCTCGTGATCGTCGATGCCCTTGAAGTCGTAGTAGGCCACGAGCTGCCTGTTGATCGCCGGGGTCGGGAAGACCAGCGGGCTGTCGGCGACGGTCGGGTCGTCGAGCGGGCCCGCGACGATCGGCTTCGCCGCGGGAACCGGAGAGACGTAGTTGACCCAGTCGGTGATCTGGGCCTGGACGGGCGGACCGTAGAAATAGTTCATCCACTCGATCGCGTCGACGGGGTGGGCGGCGTGGAGGGGGATCATGCAGTTGTCCTGCCAGAACATCGCGCCCTCGTCGGGCACGGCGAACTCGAGGTTTGGGTTGCCCGAGACCTGCGCCTGGAAGACGTCGCCGGACCAGGCCATGCTGATCCACGTGTCGCCCTGCTCCAGTGCCTTGATGTAGCCCTGGTCGTAGTACTGACGGACGATGCCTGCCTCGCGCTGCTCGCGCAGCAGGTCGGCCGCGCGGTGCCAGTCCTCCGGCGTCGATGTGGAGGGCTCGATGTCGAGCGCGAGCATGCCGATGCTCCCGAGCTCCGTGTTGTCGGCCATCATCCCGACCTTGCCCTTGAAGGCCGGGTCCCAAAGGTCCTTGAACGAGGTGATCTCGCGGCCGACCATCTCGGGGTCGTAGGCGATGCCGGTGATGCCCGACTGCCAGGCGACGGTGAACTCGTTGCCGGGGTCGAAGACCGGGTCGCGAACGGCCGGAGACGCGTAGCGCCGGAAGTTCGGCAGCCGGGAATGATCGAGCGGGACCAGCCAGTGGTTCTCGATCATCTGGGTCAGCTCCCAGCCGTTGCTGATCACGACCATGTCGTAGCCGGTCGACTGCTTGGCCTGGAGCACCGGGCTGATCTGCGCGAAGAACGAGGCGTTGTCTTGGATGACCGGCCGGTAGTTGACGGTGATCCCCGTCTTGGCGCTGAAGTCGTTGAGCGTCGGCGAGCCGTCCTTGGTCCGGTCGATGTAGAGCGGCCAGTTGGCGAAGTCGAAGGTGCCCTGCTGCTCCTGCTCGCTCCACCAGCCCTTCCAGTCGAAGCCGTCCTTCCAGCCGGTGTTGCGGGTGCCGGCGATTCCGCATGCCGACATGACGCCGGCAAGCGATCCGGCGGCGATTAGCCCGGCGGCGCCGCGGACGAAGCGGCGGCGTGAGTAACGCGGCTCCGTGAGGCCCCGCAGAAGGTCGGGTCGGGCCGACCGCTCGACCGCCGCCTGGTCTGCGTGCTCGTGGGCCTGGACCACTTCCGGACTCCTCAATGGGTTTCCGTAAGCGATGCTAGTACCCGAGGGTGGGGGGCCGGAAGCAGAAGACAAGCCTGAGGAACACGTGGGCGAGCCGTTCGCTAGGTGGTCGCGACTACCCCCTCGCGCGGCGGCGGGCCGTAGCGGTTATCGATCGGGTCGCTCTCCTGCAGGTGGAAGACGAGCAGCACGATGAACCCGATGATCGGGATGAACGAGATCAAGATCCACCAGCCGCTGCGGTCGGTGTCGTGCAGTCGCCGGATCGCGACCGAGAGGCTCGGCAGGATCAGTCCCAGCCAGACGAAGAGGGTCAGGAGCATGCTTTCCTCGAAGATGGTGCCGTCCATGGCGCTGACGGCGACCGCGAGCAGGATCGCGAACAGGAACCACCACCAGTACGCGGGTCTGGAAGCACGACCATTGAAGTCCACGTAATGGGCGAATCCATCCTTCACCGCTTCGGTGAAAGTCATCCGTTGCTCCTTTATTGGATCCCGCCGCGGGCTATACGCCGGTCGCCGCCGCCCAGGCGCGCTCGATCCGAGCCTCGGCCGCCGCGTCGCCCGGCGTCGGCGTCGTCGGAGAGCAGTTACGCGTGTACTGCTCACTCGGGAAGACAAGTTGGCTGTCGGCCATTTCGGGCGCCGTCTCGCGGAGGATCTCGCGCACTCCCGTGCCCGGCGTCACCGATCCGGTCCAGGCATCGATCTGCGCCTGGTGCTCGGGCTCGTAGGCGTAGTTGATGAACGCGTAGGCGGCGGTGGGATTCGGTGCTCCGACCGGGATCACCCAGTTGTCCCACCACAGAATGCAGCCCTCGTCGGGCATCACCCATTGCAGGTCGGGATTGTCGGCCTGCAGCTGGGATGCGTCGGCCGCCCAGCCGATGGCGATGACCGCGTCCCCGGCCGCGAGATCCCGAGCGTAGTCGTTGCCGGTGAAGCGACGAATCTGCCCCGACTCTCCCGCCTGCTTGATCTTGTCGATCGTGTCGAGCCAGTCCTGCTCGGAAGCAGTCACGGGGTCGATGCCGTCGGCCTTCATGACCAGGGGTACGACCTCGCGCAGCTCCGTGACCATCTCGACCTTGCCCTTGTACTGCGGGTCGAAGATGTCGTTCACGGAGGTGACGTCCGGTGCCAGCGCCTTGTTGACGATCAGCCCCGTCATCCCGCCCTGCCATGGAATCGAGTACTCGTGAGTGGGGTCTCCTCCCTGCGATGCGACCGGGTTCAGATACTTGAGCGCAGGGCCCAGCGCCGACTTATCGAGGCGCTGGATGTAGCCGAGGCTGTACTCCTTCTCGGCGAGCGCGTCGGAGGCGACCATCAGCGACCGTCCAGCCGACTCCCCGTTTGCGAGCACCGGCTGCATCTTCCCGAAGAACTCGTCGTATGAGTTGATGTCCTCGACGTACTTGACCGAGACGCCCGTCGCCTGCTCGAACTCAGGGATCGTCTCCTTGTCGATGTAGAGCGGCCAGTTCGAGATCGCCAGTTCGCCGCCAGGCTTGCCCTGGGCCTCGGCGACTCCGACCCCGGTGCTCGTTGATTCGCCAGAGTCCCCGCCGCAAGCGGTCAGGGCGAGGGCCGCGACCAGGCCGGCGACGGCCGCCACTGCGCACCGCGGCCGCTTCATCTGCCGCGCCTCGGCAGGCGCTCGAACCAGCTCCGTAGCGCCGGGCGCAGGATCGTGTTCTCGACGTCGTCGTCCGGGGCGGAGAGCTGTCCCAGGAGCAGCCCGTCGAGCATCGCCAGGAACATCCGTGCCTCCAGGCGCGGGGACGGGGTCTCGAGTGAAGCGAAGAGGTCCGCCAGCTCATCCTCCCAGGCCAGGCTCCATTCGCGGCAGATCGCTTCGAGCTCCGGACGGCGCGCCGCCTCCTGCATGAACGCATACTGGGCGACCGTGCGCCAGCGGTCGTCGTCGAGCTGAGGCAGAAGCAGCTCCGTGAACTCGTCGACCAATCGGGTCTTCGAGAGGCGCCGCCCGCGGATCGGCGCGAGCCGCTCGTGCAACCCCTCGATCTCGAGCCGGGCGAAGTACTCGAGAGCCTGGCGAAGCATGTCCTGACGCGATGCGAACCAGTACGTGGTCGATCCCGGCGAAACACCCGCCGCGTCGGCGACCGCGCGATGGGTCACCGCGTCGATGCCCTCCTCGGCGATCAGCCGCAGGGTGGTCTGCAACAGCAACAGGCGCCGCGGGCTGTCCCGATCGCGTTCAAGCACTCGAGTGCCGAGAGCCTCTGTGGCCGCCATGTACATTCGTACTGTACGATAGTACAGATCTTGACCGGCGCCCGTCTCGACGCCCCGCCAGATGACCAGCGGCTCGACGACTGCCTCGCGGTGCGTGGCGGTTTCCTGTTCGTCGAGGACTGCTCGGCGCAGGAGCTCGCCCATCGCTTCGGCACTCCGCTTCACGTCGTCTCCGAGGACCAGCTTCTCCGCAACGTCGATCGCTTCCGGACCGAGTTCGGCACCCGCTGGCCCGGCCAGCTTCTCCTGCTGCCATCGCTGAAAGCGAATCCCGCGCTGGCGCTGCGGCGCGTTCTCAACCGGGCCGGCGTCGGATGTGACGTGTTCGGGCCCGGCGAGCTCGAGGCGGCCCTTCGCACCGGGACAGACCCGGCGCTGATCTCGCTCAACGGCCCGATGAAGGGGGATGCGCTGCTCGAGCGCGCCGTGGGCGCCGGCGCGCTGATCACGCTCGACAGCCGCGACGAGCTGCCGCGGGTCCTGGCCGCCGCGCGGCGCCTCGGTTGCCGCGCCACGGTCCGCCTGCGACTGCGACCGGACCTCGCGGGCTTCGACCAGCCTTCGGAGATGTCACCAGAGGGCCTGTCGATCCGCGGTGCGGTCCAGCGCTACAAGGCGGGCATACCCACCGAGGACCTGGTGTCCCTGGCGCGCGCGGACGTGCTCGACCCGGCGCTCGACCTCGCGGGCGTTCACTTCCATATCGGCCGCCAGTCCGCCGACCCCGCGGTGTGGTCGGGCGCCGTCAACGCGCTGTGCGAACTGCTCGCGCGCCTGCGCGACATCTGGGCCGGCTGGACGCCGCGCCAGGTCGACGTCGGCGGTGGCTTTCCCGCCCCGCGTGACCCATTCGGCCGCCGCTCGCCGCTTCGCGCCGACGCCCCCGACGAGGCGCCCGGCTTGGACCGGTACGCCGAGGCGATCTGCCCGCGGCTCGTCACCGGCCTCGAGGGGCTCGGCATCGAGCCCGGCCGCGTACGCCTGGAGCTCGAGCCCGGCCGCGCCCTATATGCGAACGCGGGGATCCACCTCGCGACTGTGCGAAACGTGAAGAGCCAGACAGAGCCCGAACGGCTCGTCTGGGTCGAGACGGACACCTCGGACTCCTACCTGCCCGATGTCAATCTCGAGCTCAACCGCTGGACCTGCGTTCCCGTGCGGGCTCCGCTCGACGCGCCGGACCTGCGCGCCGACGTCACCGGGCGCACCTGCGCCCTCGACGTGCTGGTCGCCGACGCCATCCTGCCGCCGGTCGGGGTCGGAGAGGTGCTCGCGTTCCTCGACACGGGTGCCTATCAGGACGCGACCGCCTCGAACTTCAACGCACTCGGCCGTCCGGGCACGGTTCTCGTCAACGGCGACGAGGCCGAGCTGATTCGCAGGCATGAGACCGTCGACGACGTGTTCAGCCGCGATTTGATCCCCGCGAGGTTGCTCGACCGGGAGTCGGAGACGGGCGAGGAAGGCTGGCGGGTCAGCGGCATCGACCACGCTTCCGTCAGCTGCGCGGACCTGGATCGCTCGCTCCATTTCTACTGCGACCTGCTCGGCCTGGCCCCGCGCGCTCGAGGCGAGGCCGAGGGCGCGGAGTTCGAGGTCAGCGGCATTTCGGAGCCCGAGGTGCGCTGGGCCGACCTCGTGCTGCCCGGAGGGCACGTACTCGAGTTGATCGAGTACGTACGCCCGCGAGGACGGCCGATTCGCCCGGACCCCAACGACCCCGGCGCAACGCACATCTCGTTTCGCGTTGCCGATGCCGCTGCGGTCCACCGGCGCCTCTCAGACGCGGGCGTGGCAGTTCGCGGCGAGCCGATAACGATCGGCACTCCCGGGGCCTGGCGCGGAGCCCGCGTCTTCTACTGCACGGACCCGGATGGGGTAACGATCGAGCTGATCCAGCCGGCCGCGACTTCCTCGTGAGCGAGCCGCGAACAGTCTGGGTGACCGGCGCGGCGAGCGGGATGGGCGCCGCCCACGCTCGGCGGTTCGCCGCGGGCGGCGATCGCGTCGGCCTCTGGGACGTTCGGGCAGATGAGCTGGCGAAGCTCGCCGAGGAGATCCGAGTTGCCGGCGGCAGCGCCGAGCCCGTCGTCGCCGATGTCACCGATTGGGACGCCGTCCGCGCGGGCGCCGCGCGGCTGCGCGAGAGCCTCGGGCCCGCTCAGGTCGTAGTCGCGAACGCGGGAATCATCGGCGATGGCACCGAGGTTGCCGATCTTGCGCCCGACGCTTGGCGACGGGTGCTCGACGTGAACCTCACCGGGAGCTTTCTCACCACCAAGGCGGCCGTGCCGCAGCTTCGCGAGGCCGGCGGAGCGCGCTCAATGGTCCTCATCTCCTCGATCTGCGGCCTCACCGCCTCGCAGGGCTTCGCGGCCTACAACGCGTCGAAGCATGGGGTGATCGGTCTCATGCGCACGCTCGCGCACGAGCTTGGGCCGGATGGGATCGTCGTGAACGCCATCTGCCCGGGTTGGGTGGATACGCCGATGCTGGCAGCGTCGCTCGAAGATGCCGGTGCCGACCCAAGCGACCTCGCGAGCTTCACGTCGATGAACCTGATCGAGCGCCTGATCGACCCCGAGGAGGTCACCGAGGCCGTCGTCTGGCTCACCTCACCGAGCTCGAGGGCGGTGACCGGTGTCGTGCTGCCCGTCGACCTCGGACTGATGGAGAACCGCGCCTGGCCCTCGGCGTGATTCTCCGTGCCCGCGAATGGGTGCAGCGCTGCCTCTAGGGTGCCTCCAATGCTCGAGAACAGGTCCCGCTCGCTCGGATTGCTGCTCGACATCGACGGGGTGCTCCACGTCGGCGACGACCCGCTGCCGGGGGCGATCTCGGCCCTCGCGCAGCTGCGCGAAATCACCCGTGGGATCCGTCTGGTGACCAACACGACGTCGAAGCCGCGGCGGGAGATCGTCGAGCGGCTCGGGGCGATGGGTTTCCGCGTGCAACCTGAGGAGGTACTCACGCCCGCGCGCCTGGCGCTGAGACACTGTCGGGAACGCGGGCACCGCCGAGTTCGCCTACTGGTTCGCGATGCGCTGCGCGAGGACCTGGCCGGTCTCGAGGAGGCGGGGGAGGGCAGCCCAGCCGAGGCATTGGTGCTTGGGGATCTGGGCCCGGACTTCACCGACGCGGTGCTCAATTCCGCCTTCCGGACGCTGCTCGAAGGAGCGGAGCTGATCGCCCTGCAGCACAATCGCTACTGGCGCAGCGCGGAAGGGTTGGTGCTCGACGTCGGCGCCTACGCCGCTGCGCTCGAGTACGCCGCCGGGATCGAGGCCGTGGTCGTCGGAAAGCCCTCGCGCCGCTTCTTCGACCAGGCGCTCGCCGAGCTCAAGGTCGAGCCGCAGGCGGCGTTGATGGTGGGCGACGACATCGAGGCGGACGTCGGCGGTGCGCTCGAGGCTGGAATCCCCGCGGTGCTCGTGCGGACCGGCAAGTACCGTTCCGCGGCCGTCGCTGCATCGGGGATCGAGCCGACGGCCACCGTCGATTCGATCGCCGACCTTCCGGAGCTGCTGCGCACCTGAGCCCCGCTCACGGGATCAGGATGCCTCGGCCGTGCAGCCGTCCACCGTCGAGCGTTCGCGAGCCCGTCCCGCGATCGCGCTCAGAGCATCACGTGCAGCCTGCCCCGCTCGTCCTCGAACGCGGTCGGGCCGACGGCGGTCTCCATCGACAGCGGCTCTCCCGCCAGCAAGGCGCCGAGCGCGAGTGCCGCGCCCCGCCGGGCGTGCTCGTCGGCTTCGCCGTCGTCGAGCAGCTGGGTGAGGGCGTCGATGACTCCAGGGTCGTGGTGCCTGCTGAGCGCGGCGGCCGCCTCGCGCCACACCGACGTATCGGCCCGCAGCGCTCCCAGAAGCGCCTCCGTGGCCTCGGGGGTCGCGACCCGGCCGAGGGCGAGCGCGGCCGCACGGCGGATCGGCTCCGAGTCGGAGCTGAGCGCCCGAGCGAGCGCTGGGGCGGAGTCGACATCGCCCAGGGAGCCAAGTGCCAGGGCGGCCTCGCGGCGCACCTCGACCGCTGGGTCCTCGAGCGCCCGGCGGAGGCTCGCGAGTGCGGTCGCGGTGCGGTCGGTGTGCTGATCGTCGGGCAAGGCGGGAGGCTCGGGTCGGGGCTGATCATATTCCGGCTCCGTTCACCCGAGCGCCCGGGGTCGGTTATCGTCGCCTCACGCTCGAGTCGATCCGGATCCCTGCTGTGCCGACGCCGCACGACGAGATGTGCGCGTGAGTCACCTCGTCTTTCCGATCGTTTGGGGGATCGGGCTACTGACTTTCGCGGCGATCCTCGCCATCCGGATCCGGTTGCTCGTCGCCGCGCGTCCGGCGGCGCGCCTGGATCGGATCGGTGAGCGGATCAAGCGCATGTCCGTCTACGGGCTCGGCCAGCGGAAGTTCCTGGTCGGCGAGCAGCCGGCGGGGATCGCGCACGCGGTGGTCTTCTGGGGCTTCGTCGTCCTCCTGCTGCAGGTGATCACGTTGTTCGGGCGAGCGTTCGACGCGGGCTGGGACATCCCGGGGTTCGGGGCGGACGAGCCGCTCGGCCCGCCGTTCTTCATCGCCCGCGACCTGGTCGAGGCGTGCGTGATCGTCGCTGTCACCTACATGCTCTACCGGCGGCTCGTCCTCCACGTCCCGCGGCTGTTCGGGCTCGGTCGCGCCGAGCAGCGCTATCGCGACGCGCCTCACTGGGAGGGCGTCCTGATCCTCGTCCTGATCCTGCTGATCGTGGTGGGCGGGATGCTCTACGACGCCGGCCGCCTGGTCGCCGACGACATCCACGGCAACGAGCGCAACTTCGCGCCGCTGGCTGCGCTCGTCGCCGCGGCGCTCGATGGCATCGGGGCCGACCCGGCGCGCACCGTGAGCGAGGTCGGGTGGTGGCTGCACAACGTGACCGTCCTCGTCTTCCTGTGCCTGCTGCCGCTGTCCAAGCACTTCCACGTGATCACCGCGATCCCGAACGTGTTCTTCGCGAAGCTGCCGCCGCGCGGCGCCGCGCGGCCGCTGGCGATCGCCGACGCGCCGGCCGCTCCGGGGGCCGCGCTCGACGCTCCGCCCGCCGGCCTGGTCGGTATCGCCTCGCTCGCCGACGCCAGCTGGAAGCAGGTGCTCGACGCCTTCTCGTGCACCGAGTGCGGCCGCTGCACCGCGGTCTGCCCGGCGACGGCGAGCGGCACGCCGCTGGCGCCGCGGCAGGTGATCCTCGACATCCGCGATCGCCTCTACCAACACCCGGAGGAGCAGCGCGGCCGCAACGGTCCCACCGAGCCGCTGATCTCCGACGAGGCCCTGTGGGCGTGCACGACCTGCATGGCCTGCGTCGAGGCGTGCCCGGTCGGGATCGAGCACGTGCCGACGATCGTCGACATGCGCCGCAACCTGGTCGACCAGGGCGAGCTCGATCCGCTGCTTCAGCAGACGCTCGAGAACTACGGCAAGCAGGGCAACTCCTACGGCAAGTCGGCACGCCAGCGGGCCCGCTGGACCAGGGGCCTCGACTTCAAGATCCCTGACGCGCGCGCCGAGCCCGTGGAGTACCTGTGGTTCGTCGGCGACTTCGCCTCCTTCGACGAGCGGGTGCAACTCGCATCACACGGCGTGGCGCGGATCCTCCATGACGCCGGCGTCTCGTTCGGGCTCCTCTACGAGGGCGAGCGCAACGCCGGCAACGACGTGCGCAGGGTCGGCGAGGAGGGCCTGTTCGAGATGCTGGTCGAGCAGAACATCGGCGTGCTCGCCGAGGCGCAGTTCGAGGCGATCTTCACGACCGACCCGCACTCGCTGAACACGCTGCGCAACGAGTATCCCCACTACGGGCTCTCGAAGCCGGTCTATCACTACACCGAGCTGCTCGCCGACCTCGTCGCGCGGGACGTGATCTCGCTGCGCACCCCGCTGTCCGGGACGCGGGTCACCTACCACGACCCCTGCTATCTCGCCCGCTACAACCGGATCACCGAGGCGCCCCGGACCCTGATCGAGGCGACCGGCGCCGAGCTCGTCGAGATGCCGCGCAACCGGACGAACACGTTCTGCTGCGGCGCCGGCGGCGGGCGGATCTGGATGATGGACGAGGCCGAGATCGCCGAGCGACCGAGCGAGCAGCGAATCCGCGAAGCCCAGACGCTGGGCGAGCTCGACTACTTCCTGGTCAGCTGCCCGAAGGACCTGGCGATGTACTCGGACGCCGCCAAGGTGGTCGGTGCCGACTTCGAGGTCGCCGAACTGACCGCGCTGATCGAGCGGGCGCTCGCCGCCGCCGAACCGGTCACTCCTTGAGCCGGGCGGTGAGCTCGTCGGCGACGTCGATCAGATCGGCGACGATCCCGTAGTCGGCGATATTGAAGATCGCCGCCCCGGGATCCGTGTTGACGGCGACGATCAGCTCAGCTCCCTGCATCCCCTCGACGTGCTCCGGCGCCCCGGAGACCCCGAGCGCCAGATACAGCTTCGGCTTCACGGTCGCGCCCGACTTTCCGATCTGCCGCGCCTTCGGCAGCCAGCCCGAGTCGATCACCGGCCGCGAGGCCCCGAGCTCGGCGCCGAGCGCCTCGGCGAGCTCCTCGGCGATCGGAACATCGTCGGCGCCCCCAATGCCGCGGCCGACGCAGACGATCCGCTCGGCCTTCGTCAGGTCGACGCCCTCGTCCGCAGGCACGACCGGTTCCACAAACGCCGTCCTCAGGTTGTCCAGTTCCGGGGGCGGCGGCAGCTCGATGCGCTCGCCCCGCCCGGCCGCCTGCGGCTGATCGTGCAGCGCCGTCGTGTTGATCGCGAACATCGCCGGCAGCGGGGTGCGCGCGGTCGCCTCGAGCTGTCCCCCGTAGATGCCGCTGATCGACTCCGCCTCGCCGTCCTCGATCGCCACGGCGGCGCAGTAGCCGACGAAGGGAAGGCTGGCCGCGGCCGCGGCCGCGGCCCCGAGGTCGAGTCCGGCCGTCGTGTTCTCGAGCAGGGTGAGGTCGGGGCCGCGCTCGGCGATCGCCGCCGCGAGGACCGCCTGGTGGGCTTCCGGGAGGTAAGGCGAGAGCGCCGGGTGCGAGACCTCGAGGACCACGTCGGCGGCGCTCAGCTCTGCGGCGCCGGCCGGCTGATCGCCGGCGACGAGGGCAACCAGTGACCCGCCCGTGGCGTCAGCCAACGGCCGGGCGAAGGCGAGCAGCCGGTCGTTGAGCGGCGATTCGAGGTAAACGAGGACGTCGCCCATCAGCCCGCCACAGCTCCACGTTCGCGCAGCATGGCCAGCAGCTGCTGGGCGACCTGCTCGGCGTCGCCCTCGAGCATCGTCGCCTGGGCCTGCGGCGTCGGGCGCGCCAGCGAGATCACCTTCGACGCCGCGGTGGGCGCCTCGACGCTGACCTCGAGCGTCGCGGGATTCGCTTCGGTCATCGCCTGGCGGAGCCGGCCCATCGCCACGTAGCGGGGCGGTGAGCTTGCCGATTGGACCCCGACCACAGCGGGCAGCTGAAGGCCGAGCACGGCGAGGCGCCCGCCGGCGTATTCCTGCACGACCCGCGCGGTCCCGTCGGCCAGCGTGACCCCGACGACGACGCTCGCCTGCGGCCAGCCGAGCGTCGCGGCGAGGTAGGGCGCCGTTTGGCCGAAGACGTCGGTCGGCGTCTGGACGCCGGTCAGGACGAGGTCCGGAGCCAGCTCGCGAAACGCCTCGGCGAACGCGAGCGCCGCCGTCCGCGTGTCGTAGGCGTCGATCTCGCCCGCCTCGACGACGACCAGCCGGTCGGCCCCGCGCGCGTACGCCACGCGCAGGGCCTGGTCGATCCCCTCCGCCCGCAGCCCCACGGCGGTCACCGTGGCACCGCTGGCCTCCTTGATCAGCACCGCCTCTTCGAGCGCCTGGTCGTCGAACTCGTTGACGACCATCTCGACGAGCTCGCGATCGATGCCGGTGCCGCGCTCGTCGACTTCGAGCTCATCACCGGCCTTCGGCATCAGCCGAAGCGCGACCGCGACGTTCATGCGCGGGCACCAGCCGGCTCGTCCACGAGGCGTACGATTGGAGGACCGAGCGGCTCTTCTTGCCGTGGTGTTGAAAGCGAGGTCGTTACGCCAGACCTTATTCCAGTTCCGACGCCGGCGGCTCCCTGGCCCGTGACGAATCCGCGCCACGGCATCAGTAGTCGCTCCGCGCCCAACCTGCGGGTCGGGTACCGATGGCGGGGCGGCCACGGCGTGGGAGGCTCACGAGCGGGGATTCGAGGAGAAGGAGCCGGCCTGATGGCGAACGAGCTCAACGCCGAGATGTTGGGCGTCGCGCTGAAGTCGATCGACGAGTTCGCGGCACGCGAGCTGCCGGATTCGCTGCTGATCGAGCTCGACGAGCGTGACGAGTTCCCTGAGGAGCTCGTCCGCCGGATGTCGTCGGGCGATGAGCTCGGTATCCAGCTCTTATTCGTGCCCTACGAGTACGGGGGCATGGGCGGCGGCGCGTTCGATGTCTACCGCGTCTGCGAGCGGATGGCGGCGATCGATGTCGGGCTGGCGACGTCGGAGCTGGCGACGTTCCTCGGCAGCGACCCGATCCGGGTCGGTGGGACGGAGGACCAGCGGCGCGAGTACATGAGCCAGATCGCCCAGGAGGGAATCCTGTTCGCCTACGGCGCCACCGAGCCTGAGGCGGGCAGCGACCTGGGGGCGCTGAAGACGACCGCGGAGCGGGTCGGCGAGAACGGCGCCGTGACCGGCTACCGGATCACCGGTGGCAAGCAATGGATCAGCAACGGCGGGGTGGCGGACCTCTACACGATCCTCGCCCTCGCTCCCGACGGGCCGAGCTGGTTCGTGGTCGAAGCGGGCGCCGACGGTTTCACCCACGGCAAGCACGAGGACAAGCACGGGATCCGGCTCAGCAACACCGCGGCGCTGTTCTTGGACAACGTCTACGTCGACGCCGATCGGCTGGTCGGCGGGGTCGAGGGCCAGGGCCTGGTCCAGGCCCAGCAGGTGTTCGGCTACACGAGGCTGATGGTGGCCGCGTTCGGACTCGGCGCGGGCTGGGCGGCGCTCGATCGCGCGATCCCCTACTCGCGCAAGCGCGTCCAGGCCGGCGGGCCGCTGTCGGAGAAGGAGGGCTACACGCACAAGCTGATCGTTCCCCACGCGGTCGCTCTGGAGGCGTCGAGGGCCGCGATCGAGGAGACCGCCGAGCGGCTCGACGCGGGCGAGGGGCAGCTGAACGTCGAGGGAGCGATCGCGAAGCTGCTCGCGACCGAGGCCGGTGACGCGGCGGCCGACGCGGCGATCCAGGCCCACGGCGGCTACGGCTACACGCACGACTACATGGTCGAGAAGATCAAGCGCGACGTTCGGATCACGACGATCTATGAGGGCACCTCGGAGATCATGGAGATCACGATCGGGCGCGGTCGCTGGCAGGAGCACCTGAAGTCCGGCGGCGACTACTACCACGCCAGCGCCCGCGAGCTGGAAGCGCTCCACGCCGAGCAGCCGACGGTCGGCGCCGACACCGCCGCGCTCGCCCACCACGCGCTCGCGGAGCTGCTCGAGCGCTGTCGGGTCGAGAGGTTGACCCGCCATCAGCACATCCTGATGCGCCTCGGCGCCCTGATCGCGCAGGCGGAGGGGGCGGCGGCGTTCGCGAGGCGCGCACGGCGGGCCGCGGACAAGGAGCTGGACCCGAAGGCGTCGAAGCGCCTGCGGGCGGGCCCGCTGGCGGCGATGAGCCGCGTCTACGCGCGCGGCGCGGCGTTGGCGATCGCGACCGAGGGCGTCCGCTGGGTGGCGGGGGCCGGCGGTGACCTCGACGAGCTCGAGCGGCGCCTCGACATCGGATCGATCCACCGCGCCCAGGGCGAGCTGCTCGCCGACCTCGGGGAGGTCACCGAAGCGGTCTACGGGCGCATGAGGCCCTGAGGAGAGCCGAGACGAGGCCGAGCTGAGATGACCGATCCACTCGACAACGCCGCCGCGATCGTTGGCGTCGGCGCGATCATGCCCGATGCCCCGGATCGGGCGGCGTTCTGGCACAACGTGACCAGCGGCCGCTACTCGATCAGCGAGGTCGATCCCGAGCGCTGGGACCCGGCGCTCTACTACGACCCCGATCCGAAGGCGCCCGAGAAGACGTATTCGAAGATCGGCGGCTGGGTCCGGGAATGGGACTGGGACCCGTTCGCCTGGAAGCTGCCGATTCCGCCGAAGGTGAGCGAGGGGATGGACGACGCCCACAAGTGGGCGGTCGGGTGCACGCGGATGGCGCTGAGCGACGCCGGCTGGCCGGATCGGCCGCTGGACCTCGATCGCACCGCGGTGATCATCGGCAACGCCCTCTCGGGCGAGAAGCACTACCTGACCGCGCTGCGGATCATGTTCCCCGACCTCGCGCGCGAGCTCGAGCGCACGGCGGGCTTCGCCGCGCTGCCCGCGGAGGTGCGCGCGACGATCGAGGGCGAGCTGCGCGCCAACATCAACGCCTGGCTGCCGGCGATCACCGAGGACACGATGCCGGGCGAGCTCGGCAACTGCATCGCCGGCCGGATCGCCAACCTGTTCAACCTCCACGGCCCCAACTTCACCACCGATGCGGCCTGCGCCTCGGCGCTGGCGGCGATGGACGCGACCGTCGACGGGCTGCTCGCCCACGAGTTCGACGTCGCGATCACCGGCGGGATCGATCGCAACATGGGCGCCCACACGTTCGTCAAGTTCTGCGCGATCGGCGCGCTCTCGCCGACCGGCACGCGCCCGTACTCGGAGGGCGCCGACGGCTTCGTGATGGGCGAGGGCGCGGCGCTGTTCATCGTCAAGCGGCTTGCCGACGCCGTCCGCGACGAGGACCGGATCTACGCCGTCGTCCGCGGTGTCGGCAGCGCCAGCGACGGCAAGGGCAAGGGGATCACAGCCCCGAACCCGGTCGGGCAGCGGTTCGCGGTCGAGCGGGCGTGGCGGAACGCGGGACTGTCGCCGGCGGAGTGCACCCTGATCGAGGGGCACGGCACCTCGACCAGCGTCGGCGACGCGGTCGAGCTGAGCAGCCTGATGGAGGCCTTCTCCGGCGCGCACGCGCCGCCGGGTTCGATCGCGCTCGGATCGGTGAAGTCGAACATCGGCCACCTGAAGGGCGCGGCGGGCGCGGCGGGGATGCTGAAGACGACGCTCGCGCTCCACGACAAGGTGCTGCCGCCGAGCCTCAACTTCGAGCGGCCCAACTCGAATCTGGACTGGAGCGCGTCGCCGTTCGCGGTCAACACCGAGCTGCGCGACTGGGACGTCGCCGCCGACCGGGCGCGCGTCGCGGGCGTGAGCGCGTTCGGCTTCGGCGGCACCAACTTCCATCTGGTCATGGAGGAGTACGTGCCCGGCCGTTACACGACCAACGGCGATCGCTCCTCGGTGGCCGTGCCGGCGCCGGTCGAGCCCATGCGCGTGAGCGAGCCGCGGGGTCCCGCGCCGGCGAAGCCGCCGCTGCGCGGCGCGCTCGTGCTCGGCGCCGAGGACGAGGCCGGGCTGGCGAACGCGCTGCGGACCGAGCTGGCGGAGGCACGCCAGGGACGCCACCTCGACCCGACGGCTCCCAGCAGCGACGTGCTGAGGGCGCCCGAGCGGATCGCGATCGATTACGCCGACGGCCCCGACCTGGTGGCGAAGGCGGAGCTTGCGTCGCGGGCGCTGGACGCGGGCAACCCCGCCGCCTGGCCGGCGCTGCGCGCTCGCGGCATCCACCGCGGCAGCGGCAGCCCCGGCAAGGTCGCGTTCCTGTACACGGGCCAGGGCTCGCAGTACGCGAACATGATCGCCGAGCTGCACCGGCGAGAGCCCGTGGTCGCGGAGCTGTTCGAGGAGGCCGACGCGATCATGGCTCCGCTGCTCGAGGGCCGCCGCCTATCCGACATCGTCTTCGCCGACCCGCAGGATCCGGCGGCGATGGCGCGGGCGGAGGAGGAGCTCCGCCGGACCGAGATCCAGCAGCCGGCCGTGATCACCGTCGACACCGCGCTCACGCGCCTGCTCGGCGAATACGGGATCGCCCCCGATCTGGTCATGGGTCACTCGGTTGGCGAGTACGCGGCCCTTGTCCGCGCCGGCGCGCTCTCGTTCGACGATGCGCTCGAGGCCGTCAGCGCGCGGGGGCGGGAGATGGCAAGCCTTCGGATCGAGGACCCCGGGGCGATGGCCGCGGTGATGGCGCCGCTGGCGGAGGTTGAGGAGATCGTCGCCGAAACCGAGGGCTACGTCGTGCTCGCCAACATCAACTCGACCCATCAGGTCGTGCTCGGCGGCGCCACCGAGGCGGTCGCTCGGGCGGTGGCCGCGGTCCAGGAGCGTGGACATACCGCGATCCCGCTCCCGGTCAGCCACGGCTTCCACACCGAGATCGTGGCGCCGGCGAGCGGGCCGCTGCGGGAGATGCTCCAGCGCCTCGGCTTGCGGTCGCCGCAGCTGCCGATCGTCGCCAACGTCAACGGTGAGCTCTATCCGTCGGGCGAGGGCGCCGTCGAGCAGATGCTCGACATGCTCAGCCGCCAGGTCGCCTCGCCGGTGCAGTTCCTGAAGGGGCTGCGCACGCTTTACGACGAGGGCGCGAGGATCTTCGTCGAGGTCGGCCCGAAGCACGCGCTCCAGGGCTTCGCCTCGGATGTGCTCGGCGACGACGCGATCGTCAGCCTCGCCAGCAACCACCCCAAGCAGGGCGACGTGCCGACCTTCAACAACGCCCTCTGCGGCCTCTGGGCCGCCGGCCTCGGCAGCGGACGGGATCCCGTCCAGCGCGAGGCCGTCGAGCTGCAGGCCGGCGCGACCGCGCAGCCGCATCCACGGGCTGCGCGCGAGGCGCGTGCGCGCCGGGCGCCCGCCGAGCCCGCGCCCCGGACTGACGCTGAGCCGGTCCCGGCGCCGGTCGGCGGCGACGCGCCGATGCCCGAGCCGGTGGCGATCACCGGCGCGGCGCTCGGGCTACCCGGTGCCGAGCGGCTCTTTGACGACGCGAACATCGCCCGGCTGCTCAACGGCGAGCAGGGGATCGACGTGATCCCGGGCCGTCTGCGCCGCGACATGCTCGACAAGCACATCACGCGGCTGGTCAAGGGGGATGACGGCGGCGCCTCGTTCGAGACCATCGACCGCCTCGAGGCCGTGATCAAGCTCGCCGCCCGGGCGGGCGCGTTCGATCCGGTCGCCGAGTTCGGGGTCGACACCGAGCGGCTGGCCGCGCTCGGGCACGACACCCAGCTGGCGATCGCCGCCGGCATCGACGCGCTCCGCGACGCGGGCATCCCGCTCGTGCTCCGCTACAAGACGACGACCAAGGGCACCAAGCTCCCCGACCGCTGGTCGCTTCCGGACGAGATGCGCGACGACACCGGGGTGATCTACGCCTCGGCGTTCCCGGGCCTGGAGGAGATGGCCGACGAGGTCTCGCGCTACACCACCGATCACATGCGCCGCGAGCGCCTCGCCGCGCTCGAATCGTTGCGCGCCAGGATGCTCGACCACGACGGCACCGATCCGGTGGTGCTCGACGAGGTCGAGCGGCGCATTCACGATCTCGAACACACGCTCGAGGAGGAGCCCTATACGTTCGACCGCCGGTTCCTCTTCCGGGTCCTCTCGATGGGCCACTCGCAGCTGGCGGAGCTGATCGGGGCGCGGGGGCCGAACACCCAGATCAACTCCGCCTGCGCGAGCACCACGCAGGCGGTCGCGCTGGCCGAGGACTGGATCCGCGCCGGGCGCTGCCGCCGGGTGCTGATCGTGGCTGCCGACGACGCCACCTCGGACACGCTGATGGGCTGGATCGGCGCCGGCTTCTTGGCCTCGGGCGCGGCGGCGACCGATGACGTGGTCGAGGAGGCGGCGCTGCCGTTCGACCAGCGCCGTCACGGGATGATCATCGGCATGGGCGCCGCCGGCCTGATGGTCGAGAGCGCCGCCGCCGCCCGCGAGCGCGGGATGACGCCGATCTGCGAGGTGCTCGGGTCGGTGACCGCCAACTCCGCCTTCCACGGGACACGGCTCGACGTCGAGCACATCAGCGGTGTGATGGAGCAGCTCGTGAAGCAGGCCGAGAGCCGTGGCCTGCGGCGGCAGGAGATCGCGGAGGAGACGGTGTTCGTCTCCCACGAGACCTACACACCCGCACGCGGCGGCAGCGCCGCCGCCGAGATCCACGCGCTGCGCGACGTCTTCGGCGAGCACGCCGACCGGATCGTGATCGCCAACGTGAAGGGGTTCACCGGGCACCCAATGGGAGTCGGCCTCGAGGACGTGTTGGCGGTGAAGGCGCTGGAGACGGGGGTCGTCCCGCCGGTCCCGAACTTCCGCGATCCCGATCCCGAGCTGGGTCTGCTCAACCTGTCGGGCGGCGGCTCGTACCCGATCCGCTACTCGCTCAGGTTGGCGGCCGGGTTCGGCTCGCAGATCTCGATGCTGCTGCTGCGCTGGACGCCCGTCGCCGATCGCCGCAGGCGCAACGTCGACGAGCTCGGCTACGACTACCGGATCGCCGATCGCGCCGCCTGGGCCGCATGGCTGGAACGGCTCAGCGGCTACGAGGATCCGCAGCTCGAGGTCGTGCAGCACCGGCTGCGCGTCGTCGATCAGGGTCCGCCCGCCGGCAGGCCGCTGGAGCCGCTGGCGGACGCCGACGTGGCGCCGGCGGAGATCGAGCCGGCGGTGCTGGAGACGGAGCCCGCCCGCGCCCACGCCCACGCCGACCCCCGCCGGCGACGGCGTCGAGCAGCGCGTCCTCGAGATCGTCGCCGAGGAGACCGGCTATCCGCCCGACCTGCTCGACATGGAGCTCGACCTCGAGGCCGACCTCGGGATCGACACCGTCAAGCAGGCCGAGGTGTTCGCCAAGATCCGCGAGGCCTACGCGATCGAGCGCGACGACTCGCTGAAGCTGCGCGACTACCCGACCCTCACCCACGTCGTCGGCTTCGTCAACGAGCGCTCCGGCGCCCCGGCGCCGGCGCCCGCGCCGGCTGCCGCGCCCGCGCCCGCGCCCACGCCCACGCCGACCGCCGCCGGCGACGGCGTCGAGCAGCGCGTCCTCGAGATCGTCGCCGAGGAGACCGGCTATCCGCCCGACCTGCTCGACATGGAGCTCGACCTCGAGGCCGACCTCGGGATCGACACCGTCAAGCAGGCCGAGGTGTTCGCCAAGATCCGCGAGGCCTACGCGATCGAGCGCGACGACTCGCTGAAGCTGCGCGACTACCCGACCCTCACCCACGTCGTCGGCTTCGTCAACGAGCGCTCCGGCGCCCCGGCGCCGGCGCCCGCGGCCGGCTGCCGCGCCCGCGCCCGCGCCCACGCCCACGCCGACCGTCGCCGGCGACGGCGTCGAGCAGCGCGTCCTCGAGATCGTCGCCGAGGAGACCGGCTATCCGCCCGACCTGCTCGACATGGAGCTCGACCTCGAGGCCGACCTCGGGATCGACACCGTCAAGCAGGCCGAGGTGTTCGCCAAGATCCGCGAGGCCTACGCGATCGAGCGCGACGACTCGCTGAAGCTGCGCGACTACCCGACCCTCACCCACGTCGTCGGCTTCGTCAACGAGCGCTCCGGCGCCCCGGCGCCGGCGCCCGCGCCGGCTGCCGCGCCCGCGCCCGCGCCCGCGCCCACGCCGACCCTCGCCGGCGACGGCGTCGAGCAGCGCGTCCTCGAGATCGTCGCCGAGGAGACCGGCTATCCGCCCGACCTGCTCGACATGGAGCTCGACCTCGAGGCCGACCTCGGGATCGACACCGTCAAGCAGGCCGAGGTGTTCGCCAAGATCCGCGAGGCCTACGCGATCGAGCGCGACGACTCGCTGAAGCTGCGCGACTACCCGACCCTCACCCACGTCGTCGGCTTCGTCAACGAGCGCTCCGGCGCCCCGGCGCCGGCGCCCGCGGCCGGCTGCCGCGCCCGCGCCCGCGCCGGAGCCACAGGCCGGTGCCGGTGGGATCATGCGGCGCGTTCCGGTCGCGGTCCTGCGGCCGCCGCTCGGCCGCTGCGTGGCGACCGGCGTCGAGCTCGGCGAGGGCAGCCGCGTCGTCCTGATGCCCGATCGCGGCGGGGTCGGGGCCGCGCTCGCCAAGGTGCTCGCCAAGCTGGGCGTCGAGGTGCTCGAGATCGACGGCGAGCCCGACGGCGAGGAGCTGGAAGGACTGCTGGCCGAGTGGAAGGCCGAGGGAGCGATCCAGGGCGTCTACTGGCTGCCGGCGCTGGACGACGAAGGACCGCTCTCCTCGCTCGATCCCGGCGCCTGGCGCGAGGGCCTGCGCGTGCGCGTGAAGCTCCTGGCGACGACGATGCGGGCGCTCGCCGACGACGTCTCGGCGGCCGGCACCTTCCTCGTCGCGGCGACCCGCCTCGGCGGCCGCCACGGCTACGACGTGGCCGGAGCGACCTCGGTCATGGGCGGTGCCGTCACGGGGTTCACCAAGGCGCTCGCCCGCGAGCGTGCCGACGCGCTGGTCAAGGTCGTCGACTTCGAGCCCAGTCGCAAGACCACCGCGCTGGCCGAGCTGCTCGTCTCCGAGACGTTGCGCGATCCCGGCGCGGTCGAGATCGGCCACGCCGACGAGCTCCGCTGGACCGTCGGCCTCGCCGAGCGGGAGGCCGACCCCGACCCGGCGCGGGCGCTCACCAACGCGACGACCTTCGTCGTCACGGGCGCCGCCGGCAGCATCGTCGCCGCGATCACCGCCGATCTGGCGTCCGCCTCCGGTGGCACGTTCCACCTGCTCGACCTGGTCCCCGAGCCCGCTCCCGATGATCCCGACATCGAACGCTTCGCCGCCGACCGCGAGGGACTCAAGCTCGAGCTCGCCGACCGGATCAAGGAACGCGGCGAGCGGCCGACGCCGAAGCTGGTCGAGCGCGAGCTGGCGCGGATCGAACGCGCGCGGGCAGCGCTCAGCGCGCTGGAGGCGATCCGCAAGGCGGGCGGGACGGCGCACTGGCACGAGGCGGACCTCACCGACCCCGCTCAGGTGGCGAAGGCCGTCGCCCGGGCGTGCGAGGGCGGCCGCGTCGACGTCGTCGTCCACGCCGCGGGGGTCGAGATCAGCCACTTCTTGCCCGACAAGCCGCAGGCCGAGTACGACCTGGTCTTCGATGTCAAGGCCGACGGCTGGTTCAACCTCCTGCACGCCCTTCGCGACGCCGAGGTCGGGACGGCCGTGGTGTTCAGCTCGATCGCGGCGCGGTTCGGGAACGCGGGGCAGACCGACTACTCGGCCGCCAACGACCTGATCTGCAAGAGCGTCTCGTCGCTGCGGCGAGGCGGGCCCGCGGCGCGCGGGATCGCGATCGACTGGACCGCCTGGGCCGAGATCGGGATGGCCAGCCGCGGCTCGATCCCGAAGATGATGGAGATGGCGGAGATCGACATGCTCCCGCCGGGAGTCGGCGTCCCGATCGTCCGCCGCGAGCTGACCGCGTCGGGCGCCGGCGCCGAGGTCGTGGTCGCGGGCTCGCTTGGCGTGCTGACCGAGGAGCGCCATCCGACCGGCGGCATCGACCCCGACGAGGCGACCAGCCTCACGGCGGCCGCCGGCGGGTCCGATGACCGGGCGGATCGCGGCGATGCGGGTGGGGGAGGGGGTCAGCGCCCTGGTCGAGCTCGATCCCGGCAGGCAGGCCTTCCTGAACGACCATCGCATCGACGGGACTCCGGTGCTTCCGGGCGTGATGGGGATCGAGGCCTTCGCCGAAGCCGCGCTGGCCCTGCTGCCCGGGTGGCACGTGTCGGCGGTCGAGGACGTCGACCTGCTGGCGCCGGTGAAGTTCTACCGCAACGAGCCACGCACGCTCGAGGTGCGAGTGCTGTTGCGCGACGCCGGCGAGGGAGCGGTGATCGGCGACTGCGCGCTGATCGGCCGGCGCGAGATTCACGGGCAGGGTGAGCAGGAGACCGTCCACTTCACGGGCCGGGTGCGGCTGACGGCGCAGGCGCCCGCCCCACCGGCGTCGGCCGAGGCACCCGGCGAGGCGTCCGACCGCCCGGTCGCGGGGCACGACGACGTCTATCGCGTCTACTTCCACGGGCCCGCCTATCAGGTGCTCGATCGGGCCTGGCGCAGCAACGGCGCGGTCCTCGGCAAGCTCGCGCCCGATCTGCCGCCGGACCACGAGCCGTCCGGGCAGCCGATGGAAATGGCGCCGCGGCTGATCGAGCTCTGCTTCCAGACCGCCGGCGTCTATGAGCTGGGCACGGCCGGCCGGATGGCGCTGCCGACGCATCTCGATCGCGTGACCAGCTTCCCGGGCGATGCCCCCGGCCCGGTCTGGGCCGTGGTCAGGCCACGCGACGGCGAGGAGGGGGTCGATGCCGAGGTCGTCGACGAGTCCGGCCGCGTGCTGGTGCGGCTCGAGGGCTACCGCACGATCGAGCTCCCCGGCCCCGCCGGGGAGGACATGCTCGCGCCGCTGCGCGCGGCGATGACGTAGGCCACCGGCGGGGCGGGCCGTGCAGCGACCGTTCCAGCGACTGGCAATCGTCAACCGGGGCGAACCGGCGATGCGGCTGATCCACGCCGTGCGCGAGCTCAACGAGGTCAGGTCCGAGCAGATCCGCCTCATCGCCCTGTTCACCGCGCCGGAGCGAAACGCGATGTTCGTCCGCCGCGCCGACGAGGCTTACGACCTCGGCTCGGCGAGCTTCATCGACCCGGTCGACGGCGAGCGCAAGAATCGCTACGTCGACTATGCCGCCCTCGAGCGCGCGCTCGGCGCCGTCGAGGCCGACGCGGCATGGGTCGGGTGGGGATTCGTCGCCGAGCACCCGCGGTTCGCGGAGCTGTGCGAGCGGCTCGGGATCGTCTTCGTCGGCCCGGAGTCGGCCGTCATGTCACGGCTCGGCGACAAGATCAACGCCAAGCGCCTCGCCGAGCAGGCCGGCGTCCCGGTCGCCCCCTGGAGTCGCGGGCCGGTGGACGATCTCGAGCAGGCACTCGCGAAGGCCGACGAGATCGGCTTCCCGCTGTTGGTGAAGGCCGCCGCGGGCGGCGGCGGGCGCGGCATCCGACGCGTCGATTCCCCCGACGAGATCGCGAGCGCGCTCGACCACGCCCGCGCCGAGGCCCTGGGGGCATTCGGCGACTCCACGGTCCTGCTCGAGAAGCTGATCACGCCCGCGCGCCACGTCGAGGTGCAGGTGATCGCCGACGGCGAGGGCGCGGTATGGGCGCTGGGGGTGCGCGACTGCAGCCTGCAGCGCCGCAGCCAGAAGGTGGTCGAGGAGTCGGCGAGCACCGCGCTGACGGCGGATCAGGAACGCGAGCTCGAGCAGGCGGCTGTGCGCATGGTGCTGCGCGCCGGCTACCGCAACGCCGCCACGGTCGAGTTCCTCTACCAGCCCGAGGAACGGTCGTTCTCGTTCATGGAGGTCAACGCCCGCCTCCAGGTCGAGCACCCGGTAACCGAGGCCGTGACCGGGGTCGATCTGGTCAAGCTCCAGCTTCACGTCGCCGCGGGGGGGCGGCTGCAAGGGGAGCCGCCGGCGCGGATCGGGCATGCGATCGAGGCGCGCCTCAACGCCGAGGATCCGGCGCTCGACTTCGCGCCGACGCCGGGCCGGGTCGAGCTGCTGCGGCTGCCGACCGGGCCGGGGTTGCGGGTCGACACCGGGATCGCCGAGGGCGATGCGATCCCCGCCGAGTTCGACTCGATGGTGGCCAAGGTGATCGCCTGGGGCAACGATCGAGGCGAGGCGCTGGCGCGCCTGCGAAGCGCGCTGCGAGAGACGATGGTCGTGCTCCGAGACGGGACGACCAACCAGGGCTTCCTGCTCGAGCTGCTCGACCATCCCCAGCTCCGCTCGGGCGAGATCGACAACACCTGGCTCGACCGGCTGCGAGTGGGCGGGGAGGCCGAGCCGGCGCGCAACAGCGACGTGGCGCTGCTCCAGGCCGCGATCGAGACCAGCGAGATGGAGACGGCGCTCGATCGGGCGAGCTTCCTCGCCTTCGCGCGTCGCGGGCGGCCCCAGGCCGACGCCGAGATCGCCCGCACGATCGATCTGCGCCACGGCGGCCACGGCTACCGCTTCCGCGTCCAGCAGATCGGTCCGCAGCGCTTCCGGGTCGAAACCGAGGGCATCACCGCCGAGCTCGAGGTCGAGCGCCTCGATGCCTACGAGCGACGCCTCATCCGCGGGGGCGAGTCGTATCGCATCGTCAGCTCCGCCCAGGGCGCCCAGCTGCTGATCGAGGTCAACGGCGTCCCGCACCGGGTGTCCCGGGACGATCGCGGCTTCGTCCGCAGCCCCGCCCCCGCGGTCGTCGTCTCGATCCCGGTCGCGCCCGGCGACGAGGTGGCGCGCGGCGACGTGGTGGCCGTGCTCGAGAGCATGAAGATGGAGAGCTCGCTGACGGCGCCGTTTCCCGGCCGGGTGCGCGAGGTCCTGGTCCGACCGAACGTGCAGGTGCTCGCCCAGGCGCCGCTGCTGCAGCTCGATCCGCTCGAGGGTGGGGAGGAGCACAATCCGACCCCGCGCGTCTCCTTCGCAGGCGACGAGGAGCCGCACCGGGAGCGACCAGCGCGCTGCCGGGTGAACCTCCAGCGCCTCGAGTGGCTGGTGCTCGGCTACGACGTCGACGCCGACGAGGGCCGCCGGATCGCCGCCGAGCTCGACGCCTCGTGCGGCGACCTGATGGGCTGCGATCCGCAGCTCGTCCCGGGCGAGCACCGGCTGCTCGACGTGTTCGCCGACCTGCGCTCGCTGACCCGGCGCCGGCGCGAATCCGACGAGCCCGAGGGCGAGCTGCTGCGAAGCCCGCAGGAGTACCTGCACAGCTACCTGCGTTCGCTCGATCCGGAGGCGGAGGGGTTGTCGCCCCGGTTTCTGAGCTCGCTCGAGCGAGCCCTGGGCCGCTACGGCGTCGATAGCCTCGAGCGCACGCCCGAGCTCGAGCGCGCCTGCCATCGGCTGTTCCTGTCGCAGGAGCGATCGGACGCTTCCCGCGCCGCCGTGACCGCGATCCTCAATCACCGCTTGGCGCGCTCCGAGTCGCTGGTCGGCAACGTCGGCGACGAGTTCCGCGCCGTGCTCGATCGTCTGATCGCGGCCACCGAGCGCCGCGATCACGTCGTCGCGGACCTCGCCAGGGAGGTGCGCTACCGCTACTACGACGAGCCGGTGATCGAGGCCGCGCGCGAGCGGGCGTACGCGGCGATGGAGGAGCACCTTCACGCGCTGGGCGCCGATCCGGAACGCGCCGACCGCGCCGAGAGGATGCGGGCGCTGGTCGAGTGTCCGCGGGCGCTCGCGCCGTGGCTGACCAACCAGATCCGCGGGGCGGACCCCGAGCTGAGGCGGGTGCTGATCGAAACGATGACGCGCCGCTACTACCGCGTTCGCGAGCTCGGCAGCTTCGCCGAGATCGACGTCGACGGGCAGTCCTTCCTGACCAGCGACTACGAGAGCGAGGGGCGCCCGCACCGCCTCGTGGTCGCGTTCGTCGACCTCGACGACCTGCCGGCTGCGGCGCGCGCGATCGCGGCCCATGCCGCGACCGTTGCGCCGGGCGAGGCCGTGGTCGCCGACCTGTACGCGGGGCATCCCGGCGAACCGCCGCCCCACGACGAGCTGGCCGCGCGCTGCCAGACGGTGCTCGCCGAGGTCGAGTTCCCGTTGGCGCTGCGGCGGGTAGTGCTCGCGGTCGCGGAGCCGGGCCCGCGGCGCGGGATGTCCGCCGTCGATCTGTTCACGTTCCGGTTCGCCGACGGAGGGCCGCCGGCCGAGGACGAGTTCCTGCGCGGGCTGCACCCGATGATGGCCGAGCGCCTGCGGCTCTGGCGCTTCGCCAACTTCTCGCTCCAGCGGGTGCCATCGGCCGAGGACGTCTATCTGTTCAAGGCGGTGGCGCGCGACAACCCCGAGGACGAGCGCCTGTTCGCGATCGCCGAGGTCCGTGACCTGACCGCCATCCGCGACGCGGATGGCCGGGCGGTGGCGTTACCGGAGTTCGAGCAGACGCTGCTGGGGACGTTGCAGGCGATCCGCAGCTTCCAGGTCCATCAGCCACCGCGGCGGCGAGCGCTGTGGAACCGCGTCGTCCTGTACGCGTGGCCGACGATCGAGCTGAGCTCGGAGGAGGTCCGGTCGCTGGTCGAGCGCAACTCCCGCACCACGGCCCCGCTCGGGATCGAGATGGTGCTGGTTTACGGCCGGATGCGTGATGCCGCGGGTGTCGAGCGGAGCCGGGTGCTGCGTTTCTTCAGCCCGACCGGGAGCGGGGTCGTGGTCGAGGTCGGCGACCCCCCCACCCAGCCGCTCCTGCCGCTGGACGACCCGGGTCAGCGCCTGCTCGCGGCCCGACGCCGCGGCAACCTGCATCCCGCGGAGATCGTCAAGCTGCTCGCCCCCGCGCCGTCGGATGGAGGGGCCGACCAGCCGTCGGGGGCGTTCGTCGAGCACGAGCTCGACCCCGACCGGCGGCTCGTACCGGTTGACCGTCCCCCGGCCACCAACCCGACCGGGATCATCGTCGGGCTGATCCGCAACCACAGCGAGCGTTACCCCGAGGGAATGTTGAGGGTGAGCGTGTTCGGCGACCCGACGCGGGCCCTCGGCTCGCTCGCCGAGCCGGAGTGCGCGCGGATCATCGCGGCGCTCGACCTCGCCGAGCAGCTCGGCGTCCCGGTCGAGTGGTTCGCGCTCTCGGCCGGCGCGAAGATCGCGATGGACAGCGGCACCGAGAACATGGACTGGATCGCCGCGGTGCTGCGGCGGATCGTCGAGTTCACCCAGGCCGGGGGCGAGCTGAACGTGGTGATCACCGGGATCAACGTCGGCGCGCAGCCGTACTGGAACGCCGAGGCGACGATGCTGATGCACACGCGGGGCATCCTTGTGATGACCCCGGACAGCGCCATGGTGCTGACCGGCAAGCAGGCTCTGGACTACTCGGGCGGCGTCTCGGCCGAGGACAACTTCGGAATCGGCGGCTACGAGCGGATCATGGGGCCCAACGGCGAGGCCCAGTATTGGGCGTCCGACACCGAGGCCGCCTGCCGGTTGCTGCTCGCCCACTACGAGCACACCTACGTAGCGCCGGGCGAGCGCTTCCCCCGCCGCGCCGCGACCACCGACCCGGCCGATCGCGACGTCGGCGCCGGTCCGCACACCACGACGGACCCGCAGCTCGCCCGCGTCGGCGACATCTTCTCCGAGGCCAGCAACCCCGGCCGCAAGAAGCCGTTCGACATGCGCTCGGTGATGCGGGCCACGGTCGATTCCGACCACCCGCCGCTGGAGCGCTGGGCGGCGATGCGCGACGCCGAGATCGCACTCGTCTGGGAGGCTCATCTCGGCGGCTGGCCGGTGATGCTGCTCGGGATCGAGTCGAGGCCGCTGCAGCGCTTCGGGCAGGTGCCGGCGGACGGTCCCGAACAGTGGACCTCGGGGACGCTGTTTCCGCGTTCGTCGAAGAAGATCGCTCGCGCGATCAACGCCGCCAGCGGGCGACGGCCGGTGGTCGTGCTCGCGAACCTGTCGGGGTTCGACGGTTCGCCCGAGTCGATGTACGAGTGGCAGCTCGAGTACGGGGCGGAGATCGGGCGCGCGGTGGTCAACTTCGACGGGCCGATCGTCTTCTGCGTGATCTCGCGCTACCACGGAGGCGCGTTCGTCGTCTTCTCCCAGCGGCTCAACGACGAGCTCGAGGCGGCGGCGCTCGAGGGCTCGCACGCGTCGGTGATCGGTGGCGCCCCCGCGGCGGCGGTAGTGTTCGCGCGTGAGGTCGACAATCGAGCCGCGGCCGACCCGCGCGTCGTCGAGCTCGATCGGCGGATCGAGGCAGCCGAGGGCGCCGACCGCGCCTCGTTGCGGAACGAGCGGGTGAGCCTGTGGGAGGAGGTCCGCGCGCAGAAGCTCGGGGAGCTCGCCGACGAGTTCGACCGCGCGCACAGCGTCGAGCGGGCGCTGGCGATGGGCTCGATCAGCCGCATCATCCCGCCGGCCTCCCTGCGCCCGTATTTGATCGACGCAGTCGACCGAGGAGTGCGCCGGGCCCTGGAGCGCGCCGGCGCAGGCGATGATCGCGCCCGGATGGCTGACCCGCTCGCTCGCTGAGGTCCCTGACACGGACGGCTGGCTGAGCGCCCGCGAGCGGACGGCGCTCGCCGACCTGGACGCCCAGAAGCGCAAGGCCGACTGGCGCCTGGGCCGGTGGGCCGCGAAGGCGGCGCTGCGGGCATGGGGCGGCGCGGCGCTGCGTGAGGTGGAGATCGCGGCCTCGGCGGGCGGCGCGCCGGAGGCGCAGCTCGGCGACGCGCCCGTCCCGGCGGCGCTCTCACTCAGTCATCGCAACGGGCGGGCGTTCGCCGTCGTCGCCGACCCGGAGCTCGCGCTCGGTTGCGATCTCGAGGCCGTCGAGCCGCGCAGCGAGGCCTTCGTGAGGACGTGGCTGACCCCCCAGGAGCGGGCCGGCGTCGCGGCCGCCGGTGAGCCCGGCCGCGCTCGGCTCGCGAACCTGATCTGGGCCGCGAAGGAGTCGGCGGCCAAGGCGCGCCGCGAGGGCCTGCGCCTCGACGTCGGCCATGCCGCGGTCGAACTGGGCTGGAACCCGTCAGCCGATGGCGAATGGAGGCCGCTGACCGTGCGCTGGGACGGCGAGCACGCTACGGCGCACGGATGGTGGCGCGAGGAAGCGGGCTGGCTGTTCACCGTCGTCAGCGAACCGGCGAGCCCGGCGCCGGTTCGCCTCAGAGGCTGAGGGCGAGGCGAGGTTGGCGACGGCGGAGCTCAACGAGGTGCGGCTCGAGGAGGCCTTCGTGCCGAGCCGCGACCGCCGGGTCTACCGCGCGATCGACCCCGAGGGCTTTCGCCGCGGCGAGAAGACGCTCGAGCGGATCCGGGAGGGGCTCGCCGGGATCGCGGTCTGGCACCTGAATGCTTCGGACAACGACGGGACCAGCGAGGTGCTTCGCTCGCTGCTCGGCTACGCCCGCGACGGCGGGCTGAACGCGCGCTGGCTGGTCGCCCACGCCGATCGCCCGACCCGGATGCTCTGGCGCCGCCTCTATAACAACCTCTACGGAAGCCCCGGCGACGGTGGCCCGCTCGGCCCGCAGGAGCGCGAGCTGTACGAGCGCGCGGTCGAGGGCTGGGGCGCCGAGCTCGCCGCGCGGCTGCAGCCGGGCGACGTCGTCGCCCTTCACGACCCCCCGGTCGCCGGGCTCCTGCCGGCGGCCCGGGAGGCCGGCGCCCGCACTTTGTTTCGCTGCCACCTCGGCACCGAGGAGCCGAACGCGCACGCCCGCCGCGCCTGGGACTTCCTTCGCCCCTGGGTGTCGGCGGCCGACGCCTACGTGTTCACGCGGGCGGAGTACGTCTGGGAGGGGATCGACCGCGACAAGGTGACGATTCAGCTCCCGTCGCTCGACCCGGTCTCGCCCAAGAACCAGGCACTCGGCCCCGACGTGGTGCCGGCGATCCTCGACCGGGTCGGGCTGACCGCGAGCGGTGCCGAGGCGGAGCCGGTCTTCACCCGCTTCGATGGCTCGCCGTCTCGCGTCAGCGTCCGAGCCAGGATCGATCAGGACGGTCCGGTTCCGGATCGGGCGGAAGTCGTCGCCCAGGTGTCGGGCTGGGAGCGACTCAAGGACCAGGCGGGAGTGATGGAGGCGTTTGGGCGATCTCGCCAGCCGGACCTCCACCTCGTCCTCGCCGGACCCTCGACGGCCAAGCGCTCCGAGGAGAGCGAGGAGCGCCGGGTGATCGCAGAGCTTCGCGAGCGGCGGGGCTCGCTTCCCGAAGCCGCCCGCCGCCGAATCCACCTGGTTGAGGTCCCGGACCGAGATCGGGATGAGAACGCGGCGATCGTGAACGCGATCCAGCGCCGTGCCGACCTCGTCGTCCACAAGAGCCTGGAGGAGGGCTTCGGCCTCGCGGTCACCGAGGCGATGTGGAAGGGGCGGGCGGTGCTCGCCGGCCGGGTCGGCGGCATACCCACGCAGATCGTCGACGGCGAGACCGGGGTTCTGGTCGACCCGCGCGACCTGGCCGCCGTCGCCGAGCGGATTGACGAGCTGATCGCCGACCCGCACCGCCGCCGGGCGCTCGGCGCCGCGGCCAGGGAGCAGGTCGCGCGCCACTCCTGACCAGTGGGCACTTCGCCGCCTATCTGCGGCTGATCGAGCGGATCCGGGCTCGGTGAGCCGGAACACGATGACGGCCCTGGGTCAGGTCCCGATCGCGCCCGCCCCACCGGAGCGTTTCCGGGCCCTGCTCGGAGACGACTACCCCCGGGTCGAGCAGGCGCTGAGCGAGGCCGGCCGGATCTTCGCGGGGCGCGTCATCTGGCACGTCAACTCGACCGCCCGTGGCGGGGGCGTGGCCGAGATGCTGCAGTCCCTGCTCGCCTACACGCGCGGAGCCGGCGTCGACGCGCGCTGGGTGACGATCGGCGGGGACAGCGGCTTCTTTCGGATCACGAAGCGGATCCACAACCACCTGCACGGCGTCGACGGCGATGGCGGCGAGCTCGGGGAGGCGGAGCGGGCGGTGTACGAGGAAACCCTCACCGCGAGCGCCGAGGAGCTGATCCCGCAACTCACCGACCGGGACATCGTCTATCTGCACGACCCGCAGACAGCCGGGCTGACGCACGCCCTGCGGTCGGTTGGCGGACACGTCGTCTGGCGCTGTCACGTCGGGCTCGACAACCCGAACCGGCTTGCCCGCGGCGCCTGGGATTTCATGCGCCCCTACGTCGAGCCCGCCGACGCCTACGTGTTCTCGCGCCGTGCCTTCGCCTGGGAGGGCCTCGCCGAGGACAAGCTCTGGGTGGTGGCGCCGTCGATCGACGCCTTCTCGCCCAAGAACCAGGAGCTCGAGCCGGACGCGGTACGGGCGATCCTGGCTCGGTCGGGCCTCACCGCGGGCGGCGGGTCGGCGGCCGTCTTCCTGCGCCAGGACGGGACCCAGGGACGGGTGGACCGTGCCGCGGAGCTCGACCAGGAGGGGCCGGTCCCGGAGCGAGCTCCGCTTGTGGCCCAGGTATCACGCTGGGATCGGCTCAAGGATCCCGCCGGGGTCCTGCGCGGCTTCGCCGAGCGCTGCCGGCACCCGAGCGCCCACCTGTTGCTCGCCGGGCCGTCCGTCGCCGAGGTGGCCGATGACCCCGAGGGGGCTCAGGTGCTGGCCGAGATCCGGGCGCAGCGCGCCGCCCTGTCCGTGGAGCTGAGGGCGCGCGTGCACCTCGCCAGCCTGCCGATGGACGACCTGGAGGAGAACGCGGCAATCGTCAACGCGATCCAGCGCCGTGCCGACGTCGTGCTGCAGAAGAGCCTCGCCGAGGGGTTCGGGCTGACGGTGGCCGAAGCGATGTGGAAGTCGCGGCCGGTGGTCGCCAGCCGGATCGGCGGGATTCAGGACCAGATCGTGGACGGCGAATCGGGCATCCTGGTCGACCCGTCCGACCTCGCGGCGACCGCGGCGGCGATCGACGGGCTGCTCGACGACCCGGCACGGGCCCGGGCGATGGGAGCCGCGGCCCGCGAGCGCATCCGCGCCTCGTTCCTCGGCACCCGGCATCTGGTCCAGTACATGGAGTTGCTCGCGAAGATGCTCGCCGACGAGGCTCACGACGCGTGAGGCCGACCAGCCGGTGCGGATGGTCGGCGGCGCACGGACCGGCGTCGGGCGGGGGGTGAGGCGAACCGGGATAGTTGGTGATGTAATTGGTGCCAAGCGTTCAATCGAAGGCGGTGCTCTATGCCCCAGATCCTCGGGGCCAATCCGGCGATGCGACGGGCCTGGCTCGAGCACAACACTGGGCACACCCTGGACGCGGCCGCGGAGATGGCGTTCGCGCCCGAAGAGACCCGCGGGAACATCGAGAACCTCGTGGGCGCGGCGCATGTCCCGCTCGGCATCGGCGGACCCATCCGGGTCAAGGGCGAGCATGCCGACGGGCTGTTCTTCGTGCCGTTTGCGACCACGGAGGGGACTCTCGTCACGACCTACCAGTACGGCATGCGGGCGATCACCGAGGCGGGTGGCGCCAACGCGTATGTCTTGGCGGACGCGCTCGACATCACCCCCTGCTTCGTGGTCAGGACCACGCGAGAAGCGCTCGCCCTGGCGAGCTGGCTTGACGATCATCTGCCCGAACTCCAGGCTCTGGCCGCCGAGACCACCGCCCACGGCCGTCTGGTCGAGATCCGCCCGCACGTGTTCGGCCGGCGGGTCTTTGCCCAGTTCGTGTTCAGCACGGGCGATGCAATGGGCCTCAACATGGTCAATCTCGCGGTCGATCGGATCTCGCGCCACGTTGCTGAGGCGGTGCCGTGCGAGCGGTGGTACCTGCGCTGCAACTACTCGAGCGACAAGAAGCCCGCCGCCATCAACCTGTTCCGGCCCTATGGCAAGGAGGTGGCGATTGACCTGACCTTGCCGGCGGCCGTCGTCGAGGCGCACCTCGGCGTGTCGCCCGCTGCCCTGGTCGAGTTCGCAGCCACCGGGCGACTCGGCACCATGCAGGCGGGCGCGCTCGGCGCGAACGCCCACTTCGCGAACGGCCTGGCCGCCATCTACATCGCATGCGGGCAGGACGTCGCGCAGATCGTCAACGCGAGCATCGGCTTCCTGGACGTCGAGCTGGTCGACGAGCACGACCTCTACGTGGCCGCCCGGCTGCCGAACCTGGTGGTCGGCACAGTCGGGGGTGGGGCCGGGCTCCCGACGCAGCGCGAGTGCCTGGCTCTGCTGGGCTGCGACGGCGAAGGGACGGCGCGGAAGTTCGCCGAGATCGTGGGGGCCACGCTCGTCGCCGGCGAGCTCGCGATCTGCGCGGCCCTGGCCGATGGTCGCTTCATCGAGGCGCACCGGCGGAGCCGGCAGATCGCCGCCGCTCATCGATAGCTGCGCGGGTATTCGATTCGCGCTGCGACGTATGAGCCAGGCGTGGTCGAGGCTCCCTCCTGCAGGCCTCAGCTTCGTTCGCTGTCAAGGATCGCCATCTGCTGGTCGTCGTAACGTTCGCCGGCAGCCGCCCCGGCGGGCAACGCACGCTCGATCTCGTGGAGGTCGTCATCCGAGAGCGTCAGCTCGAGGGCGCCGAGCGACTCGGAGAGGCGCTCACGCGTGCGCGCACCGACCAGGGGAACAATTCGGTCGCCGCGGGAAAGCACCCAGGCGATCGCGACCTGCGCAACCGTCGCCGCCCTGCCCTCCGCGATCGCCCGGATCGCATCGACGAGCTCGAGGTTGCGCTCGAGGTTCTCGCCGCTGAAGCGGGGAGCGTGGCTGCGGAAGTCGGCGGGACCGGTCTCACGGTGGCGACTCCAGTGGCCGCTGAGCAGCCCGCGCGAGAGCACGCCGTAGGCGGTGATGCCGATGCCGAGCTGCTCACAGGTCGGCAGGATCTCCGACTCGATCCCGCGCGAGAGCAGCGAGTACTCGATCTGCAGGTCGCTGATCGAGTGGGTCGCGTTGGCGCGCCGGATCGTCTCGGCGCCGACCTCTGAGAGGCCGACGTGGCGAACGTAGCCGGCCTCGACCATCTCGCCGATCGCCCCGACCGTCTCCTCGATCGGCACCGCGGGGTTGAAGCGACCCAGCCTGTAGATGTCGACGTGATCCGTGCCGAGTCGGCGCAGGGTGTAGGCGAGAAAGTTCTTGACCGCTTCCGGGCGCCCGTCGACGCCGGTCCACCCGCCGGCCGGGTCGCGCAGGACGCCGAACTTGACGCTGATCACGGCCGCATCCCGATCGCGCCCCTGAAGCGCCCTGCGAATCAGCATCTCGTTCTCGCCCATCGCGTAGTAGTCGCCGGTGTCGAGAAGGCTGACGCCGGCGTCGAGGGCAGCGTGGATGGTGGCGATGCTCTCGGCGTCGTCGGCGGACCCGTAGAGGTCGGACATCCCCATGCAACCGAGGCCAATGGCCGAGACGGTCGGTCCGGTTGAGCTGAGGGTTCGAGTGTTCACGTCAGTCGTTTACTCAGCCCACGGGCCGATCCCACCGACTCGCTCGACCGCAATCCGCATCCGGACGCCGGGCGGAGGATCGTCCATGGGCGGGAAGCGCACCTCGGGGCCGAGGTGGACCCGCGCGAGCTCCTGCAGCAGCTCGGGAGCCCCGCCTTCTTCGATCGTTGCCCGGCCGTGGACGACGACGTATTCGCGCAGGCCCGGCGGGTGGATCTCGGTTCCCTCGAAAGAGAGGGCCACGCGGGGGTCGCGGCGAACGTTCTCGAGCTTTCGCTGGCTCGAATTCAGATGCCCCGTAAGTAGCTCGTCGCCCTCGACCGCGACCCAGACGCAGGTCACCTGCGGGCTGCCGTCGCGGTTGGTCGTGACCAGATGGCCAAGCGCGCCCGCACGGATCAACACCTTGGCGCTCTCAGGGAGGGTCACGACGGCCGAGTTTACGCCCGGCGATTGCTCGCCGGGGCACCTGATAGTCGCGGCGAAGTCTGGAGCGCCGTTCCGGTTTGCTCGACGTGTTGATCAGGGTCGCGGATGGGCCACCGGCCGCGGCGCTTCTGGTTCCGGGCGACGGGGACAGCGCACCGGCGAGACGCCGACTGACCGGCCAGGTCTCGCTCGAGCAGCGCGCCTCCTGGGCGATAGGGTCGTCTGGCACGAATCCAGAAGGAGGGTCAGAGATGGACTTGGACGCATACCGAGCGACCAGCCTCGAGACCTGGGGCGAGATGGCGCCCGGCTGGGAGGACCGCCGGGAGTGGCTGCTGCGGATCACCGGCGCGATCAACGAGTGGATTCTCGACCGCGTCGATCCACAGCCCGGCCAGAGGATTCTCGACATCGCCGCCGGCACCGGCGACCTCGGCTTCGCCGCCGCCGGGCGGGTGGGCGAGGAGGGCGGCGTCATCTGCACCGACTTCTCGCCCGAGATGCTCGGGGCCGCGAGGCGCAACGGTCAGGCTCACGGTCTCGAGAACGTCGAGTACCGGGTTCTCGACGCCGAGCGGATGGACCTCGCCGACAACAGCGTCGACGGCGTCGTCTGCCGCTGGGGATACATGCTGATGGCCGATCCGGCCGCGGCCCTGAGCGAGACCAACCGCGTCCTGCGTACCGGCGGCACGCTCGGTTTCGCCGTCTGGCAGGCGCCGGATCGCAACCTGTGGGCCGCGGTGCCGGGGATGATCCTCGTCCAGCGGGGGCACATGCCGCCGCCCGAGCCCGGCGCCCCAGGGATCTTCTCCCTCGGCGACTCGGACCGGATCCGCGAGCTGGTCACCGGGGCCGGGTTCGGCGAACCCGAGATCGAGGAGCTGACCTTCGAGTGGCGCTACGCCGCAGACGATCTCTGGGACACCCTTACCAGGCTCGCCGGGCCGCTGGCGAAGGTGATCAACGAGCTCGACGAGGAGGAGCGGCGGGCGACTCGGGAGGCGATCGAGGAGGGCCTCGAGCAGTTTCGCGACGGCGACGAGCTCGCCGTCCCGGCCGCCTGCTGGGGCGTCGTCACGACCTAGTCGGAAGTGTTTCCATCGCTGAGGAATTACCAGCGCGACTGGGTGCGCGGGGATGTCGTTGCCGGGCTGACGGTCTGGGCCGTGCTCGTGCCCTCGGCCCTGGCTTACGCGACGATCGCCGGGGTCCCGCCGGTCGTCGGCCTCTACGCGGCGCCGGCGGCGTTGGTTCTCTACGCCGCTCTCGGCAGTTCGCGGCAGCTGATCACCGGGCCATCGGCCGCCGCGGCGGCCCTGTCGGCTGCCGTTGTCGGGAACGCGGTTGCGGGAAACGGAGGCCAGTTCGTCGCGACGACGGCTGCGCTCGCCATCTGCGTCGGGCTCGCCGCGCTGATCGCCGGCCTCCTGCGCCTCGGGTTCGTGGCGAGCTTCATCTCCGAACCCGTGCTCAAGGGCTTCATCGTCGGCTTATCGCTGACGATCATCGTCGGCCAGGTGCCAAAACTCTTTGGAGTCGAGTCTGGTAGCGGCGACTTCTTCGAGAGGGTTTGGGACTTTCTGATCAACATCGGTGAGACCGATGGCCTCACGCTGCTGGTCGGGGCCGGGTCGCTCGCGGTGCTCTTCGGCCTTCCTCGGGTGGCACCGGCGATCCCAGGGCCGCTGGTGGCCGTCCTTTTGGGAATCGGCGCGGTCGAGCTCTTCGACCTCGGCGCCCACGGGGTCGCGGTCGTCGGTTCGATCGACTCTGGCCTGCCTTCGTTCGCCCTCCCCGACGTCAGCCTGGGCCGCTTCGGGGGCCTTGCGGCTGCGGCTCTGGGAGTGATGCTCGTCGGTTTCGCGGAAAGCCTTGGGACCGCCAAGACGTACGCTCAGCGCGAGCATCGGGAGATCGACCCGAACCGGGAGCTGGTCGGCCTCGGCGTCGCCAACCTCGGCGCTGGGATCTCCGGTGGGTTCGCCGTCAACGGGAGCCTCTCGAAGACGGCGGTGAACGACACCGCCGGCGGACGAACCCAGCTCGTCGGTCTGATCGTCGCCGGTCTGACGATGCTCACCCTGCTCTTCCTCACGGGCTATTTCGAGAGCCTGCCGTTGGCGACCTTGGCGGCCATCGTGATCGCCGCCCTGATCGACTTGATCGACTTCTCGGCGCTGCGCGATTTCTACCGCGTCTACAGCAGCCGGCTCGGCCGAGCCTACGGCTTCGCGGCGCGGGCGGACTTCATTGCGGCGATGGCGGCGATGCTTGGGGTAATGATCTTCGGAACGCTGGCGGGGTTGTTCATCGGGGTACTGATCTCGCTCGTGCTCCTCCTCTACCGTGTCTCGCGGCCACCGGTGGCTGAGCTCGGCAGGGTCCCCGGGATCAGCCGTCATTACTCGGATCTCGATCGGCATCCGGACAACCGGCGCGTCGAGGGCGTCGCGGTCTTGAGGATCGAGGGCGGTTTGTTCTTCGCCAATGCCGGGTCGATAGCAGCCGAGATCCGCACCGCGGCACGACGCGACGACATTCATGCAGTGGTCATCGACGCGGAGACGATGCCGTTCATCGATGTGACGGCCGCCCAAGTCCTCGACCAGGTGGCGCGAGAGCTGCAGGCGGACGGCGTCCGGCTGGTGATCGCGCGCGACATCGGCCAGGTTCGTGACGTCCGGCATGCCGCGCCGGGTGAATCGATCCTCGATGCTTCGTATCCGACCGTCGACGAGGCTGTGAAGCGGGTGGTCGCAGAGCGATGACGGCCAGTCGTGATCATGCGTACGGGGACGCCGAACTCCTTCCCGGCCCCGGACGCTGATGGCTGTCGCCGATCTGAAACAGACCTGAAACACGCCGGGTCGATCATCGGATTCGACCGACGATCTCAGGGAGGACGCGGATGAAGAAGCTCGCACCGCTGCTCTTGCTCTTGGCGCTCGGCGCGCTCGGACTGGCCGCCTGCGGAGGCGGAGGCGACGATGAGGTCACCGCAGCGTCCGCGACCGAGACCACGGATGACGGCAACCCATATGACGAACTCGTCGCCGATCCCGCCGACAACAAGTCCTGCGACAACCCTGGCGGCCGGGGGCTCACGGTGGTTGAAGGCGACATTTCGTGTCGCGAGGCGCGGCGCCTGATGCACCGCGTTGCATACAACAGGGTCCCGTATCAATGGAGGTGCATCGGACCGGAAGGCGCGACCGGCGGCTATGAGGTGTGCGCGAACCTACCGGGGGCGTCATCAAGGATCGTGATCAAGGTCTTTGATCCTCTCGTCGCAAGGCACGCGGTGACCGAGGAGGGCGTTCCGTTCTCCTTCAGGGTGCCGACTGGCTGGGAGAGGTTCTCCAGCATCTCCACCGACAAGTCGGCTGGAGGGCCGATCTCGATCAATAAGTCCATCGCGGGGCCACAAGACGCAGAGGCCATCGTCTTCTGGACGAGCTTCCCCGACGGCGACTACGCCGATCCGTGCGCCCGTCTGCTGAGCCCGCCGGTTGGCTCATCGGCCGCCGATCTCGCGGCCGCAGTGTCGACGGCGCCCGGCACCGAGCTGCTCACAGGGCCGTCGAACGTCACCCTGGGCGGGCGCCCGGCGAAGCGCGTGGCGCTCACCGTTCGGAAGGACGTCGGCTGTGACCCGGGGTTCTTCTACACCTGGCGAGACGTGTACGGCGGTGCGTTGTGGCCGAAGACGCGCGTGGGCGACACGATCAGGGTATGGATCGTCGATCTGCACGGTGCGCGCCTCTTCATCGAAGCCGAGACAACCAAGGAGCCGAGCTACCTCGAGCCGGAGGTCCAACGGATCGTCGAATCGATCAGGTTCGAATAGAGGTCGTATCGTTCCGCAGGCCGCCGAAAGTGAGGATGCGCACGTGCAAGTGAGCGATGACCCGCAGGTCGGCACCGAGGTGGCCGACTACCGGATCGAGTCGCTGCTCGGCTTCGGCGGGATGAGCGTCGTCTACCTGGCCGAGGATCTGCGGCTGAAGCGGAAGGTTGCGCTGAAGCTGCTCGCTGCCCGCCTCGCCGAGGACGAATCGTTCCGCGACCGCTTCCTGCGTGAGTCGGAGCTGGCCGCTTCGATCGACCATCCGAACATCGTCCCGATCTACGAGGCTGGGACAACCGGCGATCTTCTCTTCATCGCCATGCGCTACGTCGAGGGGCGTGACTTGAAAGAGCGACTGCAGCGCGGCCGCCTGGACGCGGGGGAAGCGATCGGCATCCTCGCACAGGTGGCGAGCGCCTTGGATGCGGCTCATGCGCACGGCCTCGTGCATCGCGACGTGAAGCCCTCCAACGTGCTTCTCGACACGGGCGCCCGCCCCGACGGCTCCGACCACGTCTACCTGGCGGACTTCGGCCTCACGAAACGCGTCTCCGACGAGATTGGAATCGGCGAAGAGGGCCGCCTGATGGGCACGATCGACTACGTCGCTCCCGAGCAGATCGCCGGCGAGGAGATCGACGGGCGGGCGGACGTCTACTCACTTGGCTGCGTGCTCTACGAGTGCCTCGTCGGGCAGCCACCGTTTCGGCGCGGCTCTGACACCGCGGTCGTGTTCGCGCACCTCGAGAGTGAACCGCCGGCGCCGAGCGCACAACGGCCGGAGTTGCCGGCGGCGCTCGACGCCGTGATCGCGCGGGCGCTGGCGAAGGAGCCGGAGCGGCGCTACGCGACCTGCCGAGATTTCGCCCGGGCGGCGCTCGCGGTCGCCGTCGAAGAGGCGAGCCGCGTGCTCGTCGATGTCGCATCCCGTGCCGCCGGCGGCAAGAGCCACCTGAGCGAAGTTGAGGCCGAGTTGGCCGGCAAGGTGACCGACCTCCAGCTCGTGCGCGAGCAGGAGCGGACTCTCGCGGACCCGGCCACCCGGGCCCGGGTGTCCGCTGAGGGGATCTGCCCGTTCAAGGGTCTCGCGAGCTTCGAGCCGGTGGATGCCGAGTATTTCTTCGGCCGCGAGCGCCTCCTCGCCGAGCTCCTCGCCCGCCTCGTCGGCGTCGGCTTCATGGGCATCGTCGGCCCGTCGGGCAGCGGCAAGTCGTCGCTTGTCCGCGCCGGTCTTCTCCCGGCCCTCGCCGGCGGAGCCCTGCCGGGCAGCGAGCGGTGGCGCCGCGTGCTGCTGCGCCCCGGCGAGCGGCCGCTGGAGGAGCTTCGCCGCGCGCTCGTCTCGGGGGCGACGGATCCTCTTGTCGAGGCGCTCGACGCGCTGCCCGCCAACGAGCGCCTCCTGCTGGCCGTCGACCAGTTCGAGGAGCTGTTCACCGCCTGCCGCTCCGAAGCCGAGCGCGCTGCGTTCGCCGACACCCTTGCTCGCGCTGCCGCCGATCCCGAGGGTCGGGCGATCGTCGTGGTCGCCCTGCGCGCCGACTTCTACGGTCGGTTCGCCGCCTACCCGGGACTTGCCGAGTTGCTCGGTGCGAACCAAGTCCTGGTCGGGCCGATGCAGGCCTCGGAGTTGCGACGGGTGGTCGAGCTACCTGCGGACCGGGTGGGGCTGCGGGTGGAGCCGGAGCTGGTCGACGCGCTGGTCGACGACGTGGAGGGCGAGCCGGGCGCGCTGCCGTTGCTCTCCACCGCCCTGCTCGAGCTCTGGCAGAAGCGTCAGGGCAACGCGCTCGCCCTCGCTGCGTACCGCGAGTCCGGCGGCGTCCACGGAGCCGTCGCGCGGCTGGCCGAGGGCACCTACGCTCGTGTCCCCGACGCGCGCAAGCAGCTCGTGCGGGCGATCATTCTGCGCCTGGTCGGCGAGGGCGAGGTGCCGGTGCGCCGCCGGGCTCCACTCGCCGAGCTCGACCTGGAGCGCAACGAGGACGTGGCCGACGTGCTCGCGACGCTGGCCGACAGCCGCCTCGTCACCGTCGGGGACGGCTCGGTCGAGGTCGCCCACGAGGCGCTGCTGCGCGAATGGCCGCGCCTGCGCGAGTGGATCGAGCAGGACACCGAAGGGCGCCGGCTTCGCCAGAGCATCACCCAAGCAGCGACTGAATGGGAGGCGGAGGGGCGCGATCAGGGCGAGCTCTACCGCGGCGCTCGCCTCGCTGCGGCGCTCGAATGGACCGCCGATCACGCGCTCGACCTGAACGAGCTCGAGCGTGAGTTCGTCACCGAGAGCCGTGAGGTCGCCGAGCAGGAGACGAAACGGGCCCGGCGCACGAACCGCCGTCTTCGCGCGCTGCTCGCCGGGGTCGCGGTCCTGCTGGTCGCGGCCCTCACGGGAGGCATCTTCGCCCTCATCCAGCGTGGCGAGGCGCGCGACGCGGAGACGGCCCAGCTCGCCCAGCGCCTCGGCGCCCAGGCGCTCGTCGAGGGGGACCTCGACCGTTCGCTCCTGCTCGCCCGCCAGGCGGTCGCGATCGACGACTCACCCCAGACGCGCAGCTACCTGTTCGCCGACCTCCTGCGCGCCCCCGCAGTGACCGGGGTCATGCACGGCGAGGACGACATTCTCCGCGCGATCGCGGTCAGCCCCGACGGGATGACGCTTGCGGTCGGCGATTCCACCGGGCTGCTCTTCTTCGACGCCCGGACCTACGAGCGGATCGGCGAGCCGCTGCCGGTGACGGACGGAGTGGAAAGCGTCGCCTACAGCCCCGATGGCGAGACGGTCGCGTTCGGCGGAGCCGGCTCCATCCGCCTGATCGACGCGCGTACCCGGGAACAGCTTGCAGCTGCGCGCGGTCTGCGAGGCGATGGTGTCGGCCTGGTCAGCCGGATAGCGTTCACCAGAGACGGATCGCAGCTCGTCGTCGTAGCAACGGACGAGTCCGAAGACGCTTCGATCAGCGTGCGGGACGCCGCCACCCTGGCGGCGACCGGCGCTCCGATCGAGCCGAAAGGCTTTGTCAGCGCCTACGTCGGTTCCTACCTTCAATCGCCCGGTTTCGCGCTCATGCCCGACGGCCGCTCGGTCGTGATCGCCACGGCCGCCGACGAGCTCGTCTGGTGGGACATCCGGAGTGACACGCCGACCAGGCGGCAGAGGATCGGCACGGGTCAGCATGCGCTCGCGCTGAGCCCGGACGCGAGCACGATCGCCGTCGGCATCGACCGGGGCATCCAGCTGGTCGACACGCGCAGCGGAGCGGTGCGGACGGCGGACGGCGCGCTCGGCGGCGCCCCGAGCTGGCTGCTGTTCAGCCCGGACGGCAGGACCGTGGTCTCGACCAGCCTCGATGGGACGGTCGCGCTCTGGGACGCCGAGTCGGCGACCCGCCGCCAGACTCTGCGCGGCCACTCGAGCGCCGTCCAGCAGCCGGTTTTCAGCCCCGATGGGGGGACGCTCTACACGGTGAGTCACGACGGGACGGCGATCGCCTGGGACCTCGGCGGCGACCGCGAGCTCGGGCGGCGCTTCACCTTCACGCATGACCGGGCCCCGAGCGGTTATGACGGCCACCCCGGGAGCTTCAGTCCCGACGGACGGCTTGTCGCGCTCGGCCTCAACGAGCAGGGCATCAGGCTCTGGGATGCGAGGGACCTGACCCCGGTCGGCCCTCCCCTCTTGGAGACCGGTGGTGAGGTCTGGGCACTCGCCTTCGCTCCGGACGGGCGAACCCTCGCAGCCGTGACTGTCGAGGGTCAGGCGACGCTCTGGGACGTCGAGGGCAGATCGCTCCTCCGCGGGCCGTTCACGGTCGCGACGGGAGCCGCCCAGGGCGTCAGCTTCAGCGCCGACGGCAAGCTCCTCGCCACGGCCGGCCCCTCCGGGGTGGACCTCTGGAAGGTCGCAACGGGAGAACCGCTCGACACGATCGCGCTCGGGGTCGGTGTCGGAGACGTCGCCTTCGGCCCGGACGGGTCGACGCTTGGGTTCGTCCACGAGCGGGGCGGCACCGCGGAGGTCTGGGACGTCGCCGAGGACACGCGGATTGCCAAGCTGCCGGTCGACAGCAAGTCGACGTATGCCGGCGAGGCGATTGCGTTCAGCCCCGACGGACGAGCTCTCGCGACGGGCGGGTTGGATGACCCGATCGTGCGCGTCTGGGACGTCCCCACAGGCGAGCTCATCCGTGAGCTCGACCAGGGCAGCGCCGGCGCGAAAACGCTCGACTTCAGCCCCGACGGCCGCATCCTTGCCGTCTCGGGCTTCGCCCCCGTCGCGTCGCTTTGGGACCTTGCCACCGGAGCCCGGATCGGACCGACGCTGACGGCAGGGGGTCGCCGGGCGGACGTCGACCTGTCACCGGACGGGCGCCAGCTGTTGATGACCGCCGCGGACGGCCGTGGAGCACTCTGGGACGTCGATCCGAAGTCGTGGACGCAACGTGCCTGCGGGCTCGCGAACCGGACGCTGACCCCCGAGGAGTGGGAGGAGTTCCTCCCAGGGCGGCCGTATGAGCCGGCCTGCGCGACCTGAACCGAGTCAGGGGCGAATCGACCACGTGAAGCGTGTGAGCGCGGGCGGCGGAGCGAGGCCCCCGGGGCGCAGGCCGCGTCGGACGAGCAGGGTGGGCGGGATGGCCTCGCTGGCGAGTCGGAGACGCGCCGGGCCAAGGCCCTCGCGGTGCCACCTGGTCGACAGCCCGACGACCAGCAGACCGGCGTCGCGGCTCGCCTCCAGCATGCCTTCTTCGCCGGGCGGGGTCAACAACGGCTCGGCCGAGATGCCCAGGACCCGTTGGACTGCGAGCGCCCCGTGCGAAAGCAGGCGGCTCGCGTCGCGCCTGCCCTGCTCCGGCACCGCGGCGGCACCGGCGAGCCGGAGCGGCACGCGCTTGGCGCGGGCGAACCAGGCGCCGAGCTCGACCGCCGCCCAGTCGTGCTCGGCCCCTCCAAACGGGACCAGGACGGGGCCCGCGGGCGTCGCGTCCCGAGCAGCGAGCAGCGCCACGTCGCAAGGCGCCTCCGCAAGGACGGCGGTGAGCTGCTCGCCCGGTGTTCCGTCGGTTAGGAGCTCGTCGGGGGCGTCGACGAGCAGGAGCTCGACGTCGAGCTCGGTGGCCAGCCGAGCCAGCTCCGCTCCCGGCGCCGTCGATGTGAACGAGGCCGCACGGGCTACGACACCGCGCGCTTCGAGTGCAGACCGGCGCGCCTCGAGCCAGGCTGATGCCGGCCGAAGCTCGGCCGCGTCCGAGACGAGCCTGACCAGGACGATGACGCGAGGCGGGTCTCGGACAAGCGGCTCGGCCACAGCAAGCAGCGCATCGACGCGCGTCTCGTGGGTGATCGCGACGAGAATCGACCGCTCCGAGGCCTCAGCGACGGAGGCGGACGCCGCCGCCGGCAGATTCAACGCGGGCTCCTGCCGAAGGATCGCCCCCTCCAGTTCCTGGAGCGCAGCACTCGGCTCGATCCCGAGCCCGTCGACGAGGGCTCGGCGCGCATCCTTGTAGGCGCCCAGGGCCTCCGCCTGCCGACCCGACCGATACAGCGCCGTCATCAGATGCCCCCTCAGACGTTCGCGGAGCGGTTGCTCGGCGACGAGCGCCTCGAGCTCGGCGACGAGCTCGTCGTGGCGCCCGAGCGCGAGATCAGCGTCGATCCGGAGCTCGACAGCGGTCAGCCGGATCTCCTCGAGCCGGACGATCGCCGCCTGGGCGAAGCTCTCGTAGGCGAAGTCGGCGAGGGCCGGGCCTCTCCACAGTGACAGCGCCTCGCGCAGCCGCTCCGACGCGTTGGCCGGCAGGTCCCGGGCAAGCAGACCCCTCGCTTCATCCACCAGCCGCTCGAATCGGTCGAGATCGAAATCGTCGGGCTCGACCCTGATCACGTAGCCCGGCGATCTGGTTGCCAGCACGTCCTGCGCAAGCGCCTTGCGAAGGCGCGAGACGTTGACCCGCAGTGCGGAGGCGGCGCGCTCGGACGAGTCCTCGCCCCACAGTTCCTCGATCAGCCGGTCAGCGGACACCACCTCGTTGGCGTGGAGGAGGAGCAGGGCGAGGAGCGCGCGCGGCTTGCGCCCGCCCAGGGCAACCTCGGCGCCGCCGTCCCACACCTCGAGCGGTCCCAGGATCCGGAACTCCATCTGGCTGGCCTCCCGCTCCGCACGCTAACAGCTGTTGCTCGGCTGAAACAGGGCTGAAACACCCGGAGCGCAACCTTCGCGGCAAGAGATGACGCCTGCACGACAAGGGAGGACGCGGATGAAGAAACCTGCACTGCTGCTCTCGCTGCTGGCGCTCGGCGCGCTCGGGGTGGTCGCCTGCGGAGGGGGCGACGACGATCGGGCCACCGCCTCCGAGAGCGAGATCACAGTCGGGTCGGGCGGCGAGGTGACCACGGCCGAGGCCGGTCTCGCAGCCAAGAATCCGCTCAGTTTGAAGGAGAGAATCGGGACGAAGGCCAACGCGTGGGCAGCGCTGTTCGCAGAGGGGGGCTGGCCGCCCTCCGTCTGGCGCTACATGGGGCAGCCGGCCGGCGAGCGGATGGGCTGCGAGCGCGTCGGCCACCGAACGATTGCGAACTGCACGCCGCCGTCGGCGGCGTTTCGGCAGTCGTTTGCCGATGCGACGGTCGACCGGGTCGTGCTCACGCGCGACCACCACGCCACGGCGGAGTTCTCCAACGGGGAGTCGGTGGAGTTCCAAGGGCCGGCGCCCTGGTACATCACGGAACGGTGGGTCAAGACGATCACAAGAGGTCGCGGGACCGGAGCCACCGACCGGCTGAGTGAGGAGAGGATCGAGCAGAAGGGCAACAAGTGGGCAGCGGCGTTCGCGGCCGGCCGCGGCGCCTGTCGCTACATGGGGCAGCCGGCGTGCGAGCGTGAAGACTGTGAACGCGTGAGCAGCGGGCCGATCAAGAACTGCACGCCGCCGTCGTCGGAGCTTCGGGAGTCCTTTGCCGATGCGACGGTCGAGCGGGTCGTTGTCAGCGAGGATCACCGCCGCGCCACGGCGGAGTTCTCCAACGGCGAGTCGGTGGAGTTCGAAGGACAGCGGGCGGACGGAGGAGACGGAGGCGAGGGCTGGGGGAACTGGGCCTACTTCATCACCGAGCGGTGGATCAAGAACGCTGGCAGGAGGTAGCGGATCGGAGTTGTCCGAATCGCCTCGGCGGTGTTCGCAAGCTCAAGCGAGAGCCTGGACGATCGCCCACCCACCCCAGGCAGCGCCGAGGACCAGTGCCAGCCCGAGCCAGACCTCGGCCGCGAAGCGCCGGTTGCCGATCGTGTAAGCGAGCACGGCCTTGGTCACCGTGTTCGTCGTCAGTGCCGCGAGCACCGGGACCACCGCCTGAGATGCCGAGATCTTTCCCGCAGCAGCGAGCGAGGACGCCGAGACCGCGGCCGACTGCGAGTCGGCGAAGCCGGCGATCGCCGCGCCCAGGGTCACGCCGCGCACGCCGAGCGCCTCGTTGAGCGCTCCCGCGACCACGAGCACCAGCGAGACCGTGCCGGCCAGGATCAGGGCGGTCTTGAAGTCGAAGGCGCGACCGCGATCGAAGTGGTCCGGCGCGGGTGCCCGGATCACCCTTGCCGTGACGATCGCTGCGTATCCTGCGGCGGCGACGCCGGCCAGGGCGAGCGGAAGCGCGACCTCCTTCAGCGTCGCAACGCTCGTCGCGCCGAGCACGATCGCGAGCAGGATGATCGTCGCCACCGTCGAAACGACCGCGGCCCCGACCGCGGGCCGCATCAGCTTCGGCTCGTCGTCGGCGCGGGAGCCCATCGTCGCCACCGTCACGGTGCTCGACACGAACCCCGATATGAAGCCGCTCAGCAGTAGTCCAAAGCGCGGACCGATGATCCGCAATGCGACGTAGCCGGCGCCCTGCACCGCCATCACGATCACGACGAGCTGCCAGACGACGAATGGGTTCAGCGCCTGATTCGGACCCACGCCCTCGTCGGGTACCAGCGGCAGGATGATCAACGCCGCCGCCGCCATCAGCAGGCCGTCGTGGACCTCTTGCTCGGAGAGGGTCTCGCGCACGAGGTGGTGAATGCGCTCTCGGTGGGCGAGCACGAGCGCCACCCCGACCGCCAACGCCGCCGCGGTCGCCGTGTCCTGCTGGGCGAGCGCCCCGAGCAGGAAGGCGATCATCAGCGCGACCTCGGTCGTCATTCCCGGGTCGTCCCTGTCGCTGAGCACGTAGGCCGCCACCGCGGCCAGGCCGACAAAACCCCCCACGACGGCGACCACCGCGACCTCTCCGACGCGCTCCGCCAGCCCCCCCAGCAGCGCGACAAGCGCGAATGTGCGGATGCCCGCCGGCGCCCGGGCAGGGCCTTCGCCCTTTCGCCGCTCGCGCTCGACCCCGAGCATCAGCCCGATGCCGAGCGCGACCGCCAGTGGGAAGAGGTCCGGCGTGGAAGCGACTTCCGCCATCAGAACGGCCACGTTCAGAGTCTCCCCTTCCGGCACGGCATCTCATAGCCCGGGGGCGGCTATCGATCAGACGACTTGGCGAGTGGATTGCGGCCCGCCGCTATGAACCCGGCCGCGACGGCGACTCCAATGCCGTATCCCATGCAAACGACGCCGATCGTGCTCGCTTCCACGGCGGCTCACCTGCGCACCCACGCAGCCAGGCGAAGCCCACCCCGCTCGGCGTCCGGCGCCGCCGCGCGCAACGCCGGCACGATCTCGGCAGTGATCAAGCCTCGCTCCGGGGTGATCTCGTCGAGCAAGGCGAACCACTTCTCCGTCCTCTCCGGAGTGTCAACCACCACTGTCACGGTCGGGACACGCCTGCGCAGACTCCAGAAGGTGTCGCCGTGGGGCTCGTGGTCGCCGTGGAATCCCCAGATCCCGCGGAGCGCCGTCGCGCCGGCAGCCCCTGCTGCTCGCAGTCGCTGGACGGCCTCGACATGAACCGGATGACCGCCGGCGTGGGTCTGCTCACCGGCATAGAGCATCAGCTTCTGCCACATCCCGAGACCCGACGGGTCCGCCTCCGGCGCCGTCTCGAACTCCTCGAACCGGGTGCCGTCGCGCTTGAGGATCTGGACTCGCTCCAAGGTCATCACCGGAGCGTCGAGGAGCTTTGACAGCTTCGGCATGAGCGCGGCCAGTGAATCCGCGGCCCCGATCGTGATCACCATCATCGGCACGTCCGCGTTGGCGGAGAAGAACTTCGCGCGCTGCCGGGCCCGGTCGAGCGTGCCGTCAACGCCAAGGAGCACTGTGGCGCCCTCGATCCCGGCGGCGTGAAGCTGATCGACTACCTCCAGGTAGGCGGGGCGCCCATCGACCCTTGCCCGCCGGCCGATGTAGAGGGTGAGCTTGGCTGCGCCGCCCAGCTCAGCCGGCGGCTCCAGCGAATCAAAGGCCCCGGTCAGCAGCCGAGCCCGCTCGAGCGTCACCAGGCCGCTTGATCGCAGCTCCTCAACCTCGTGCAATGCGGCCTCGATTCGATCGCGCCGATCGACTGCGACTGAGACGATCGGTAGGTCCTCGGAGAGCGTCAGCATGCGATCGGTGTGCACGTGGTGCTTGGCCCCGAACCCCTCCACCCCGCGCATCAGCACGCTCGCCCGCAGCCCGTGACGCTCGTAGATCTCGAACAGCGCGTCGGCCAGGAACACATCGTCGACTCGGTCGCGCTCACCGAAGTAGGTGGTCAGCTTCAGGCCGTCCTCGTTCACAGGCGGGCTCCGATCTTCATTCCGATCCATGCCGCTGCGATACCGAGCACCGGCTGACGTGCCTGGACGTGGTCGATGCGGCTCATCCGGTCGGCCACAATAACCCTCGCCGAGAAAGGCCCGCTCAGGCGGGCATTCCTTTGATTGGACGTGACCCGTTTCGGTGGGCGGTTCCGGCTTCGATTTCAGGCCGCTTCCTCCGTTTGTCAGCAGGGTTGCTGACTCTCCTCGCTAGTGCGTGGTTTGAATCCGCCATGGAGAGCGCCACTTCCGGCTGGTTGCGATCAACGCCGCTGCCGAGCGTCGTCACCGGGCCGGCTCGCTCAAGTCGTCACGGTTACCGGGAACGTCGCGACCCAGGCCACGGTGCCAAGGAACAAGACACAACCGAGGCCGAGGACTACAGCCTGACCCGCGACGGTCCGCAATCGAGTGCAGAGGCCCGCGAAGAAGAGACATGCCGCGAACAGCACAATCGCCAGCACGTAACGGTCCGCGCTGTGGATGTCCTCAGCCGCCTGCGCGCCGGCCGCGTCCGCGATGGCTTGCTCGGCCTGCGCCGCGTGGGTCACCTGCTGCCTGTAGCGAGGAATCGCAAAGGGAGTTGGGGGCGCGTTTGGGTTTGTGAACGGGTTCGATGAGATCCAATCGTGGAACACCGGCTTGAACCGATCAGTGAAGCGATCGCGGTAGAAGCCCGCCAGCTCGGCGTTGTCCTGGGACCGCGCATCAACCCACTGGGTGAACAAGGTGATGTCGACCTGCGCCTCCCGATTTGCGGCATCCGCCAGCTTTGTCGACTCGATCCGACTCTTCGTCGCCGCCATTTGCTCGATGGCCTGCTCGTCGTGCCATCGGGCCGCTTGATAGCTGGTCCAGGCGATGGCTAAGGTCGCAAGCGCCAGGAGCACGGTCGAGATGACATCGATCCGCCGCGCGGCGCGATCGTGCGCGCTTCGATTGGGGCCTTCCGGACTGTCGCCCGCGTCCAACCGCTTACCCCGAGAACACGTTCACGGCTCGCGCAACCACAAGCCCGAAGACCGTCAGCGAGATCATCGACTGCAGCGCCATCGTCAGCTTCGCCCAGAGAACCATGGGCATGACGTCAGTCGGGCTGAACGCGGTGCTGGTCGTGAACCCGAGGATGAGGTAGTCGGTGTACTGCGGCCGCCAGCCCGGCGGCGCGAACTCCGGGCTCATCTGCTGCGTGAAGGCAAAGTCGGGGTACTCGCGCTCACCGCGGTAGCGGGCCACGGGTCCGCCACTGTCCAACTGCCAGTAAAGGAGGCCGAAGACGAGACAGTTGCCCAGCCAGATCAGCGCGCCCGACGCGAGGAGGGGGCCCGCCGACTCGGTCACCCTTCCGCCTTTGATCAGCTCGGTGATCAAGACCGTGGCCGACAGCACAGCCACGACCGCGAGCGCGATGGTGAGCGCGATCGCTAGCCGGTGAAGCCATTTGGAGCGCGCCGCCACGTGCGCGGGGTCCGCTGCGATCAGGGCCACGAGCATGGCGATCTCGATCCCGGGTACGAGCCAGTGCGGGCCGAGCGACTCGCGGTGAGGCTCGAGGACACGCAGCACGATGGTGATGGCGATGAACGCTGACACCGCGACCGCGACCGGCCAGCGCGGCTCGACGAAGATCGGCTCGTCGTCCGCTTGAGTCACCACGCGACTGTATCGGGGTTAGAAACCCTCAACGGATGCAAGCTCGCGTTCGCGCAGTCCGAGTGACGGGTCTGGTAGATCAGCGCGTCAGCGCCGGCGGCGCGACACGCGGCGAGCGGTGCGACGTGCGGGCGCCCGCCCCGGGCCGGGGCCCACGCCTCGACCGGGACCCGGGCCGGGACCGGCCCTTCGAGCGACCCTGCGTGCAGCAAACATTCAGTCCTCCTGGTTGGGGTGACGGGCAGCGGTGATGCCCGTCAGTGGGCATGCGGTCCATCTGCCAATCCAGTGTCCCGTCACAGCCGCTCGACCGCATCACTCTGAAGGGGTGAAAGTCAGGATCATCCGATCCGGGTGATCCGCTCACCGGTCAGGGGCGCGACAATCGGGGGCGAGGCTGAGGAACGGCTGCGCCCCGCCCGCACCTCGGGTTGTGGCGATCACCCAACGACGCCGGGTCACGCGTGGGGAGTGCCACGCCCCCTCCGGCCGCCCCTCACATGCAAAGCGATTGCCACGACGACGATGTGTACGCGGAGCCGGGTGTCGAGCCGCCCGCCTTCGTGGTCGCGTCGGCGGACTTGTCGATGGCGTTCTCCCTCGCGCGCCGCGCCCACCACGGACACACTCGCGGTGGTCACGGGAGGCCTTACCTGGAGCATCCGATCCAGGTCGCCGAGTTGTTGCGCGACGAGGGGTACGGCGAGGTGGTGTGCGCCGCGGGCCTGCTTCACGACGTGGTCGAGGATTCCGGTTTTACGACCGACGCGGTGACCGAGAGGTTCGGCGCAGAGGTCGGGAGGCTGGTCGCGGCGCTGACCGAGGATCCGACGATTGCCGACTGGGAGGCGCGCAAGCGAGCGCTTCGTGAACAGGCCGCCGAGTCGGGAGCAGAGTGCGCGGCCATCTACATCGCCGACAAGCTCGCCAACCTGCACGACTGGCGGCTGGTCTACGCCGAAGTCGGCGAGCGCGCGGCGGAGTTCTTCAAGGCCCCGACGCTCACCGCCAGGGTTCGCGCTTGGCGCTCGGACCTCGAAATGGGGGAGAGCGTGGTGCCGCGGCTGAGGATGACCTCGCTCCTGCGTGGCGAACTCGAGCGATTCGAGCGCGATCGCAGCAAGACGCCGGCACCCGGCGCGGAAGACGAATCGGACCCGCCCTCGACGACAGGGACATGAGACGTTCGTCCACGGATTTGACTTTGCCCCGGTGAATCGGTTAGACCGAATCGACGTCTCCACGTCGCGGGGCGGTGACAGTCATCTGCGCGCCCCGGCGCCGTGATCTGGACCCCAAAGCCTGCCGAGGAGGGCCCCATGGCCGCCGAGAAGCGATCGTCGCGTTCAAGCCAAAGGTCGAAGGCCAAGACGCGTAAGGGGGGAGGCGAGAGACGCTCCGTGATCGTCACCTTCAAGCCGAAGGACAAGCGGCCGGACGGCGAGAAGGACAAGCTCGAGATCCTCTCGGAGGCCATCACCTCGGAGGTGAACTTCCTCAGCGCCGGAGAGATCCAAGGCGGAGCGGCGATTGGGATGGCGCCCGAGACGATGGGCTATGACGTCGACGAGTACGAGGCGCCGATCGTGACCCTGTCGCTGTCTGACGACGAGATCAAGGCGCTCGAGAAGAACCCAAACGTCGCCGTGGTCGAGGACGACGGCGAGATGTACGCGCTCGAGACCGTCGCGGCGCCGCCGCCCGTCCAGCTTCCGGGTCCCGCGCTCGCCGTCGAAGATCAGCCGTCACCGCTGGCCGAGACCATTCCGACGGGGGTGAACCAGATCAAGGCCCCCCTGGCGTGGGATTGCTCACGCGGAATGGGCATCACGGTCGCGATCCTCGACACCGGGATCGACGGCACCCACCCGGACCTCTCATCGAACTACCGAGATGGCACCAGCTTCGTTGCGGGTGAGCCGGGGCCTGAAGACGGAAACGGGCACGGAACCCACTGCGCGGGGACGATCGCAGCGGCGATCAACGGCGCCGGGGTCGTCGGCGTTGCCCCTGCCGCGTCTCTGTATGCGGTCAAGGTGCTCAGCGCGGGCGGGAGCGGGAACTGGAGCTGGCTGATCGCCGGGATCGACTGGTGTATCAAGCACCGAATCCGGGTCCTCAGCATGAGCTTGGGGGGTTCGAGCGCGCCGAGCGCGCTCGAGGCCATGTGCGATCTCGCGTGGCAGCGGGGCCTCCTTTTGCTCGCGGCCGCCGGGAACACCGGCGCAACCTCATCGCCCGGGGTTGGCGTGCCGGCCAGGTACGCGAACGTGATCGCTGTTTCGGCGATCGACGGCGCGAACACGATCGCGCCGTTCAGCAGCCGCGGCCCCGAGGTCGAACTGTGTGCGCCGGGCGTCCAAGTCCTCTCCACGCTTCCGGGCGGGGGCCACGGAAAGATGAGTGGTACGAGCATGGCGTGCCCACATGCGAGCGGGACCGCCGCTGTCGCCTGGGGCGGCCATCGATTCAGCGACAACGTCACGATCCGGCGCCTGCTCGCCAGGACATCGGACAGCCTCGGGTTGCCCGGGCGCGATGATCTCTACGGATACGGCCGGGTGGACGCCGCACAGGCGACCTCCACCCTGACCCCGCCGGCCGCCGTTCCCGGCATCCCCTAGATCACAGGGCGTGCATCTCGCCGTCGTACTCGACCCGCTCCACCTTGCCGAGCGCGGCGAGGTTGGTGAGGACGTCCGCGTCGGCCACCGTGCCTGCGACCGCAGGGATGCTCTCGATCACCCGACGGATCGTCATCCCCGTCGGCTCGAGGACGGTGGGGTCGGTTCCCGGGGCGAGCGTGACGATGACCGGGACCTCTCCCGACTCCTCCGTCGCGCTCTCAACTCTCGCCGCCACCTCAGGACTGACTTTCTGGCTCATGTCACCGCTTCTCCATCGCTCCGCACCCCGATCCGAGGATAGTCCGCGCTGACGCCCGGGCCTGCGCCGCAGTGCCCGCCGCGACGCAGGGTTCTACGCGAGCCGCCTCGGCACCGTGAACGCCTCCAGCGTCGCACCCTTCGAGTCGAGCTCTCGCCACGTCCCCTCGAAGGCGAGCGTCGCGACGCCGCCGGTCGGATACTTCGTCTCCAGAGCCGTGCGCGCTTCCGGGTCGCCGCCGCCGATGAGCTCAGCGGCGAGGTCCTCGATTCCCGGGTTGTGGCCGACGAGCATCACCGAGCCAACCTCCTCGGGCACGCTCCGAAGGCGCTCGAGAAGCGCTGCGGCGCCCGCCGCGTAGAGGCCGGCCTCGATCTCGACCCGGGCGCCCGGCGGAAGCCCTTCGCGAACGCCGTCGAGCGTCTGGATCGCGCGGACCGCGGATGAGCAGAGCACGAGGTCGGGCGCGACCCCGGACTCCTGGAAGTGCTCGCGAAGCAGCACGACCGCCTTCCGTCCCCGCTTGGCGAGCGGGCGCTCGCGATCGACGAGCTCGGGCTCGTCCCAGCTCGACTTAGCGTGGCGAAGCAGATAGATCAGGTGCCGCACAGTCCAGGCGTGACGATAACGCGGCCGCGAACCGCGGTTGCGAGAGAGCCACCGCTCAAAGCACCGGGATCAAGAGGCCCCGGCCGGCGAAGCCGACGATCCGGCCCGTTGCGAGGAGATACGCCTCCTTCAGGTCGCTCAGGTCGCGCAGAGCCCACAGCGCCTCGGCGTGAGTCCAGGCCGCATCGCGCGCCCGGGCGACCTCCCACATCGCGACGACGTCGTCGAGCCGCCCCAGGGCCTCGTCGGCGACACCGATCAGGCCGGTGGCGAACCGGTCCTTGATCCTCGCCTCGACCCGCTCGAGGACCTCGTTGATGTATGTGTAGTCGCGGAACTGAGGCGAATCGCGGCGCGGGGTGACCCCGAGCTCCTCGCAGGTGTCGACGAGCGCGACGCTGAGGTCGAAGTTGATGTGCGCGTTCATGCCCGCGAGGGCGAACTGGATCGGTGCGATCCGCGGCTCGGCGCGAGCGTCGAAGAGGGGTTGCCATGCATGCGATGCCTCCGCGTCGCCGCCGCCGGCGCTGGCGAAGGCGCGGAAGTAGAGGCCGGCGAAGACAGCATCGAGTCGGGCGAGGAACGACGGGTCCTCGAAGTCGTGGTCCCCGAGCTCTGCGACGACCGCGCGGGTGACGGCGAGATAGAGCTCGTTGAACGCCCGCACGCCGTCCCGCGGCGGCAGCCCCGCCTCGATCTCCTCCATCCGCGCGATCACCTCGGCGAGCGCGGTCATCGAATCGCGAGGTAGACGTTCCATCTGGTGCCCGCTCGGGGCTGTCCACCGAGCCCTATATCCGTGGTCCTTGGTGTAGGCCGCGAAGGCATCCCAGTCTTCTGCGGCACAGCCTTCTCATATCCCGGAGGTCGCAGCCCCCACGGTACCCAGCCCGTCGCCGGCTCCGGCGCCGGCGTTCGTCAGCCGGGGCACGCACTCGATGCCCGCACTTCGCAGGATCGAGCAGAGCAGCTCGGCCTCAGGCTCGCTGCGGGCGACCTCAACTGCGATCCAGTCGCCCATCTCGGCTACCCGAAGGTGAACGAGTAGGCCTCGGCGCCGGGCTCTTCGAACGTGATCTCCAGCGTCCGCTCGCGCACCTCGCCCCGCTGGCGCACGAGTTGGTACATGCGCCCGCTGCCAAGCACGCCATTGCCACCGGCGTCGACATCGACGCCGTGCGCTTCGCCGGGAGCCTCGCCGTCGACGAGCACACGGAACGGGATCACCCTGTCGGCGCCGCCCGACATAACGGCGTGCGCGTCGCGTGCGTGGAATCGGAAGGCGATGCTCCCGCCGGCCTCGTTGAGGACGACGTTCTCGCTATCGATCGTCCACTGGCCGCTCGGGGCCCACTCGTTGAGGCGCAGATCGTCAGGTGACCCCAAGGCTCCTCCGCGGGCGAAGCCGAGATATGTCTCGGGCGTGCGCAGGTTCGGCCAATCGGCCTCGGCCTCCACGCCGGCACCTTCGACGGAGACGAACTCCCGCTCGATTCCAAGCAGACGCTGGATCCGCTCTTCGGACTGCGCGTACTCGCCCTCGCCGAAATGGTGGTCGCGAATGACGCCCTCGGTGTCGATGAAGTAGAGCGCCGGCCAGTAGTGGTTGGCGAAGGCGTTCCAGATCTCGTATTCGCTGTCGACGGCGACGGGGTAGTCGATGTCGCGGTCCTCGACCGCCTTGCGGATGAGGTCGACCTCACGCTCGAACGAGAATTCCGGCGTGTGCACTCCGATCACCACCAGGCCGTCGTCACGGTAGGCCCGCGCCCACGCGCGGACGTGGGGCTCGGTGCGCAGCCAGTTGATGCAGGTGAGCGTCCAGAAATCGACGAGCACGACCTTGCCGCGCAACCCGGCGGGGTCGAGTGGCTCAGAGTTGAGCCACTCGGTCGCCCCGCCGAGCGACGGCATGTGGGTCCGACCGCGCAGACTTTCGAATACGCCCACTAGCGGAGTGGCCGGAACACCGCGCGGACCTCGTCGGTGAACACGCCGGGCTCCTCCCAGGCGGCGAAGTGGCCGCCCTTGTCGACCTCGTTGAAGTAGGCGAGGCCGGGGTAGACCGCCTCGGCCCAGCTCCGCGGCGTCGCCCAAATCTCGCCGGGAAACGTCGTGAAGCCGACCGGCACGGTGACCGCCGGAGGAGGCTGGCCGCTCGCAAGCGCTGCGGCCAGCGCTCGTGCGTCCTCCCAGTACGACCGGGCCGCCGACACTCCGGTGCCGGTCAGCCAATACAGCGTGATGTTGTCGACGATCTGCTCCCGTGTGAGGTTGCCCGTGGGCTTTCCGTCGACGAAGGCGCCGGCGATCTTGTAGTAGCTGTCCGTGTCGTGATCGAGCAGCCAGGCCGCCAGCGCGACCGGTGAATCCAGCAAGCCATAGCTGACCGTCTGCGGCCGCGTTGCCATCTCGAGGAAGTAGCCGAAGCCGTCTTCCTTGAACGTCGCGACCGCCTCGCCCGCGGCGCGCTCCTGATCGGATTCCCTGGGCAGGTGATCGCCGATTGCGAGCACCGCCGTGAGCAGGTTCAGGTGGTAGCCGGCCAGTCCCTCGACCCCCTGGCGACCCATCAGGTCCGTGACGAGGGCACCCACATCGCCGCCCTGGGCGACGTAGCGGTCATAGCCGAGGCGTCGCATCAGTTCCGCCCACGCGCGGGCGGTACGGGCGGCGTCCCAGCCGAGCTCCGTCGGCTCAGCGGAAAAGCCGTAGCCGGGGAGTGACGGGAGCACCAGGTGGAACGCGTCCGCGGCGTCGCCGCCGTGGGCGGTGGGGTCGGTGAGCGGCCCGACGGTCTCGAGCAGCTCGACGACCGAGCCGGGCCAGCCGTGGGTCATGATCAGCGGCAGCGCATCTTCGTGCTCCGAGCGCACGTGGATGAAGTGGATCTCGACGCCGTCGATCTCGGTCTTGAACTGAGGGAGCGCGTTCAGCCTCGCCTCGCATGCGCGCCAGTCGTACTCGTTCTCCCAGAAGTCGGCGAGGGCCTTCGTGGTGGCCAGCTGGACGCCCTGCGACCGATCGTCGACGAGTTCCTTCGTCGGCCAGCGCGTCGCGGCGATGCGTTGCCGGAGGTCGTCCAAGTCCTCTTCCGGAACCTCAACCTGGAAGGGACGGATCTCTGTCGCGCCGGAAGGCTTTTCGGTGGTGACTGACATGTGGCTCCAAACGTCGGCGGTTGCGGCGCAGACCATTTGAGGTCGGTACGCCCCTACACCGGCCGAGGGTCGGAGCCGGAAAGGATTCGCACGCCGAGGTTTGAGGCGGAGCGTTTATCCACCATACACCCGGACGCAGGAGGCCCTCGGCGCGCGCTGCCTCCGAGTTAGACTCGCGACTGACTGGACCTTGATGAGCTATCGCGAGACCGAGCATCTCCGAGTGCTGATCGCCAACGAGCGCAGGGATCGGCTGGCGCTCGTCGCACCGATGGTCGCGAACCTCGGGCATGAGGTGATCGCACGCGAGATCGACGTTGCGGACGTCGGAGTCGTGACCGCCACGGAGCAACCCGACGTCGCGCTGGTCGGCCTGGGCAAGAGCTCGGAGCATGCCCTCGCCATGATCGGCGAGATCGTGCAGGAGGCCGCATGCCCGGTGATCCTCCTCATGCACGCGCCCGATCCCGCCTTCGTCAAGGAGGCATCGAAGCGCGGCATCTTCGCCTACATCACCGACGCCGACGTCGACGACTGGCAGAGCGCGATCGACATCGTGCTGCGCCGGTTCACCGAGTACCACGACCTCGAGGGCGCGTTCGGCCGCCGAGCGGTGACGGAGCGAGCGAAGGGCATCCTGATGGAGCGTCATTCGGTCGACGAGGCCACCGCCTTCGAGATGCTGCGCGACCAATCGCGCCGGGCCAACACCAAGCTCGCTGATGTCGCGGCCGCAGTCGTCGACGGCCATCGGCTTCTGCCGAAGCAGCCGGACATCTCCCCCTGAGCCGGCCACCCCTCACTTGGCGTGACGCGGACGATCGGGACCACCTCCCCGAGCCCGATAGCCGCTTTGGACGAACCAGGTGGTGGGGTTATGCTCGCAGCACAGGAGATCGTTGAGCGAAGGAGGTCCCGATGAAGGGTTGCCGGAACCCGCTCCACTGCATTCTTCCGCCGAGCATCCTCGAGAGCATCGCTTTGAACGGGGACGAGGACCAGCGGGCCTGGGCTGTCAGAGCGCTGGGACGTGATCAGTCGATTCGCTTCGCTCGGGTTCAGAACGCCAAGGTTCGCGGCGACGGACCACGCGAGGGGGCTGATGCCCTCGCCGTCCGTGCGGCCGCCAAGCCCAACCGCACGATCCGCGACGCCCGTGGCACCGAAAACGTCAACGGCGAGGTCCTTCGCCGCGAGCGACAGAAGGCGACCGGTGACAAGGCGGTCGACGAGGCCTACAAGGGCCTCGGCGACACGTTCGCCTTCTTCAACGAGGTCTTTGGCCGCAACTCGATTGACGACTCCGGGATGCCGCTGCGAGGGGTCGTTCATTTCGGCGAGCGCTACCCGAACGCGTTCTGGGACGGGAAGCGGATGGTCTTCGGCGACGGCGACGACCAGATCTTCCGCCGGATGACGCGTTCGCTCGACGTGATCGGCCACGAGCTCGGACATGGGGTCACCGAGGACGAGGCTGGCCTGGAGTACTTCGGTCAGTCCGGCGCGCTCAACGAGTCGATGTCCGATGTCTTTGGCTCGCTGGTGGAGCAGCACAAGCGAGACCAGACCGCAGCCGAGGCCAACTGGCTGATCGGCAATGAGGTCTGGACGCCCGGCATCCAGGGCGACGCCCTGCGATCGATGAAGGCGCCGGGCGAGGCGTACCACGACCCGCTCGTCGGCAAGGACCCGCAGCCCGCGCACATGAACAAGTACGTCGAGACGCAACAGGACAACGGCGGCGTTCACATCAACTCCGGCATCCCCAACCACGCCTTCTATACCGTCGCAACGACGCTCGGCGGGCGCAGCTGGGAGGCCGCGGGTCCGATCTGGTATGAGGCGCTTCGCGACCCGGCGCTTGGGACAGGGTCGAGCTTCCAGCGCTTCGCCGAGATCACGGTTCGCGTCGCCCGACAGCGCCACGGCTCGGCGAGCCCCGAGGCCAAGGCCGTTTACGGGGGCTGGGAGAAGGTTGGCGTGCCCGCCCCGAAGCCCTAGGCGGTGCGTCTCGAGCTGATCAGGAGCGGCGGGATCGGTGGACTGAGCGTGACGCGGTTGATCGACACGAGCGCGCTCGAGGCGCCGATGGCGGCGGAGGTCGAGCATCTCGCTTCGAAGCTCGACCTGGCCGGTCTCGCCCGGCGTTCACCTTTGCGCGGCCGCGGCACCGATCGATTCCAGTACGACCTCAGCGTCGAGGCGGGAGGCCGGCGGTACCAGGTGACCGCCGCCGAGGACGCGGTGCCGCCGGAGCTAAAGGAGCTCGTGGCTTGGATGCTCCAGCACGGCGACACGGGCTGACTGGCAAGTAACGGCGTTCCGGCTGCTGTAGAGCGACTAGCCCAGGATCCGCGAGGCCCGCTCGATGGCGGAGGCCCCGACCGAGGCGACCGCGGAGGCCTCGATCCGCCCGTCGACCACCCGGAACTGCTGCGGGGCCGGCCGCCGAAGTGCGAAAAGCACGCGGTCGAGGGCGCGCGCCGGAGCGAAGATCGCCGGCTCCGTGAGCTCCCACAGCGGACAGCGCGGCTGGTTCGAGCCCGTCCGCTCGAGGATGCCGTTGACCGCCCTGCGGGCGGCTTCGTTCGCACCCTCCATCGTTGCCAGGTCCGTGTACGTTCGAACGTAGTCTGAGGCCAGAAAGAGGTTGTCGATCGAGGTCACGGCCTCGGGGCGGTCCTCCCACGAGCCGGCGGTGTTGATCAGCAGCGGCTCGAGATTCATCGCGGTCGTCGGATTCGGGTAGACGATCGCGGGATCGAGGAACCAGGCGAGCACGTTTGCGTCGTCGAGCACATCGGTGCCGGCGTCTTCCAGCCCGGCCTCGAGTTGCGCCCAGACCTCCTCCCGGACCTCCTCCTTCGAGCAGTACATCGCTTGCTTGCCGTGGACGATGCCCGGCGCCTCCCAGTCGGAGACATCGACCGAAAGGATTCCGTCGACTCGCCCGTCGCCCATCTCCTCCAGCTCCACGGCGGGCCAGAACTGCGCCTGCGAGATCGAGGTCAGCGCCCAGGGCGAGTCGATGAAGACGGTGTGCCCGTGCACGAGCGGCAGGTCGCGGTCGAGGTAGAACATGATCCCGTTCATCCAGCGGGTGCGCAGCCGGTGCAGGCGGGCCAGCCGGGGCTCTGCCCGCGTGAGCTCGTCGCTGACGAGCAGTTGCATTACCTCGACCGGTAGCGCGGCGATGTAGAGATCGGCGCTTTCCTCGTATGCGTTGGCGCCGGCGACCACGTCGACGCCGGTGATTCGCCCGCCGGCAGAATGGATCGCCTGGACCTGATGCTCGCTGCGGTAATCGACGCCGAGCGAGCGCAGGTGCGCGAGCCACGGATCGATCCAGACGTCGTTCGTAGGACCGTTCAGCACCCGGTCGGCCTGGCTACCCGGCCGCGAGAGGTCGAAGAGGAGCTGGAGCAGTATGTAGCCGCCGGTGCGGGCGCTCATCTCGCGCGCCTTGGCGGCGACCAGCGTCCGGGTGAGCCCGTCCGCCAGGAACTTGCCGTAGGCCGCCGAGCGCGTCTGGGCGCCGGAGAACTCCCACCAGCTCTGGTGCTCAAACTCGGCGAAGCGACGCTCCTTGCAGGAGGTCAGCAACAGCAACAGCCGATCGACGAAGTAAGCCTGCTCGTCGGCCGGGATGCCGAGCTCGGAGGCGTAGGCGAAGAGAGCGCGAAAGGCGAGGTCGAGCTCGGTAAGCGTGGCCGGGAGGTGGGAGGGAGCGACGATCTCGGCACCACCCGCACGCGCCATCTGCACGCGGGTGGCCGGCACTAGGTTCGAGAGCACGCCATCGCGCTCGCCTCGGAACGGAATCCGGCGCATGGTGTCCGGAAGGTGACGATAGAAGCCGGGAAAGAAGCGAAAGCCGTGTTCGCCGGGGAGATCGCGGCGACCGTCCGTCCCAGTCCCCTGCACCGGCATGCTCCTCGCCTTGCCGCCCGCGATCGGGCGCGACTCGAGGACCACGACCTCGAAGTCGCGCTCCGCGAGCTCGTGAGCCGCGCTCATCCCGGCGACCCCGCCTCCCAGGACGAGCACCTTCTTAGTCATCCGACACCGGCGCGCCCCTCACAGCGACCGTCATCCCACCCGGCGAGCCGCCCCGAGCGAGACGACATCGTCATCAGCCTCACAGAATCGGTAGAGCTTGCGGCCGCCACCCGCGGAGAGGATCACCCCCACCGAGCCGGCCGGCTCGCCGTTGTCGAGATTGGACCCCGTGTAATGGATGCCAAGCACATCGTCCGGGCTGCGCGGCTTGGTCGGCGATGCGGCAACGGCCTCACGCGCCTCGCGCATGATCTCCTGGGCCACCAGGTGAGGGAAGTTGTATTTGCCCAGTTCGCGCCCGCAGGAAACGACGCTCAGCGGGGGCGACATCAGCTCCATCAGCTCCAAGTTGATCCCGTGTTTGGAGGCGTGATGGGGAACCTTCAGAACCTGGGCATCGAGAGGCTCGTTGCCGCGGGCGCTTTTCAAGACCTCGGAGACGGCGGTCTTCTCCGGACCCAGCTGCGGGAAGTCGACGAGCACCTGCGACCACGAGGTGGTCTGGGCGTCAGCCCCAAGGATCAGCGTCTGCCTGGTCGGTAGATCAACGGGCAGTCGCTTGTCGTCGCGCTGAATCACCCGTGCCGCGGGGAACTCGAGCTTCAGGGCGATCGAGGAGTCGTTGATCTCGATGCCATAGGAGTCGAAACGATTACGAAGTGAAATGCCCGGCGCCAGGGCGGTGATGCGGACCTGGCCGATCCATTTCGACGTCCCGCTCGAGGGCTGCAGGTAGTCGATTGCCTGGTCCTCGACCTCTTGCATCATCGAGTGGAAGGCGCCGGAGGTGTGCCAGTACCCCGGATCCCAGAGCTCTCTCACCTTGCCCTCATGGGCCTTGAGGAAGGAGGCCATGCCTCCGATGTGATCGTCGTGCGGGTGAGTAGCTACGACTAGATCTGGCGTGACCGGCGCAACGAGCACCCCTGCGGCGATGAGATCGTTGAGCAGCCGTTCGAGCTTCGCGGGCCGGACGACGTCGACGACCATGACCGGACGACGCCCGTCGTCCAAGGCCGGGAGCAAGAGCAGTTGGCAGTCACCATCGCCGACGCTCAGCACCCAGTAGAGAAGGTCCTCTGACCTGGCATCGGCCAGGAAGTCGGCCGGGTCGTCGAGGAGCGCCTCAGGGAGATCCGGGGCCGGCATCTAACCCGGCTCCGGCCCGTCGAAGAACTCGTCGGCGATCTCCTCCACCTGATCGGCTCCGAGAACCGGGCCGACGGCGGCGAAGTACTGAGTCTTGGCCGCCTCCCTGGCTTCGGCGCTGACATCGATCACCGGGCGCGTCAGCCAGCGGGCAGGGTCGTCAGGGTCCGATCCCATGAGGGCTCGATCGATGACGGCGCAGAACACATCACCCACCCGCAGCGGACGCGAGGCGAAGGCCTCCACCTGCACCGCGGTCAGTTGACCGGGAGCGACGCGATTCTGCAACAGCCGCTCGAACTGCTGCCTCTCGAGCTGGACGTCCCGGCGCAGCTCACTGCCCGAGAAGGTGAGTCGTCCGCGCTGATCAAGGTCAGGCCACGGTTCGATGACGAGAGTGGCCACGTCCTCTTCGATCTCATCGACCACGACGTATTCGACGTCTCCCGCGGGTGGCCCCCAGATCGACGGATGAACCGCCTGAATCTCTTCCTCGAGCCAACGCCGTCCGGTGGCCATGGGAGCAGCCTAGCCCGTACCGGGTGTCTTGACCCCATCCGTGCGCGAGAGACGAATCGGGCCCCGCCATGGGCGAAAGGCCCGCTGCCGCGCGCCTTTCCTGTGCCGGGCCCGGAACCCGGGTGGCTGGATCACCACGGGATGGCCTCGATAGCCTCAGGCAATGGAGAGGTCGGAAGAAACCATCGTCCGCGGACCCCCCGGCGGGGGCGATCGGGGCGCCCTCCCAGCACCGGAGCGCTAGAAGCCGTGTCGAAGAACCTGGTCGAGCTCGTGCGGCGCCACCACGGCGAGTCCGCCCCGACCGCGCTCGAGGTGCTCAAGGACGCGCTCGAGCGTAACGGCGAGATCACCGACTCCGATCGCCGCGAGGCCGCGAAGCGCTCGGGCCTGCCCGAGAGCACGGTCTACGGCGTCTCCACCTTCTACGACGACCTGCTGCAGCCGCGCGGCAAGCGCCATCTTCGCGTGTGCACCGGGACCGCGTGCTTCGCCGCCACCGGCGACGATCACGTCGACCGGATCCGTGACGGGCTCGGGCTCGAGCTCGGCGAGCGCAGCGACGACGGGTCGGTCTCGCTCGCGGAGACGGTCTGCCTGGGCTTCTGCCACTCCTCCCCGGCGATTCGCGACGGCGACGTGATCGACGCCGGGCCCGGGGTCGTCGAGCGGGTCCTCGCCGGCGATTGCGTGCAGGCCGCGGAGCCCGAATGGCGGTCGGTGCTCGATGAGCCGGTGCTGACCCTCCCCGGGGACTGGTCGGGCATCGAGCGGGCGCTCCAGGAGCTCACCCCCGAGGAGCTCTTGGAGGAGGTCAAGGAGGCCGAGGTCCGAGGCCGGGGCGGCGCGGGCTTCCCCGCCGGCCAGAAGTGGGCGTTCGCGCGGGCTGCCGAGGGCGACGAGAAGTTCATCGTCGCCAACGGCGACGAGGGGGACCCGGGCTCGTACATCGACAAGTATCTGATGGAGCGGAGCCCGGAGCTCCTCCTGGAGGGGATGGCGCTCGCCGGCTACGCGGTCGGCGCCGAGCACGGCTTCGTGCTCACGCGGTCCGAGTACCCGCTTTCCAAGCCCGTGCTCGAGGCCGCGGCGAGCCGGGCTCGCGAGCAGGGCCGGCTCGGCGCCGACATCGCCGGATCCGGCTTCGCGTTCGACGTCACCGTCGTCGAGGGAGCGGGCTCTTACGTCGTCGGCGAGGAGACGGCCCTGCTCGCCTGTCTGCAGGGCCTGCGCGGCACGGTTTCCGCCCGCCCCCCGTTCCCGGCCCAGCGGGGCCTTCACGGGCGCCCGACGGTCGTCAACAACGTCGAGACGCTCTGCAACATCCCCTTCATCGCGCGGTCCGGGGCCGGCGCGTACCGCGCCCTCAGCCCCGGGGCCACGTCGGGCTCGAAGCTGGTCTGCTTCAACGAGCGCTTCGCCCGCCCGGGCGTCTACGAGGTGCCCTTCGGCCGGCCGGTGGTCGAGCTGTGCGAGGAGCTTGCGGGCGGGCTCCGGGACGGGCGGTCGATCAAGGCGCTTCAGATCGGCGGCCCGCTCGGCGGGATCCTGCCGGCGAGCCGAATGGAGGTTCCGTTCGACTTCGATCCGCTGGCCGACGAGGGCTGCATGCTCGGCCACGGCGGGATCCTGGCCTTCGACGATCGGACCGACATGCGCGAGGTGGCCCGCCACCTGCTGCATTTCGGCGCCCACGAAAGCTGTGGCAAGTGCTTCCCGTGCCGGATCGGACTCGCGCGCGCGCACGAGATGTTCGTCGCCGACGAGCCGGTCGACCGCGCCCGCCTCGAGGACCTGCTGGAGGCCCTGGAGGTCGGTAGCCTCTGTGCACACGGAGGAGGCATGCCGGCGCCGATCCGCAGCCTTCTGAAGCACTATCCCGAGGAGCTCGGACTCGCATGAGCACCGAGAACGGACAGGCCGGGTCACCGGTGCGGGTGACCGTCGACGGAGTCGGGGTCGAGGTCCCGGTGGGGGCGACGATCCTCGAGGCCGCAAGGGCTGCCGGCAGGTGGGTCCCGACGCTCTGCTACGACGAGCGCCAGGATCCGTTCGGCGCCTGCAGGGTCTGCCTCGTCGGCTCCGCGAGGGGGCGCGATGGTGAGGTCGGCGCGTCGACCGTGGTGCCGGCATGCACGACGCCCTGTGCCGACGAGATGGTGGTCGACACCGAGGACCCGGTCGCCCGGCGCGTGGCGATCGCCGTCGTCGAGCTGGTCCTCTCGGAGCTGCATGCGCCACCGCCGGACGAGAGCGAGCTCGCCGAGGTGGCCGGGCGGCTCGAGGTCGGCGAGCCGCGGTGGGGCGGCGAGGTTCACCCGCCCGCGCCCGCCGACGAGCGCCACCCGTACCTGACCTTCCGGCACGACCTGTGCATCTCCTGCGGCCGCTGCGTCCGCGCTTGCGACGAGGTCCAGGGGACCTTCGCCCTGAGCGCGACCGGCCGGGGCTTCGAGGCGAACATCGCGGCGGGCCTCGACCAGGGGTTCCGCGAATCGGCCTGCGTCTCGTGCGGCGCCTGCGCCGACACCTGTCCCACCGAAGCGATCAGCGAACCGACGCTGATCGCGCTCACCGACGGAGGATGAGATGAGCGAGCTCTACGACTCAGAGGTGACGACGACGTGCGGGTACTGCGGGGTCGGCTGCCGCCTCGAGGCACACGTCGCCGACGGGAAGGTCGTCTCGATCAGCCCGGCGCTCGACGGACCCGCGAACCAGGGCCACACCTGCCTCAAGGGCCGCTTCGCGCATCAGTTCTCGAAGCGGCGCGACCGCCTGACGACGCCGCTGATCCGCGAGGGGGACGCTCTCCGGCCCGCCAGCTGGGAGGAGGCGGTCGGCCGGATCGCCTCCGAGCTCGGGCGGATCAAGGCCGACCACGGGCCGGACGCGATCGCCGGCCTCGCCTCGTCGCGCGCCACCAACGAGGACTGCTACGCGATGTCGCGCCTGATGCGCGCCGCGATCGGGACCAACAACATCGACAATTGCTCGCGCGTCTGTCACTCGCCGACCTCGTTTGCGATGCGCAAGTCGCTGGGGTTGTCGGGGGCGACGGGCTCGTTCAGCGACTTCGACCACGCCGACGCGACCATCATCATCGGCGCGAACCCGACCGAGGGCCACCCCGTCGTCGGGGCGCGGATCAAGCAGGCGGTGCTGCGCGGCATGCGGCTCGTGACGATCGACCCGCGCCGGATCGAGCTGTCCGACTACGGCGAGATCCACCTCGCGCCGCGGCCCGGCACCAACGCCGCGGTGATCCTGGGCATCGCGCACGTGGTCGCGCGCGACGGCTTCTGTGACCGCGCGTTCATCGACGCTCGCACCGAGGGCTTCGATGAGCTTCAGGAGCTGCTCGCCTCGTACCCGCCGGAGGTCGTCGAGGAGATCAGCGGGGTGCCCGCCGCGGACCTCGAGGCGGCGGCGCACATCTACGGCGAGGCCGAGAACGCGTGCTTCTCGTGGGGCCTCGGCGTCACCGAGCACAAGTACGGCTCCGAGGTCGTGCGCCTGATCTGCAACGTGGCGCTGATGACCGGCAAGATCGGCCGCCTCGGCTCGGCGCTGATGCCGTTGCGCGGCCAGAACAACGTTCAGGGCTCCTCGGACATGGGCGCCCTGCCGGACACCTACACGGCCTATCGCTCGGTTGGCGACGAGGACGTCGCCCGGAGCTTCGAGGAGGCCTACGGGGTCTCGATCCCGCGCGAGAAGGGCTACAAGGTGCCGGAGATGTTCGACGCCGCGGTCGCCGGTGACCTCAAGGCGATGTACATCTTCGGCGAAGACGTCGCCCAGACCGACCCCGACACCGCGCACGTGGTGAGGGCGCTGGAGTCGCTCGAGTTCCTCGTCTGCCAGGACATCTTCGAGACGGAGACGACGAACTTCGCCGACGTGATCCTGCCCGCATCGTCGTTCCTGGAGAAGCGCGGCACGTTCACCAACGCTGAGCGGCGGATCCAACTCGTCGAGCCGGCGATCGATCCCCCCGGCGAGGCGAAGACGGACTTCGAGATCATCAACGAGGTGTCGCGGGCCCTCGGCCACGAGACCGGTTGGAGCGCCCCCGAGGACGCGATGCGCGAGATCGCGGCGCTCACCCCGCACTTCGCCGGCGTGACCTACGAGCGCCTCGGTCGCGAGGGCCTGCAGTGGCCGATCGACGCCGACGGCACCGATGCGCCAACGCTCTATGAGCGCGAGTTCGACCTGCCCGGCGGCAGGGCGCGGTTCGCCGCGCTTCCCTTCCAGGTGCCGGGGGATCAGGTCGACGACGACTTCCCGCTGATGCTCGTCACGGGCCGCAGGCTCGAGCATTACAACGCCGGGACGATGACGCGGCGGACGGGCAACGTCGAGCTCGCCGATCGCGACCACCTGGAGATCCACCCGGACGACGCCGAGCGCCTCTGGATCGCCGACGGCGATCGGGTCTCGCTGCGCAGCCGCATGGGGCGCGTCGAGATCGCCGCGCAGGTGACCGAGCGGATCAAGCCCGGCCACGTCTTCGCCACGTTCCACTTCCCGGAGACGAAGACCAACCTGCTCGTCGGCTCCTCGCGCGACGTCAATACCTCGTGCCCGGAGTACAAGGTGATCGCGGTCGACGTGCGCCCGATCGCCGAGGAGCCCGCGATGGCGCCCGCGGTGAGCGGGGCCGGCGCCGCGTGAGATGAGCCTCGGAGCCTGACGGCGCCGGGGCCGAGTTCCACGCGACTCCGCAGCGACCACGGAGGCCGATGGGGAGTCAAACCGGAGGCGCCACTCGCCGCCGGACGCCTATGTTCGCACGGTAACCCGAATCCCGATCCAAAGGACGACATGCCTGAAACACCCTCTGAGACCCCTGTCCTCGACACCCTCCTCGCGATGACCGCGGAGTCGGTGGCTCGCTGCGGACTCGACGAGAACTCCCTGCTCTCCGTCCGCATCGCCGCCCTGGTCGCGGTGGACGCGCCGGCGGGCTCCTATCTGATGCACCTCGGACCCGCGATGGAGGCCGGCATGACGGTTGAGCAGATCCAGGACATCCTGGTCGCCGTCGCTCCGGTCGTCGGCACCCCGAGGACGCTGTCCGCCGCGGCGAAGATCACCGAGGCGATCGGTGTCGCGATCGTTGCGCTGCTCGAGGCCGAAGAGCAGGCGTCGTAACGGCCCGCGGAGCACACCGAACCATGGCTCCATCGAGAGCCAACTTCCGCGGTCCGAAACGGGCTCACGAACGGCGGCCATGAGCAGGGCGCGAGGGGCGGCGATTGTCGCCGTGGCGCTGGGAATCGTCGCGGTCGCGGTTGGCGTCTATGCCGCGATCGCCAACTTCCCGCGCGGATTGATCCTGGCCGCGCTGCTGATCGGCGCCGCCGCCGCGGCCTGGCACGGCCTGATCAGGGTCGGCGCCGCCCGGGTGATCGGCGTCGGCTGCGCCGCCCTCTTCGTCGTCGCGTGCGCGCTGATCGTCGTCCTCGACGGCGGTCTGGCGGAGGCGATCATCGTCGGGGCGGCCGTGCTCGGGGCGATGACCGCCGCCAAGGCCGCCGTCTCTGTCCACACCTCGCTCGCCCCGACTCGGCCGCCGGCTCGGCCGGTGTTGTTCTTCAACCCGAAGTCGGGCGGCGGCAAGGCCGAGCGCTTCAAGCTCGCCGATGAGGCTCGCGCCCGTGGGATCGAGCCGATCGAGCTGCGGCTCGGCACCGACCTCGCCGAGCTCGTGCGCGGCGCGATCGAGGATGGGGCGGATGGGCTGGCGATGGCCGGCGGCGACGGCTCGCAGGCGATCGTTGCGGCGATCGCGGCCGAGCACGGCCTGCCGTACGCCTGCGTCCCCGCGGGCACGCGCAACCACTTCGCGCTCGACCTCGGGGTCGACCGAGACGACGTCGTCGGCGGCCTGGACGCCTTCGTAAACGGGGGCGAACGCCGCGTCGATCTCGCGGAGGTGAACGGGCGCGTGTTCGTCAACAACGTCTCGCTCGGCCTCTACGCGGAGGCCGTCCAGCGAGAGGGCTACCGCGAGGCGAAGCTGCGCACGATCCTCGGAACCCTGCCCGACGCCCTCGGGCCGGAGGGCGCGGGACTCGAGCTTCGGTGGACCGGGCCCAGTGGCCACGAGCACTCCTCCGGTGCGGCGATCCTCGTCTCCAACAATCGTTACCGGCTCGGTCGGGCGGTCGGTTCCGGCACGCGGCCGCGCATCGACGACGGCCTGCTCGGGATCACAGTCGCCGCGGCGCCGACGGGACGCGGTGGCCGTCGCCTGCCCCAACGTCCGTGGCGTGAGTGGTCGGCGCCCGAGTTCGAAGTTCAATCCGACGGGCCGATCGCCGCAGGGATCGACGGCGAGGCCACCGTGTTGGACTCGCCGCTTCGCTTCCGGATCATGCCGGGAGTCCTGCGTGTGCGGATCGCGAGCCAGCACCCGGGCGCGTCGCCCTCGGCCGCGATTCCCGAGGGCCTCGGTGACGGGATCCGGCTGCTGCTCTCGAAGGCGGCTGGGCGCGACCGCCCGGGCGGGACGCGAACCTGAGCGGCGGGGCGGAGAACCACAGTGCTTGGCGATCGCCACCGCCACGACGGCCTTCGGCGGAAGCGGGTAGCCTGGGGTGAGCGACCCAGGTAATCAGCGAAAACGCCACGCGATCGCACGAGGAGTGGAGCACGATGGGCAAATACGCAGTCATCAACCCGGCAACCGGAGAGACGGTCAAGGACTATCCGGAGATCTCCGACGACGATCTCTCGGCGGCGATCGCGGCGGCGGACGACGCCCATCGCAACTGGGGCTTGAAGACCTCGGTATCCGAGCGCGCGGCGATGGTCAAGAAGGTGGCCGAGATGCACACGGAGCGGCGCGAGACGCTGGCCGAGATCGCGGTCCGCGAGATGGGCAAGCCGATGGAGCAGGCCCTCGGCGAGGTCGACTTCTGCGCCGACATCTACGGCTACTACGCCGACAACGCGGAGGAGTTCCTCAAGGATGAGCCGATCTCGCTGCTGGCGGGCGACGGCACCGCCCTGATCCGAAGGACGTCCGTCGGGCCTCTCCTCGGGATCATGCCCTGGAACTTTCCCTACTACCAGGTGGCCCGCTTCGCGGGACCGAACCTCGTCGTCGGCAACACGATCCTGCTCAAGCCGGCGCACCAGTGCCCCGAGTCGGCGGAGGCCATCCAGTCGATGTTCGCGGACGCGGGCTTCCCCAACGGCGCCTACGAGACCATCCTCGCCTCGAACGATCAGATCGCCGACGTGATCGCCGATCCGCGGGTCCGGGGCGTCTCGCTGACGGGCTCCGAGCGGGCCGGCGCCGCGGTCGCCGAGATCGCCGGGCGCAACCTGAAGAAGGTCGTGCTCGAGCTCGGCGGTTCCGATCCGTTCATTCTTCTGGGAGCCGAGAACCTGGACGAGGCGGTGGAGGCCGCGGTCGCCGGTCGCCTCGACAACACCGGCCAGTCGTGCAATGCCGCGAAGCGGTTCATCGTCGCCGACGAGCTCTACGACGATTTCCTCGAGAAGTTCACCGCCACGATGACCGCGGCCGAGCCCGGTGATCCGATGGCCGAGGGCGCCGAGATGGGACCGCTTTCGTCAGCGAACGCTGCGGAGACCCTGCAGGATCAGCTCGACCGGGCGGTCGCCCAGGGCGCCGAGATCGCCGCGGGCGGAGACCGGAAGGACAACTACTTCTCGAGCACCGTGCTCGTGGGGGTCACCCCGGAGAACGACGCCTATCACGAGGAGTTCTTCGGGCCGGTCGCGAGCGTGTACCGCGTCGGCTCCGAGGAGGAGGCGATCGAGCTCGCGAACGACACGCCGTTCGGGCTCGGTTCGTACGTGTTCTCCGACGATCCCGAGCAGGCCCTCCGGGTGGCGGACGGCCTCGATACGGGGATGGTCTACGTCAACGGGGTGGGCGCCGACGGTGCCGAGCTGCCCTTCGGGGGCGTGAAGCGATCGGGCTTCGGCCGGGAGCTCGGCCGCTACGGCATCGAGGAGTTCGTCAACAAGAAGCTGATCCGCGTGCTCAAGTAGGTTCGGCGAGGGTCCGCCGCTCCACCAGCGGGCGGCGGGCCATCCTCGACGGAGCACCCGGACTGGACGCTCGTTCCAAGCCGCTCAACACCCGGCTCGGTTGCGCCGATCCAGGAAGGGTCGGTCACCGAACAAGGGGGACGAACTGATGAAGCTGCGAAAGCGGGCCGCGATCACCGTGGCGACGGGGGCCGTGTCTGGCCTTCACCGGAGGCGGCAGCGCGCTGGCCGCCGGTGGGGGAGGGGGACCCAGCCAAGGGCGCTCGTGCTCCGCATGCGCGGGTCATTCCCAGGCCCGGGGCTTCTATGGACCGCGCGGCGGCGGTTACGGCTGGGGCGGGGGTCATGGGACGCGCCATGGTGCCGGGCCGGCGAGTCCGAGCCACGGCGGCTGTCACGGTCACACGCCTCCGCCTCCGCCTCCGCCTCCGCCCCCGGATCCGGATCCAGATCCCGATCCCGGGCCGATCAACGTCTAGGACGCCCGCGCTACCACTCGCCGACGCGAGCCTCGGCCCAGAGGTCGACCCCGGCTGCGTCGGCGAGCAGCGCGTCGATCTCGGCCAACTCGGCGTCGCTGAACTCGAGGTGGTCGAGCGCGTCCACGTTCTGCTCGAGCTGCTCGACCGACGAGGCGCCGATCACCAGTGAGGTCACCCGCTCGTCGCGAAGCGCCCAGGCGAGCGCCAGCTGCGCCAGCGTCTGATCGCGACGGCCGGCGATCTCGTTCAGGGACCGCAGCCGGCCGGTCATCTCGTCGGTGAGCCAGCCGGTGTCGAAGGTCTTGTCCTGCGTCGCCCGCGAGCCCTCGGGGACGCCCTCGAGGTAGCGATCCGTCAGCAGCCCCTGGGCGAGGGCGGTGAACCCGATCACGCCGACCCCGAGCCCGGCGGCGGCGTCGAGCAGCCCCTCGGTCTCGATCCATCGGTTGACCATCGAGTAGGACGGTTGGTGGATCAGCAGGGGCGTGCCGAGCTCGGCGAGGATCGCCGCGGCCTCGCGGGTGTGCTCGGCGTCGTATGAGGAGATGCCGGCGTAGATGGCCTTGCCGGCGCGGACCGCGCTGTCGAGCGCTCCCATCGTCTCCTCCAACGGGGTCGAGCCGTCGAGCCGGTGGCTGTAGAAGATGTCGACGTAGTCGAGGCCCATCCGGTCGAGCGACTGGTCCAGCGAGGAGAGCAGGTACTTGCGCGAGCCGCCGCCCTGCCCGTACGGCCCGGGCCACATGTCCCAGCCGGCCTTGGTCGAGATCACCATCTCGTCCCGATAGGGCCGAAGGTCCTCCCGCAGCAGTCGTCCGAAGTTGATCTCGGCGGCGCCGTAGGGCGGCCCGTAGTTGTTGGCCAGGTCGTGGTGGACGATGCCGAGGTCGAACGCGCGGCGAGCGATCTCACGCTGGACGTCGAACGGCCGGTCGTCGCCGAAGTTGTGCCAGTAGCCGAGCGAGAGGACGGGCAGATCGAGCCCGGAGCGGCCGGTGCGCCGGTACTGCATCTTGCCCTCGTAACGCGTGGGGTCAGCGACGTAGGTCATCGAGCCTCCTCGGGTGGGTCACCGCTCGTATCTTGACCGCGCGGCCCAGCCGGCCGGCTCAACCGGACGGATCGACCGCGGCCGGCTGGGGGTGGATCGGCCCCTCGGTCTCGCGCAGGCTCTCGCCGGCGCGACCGCTGCGGACGGCGATCACCTCGGCGAGGATCGAGATCGCGGTCTCGGCCGGGGTGCGGGCACCGACGTCCAGGCCGCACGGGGCGTGGATGCGGGCGATCGCGTCGTCGTCGAGCCCGCGCTCGCGCAGGCGCTCGACCCGGCGCTCCTGGGTGCGGCGGCTGCCGAGCGCGCCGACGAAGCCGGCATCAGTCTCGAGCGCCTCGATCAGCGCCGGCTCGTCGAACTTCGGGTCGTGGGTGAAGACGAGGACGACGTCGCGCGAGCTCAGCCGCTGGCCCTCGAGGTATCGATCGGGCCAGTCGACCACCACCTCGGCGCTCGCCGAGAACCGCGGGCTCTCGACGAACGGACGGCGCGCGTCGCAGATCGTGACCGCGTAGCCGACCTCGCTCGCCAGCTTCGCCATCTCGGCCGAGAAGTCGATCGCCCCGAAGATGACCATCCGCGGCTGCGTCGAGAACGCCTGTATGTAGACGGCGAGCTCGGAGCCCATCAGGGCGCCGTCCTCGCCGTAGCGCCGGATTCGCGAGAGCCCCTCGTCGAGCTGGCCGCGCGCGTCGCGCTGCACGGAGTGGTCGAGCAGGCCGGTGACGCCGAGGCCGCCGACGGCGCGGTCGGCGAGGATCGCCATCTTCGCCCCGGCGTTGGCGCCCTCGAGCAGGGTTGCGAGCGCGACCGGCTCCCCGAGCGCGCGGGCCTCGGCGACCGCCTCGATCGCCTCGAGCGCTTCGGGGCCGTGCTCGTGCACGAAGACGCGGACGGTGCCGCCGCACATCAACCCGACCCCGGTCGCCTGCTCGTCGGAGATCCCGTACGTGACCACCTTCGGCGCCGAGCCGTCGAGGATCCGCTGCGCCTCCTCCACCAGCGCCCCCTCGACGCAGCCCCCGGTCACCGAGCCTTCGATCGTGAGCTGATCGTCGATCAGCATCTGCGCCCCGGGGTCGAGCGGAGCGGAACCGATCGTCTCGACCAGGGTCGCGCCGACGACTCGCCTGCCGTGGCGCAACCAATCGGCGGCGATGCTCTCGGAGGTCGGCAGCGTGCTCACGTCAGCTCTCCGGACGTAAGGGTAATCGCACCGCCTCGACCGGCGAGCCGGGCTGACCGGCGCGCGGCCGGCTTGGCCGAGGTTCTGCGTCTGGGATAATGTGCGAATCCCGACGGCGTCGGGATGGAGGAGGAAGGAATTGCGGTGACCCGCTGCCACGGTTCGTCTGAGGAGATTCGTTGCTGACGATCGCGTCGAGCAGCGGCTGGACGATCGGCATCGTCCTCGGCGTTGTCGTGATCGCCGTCGCGGCGGCGATCGTGATCACGATCGTGGCCCTTTCGCGGCGGATCGCAACCCAGGCGCAGACGGCCGACGAGGCGGTCGAGGTGGTCCGCCGCCAGACCGACGGCCTCGACGGAATCTCGCGGATCAACGACTCGGGGGTGCGGATCCTGCACTCGGCTCGGGCTCTGCGAAAGGCGGCGGTCGGCAGATGACGATCGTCGCGCTCTCCGGTCACGGCTTCTGGACGATCGCGCTGATCATCGGGCTCGTCGCGGCGCTGGTCGTCGCCGGGCTGCTGGCGATGCTGTTGGCGAACGTCGCGAGGATCCAGCGTTCGGTCGAGGGCCTGCTCGAGACCGCAGGGAAGGTGAGCGCGAACACCGCGCACATTCCCGAGCTCGAGGCGACCGCGCCGGTGCTCGCCCAGATCGTCGACGAGGCAGTCGTCCAGGACGGCTACATGAACGCGCTCACCGACGGCTTCGGCGCCGCCGATGAGCAGAGCGAGGGGGCCGCCGCATGAGCACCGACGCCTACATCCTCCTCAGCGTCGTGCTCGCGGTCGTCGTCGTCGCGGTGCTCGCGATCGCCCTGATCCGGGTCCGCGCCGGGCTGACCGCGATCTCGCAGGGCCTGGCGACGCTCGCCGACGCGCTCAGCGGGGTCGAGGCCGAGCACCTGCGTCCGCTGGAACCCGCGGTGAAGTCGATCAACGCCCAGTTCGAGATCATCCTCTCGGCGCTCCCGGGGATCGGGCGCAAGGCGGCGATGGTCGCCGAGCGGAGGCCGCGATGACCCTCTGGTGGCTCGGCGACATCGTCCTGCTGCTCGTCATCCTGCCGGTGGTCGTCTACCTGTTGCGGGGGGTGCTCGAGGCGGCGCGGGGGATCGTCCCGAGCGTCGACAAGATCGCGGCCGTGGCCGACGCCGGTTCCAAGGACCTCGACGCGGCGGCGCTCCTCGTGACGACCAAGGACCAGGTGGAGCAGACGGTCGCCGGGGTCGCGGCCTACGGCGGCTCGCTCGACGTGATCGTGGACGACGCCGAGGGGAAGGCGAGCTAGATTGCCCGCGGCAGGGGTGGTGATGCTGATCGCGGTCGTCCTGATCGTGCTCGCGCTCGTCTACTACCTCGTCTCGACGATCGTCGAGCTGCGCCGGATCGCGTCCGGCCTCGACGACGTGATCGTCGGCGTCGGTGAGATCGTCGCCAAGAGCGAGCCCGTGAACGAGATCGTCGGCTCGATCAACCAGCAGCTCGACGCGGGGGTCGGCCTGCTCGAGGGCCTGCTGGTGAAGAAGGCGGGGCTCAGCGATGCGATGGGCCTGATCGAGAGCGTCTACCCGGGAGCCGCGGCCGCCGGCCTGCGCGACGTGCCCGAGAGCGGCGCGATCGACCCGCCGCGAATCGGCGAGGTGTACACCCGCGGCACGCTGACGTTGGCCCGGCTCGGGCGCGAGGCGCCGATCGCCGCCGCGAGCCCCGCGGGAGAGGTCCTGCGCAACGTCGAGGGCGGCAGCCTCGCCGCGCGGCTTCTGTATCCGAACGTGCGCCAGGAGGCGCCCGAGAACCTGCCGCGCTCGCCGGTGATCGGCACGGACGCGCCGGAGCAGTACGAGCGCCGCGAGGACGTTGGCGCGCCGCGCAAGCGGCTTCCCACCCCCCGACCGTGAACTGAGAGGAATTCGCTTGCAGACCCCGGCTCCATTCGAGTACGAGCGCGCCACGAGCGTCGACGGGGCGCTCGAGGCCCTGGCGCGGCGCGGGCCCGAGGCGCGGATCGTCGCCGGCGGGCACAGCCTGCTCCCGATGATGAAGCTGCGGCTCGCCAACCCCGAGCACCTGATCGACATCAACGAGATCGCCGAGCTCGCCTACATCCGCGAGGCCGACGGCGAGATCAGGATCGGGGCCTTGACCCGCCACGTCGACCTGCAGCGCTCCGAGTTGCTCGCCGAGCGCCTGCCGCTGTTTCGCGACGCCGAGGACGTGATCGCCGACCCGGTCGTCCGCAACCGGGGGACGATCGGCGGGTCGCTCTGTCAGGCCGACGCGGCCGAGGACCTCTCGGCGGTCTGCTCGGCGGCCAAGGCGAGCGTCGTCATCCGCGGCCCCGAGGGTGAGCGGGTGGTGTCGATGGAGGACTTCCACGTCGGCCCGTACATGACGGCGGTCGGGACCGGCGAGATGCTGACCGAGGTCCGGCTGCCGGTCCGCCCCGGCGCCGGCAGCGCCCACGAGAAGGTCGAGCGGCGCGCCGGAGACTGGGCGATCGCCGCGGCCTCGGCGGTCGTGTGGATGGAGGGCGGGACGATCGCCGACGCCGGGATCGCGCTCAGCGCGGTCGGGCTGACGACGATCCATCTCAACCGAGCGGAGGAGCTCCTGCGTGGCCGCCAACCCTCGGAAGAGGTCTTCAGGCAGGCCGGCACGATCGCCTCGGAGGACTGTTCGCCGGGCGCCGACGGGCGCGGCCCGGTCGACTACAAGCGCCACCTCGCAGGGGTGCTGACCCAACGCGCGCTGCGACGCTCGGTCGCGCGCGCCCTCGGACAGGAGAGCTGACGTGAACGTTTCGATGACCGTCAACGGGGAGCAGGTCTCGCGGGAGATCGAGGATCGCCAGCTGCTCGTCCACTTCATCCGCGACACGCTCGGGCTCAAGGGCACCCACTGGGGATGCGACACGTCCAACTGCGGCGCGTGCGTCGTGCTGATGGACGGCAAGCCGGTGAAGTCCTGCACGGTGCTCGCGGCAATGTGCGAGGGCCACGAGATCCGCACGGTCGAGTCGCTCGAGGTCGACGGCGAGCTCGACCCGGTCCAGCGCGGATTTCACGAGCGCCACGCGCTGCAATGCGGTTTCTGCACGCCGGGGATGCTGATGACGACGCGGGCGCTGCTGGACGAGAACCCCGACCCCAGCGACGAGGAGATCCGGACGGCGATCTCGGGAGCGATCTGCCGTTGCACGGGGTACAAGAACATCGTCAGCGCGGTGCGCTGGGCGGCCGAGCACGAGGCCGGCGCGAGACAGGAGGCCTGAACATGGCGGTCGTCGAGAACCTTCCGAGCCCCTCGACCGAGCGGCCGATCGGCTTCGGGAGGCTGAAGCGCAAGGAGGACGCCCGCTTCATCCGCGGCCAGGGCACCTACCTCGACGACATCGAGCTGCCGGGGATGGTCCACGGAGCGATCCTTCGCAGCCCCTACGCGCACGCACGGATCGTCTCGATCGACACGTCGGCCGCGCTCGCGCACCCAAACGTCGCCGCCGTCGTGACCGCCAAGGACCTCGAGACGCTCGGCCTCGCGTGGATGCCGACGATCTCGTACGACACGCAGGCCGTCCTCGCCGGCGACAAGGTCCGCTTTCAGGGCCAGGAGGTCGCGTTCGTGATCGCGACCGACGAGTACTCGGCCAACGACGCGCTCTCGTTGATCGATGTCGAGTACGAGCCGCTGCCCGCGATCGTCAACGCGCGCAAGGCGCTCGACGATGACGCCCCGCTGATCCGCGACGACAAGTCCGGCCAGCGCGACAACCTGGCGAGCCCGACCTGGGAGGCCGGCGACGAGGCCGCGACCGACGCCGTCTTCGCCGAGGCCGACACGGTCGTCAGCCGCGACATCATCTACCCGCGCTGTCACCCGGCGCCGCTCGAGACCTGCGGGATCATCGCCGACTTCAACCCGGAGACCGGGCAGCTCGACATCTACAACGGCAACCAGGCGCCGCACGCCCACCGCACCGTCTACGCCCACGTGGCCGGGCTCGCCGAGCACATGATCCGGATCCGCTGCCAGGACATCGGCGGGGGCTTCGGCAACAAGGTCCCCGTGTACCCGGGCTACGTCTGCGCGATCGCCGGCTCGATCGTCGCGGGGGTCCCGGTCAAGTGGGTCGAGAACCGCTCGGAGAACCTGATGTCGACCGGCTTCGCCCGCGACTACGTGATGCGCGCCGAGATGTGCGCGAAGGACGGCAAGGTCACCGGGCTGCGCGTCGACGTGATCGCCGACCACGGCGCCTTCGACTCGACCGCCCAGCCGACCAAGTTCCCGGCCGGCTTCTTCCACATCGTCTGCGGCTCCTACGACCTCGACGCGTCGCACGTGAAGGTCAAGGCGGTGTACACGAACAAGGCGCCCGGCGGCGTGGCGTACCGGTGCTCGTTCCGGATCACGGAGGCCGTCTACCTGGTCGAGCGCATGGTCAACGCGCTGGCGCTGGAGATGGGCGCCGACCAGATCGACCTGCGGATGCGCAGCTTCATCAAGCCCGAGCAGTTCCCGTACGAGACGACGACCGGCTGGACCTATGACTCCGGCGAGTACGCGGAGACCATGAAGGTCGCGATGGGGATCGCCGGCTATGACGATCTCCTTCGCGAGCAGGCCGACAAGCGCGCCCGCGGCGAGCTGATGGGGATCGGGGTCGCGTTCTTCACCGAGGGCGTCGGCGCGGGGCCGCGCAAGCACATGGACATCCTCGGGCTGTCGATGAACGACGGCGCCGACCTGCGCGTGCACCCGTCGGGCAAGGCCGTGGTCAGCATCAGCGCCCAGACCCAGGGCCAGGGCCACGAGACCACCTTCGCGCAGATCGTCGCCGAGGAGCTCGGGATCCCGCCCGAGGACGTCGAGGTCCGCCACGGCGACACCGACAAGTCGCCGTACGGGCTCGGCACCTACGGCAGCCGCTCGACCCCGGTCTCCGGCGGGGCGGTCGCGATCGTCTCGCGCAAGGTCCGCGACAAGGCCCGCCTGATCGCGGCGACGATGCTCGAGACCAGGCCCGAGGACCTCGCCTGGGAGAAGGGCCGCTGGTACGTCAAGGGCGACCCCGAGAAGGGCGCGATGATCGAGGAGATCGCCGAGCGGGCCTACAGCGGCGAGCCGATGCCGGAGGGGATGGAGGGCGGCCTCGACGGGCAGGTGATCTACGACCCGCCGAACCTCACCTATCCCTATGGCGCGTACATCGCCGTGGTGGACATCGACCCCGACACCGCCCAGGTCACGATCCGGCGCTTCATCGCCGTCGACGACTGCGGCGTGCGGATCAACCCGATGGTGGTCGACGGCCAGATCCACGGCGGCCTGGCCGAGGGGGTCGGGATCGCGCTGATGGAGCTGATCTCCTTCGACGAGGAGGGCAACTGCCTCAACTCCTCGTTCATGGACTACCTGATCCCGACCGCGCTCGAGTGCCCCGACTTCGAGCTCGGCGAGACGGTCACCCCGTGCCCGCATCACCCGCTCGGCGCCAAGGGCGTCGGCGAGTCGCCGAACGTGGGCTCGCCGCCGGCGATCGTCAACGCGGTGATCGACGCGCTCCACGAGACCCACGGGGTCGACCACATCGACATGCCCTGCACCCCGGCGCGCGTCTGGGCGGCGATGCAGGGGCGCCCCGAACCGCCGCAATGATCCCCGCCGAGCTCTCGCGGCGATCGCAGGAGCTCACCGCAGCCCGGGTCCCGTTCGTGACCGCGACCGTGGTCCGGGCGCAGAGCCCGACCAGCGTCGAGCCCGGGAGCGTGGCCCTCGTGCTCGCCGACGGGACGATCGACGGGTTCGTCGGCGGCGTCTGCGCCGAGCAGAGCGTGCGGGCCTACTCGCTGATCGCCCTCGAGAGCGGCGAGCCGGTGCTGCTCCGGATCCTTCCCGACGGCGAGGAGCACGGCGCCGACGGCGGCGTCGCGGTCACCGACGGCGCGGTCACCGTGCGCAACCCGTGCCTGTCCGGGGGCGCGATCGAGGTCTTCCTCGAGCCGGCGCCTCCCGCCCCGCGGGTGCTGGTCGTCGGCGAGACGCCGATCGCGGCGGCGCTGCAGCGCATCGGGGTCGAGCTCGAGCTCGAGATGGTCGCGGCGGGCGCCGGCGGCGCGGAGCCCCAACGGGGCGACCTCGCGGTGATCATCGCGGCGCATGGACGCGACGAGCTGCACGCGCTGCGCCGCGGGCTCGAGTCCGAGCTGCCCTACGTCGGCCTCGTCGCCAGCGCCAAGCGTGGCGCGGGCGTCCTCGACGAGCTCCGCGCCGACGGGGTGGCCGACGATCTGCTGGCCCGCATCGACGTGCCCGCCGGGATCGAGATCGGGTCGCGAACGGCGGGCGAGATCGCGGTCTCGATCCTCGCGAAGGTGGTCGAGGTGAGGCGGTCCGGGGCCGATGCGCCCGCCCGGGCGCCGGACGACGCGCCCGCGCCCGACCGGGCGCCGACGTCGCCGAAGCTCGCCGTCGACCCGGTCTGCGGGATGACCGTCGCCGCTGTCGCCGGCACTCCGTCGCTGGAGCGCGACGGCGAGACCATCTACTTCTGCTGCGACGGGTGCAAGGCGAAGTTCGAGGCCGAGAGCGAGCATGCCTCCGTCGCCGGCTGAGCGCTTCGTTACGGGCCTCGTGCTCGGCGCCGGCGGCTCGAAGCGCCTCGGGCGGCCGAAGCAGCTGCTCGCCTACGGCGACGAGACCCTGCTCGGGCACGTGGTCGGAGTCGCCCGCAGCGCGAGCTTCGACCAGCTGATCGTCGCGATCGGCGGCGCCGCCGAGCCGGTCCGCGCGCAGGTCGACCTCAGCGGCGCCGAGGTGGTCGTCAACGAGTCGTACGGGGAGGGCTGCTCGTCGTCGATCGCCGCGGCGCTCGCCGCCGTCGACCGGCGCGCGCAGGTGCTCGTGCTGATGCTCGGCGACCAGCCCGGCGTCTCGGCGCAGACGGTGGCGGCCCTGCTCGCAGGGCGCGGCGACGCCCCGCTGGCGGTCTGCCGCTACGACGACGGCAGGGGGCACCCGATCGCGTTCGGGCGCGAGGTGTTCGCCGACCTGGCCGAGCTGCATGGCGACAAGGGCGTCTGGCGCCTGCTCGACCGTCGCGCCGACGACGTGGCCGAGGTGGAGATCGCCGGGAGCATCCCGCTCGACGTCGACACGCCCGAGGACTACCAGGCCGTTATCGACGCGCTCGCGGTCGCGTGAGCCCGTCCGGCGACACCGGCGCGGCGGCCGAGGAGGTCGGCAGGATCGTCCCGGACGTCGAGACGCTGGCCCAGCGCCTGGCGGCTGTCGACTACCTGGTCGACGAGGGCCTCGCGACGTCGATGTTCCTGAGCCTGCGCCTGCCGCAGCCGCTGCTGCTCGAGGGCGAGGCGGGGGTCGGCAAGACGGAGGCGGCGCGGTCGCTCGCGGCGGTGCTCGAGACGCCGCTCGTGCGGCTGCAGTGCTACGAGGGGATCGACGCCGCCGAGGCGCTTTACGAGTGGAACTATCCCCGGCAGCTGCTCAGCATCCGGCTCGCCGACTCCCAGGGTGCGTCGCTGGACGAGGAGGAGCTGTTCGGCTCCGACTACCTCATCCGCCGCCCGCTGCTGCGGGCGCTCGAGCACCCGGGGCCGCGCCCGGCGGTGCTGCTGATCGACGAGATCGACCGCGCCGATGACGACTTCGAGGCGTTCCTGCTCGAGCTCCTGGGCGAGGCGAGCGTGACGATCCCCGAGCTCGGCACGATCACGGCGACCCACCCGCCGATCATCGTCCTCACGTCGAATCGCACCCGCGACCTCCACGACGCGGTCAAGCGCCGCTGCCTGTACCGCTGGATCGACTACCCGACGCCCGAGCGCGAGGTGGAGATCATCCGCCGCCGGGTCAAGGGTGCGGCCGAGACGCTCGCGGTCCAGGTCGCCGACGCGGTCTCGAGGATGCGGGCGAGCGACGTCCAGAAGCCTCCCGGGATCGCCGAGGCCATCGACTGGCTCGCCGCGCTCGAGCTGCTCGGGATCGAGCGCCTCGACGAGGCCGCGGTCGACCTGACGCTCGGCTCGGTGCTCAAGTACGACGAGGACCAGGAGGTGATCCGCGCGGCCGGCCTCGACCAGCTCGTGCGCAGCGGTGGCTGAGGGCTCGGCGCCGCGCCCGTTCGCGGTCGAGACGGTCCACCTCGACCTGGCGGCGCTGGCGGGCTCATTGAGTCATCGCCTGCGCGAGGCCGGGCTCGGGGTCACGCCCGAGCGCGCCGCGGAGTTCGCCCGGGCGCTGACGCTGACGCGCCCGCAGAGTCGCCGGGGCCTGTACTGGACCGCGCGCTCGATCTTCGTCACCGACCGCGCTCAGGCCGGCGCCTTCGACGCCGTGTTCGCCTCGGTCTTCGGCGGCGGGCCCGACCAGGCCCCCGAGGTCGAGGGCCCGACGACGGTTCCGGCCGCCCGCGATCAGCGCCCGCCGGCCGAGCGCAAGGGCGCAACCGGCGCGTCGCACGAGCCGGGCAGGCGGGGGAGCGCCGGCTCGTCGCCCTCCGGCGCGGAGAGCCCCGATGCCCCGGAGCTCGACGTTCCGCTGGCGATGGCGAGCGACGAGGAGGTGCTCGCCTCGAAGAGCTTCGACGCGCTCGACCCCGGTGAGCTGGCGCGCCTCTACCGCCTGATGGCGCAGCTCGAGCTGGCGACGCCGATGCGGCGGACCCGCAGGTTCGACCGCGCCGGCCACGGCCAGCGCATCGACTTGCGGCGGACCCTGCGACGGAGCCTGCGCACCGGCGGCGATCCCACCGTGCTCGCGCGCCGCCGCCGCCGCATGGTCGCGCGCCGGCTGGTGCTGCTCTGCGACATCTCCGGCTCGATGGAGCCCTACGCGCGCGCCTACCTGCAGTTCCTCGCCTGCGCCGCCGGCGCCGGCCCGAACGCGGAGGCGTTCGTGTTCGCCACGCGGCTCACGCGGGTCACGCGAGCGCTCGCGTCGCGCCACCCGGATCGCGCGATCCAGCGCGCCGCCGCGACCGCGCCCGACTGGTCGAGCGGGACCAGGATCGGCGAGGCGCTGAAGGAGTTCAACGATCGCCACGGCCGGCGGGGGATGGCCCGCGGCGCCGTCGTGGTGATCCTCTCCGACGGCTGGGAGCGCGGCGACCCGGCGCTGGTGGGGCGCGAGATGGAGCGCCTCGCGCGCCTCGCGCACCGGATCGTCTGGGTCAATCCGCGCGTCGGGGCGAGCGAGTTCTCGGTGCGCGCCGGCGGCATGGTCGCCGCGCTCGAGCACTGTGACGCGCTGGTCAGCGGCCACAGCTTCGACGCGCTCGCCGAGGTCGTCGACGCGATCGCTGCGGCGAGCGCGACCGACGTGGCCCCGGCCGCCGCGGTGCTCGAGCCGCCGGCGGAGCCGGAGGAGGAGCCGTGGGCGAGCGCGACCCCGGTTCCCGGCAGCTCGGTGGCGATGCCGAGCGGATACGGGCCGAGCCGGGGCAGGACGACGCCGGGATGGTCGATCGGTGAACGCGACTGAGAAGACCTGCATCTACCCGGGGTGCGAGCGCCCCGCCGTCCCGCCGCATCCGCTGGGCGGACCGCAGCCGGCGTTCTGCGACCTCGAGGAGCACAACGCGCTGACCGCGCACCACGAACGAGAGCGGCTCGCTGCACGGGCCGGGACGAACGACGACGAGGAGGATCAGTGATGGCTGACGAGGCCTACCGGGCGGTGTTTCTGCGCGTCCATCCGACGGGCAAGATGGTGCTCAGCCTGACCACCGAGTCCGACGGCAAGGAGGGGGAGTACGCGGCGCTCGTCGCCGCCGAACTCGGCGTTCCGGCGCTCGACGTCAAGGTCGTCCCCGCCGATACCGACCGGTTCGGCGAGGGGCACGGGTTCAACACGAGCCCTTCGGGCGGCACCCCGGCCGCGATCGAGACGGCGAGCGGCCGGATCCGCGACAAGGCGCGGCTGTTGGCCGGCGTGGCGCTCGACGCGCCGCCCGACAGCCTCTCGTGGTCGAACGGGGGCTGGGTCGCCGGCGATGGCGGGACGAAGACGATCGAGGACCTCGCGCTCTACGCGCACGGCACCGGCGCGCTGCCGCCCGGCGTCGAGGGCGGCCTCGACGCGCAGGCCGTCTACCGCGACTGAGGCTGGGAAGCCGGAGCCTGAAGATGGCCCTCGAGCACGACCTCGACCTCGTCGGCCACCTTGAGGGCGCCGAACAGCGCCGAGTAGGGCTTCATGCCCCAATCGCTCTGCTTGACGATCGCGGTCGCGGCAACCGTGCCGTCATCGCCGACCGTGAGATCGAAGGCGATCGGGCGGGTGTTGCCGAACAGCGACAGGTCTCCCTCCACGCGGATCACACCTGCGGCGGCGGGCTCGGCGCCCGTCGAGCGAAAGGAGATCTCGCGGCGCTTCAACACCTCGTCGTCGATCGTCTGGTGAATGTTGTCGCGGTCCTCGTCGCCGAGCGCCTGGATCCCGCCGGTGCCCTCGCGCACGCGAAGCGAGCTCGGGTCGGCGGTCAGCTCGAGCCGCACATCCGCGGGCTCGTCCCCGACCACGATCGCCGCCGACCACTCCGTCACGTGCATGAGCAGGTCGTGCCCCGCCTTCGCCGCCGCCCCGGCCCGCCCGGTGCGCACCGCGAGGGTGGCGCTGTCCGGACCGAGTCGATGCGTACCAGTCTCGAGCGACACGCGCCGAGCATATAAACGGCGCCCAACCGAAGGAGGTATTAGATGGCAACCGAGCTCGACCACTCGTTCTCGACCACGAAGCCGATCGATGAGAGCTTCGCGGCGGTCACCGATCTGGAACGCGTGATCCCATGCGTGGACGGCGGCCGCGTCGTCGAGGCGACGAGTCCCGACGCCGTCAAGGCCGAGATCGTCCTGAAGATGGGGGCGATGTCGATGAAGTTCACGGGCACGGTGGAGGTGGTCGAGAAGGACGAGGCCGCACACCGGGCGGTGCTCCGCGTCAAGTCGAAGGAGGCCGGCGGCCAGGGACACGCGAACGCCGACGTCACCTTCGAGCTCGCCGACGGCGGCGGCGCGATCCACACGAGCGCCCAGATCACCGGCAAGGCGGCGTCGATGGGGGAGGGCGTGGTCGTCGGCGTCCTCGACGCGCTGATCACCGACTTCACCGGCAAGCTCGGGGACCTCTGACACGCTCGCGATGGCGACGGTGACGATGCGAGAGATCCGCGAGGGCGAGGTGCCGTTCGCCGCCGGCACCGCGGTGCAGGAGGATCCCGACCGGCCGGCGTTCTCGGGCAACGGGCCCGATGACTACGTCTGCGTGCAGTGCGGGAACGTGCTCGCGGCCTCCATGCACCCGATGCAGATGACCAAGAAGGTCAGGGTCAAGTGCGGGCGCTGCTCGACCGTCAACGTCGCGGTCACCGGCGACTGACCATGAATCCCTTGCTCGCCCATGTTGCCGGCCTGCCGATCGAGGAGCTGCTGGCCCCGCTCGGCAGCGTCGGGATCGTCGCGATCACGGCGAACGTGGCCGGGTGGCGCCGGGCGCGGCGTTCAGCTCGCGATCGGCGAGCAGCCTCGCCACGGCGTCGGCCACGGCCTCGGCCGTGAGCCCCAGCCGGGTGAAGACCTCCGGGCCCGGAGCGCTCGCGCCGAAGCGCTCCAGCGAGACCGAGCTGTCCGCGTAGCGCCCCCAACCCTGGGCGATCCCGGCCTCGACGGAGACGGTGGCCACCCCGAGGGGCAGGAGCGCTTCCCGATCGGCGGGCGCCTGCGCCTCGAACAGCTCCCACGACGGCATCGAGACGACCCGAGCCTCGACCCCGTCCCGCGCGAGGCCGGCGCGCGCGTCGAGCGCCACCGCGACCTCGGAGCCGCTCGCCACGATCACCGCATCCGGTGCGCGGCCACTGGTCTCGGCGAGCACGTAGCCGCCGCAATCGATCGCGTCCCCGCCGTCGTCCGGGCCGGGCGTGACGACGGGCACGTCCTGCCGGGTCAGCAGCAGACAGACCGGCCCCGGCGCCGCGAACGCCGCCACCCAAGCCCGGGCGGTCTCGTTGGCGTCGGCCGGGCGGATCACCGTCAGCCCCGGGATCGCCCGCAGGGCCGCGTAGTGCTCGACCGGCTGATGGGTCGGACCGTCCTCGCCGACCCCGATCGAGTCGTGCGTGAAGACCCAGACGACCGGGAGGCGCATCAGCGCCGAGAGCCGGATCGCCGGTCGCATGTAATCGGAGAAGATCAGGAAGGTCGCGCCGAACGGCTTCACGATCCCTCCGTGAAGCGCCATCCCGTTGACGGCGGCCGCCATCGCATGCTCGCGCACCCCCCAGTGGATGTGGCGACCCGCCGACTCGCGGTCAAAGCTGGCGGCGCCCGGGAATTGCGCCTTGGTCGAGCCCGCGAGGTCGGCGGAGCCGCCGACCATCGTCGGGACCAGGTCGGCGAAGGCGGCCATCGTCTCGCCGCCGGCCGATCGCGTCGAGGTCGGCCCGCCAAAGCGGGGCAGCCGCGAGGCGATCGGCGCCAGCGGCTCCCCGGCCTGGGCGGCGTCCCACTCGGCGGCGGCCGCGGGCTCGGCCTCCCGCCAGCCCGCCACGCGCCGGCGCCAGTCGGCGCTCGCCTCGGCGCCGCTGCGCCGCGCGGAGGCGAAGGCCTCGAGGGCGGCTTCGGGGACGGCGAAGCTCGCATCCGGATCGAGCCCGAGCGCCAGCTTGGTCGCGCGGACCTCGTCGGCGCCGAGCGGGGCTCCGTGCGCGGCCGCGGTTCCGGCCTTGGTCGGCGCCGGCCAGCCGATCACCGACCGAACGGCGATCAGCGACGGCCGGTCCAGGTCGGCCTGGGCCTCCGCGATCGCGCCCTCCAACGCGTCGAGGTCGTTCGCGTCCTCGACCGCCAGCGCCTGCCATCCGTAGGCGCGAAAGCGCGCCGCGACGTCCTCGCCGGTGAACGCGAGCTCAGTCGACCCGTCGATGGTGATCGCGTTGTCGTCGTAGAGGTAGACGATGCGGCCGAGCCCGAGGTGGCCGGCGAGCGACGCGGCCTCCGAGGCGACGCCCTCCATCAGATCGCCGTCCGAACAGATCGCGTAGACGCGGTGGTCGACGATCTCGCTGCCGTAGCGCTCGCGCAGGAAGCGCTCGGCCATCGCCATCCCGACCCCGTTCGCGAAGCCCTGGCCGAGCGGTCCGGTGGTCGTCTCGACCCCGGGCGTCCCCGGCGCGCGCTCGGGATGGCCGGCGGCGCGCGAGCCCCACTGGCGAAAGCGGCGCAGTTCGTCCAGCGACAGGTCGTAGCCGGCGAGGTGGAGGGTCGCGTACAGGAGCATCGAGCCGTGGCCCGCGGAGAGCACGAAGCGGTCGCGGTCTGGCCAATCCGGGTCGGCCGGGTCGTGGCGCATCGCCCGCGCGTAGAGAACGTAGGCCGCCGGCGCCATCGCCAGCGGCAGGCCCGGGTGCCCGGAGTTGGCGGCCTCGACCGCGTCCATGCTGAGACCGCGGATCGTGTTGATCGCGGTTGCGGCGTCGTCGCCGGTCGGGCCTGCCGCGACGGGAAGCCGCTCGACGACGCTCACTTGGACACCGCCTGGGTGACGATCGGGTGCTCGTCGGTGTCCACGCGGCTGGTCTCGCCGCCGAGGGCGACCGCCGCGCCGGCCGTCGCGAGGTGATAGAGGATCAGCACCTGGACGATCGCCAGCGACTCGGAGCGGTGCAGCTGGGTGCCGATCGTGAACTCGCCGAGGCGCTCCGAGCGCAGGTGGTTGGCGAAGTGCATCCGGTCCCAGACGGTCTCCTCGACCTGCGCCGCGGCTGCCGGATCGATGTCGCCGGGGACGTGGACGACGCGTTCGTCCGCGGCCTCGCCGTCCTCGACGCTCAGGCTCGGGCCCAGATCCGGATGCTTGAGCCCGCCGCGAAGGGTGAGGATCGCATCGAGGTGATCCTGGTCGAAGCGCCGAGTGGGGACGAACGAGACGACGATGTCCGCGTGGCGCCGCTGTGGCCGGATGAAGAGCTCGGAGTCGGCCTCGCGGCGATCGAGCTCCTCGAGCACCTGATCGGTCGTGTAGCCCCGGCGGGAGCAGTCGCGCTGCACCTTCCACTCGCGGCGCTGCTCCTCCGGCGGAGCGAGGAAGACGCGCACGTCATAGACGTCGCGCAGGGCCTGGGTGTGGTACCCGAGCAGTCCCTCGACGACGGTGAACTGGTTCGGCTCGACGTAGTCCGGGGGGCCGAAGGTGCCGTCCTGATGGCGATAGACCGGCTTGAGGATCGCGCGCCCGGCGCGGACGTGGCCGAGATCCTGCTCCATGATGTCGACGTAGTTGCACTCCGGGTGCAGCGGCGTGATCGCGAGCTCGGCTCGCTGCCGCCGGTCATAGCGGTGATAGTCGTCCGCGGCGATATGGGTCACCTGGGCCTCGCCCAAGAGCCGGACGAGGCCGCGGGTGATGGTCGTCTTGCCGGCAGCGGAGTCGCCAACGACCCCGAGGATGATCGGGCGCGCCATCGAAGCCTTCCCTCAGGCGCCGGCCCCGGGGCCGTATCCGGCCGCCTCGATCGGGTTCTCGTCCACAGCCGAGAAGACGGAGCTGCTGAGGATGTCGTGGGCGTCGATCGTGACCAGATCGGACCGGGTGAGCGGCTCGGGCCGATCGAACAGGCGGCTGGCTTGGCGCAGGCGTGCACGGTCGATCGCGTTGCGGATGCTGCGCGCGTTGGCGAAGCGAGGCTGGGCGATGCGAAGCTCGGCGTAGCGACGCAACGCTCGGCGAGCTTCGGGGCTGAGCTCATAGGCGCGCTCGGCGAGCATCAGCTCGGCGATCGCCAGTAGCTCGTCGACCTCATAGTCCGGGAAGTCGATGTGGTGGGCGATCCGCGAGCCCATGCCCGGGTTCGAGCGAAAGAAGGCCTCCATGCGATCGCGGTATCCCGCGAGCACGACCACCAGCCGCTCGCGCTCGGACTCCATCACCTGCAGCAGCACCTCGATCGCCTCGGCGCCGTAGTCGCGCTCGTTCTCAGGCCGATGGAGGTAGTAGGCCTCGTCGATGAACAGCACCCCGCCGTAGGCGCGCTTCAGCACCTCCTTCGTCTTCGGCGCGGTGTGGCCGACGTACTGGCCGACCAGATCGTCGCGGGTCACCGACACCACGGTCGGCTTCTCGACGTAGCCGAGGCGATGGAGGATGTCGGCCATCCGCAGCGCCACGGTCGTCTTCCCGGTCCCGGGGCTGCCCGTGAAGCACATGTGCAGCGTCGGGCGCACGGTCGCGAGGCCGGCTTCGTCGCGCAGCCGGTCGATCACGAGCAGCGCCGCGATCTCGCGGATTCGCTCCTTCACCGGCCGCAGTCCGACCAGGTGGCGATCGAGGTCCTCGAGCACGTCGCGGACCTCGGCGTCTCGAAGCGCCTGGCCGGCTTGCGGGTCGGGCGCCGGCGTCGGGCGGAGCGCGGTCGCCGTCACCCCGAGCTCCCCCGGTCGCCGTTCGGACTGGCGCCGTACCGGCGACCGGCCGGCGCCTCGGTGGCGTAGGAGTGAAGCTGGTACCGGATCCGGCGATCGGCCTGCTCCTGGCGCTCGAGCCGGAAGCCGGGCTCGTGCGCCGGCCGCGCGACGATGAACGCGAGCGCCGTCGTCTGGCGCCCCAGGGATGCGTCGTAGCAGACGACCTTCACGTAGCGCTCGGCCAGGGCCGCGCGCGCCTCGCGCACCGTCCGCATCGCGCTCTCCACTTCGTCCGGGCCGAGGTCGAACTGCGGCTGCGCCCACATCTCCCAGAGCGAGTTGCGCGGATGCGGGTCGTCGGTGTGCTCGACCATGATCGCCCAGCCGTGAGCGAGGGCGTAGCGGATCTGCGCCTCGATCTGCTCGTCGCTGAGGTCCGGCAAGAAGGAGAAGGTCCCCTGGGTGATCCGCATCTCTGAGCCTCCTCAGGCCGGCGTCGGGGTGACGATCGCGTCGGGCGTGTCGGTCGACTCGAACTCGAAGGTGACGTCCTTCCACACCTCGAGCGCGGCGTCGAGCTCCGGGCATCCCCGGGCCGCGTGCGCGAGGATGTCCGGGCCCTCCTGGAAGTAGTCGCGGCCCTCGTTGCGGGCTTGGATCATCGCCTCGACCGCGACCCGGTTGGCGGTCGCCCCGGCGGCGATCCCCATCGGGTGTCCGATCGTGCCGCCACCGAACTGCAGCACCACGTCCTCGCCGAGGTAGTGCAGCAGCTGGTGCATCTGCCCGGCGTGGATGCCGCCGGAGGCCACCGGCATCACCGCCGGGAGCGAGGCCCAATCCTGGGCGAAGAAGAGGCCAAGCTCGGGGTTGGCCTCATAGCGCCGGGCGCGGCAGACCTCGTAGTAGCCGCGGATGCTGTTCGGGTCCCCCTCGAGCTTGCCGACCACGGTCCCGGCGTGGATGTGGTCGACGCCGAGCAGCCGACACCACTTGGCGAGCACCCGGAAGGAGACCCCGTGGGTCTTCTGGCGGGTGTAGGTCCCGTGCCCCGCTCGGTGCAGGTGCAGGATCATCCCGTTCGCGCGGCACCACCTCGACATCGAGGTCATCGCCGTGAAGCCGACGGTGAGGTCGATCATCACGATCACGCTGCCGATGTCGCGGGCGAACTCGGCGCGCTCGTACATGTCCTCCATCGTCGCCGCGGTCACGTTCATGTAGTGGCCCTTGACCTCGCCCGTGGCCGCCGAGGCGCGCATCACGGCCTCGATCGCGAACAGGTACCGGTCGCGCCAGCGCATGAACGGCTGCGAGTTGATGTTCTCGTCGTCCTTGGTGAAATCCAATCCCCCGCGCAGCGCCTCGTAGACCACGCGGGCGTAGTTCTTGGCCGAGAGCCCAAGCTTCGGCTTCGTCGTCGCTCCGAGCAGCGGCCGACCGAACTTGTCGAGGTACTCGCGCTCCATCACGATCCCGTGCGGCGGGCCCTGGAACGTCTTCACGTAATGCGGGGGAATGCGCATGTCCTCGAGTCGCAGGGCCCGGAGCGCCTTGAACCCGAAGACGTTGCCGATGATCGAGGAGGTCAGATTCGCGATCGAGCCCTCCTCGAACAGATCGATGTCGTACGCGATATAGGCCATGTACTGGCCGGGCGTCCCCGGGACCTCGTCGACCCTGTAGGCCTTCGCCTGATAGTGCTCGTGCGGCGTCAGGCGATCCGTCCAGACCACGGTCCAGGTCGCGGTCGACGATTCTCCCGCGACCGCGGCCGCGGCCTCGATCGCGTCCACGCCCTCCTGGGGCGTGATCCGGAAGGCGCAGAGGATGTCCGTGTCCTTGGGCTCGTAGTCGGGGTCCCAGTAGCCCATCTCGGCGTAGGGGGTGACGCCGGCGCTCCAGCGGTCGGCGGCGCCGCGCGGTCGCGGGTCAGCCAGGGTCATCGGCGCCTCCGGGCTCAGGTCGGTCATCGGCCGCGGACCCTAGGCGGCGGGGATAAAACAAACAACTAATCTTTTGGCCAAATACTTAAGTAAATAACTAAGTATTAGGGGGACCCGACCTCGGCGCGGCGGCCGCGGCCCGAAGCCGCGGCTGCGGCCCGCGGCGCCAGGCTGATCCGCGCGTGGCGCCGCCGGCCGTCGGTGTGCACGGACTCGACCCGCGGCAGCACCCCGGTCACCGACTCCCGCGCGCACCAGGCGATGTCCTCCCCGAGCCCGGCCGTCCGCAGCGCTCGCGCGCCGGCGCTCGCCGCCAGCGCCTGGGAGGCGGTCGGGAAGGCGCGCGCGACCGCGAGCGCGACGAGGGCCGAGTCGGACCTGGATCCGGGCAGACTCTCGGCGATCCGCCCGGCGACGTAGACGTCCTCGAGCGCGGTGCGCTCATCGGTGCCCGAGCAGAGCAGCTGCACGTCCCCGCTGCCCAGCTCCGCGCAGACCGCCTCGAGGTTGAGCAACGAGGCGATCAAGACCAGCGGCGAGAGCTCGGCGGCGCGGACCACGGTCGGCGCTCCGTTCGTGGTCGCGAGCACGAGTTGGGAGGCGCGCGGGGAGATCATCTCGCGGGGAGAGTTGCCGAGCTCGAAGCCCGCCGGGCGCACGCAGCGGCGTTCGCCGGCCAGCACCCTGTCCGGCCCCGCGAGCGCCCGGGCGCGGGCGACCCCGTCGGCGCAGATCACGGCCGCGTAGCCGGAGTCCAGGGCCTGGACGACGGTCGAGGTCGCCCGCAGGACGTCGATCACCACCGTCACCGCGGCCGGGCGCGCCGCGTGGCGCGTGAACGCGACATCGATCATCGCAGCGCCGCGGGCCCGGTGGCGAAACTCGCAGCCATCGGCGCAGCATGGCGTGAGTCGATTTGACGGCAAACAAAATGTTTGCTGTGACAATGAGAAGTACGTCTATGATTCGGCCGGCCGTGTCGATGACGATGACCCAGCTGCGGAGCTTCCTCGCGGTGGTTCGCGGGGGATCCGTGTCGGCGGCGGCCGACGAGCTGGTGGTGACCCAGCCGTCCGTCTCAGCCGCGGTCCGAGCCCTCTCGCGCGAGGTCGGCGCCGACCTCCTCGAGCGGGAGGGTCGCGGAGTGCGGCCGACGCCCGCGGGGGCGGCCTTCGCGCCGTTTGCCGCCGACGTGATCGGCCTGCTGGACGACGGCGGCCGCGCGGCTCGTGAGGCGGCGACCAGCTCCCAGCGCGAGCTTCGCATCGGCGCGGTGACCACCGCCGCCGAGTCGTTCGTGCCGCCGCTCATGCGAGTGTTCGCCGACGTTAACCCGGACATCGGGCTGACCCTGAGCGTCGGCAACCGCGGCCAGGTCCTGGACATGCTGGCGAACCATTCGGCCGACGTGGCCTTTGGCGGCCGCCCCCCCGAGGACACGCACATCGTCGCCCGCCCGTTCCTTCCCAACGAAATCGTCCTGATCACCGCGCTCGACGATCCACTGGCGGACGGCCGTTCCGTCTCGGCGGCCGAGCTCGTCGACCGTACCTGGCTGCTGCGAGAGCAGGAATCCGGAACTCGCACGGTCAACGAGGAGTTCCTCTCCATGCACGGGCTCAAGAACGCGCGGGCGCTGACCGTCGGCTCCAATGGGGCGATCCGGCGCGCTGCGCGGGCCGGTCTTGGGATCTCCTTCGTCTCGCGCGACGCCGTCTCGCTCGAGCTCGAGACCGGACAGCTCGGCGTGATCGCGCTGGATCACGGACCCGCCCCGCGTCAGTGGCAGGTGATGCGCTCCTCGACCGGACCGGTGCGCCCGGTGGTCGACGAGTTCATCGAGTTCGCCCTTGCCCCGGCGACGCTCGAGGCCGTGAGCGGCCCAGCGGCGGCCGCGTAGTGCGGCGCACCGGTCGGCCGACCGCGGGCGGTGACGGCCGTCCCGGGCAGTCATGAACGCGGGCGGGTCCGCCGCGGCATAGATTGTCCGAGTGAACGCGACCGACACCGCCCGGGTCGGCGCCGAGCGGACGGCCGACTTCCGCTTCGCGCACTGGACCGCGATGCGCCGTGGCGCCCTCGGCGTCTACTTCATCGTGCTCGTGGCGTGGAGCGCCTACTACGGGGTCCCCGCCCAGCGCGAGCTCGTGATCGCCTGGGTCTGCGGCGCGCTCGCCTGCGCCTCGCTCGGCCGCGACCCGCGCCAGATCCGCCAGCTAGTGGTCGATTGGCTGCCGATCGTCCTGGTGTTGAGCGCCTACGACTTCACGCGCGGCGTGGCCGACTCGCTCGGGATCGGCGTGCACTCGCAGGCGATGATCGACTTCGACCGGTTCGTGTTCGCCGGCGACACGCCGACCCAGTGGCTGCAGTCGAACATCAACCAGCCCGGCGTCGTCAACGGCTGGGACGTCGCCTTCACGCTCGTCTACACGTCCTACTTCATCGTCCCGTTCGCGCTCGCCGGCGCCCTCTGGATCCGCGATCGCCCCGCCTTCCTGAGGTTCACCAGGCGCCTCGTCACGCTGGCGCTCGCCGGCCTCGCGACGTACATCGCCTTCCCGGCCGCGCCGCCATGGATGGCGGGCGAGAACGGGCTGCTCGACGGGATCCAGCGGACGACCTCGGAGGGGTGGGAGGTGATCGGTGGCGGCACCGCCGGCCTCTTCTCCAAGGGCCAGGCGAGCGTCAACCTGGTCGCGGCCGTGCCCTCGCTGCACTCCGCCTTCGCCGCCCTCATCGCGATCTTCCTGTGGGGCCGGGTCCGCCCGATCCTCCGCCCGCTGCTCGTGCTCTATCCGCTGGCGATGGGGCTGACCCTGATCGCGACCGGCGAGCACTACTTCTTCGACGTCGCGCTCGGCTGGCTCTACGCCGGCGCGGTGATGGCGGCCTGGGGCTGGTGGGAGCGCCGCCGGGCCACCGCCCATCGCGCCCGGCGACGGCGTTCAGCCGCGCGCGGTGATCACGACCAGGCGGAGCGGAGCGGTCGCCTCCAGCCGCATGGGGCCGTCGAGGGTCGCCCACGCGCCCGGGCCGAGCGGCGGCGCTGCCTCGTCGCCGAGGCTGAGCTCGCCGGCGAGCACGTAGAGCCCCGTGCAACCGCCGTCGCCTCCGGCTGCGGTCGCCTCGCCGGCCTCGAGCGCGAGCCGGCTGACGCGGACCTCGTCGAGCTCGACCTCGCCCGCGGTGACCATCGCGTCGCTTGCCGGGGGAGGACCCTCCGCCGGCGGGTCCGCCTGGTCGAAGTCGACGCGGCGGCCGTCGCGCAGGCCGCGCATGTAGTCGACGAAGCCGCAGCCCGGCGCGTGCAGGTTGAGGTAGCGGACGTCGACGTCGGCGGCGTTGCGGAACCCGTGCACGGCCAGCGGCGGCGCGACCGCGAGCGATCCCGCCGGCGCGGTCATCTCGCCGTCGGCGAGCTTGATCGTCAGCTCGCCGCCGAGCACGTAGAAGAGGTCGGTGTGATCGCGATGAATGTGGCGCCCGGCACCGTCGCGGCCGGGGCCGAAGCGCGACCAGGTCGCGTGCAGAGCGTCGCGCTCGCAGAGGATCTCGACCCGCCGGTCCGGCGCATCGCCGATGATCTCGCCCCCTCCTGGCGGGATCACGGTCGGCGCGGTCATCGGCGGGGAGTTTAGGCGGCGCCAGGCTACCCTGACGAGCGTGTCGGGTCCAGCCAGCTCGGTCCTCTCGGAGTCACAGCTCGCCACCCTCGCCGAGCTCGGCGAGGAGCGCACCGCGGAGCCCGGCGAGGTCCTCTTCCGGGTCGGCGATCCCACGTATCCCTTCATCGCGATCCTCGAGGGCGAGGCGCAGGTCCTCGACGCCGCGGGCAACGAGGTCGTTCGGCACGGCGCCCGCGGCTTTCTCGGCGAGATGAACCTGCTCTCCGGCCAGACCGTGTTCCTGACCGCGGTCGCGAGCGAGCCCATGCGCTACATCGCCGTCGAGCGCGACGTGCTGCGCCGGCTGCTGTTCGAGGACCCCTCCCTCGCCGACCTGCTGCTCTCCACCTTCGTGCGCCGCCGCGAGCTGCTGCAGCAGCGCGAGGGGATCGGAATCGAGATCGTCGGCGCTCGCGACTCCGACGACACGCGGCGCCTGGTCGAATTCGCGCGCCGGATGCGCCTGCCGCACAGCTGGCATGACGGCGTCGGTGAGCAGCTCGACCCGGAGCGTTTGCCGCTCGTCCGCCTGCCGGGCGGCCAGGAGCTCGAGCGGCCCAGCAACGGCGAGCTCTCCCGGACGCTGGGGATCGGGCTCGAGCTGGCTCCGACCGAGAGCGTCGACCTGCTCGTGGTCGGCGGGGGGCCGGCCGGCCTCGGCGCCGCGGTGTACGGCGCCTCCGAGGGCCTCGACACGCTCGTGATCGAGAGCACCGTGCTCGGCGGCCAGGCCGGGACCTCGCGGCGGATCGAGAACTACCTCGGCTTCCCGGCCGGGATCAGCGGCTCGGAGCTGACGAGCCGCGCCGTCACCCAGGCGCGCAAGTTCCATGCCCGCACCGCGACCCCGTACCGGGCGCTGGCGCTGGAGCCCGGCGAGGACGGTCACGTGGTCAGGCTCGACGGCGGCCACGAGGTCCACGCCCGCTCGGTCGTGCTCGCGACCGGCGCCGAGTACCGGCGGCTGCCGGTGGACGGGCTCGCCGACTACGAGGGGGTCAGCGTCTTCTACGCAGCGGGCCCGCCCGAGGCGCAGCTCTGCGGGGCCCAGCGGGTCGGGGTCGTCGGCGGCGGCAACTCCGCGGCCCAGGCCGCGGTCTGGCTCGCTCGCGGTGGCGCCCTCGTCACCCTGCTGCACCGGCGCGCCGACCTGACCGAGACGATGTCGCAGTACCTGATCGACGAGCTCGACCGCTACGGGATCGCGGTTCGCGACCGCAGCGAGATCGGCGAGCTGCACGGCGCGGACGGGGCGCTCGAGGGCGTCACCCTGCTCGACGGCACCGAGCTCGCGTTCTCGTTTCTGTTCCTGTTCCTCGGCGCGGCGCCCTGCACCGACTGGCTCGGCGAGGCGGTCGCGCGGGACGAGAAGGGCTTCGTGCTCACGGGCGCCGAGGCCGGCGCCGACGGCCTGCTCGAAACCAGCGTGCCCGGTGTGTACGCGGCCGGCGACGTGCGTGCCGGGTCGATCAAGCGCTGCGCGACCGCGGTCGGGGAGGGCGCGACGGCGGTCCGTTTCGTCCACGAGCACCTCGCCGATGCGCCGGCGACCGCGGGCGCCTGAGCGGGCTCGGGCCGCGCGGGCCGCGCGGGCGTCAGGACTCGGCGTCGAGGTCGGCCGCGGTCTCGTCGCACCAGTCGACCGTCTCCTGGAGCAGGCGCACGCCGAGCTCCTGGATCCGGCGCCCGCGCTCGCGGGGAGGCTGGAGGTCGCGGATCGTCTCGAGGCGCCGGGCGCTCATCCGGCGAAGGTCGCCGAGGTTCTTGCGCACCAGCTCGGTGTCGCTCCAGTCGACGAGCATCAGCCGCAGCAGGCCCTCGTTGCGCAGCCACATCGACGGCTCGGCCGGAGCGACGAGCCAGCGGTCGAGCTCCTTGCGCCCGGCGGCGGTGAGCGAGTACTCGCGCCGGCGGCGACCGCTCGCGGTCAGGTCGCGGCCGCGGATCATCCCGGCGCCCTCGAGCCGGCGCAGCTCGGGGTAGATCTGCCCGTAGCTGACCGACCAGAAGAAGGCCGCGGCCTTCTCGATGAACTGCTTGATCCGGTACCCGGTGTCGAAGCCGTCGCGGATCATCGCCATCAGCATGTAGGCGGAGGGCGCCAGATCAGCGCCGGGTTCCGCGGCGGGCGGGAGGTGGGTTTTCTCGTCGGTGATATTCATCCCTGATATATTCACATCGATCATACGCGGTGACGTCGCTACATTTCCCCACCCGAGGGGTTAGCGGTCGACAGATGGAATCCGCAGGGAGGTGGAGAGTGCCGGACCGGTCCCACGCAATCAGTGTGCGTAAGCGTCGGCTCGCCGGGCTGCTCGGCGCCTTCGCGCTGGCGCTGATCGCCGCCGCGCCGGCCAGCGCCGAGGACGAGATCCTCGGCGCCGCCAGCTATCCGGACATGTCGACCTACCAGTGCCGGACCGACGCGATCCCGATCTACCCCGGCCAGAACCTCAACCTGTTCGGGCTCACCAAGACTTGCCCCAACGCGGTCAAGGTCAGCGGCCCCGGCGACGCCTCGGACTTCGCTCCCGGCTCCACCGCCCAGGGCTACGTGACCCGCTTCCAGCCCAGCATGGTCGAGGTCAAGGACGACGGCAAGCTGGTCACCCCGAGCGTTTGGGACCTGCACCTTCACCACGTCGTCTGGCTCGCTCCCAACGGCGGCCCGACCTTTGCCTCCGGCGAGGAGAAGACGATCGCGAAGATGCCGCAGGGCTATGGGTTGAGCACCGGCGGCGACGCCACCTGGGGCCTCAACTACATGATCCACAACCTCGGCTCGTCCGAGGGTCGCCGCGTCTACATCACGTGGGAGATCGATTGGGTCCCGGCGACGAGCCCGTCGGCGTCGCAGATCACGACCACCCGGATCCACTGGCTCGACGTCGCGGGCGCCCCGCAGATCTACCCGGTGTTCGACGCCGAGCGCGGCTTCGATTCCAACGGCGACGGCCAGTACACCTTCCCCGACGAGGTCCCGTTCGACCCGGCGGCGCCCGGCTACGAGGAGCGGGCCAAGATCAGCGACGCGCGGACCTGGACGCTGCAGACCGACCGCACGCTCGTCTTCGGCGCCGGCCACCTGCACCCGGGCGGCTCTCACGTCGACCTCCAGGTCGCCCGCGACGGCGCCGACCCGGGCTCGATCGACGGCGACGACCCGGCCGAGGTCCGGCCGCTGTTCCGCTCCGACGCGCACTACTACGAGCCCGCGGGCCCGATCAGCTGGGACGTCGCGATGACCGCGACCCGGCCCGACTGGCGGATCGCGCTGAAGGCCGGCGACACCGTCTCGGTCAACGTCACCTACGACGTCAGCAAGTCCTCCTGGTATGAGTCGATGGGGATCCTGCCGCTCGCCAACGCGCCGGCCGGCGACCCGGCGGCGAAGGACCCGTTCGACGACGAGGCGGCGGTCGCGGCGATGTACAACGAGGGCGGCATCCTCACCCATGGTCGCCTGCCGGAGAACATCGACGCGAAGGCGCGCAAGAACCTGAAGCTGCCGGACCCGCGCGACATTCGCTCGAAGGGCCGACGGGTGCCTGCGGGCGGGATCAAGATCGAGGGCTTCCGCTACTCACGCGGCGGCTACTCGGCCAACAAGGGCTTCCCGACCCGGTTGATGCGCCCGCCGGTGATCCGGCCCGGCAAGACCGTCACCTTCACGAACGTCGACTCGCCGTTCGGGACCCCCGACGAGCAGCAGGTGTGGCACAGCGTCACCTCGTGCAAGGCGCCGTGTAACCGCGGCTCCGGGATCGGCTATCCGCTGGCCCGCGGGCCGGTCAAGTTCGATTCCGGCCAGCTCGGGTTCGGCACCGGGACGAGCAGCGAGGTGACCACGGGCAGCGACACGTTCACGACGCCGCCGCTGACCAAGCCGGGGACCTACACGTACTTCTGCCGGATCCATCCGTTCATGCGCGGTTCGGTCCGGGTGAAGCCCAGGGACAAGAACCGGACCTAGGAGGGATACGGGCATGACGATGAAGGGCAGGGTCACGACCCTCGCTGCGGCCGTTGCCGTGATCGGGGCGGTCGCCGTCCCGTCGGCCGGCGCCGCGGTGGGGGCCCGGGTTCAGGCGTCGAACTACGTGTTCACGTCGGACTCGGTCACGATTCACAAGGGCGACAAGGTCGTCTGGAAGTTCGTCGAGGGCAAGCACGACGTCAAGGGCAAGGGCTTTCACAGCCCGGTCCAGCGCGACGGCAAGTTCTCCTTCAAGTTCTCGAAGGTCGGAACGTTCAACTATCACTGCACGATCCACGCGCCCGACATGAAGGGCGTCGTCAAGGTCGTCAAGTAGGCGCCGGGAAGGGGCGGTCCGCCGGCCAAATCGGCGGGCCCGCTCATTCTTCCCTAACGCTTTGCTAATATCCCGCACTCCTGCTGAGTCCCCGCCGAAATAGGCGGGGGACGGGGGACCCATCGGTTGGGGCGAATCGCGGCCGCTAGTCGCGTAGCGCAAAGCTCTCAAGTTCGCGCGAGCCCGTCAGCTAACCCCGGAAGCGACGAGAGCGGAGCGTGAAATGAACTTGGAAAATGTGATCGGTAAGCCGCGCCTGATCGTTTTGGCGATCATGGCCGCGGTCATGTTCGTCGCCGGGATGGCGGCGGCCGACCTGGCCGGCGCGGCCTCCTCCGGGGGCGTCGGTACCGGTGGCAGCACCGTGACCGCGAGCGGCGCCGGAGCCGGGACGACGCAGTCGAGCCCGCGCCTGAACGCGAAGTACACCCGCGTGTACGACTCGTTCAGGCTCAAGGACAAGCGCTGGGCACGGACGACGAGCCGGTGCGAGTCGGGCGGCGACCCGCACGCGATCGGCGGCGGCGGCGTCTACCGCGGCGCGTTCCAGTTCATGCGCTCGACCTGGAAGGCATCGCCGAAGAGCCCGGGCGGCGACCCGGTCGCCTACCCGTACAAGACGCAGGCCGTGGTCGCCGTGCTGCTGATGCACCGCGACGGCGCCGGCCACTGGCCCGTCTGCGGCTGAGCGCTCACCCGGCGGCCGGGCGGTCGCCGATCCAGTAGCGCGGTCCCGGACCGAGCCGCCCGGCTCGGTCGCCGGGGTTGGAGAGCCGGCAGCGCTCCAGCGACAGGCAGCCGCAGCCGATGCACTCGGTGAGGCCTCGGCGCAGGCGCTCGAGCTCGTCGATCCGCTCGTCGATCCGGGCGCCCCAGCCGCTCGACAGGCGCGCCCAATCGCGGCGCGTCGGGGCGCGATCGGGGGGCAGCTTCTCGAGCTCGGTGCCGATCTCCTCGAGCGTCAGCCCGATCCGCTGGGCGAAGACGATGAAGGCGATCCGCCGCAGGACCGCGCGTGGGTAGCGGCGATGCCCGGATCCGGCGCGCTCGGAGCGAATCAACCCGCGCTCCTCGTAGAAGCGCAGGGCGGAGGCGGCCACGCCGCTGCGCCGCGCCACCTCACCGATCGTCAAGTCCGTGGCCATCGCCCTGGATCGAAGCAGGTCTCGGGCTTGACTTCAAGTTCACTTGAGCTTGTAGTTTGCTCGAGAAACAGTCAACGAGCCGAGGAGCAGCACATGAGCGCGACCCAGAACGCGGGCGCGAGGATCGTCGAGGAGGCAACCTCGTGGCCGGGAGTGAGCGCCCAGCGGGGCGACCGCGGCGAGCTTTCACTGCGCCTCGGGCGCCGCGAGATCGGCCACCTGCATGGCGACCACGCCCTGCATGCGGCCTTCCCGAAGCCGATCTGGCACGAGCTTCACGATGCCGGCCGGATCGACTATCACCCCATCTTCCCGGGCAAGCCCGGCTACGGGGCGCGGCGCATCGACGACGAGGGCGACGTCGACGACGCGATCGCGCTCCTGCGCCTCAACTACGAGCGGGCCGTCGCCGAGCGCGGCCTGCCGAGCGAGGCGGGTGACTGAGCCGGTCGCGCCGTCCCCGCGGCCGGCGCGGGCGCGACCACCCGTCGGCGCGGGCTGACCTGGGCATCGCGGGCCTGGCGGGCAACGAACAGAGCGAGAGGCAGCACGGGAGTTCCCTTCGATTGATGAATGACCAGCTATAAGCTTATACCGGTCATGATGACCTGTCAAGCTTGTTAGACGGTCATCCAGTCGATACACTGTCGCCGTGGACGTCGGAGAGCTCGCCCGCCAGATCGAGTACAAGGTCGCGCCCGAACCGTTGATCGCGGTCCAGGGCCTCGCGAACACGTTCGCGTTCGAGCCCGGGGAGGAGCGACTGGTCGATCCCGGATCCGCGCGCCGCTGGATGATCGAGTCCGGCCTCGCGACGAGGTCGGTCACGGTCGACGAGCCCGAGCTCGCTCGCCTGCTGGAGACGCGCGAGGTCCTGCGGGACCTGATCGACGTCAACCTCACGGGAAAGCGGCCGCGGGACCTCGACGCCCGCCTCGCCGCGCTCGCCGGCTCGCACCCGGTCGAGCTGGCGCCGGCTCGGCGGGGCGCTCGAGCTCGAGCTCGAGCCGGCCGCGACCGTCGACGAGCTGATCTCGCAGATGCTCGGGATCGTCTATCTGGCCCAGATCGAGTCGAGGTGGGAGCGGCTGAAGATCTGCGCCAGCGACGAGTGCCGCTGGGCCTTCTACGACAGCTCCAAGAACCGCGGCGGGACGTGGTGTCAGATGGAGACCTGCGGCAACCGGATCAACAACCGCGCCTACCGCAGCCGCCGCGCCGGCGCGGTCAGCTAGGTCGCCGCGACGCCGAGCCCCGACTCGAGCCCGGCGAGCGCCGCGGTGACGAGCTCACCGATCGTCGCCAGGTCGTAACCGCCCTCCTGGACGACCACGGTCGGCAGGCCGAGCTCGCCGAGCGCGCGGCCGGCCCGCTGAAAGCCGGCGGCGCTGACGTCGAGCGGCGCCTCCGGGTCGCCGCCCGCCGGATCGACGCCGAGCGGCACCACGAGGCCAACCGCTCGGCCCGCCCGCGCGAAGTCGGCGAGCTCGGCGACCGCCGCCACCCAGCCCTCGTCGCCGACGCCGGGGTCGAGGCAGAGGTTCCGATTGGCCCCGGACCCGGCCCCGCCTCCGGTCTCGCGCTCGAAGCCGAGGAAGTGGGGGAACCAGCCGGCGCCCGGGTCGACGTGAACCGAGCCGGTGAGCACGGTCGGGTCGTCGTAGAAGATCTGCTGGGTGCCGTTGCCGTGGTGGGCGTCGATGTCGAGCACTGCGATCGGGCCGCCGACCCGAGCGCGCAGCGCCGCGGCGGCCGCGGCGGCGTTGTTGAGATAGCAGGAGCCGCCGAAGCAGCTCGCGGCCGCGTGATGGCCGGGCGGCCGACAGCAGGCGTACGCGAGGGGCTCGCCGTCGGCGACCAGGTCGACGGCGGTCAGGGCGGTATCGATCGCGCCCCGCGCCGCCTCCCAGGTCCCGGGGCCGATCAGGGTCATCGTGTCGTACGCGAAGAATCCTGCGCGGGCGCTGGCGGCGGCGGGGCGGGTCGGTGCGAAGCCGCCGGTCATCCCCGGGTGGCAGACGATGTAGGGGACGACGCGGTCCTGGCCCGGGTCCTCCGTGAGCCCGGCGCGCTCCCACTCCTCCCACGCTCCGGCCAGGTAGTCGAGCAGCGCCGGCTCGTGGACGGCGGCGAGTGCCTCGTCGCCGTGCGGTTCGGCCTCGACCGGGCGGGCGCCGGCGTCGAGCAGGGCGGCGCGGATTCGCTCGGCGCGCTCGGGCAGCTCGGTCCCCGGCGTCCGCACGCCGACCCAGATCTCGCCGCCGGGCTCGTGGAGGCGGTGGGCCTGGTTGAAGACGGCGGGCAGCGAGACGCGCACCGCGCCAGCGTAAGCGTTGGTCCCCGGCGCGGGGGCCACGGGGTCGAGAGGCGGTTTGCACCCGCATAGCGGGAGTAATCCGCTCCTCGGCTCCGGCCCCGGGGTGCGAGCCGACGTTCAGTCGCACCGGAACGCCGATCGTTGGCCGAAGCGCGGATTGACCACCGGCAGGGGCGCGGAATAGGTTCACGGTCGTTCATGAGGACTGGGCTCGCGGACGAGATCACCGAGCGTTTGGGGGCCGACAGGGTGCTCGAGCCACCAGGGTCGCTGCCGCAGACCGCGGCCGCGCTGGACGCGTCGGCACCCGTCCGAGCGCACGAGCTCGAGCTCGCGGTCGAGCGTCTCTGCCTCGATTCGACCTCGCATCGCAACCTGCGCGAGCGCAGCGGCGGCGACCCCGAGGCGATGGCAGCGCGGATCCTCGCGATCGTCGCCGAGCGGGGCAAGATGCACAACCCGGAGACCGACTCCGGCGGCATCCTCGTCGGCTCGGTCGCCGACGCCGGCTCGGCCTACCCCGACCCGCCGCCGGCGGGGCTGCGGGTCGCGACCCTGGGCTCGCTGACCCTGACCGCGCTGCGCCTCGACGCGGTCACCGCGCCTCGACCCGGGCTCGCCGCAGGTGGAGGTCGAGGGCGCCGCCTACGTGTTCGAGCGCGCGGGCTGGGCCCCGGTGCCCGACGACCTGCCGCTCGAACGCGCGATCGAGATCTTCGACGTCTGCGCCGCCGCCAACCAGGTCCGCGACCTCGCCGAGCCGGGGGCGACCGTCTGCGTGCTCGGCGCCGGGCACGGCGGCAAGCTCGCGCTCGCGGCCGCCGCCGAGCGGGCCGAGACGCTGATCGTCGCCGACGTCGACGCCGACGCGGTCGAGCTCGCGGTCGACAGCGGCCTGTGCGACCTCGGGTTCACCGCCGACCTGCGCGACCCGCTCGCGGCGCTCGAGGCCGCGCGCGCCGCCGGGGCGCCGCCCGCCGACCTGACCGTGGTCGTCGTCAACGCGACCGGCTGCGAGCCGGCGGCGATGCTGCTGACCGCCGACCACGGGACGGTGCTGCTGTTCTCGATGGCGACCAGCTTCTCGGCGGCGGCCCTCGCCGCCGACGGGATCGGCAGCGCTGCCCGGATGGTGATCGGCAGCGGGTTCGCGCCTGACCGCGGCGCCTACGCGCTCGAGTTGGTGCGCGGCTCGGCGCCGCTGCGCCGCGCCCTCGGGCTCGAGCCGGGGGGAGCGGAGCGATGAGCTGGAATTCCGACCCAGTGGTCCTCACGTGCGCGATCACCGGCGCCGACGTCTTCCGCGACAACAACCCGAACATCCCGTACACGACGAAGGAGATCGCCGACTCGACGATCGGGGCGGCGACGGCCGGGGCGACCGTCGCCCATCTGCACGTGCGCGAGGACGACGGCACCCCCAGCGGTCGCCCGGAGTTGTTCGTCGACGCGATCGACCGGATTCGCGCCGGCTGCGACGTCCTGACCATGGTCTCGACCGGGGGCGCGAACGACATGACGATCGAGGAGCGGACCACCGGCCTCGAGGCGAAGCCCGACATCTCCGGGGTCGAGTCGGGCTCGATGAACTTCGGCGACGAGACGTTCATCACCCCACCGCCCGCCGGCCGTGGCATCGTCGAGCGGGCGACCTCGATGGGGATCGCGCTCGAGGTCGAGTGCTTCGACGTCGGCCACGTGGTCAGCGCGGTGCGGTGGCTCGAGCAGGGCATCCTCGACCCGCCGATGCGGATCAACCTCGTCTTCGGGGTCCCCGGCGGTATCGACGCCTCGCCCGAGGCCCTCGACGCGATGCTGCGGCCGCTTCCTCCCGAGACCTTCTGGACCGTCACCTGCATCGGTCGCCATCACCAGCGGATGCTCGGGCTGGCGCTGCTCAAGGGCGCTCCGGGGATCCGCACCGGTCTCGAGGACGTCGCCTACATCGCCAAGGGTCAGCTGGCCGAGTCCAACGCGGCCCTGGTGGAGATGGCCGTCTCGCTCGCCGGAACGCTGGGGCGCGAGGTCGCGACCCAGGACCAGACCAGGGAGCTGCTGAGCCTGTGAGGCGGAGCGAAGCGAAGCCGAGCCGCGCCGCCGTTGAGGCGCATTGTGTGAGGCGGAGCGAAGCGAAGCCGAGCCGCGCCGCCGTTGAGGCGCATTTTCTGAGGCGGAGCGAAGCGAAGCCGAGCCGCGCCGCCGTTGAGGCGCATTTTCTGAGGCGGAGCGAAGCGAAGCCGAGCCGCGCCGCCGTTGAGGCGCGTGATTGACCCCGGCGGCCGTGATCGGGGCGCGGCGCGGCGCGGCGACCCGCGAGGCGATCCACTCCGCGGCGATCGAGCTGTTCGCCGGGCGCGGCTATCACGCGACCTCGATGCGGGCCCTGGCCTCGGCCGCCGAGGTGCAGCCGGCCGCGATCTACCACTGGTATCCGAGCAAGGAAGCGATCCTGGTCCAGCTCCAGGACGACTTCATGGACCAGCTCACCGAACAGGTCGAGGCGGCGATCGACCGCCACGACCGCCCCGCGCTGAAGCTGGCGGCGGCGGTCCGCGAGCACGTCGTCTTCCATGGGCTCAACCGGCTCGAGGCGTTCGTGACCGACTCCGAGATCCGAGCCCTGAGCGGCGACGCTCGGGCGGCGCTGATCGCTCGCCGCGACGCCTACGAGGGGCTGTTCGCCGGCCTGATCGAGGCAGGGATCGGCGACGGGTCGCTGCGCTGCAGCCATCCCCAGGTTGCGACCTACGCGATCCTGCTCCAGTGCACCGGAGTGGCGCTTTGGTTCGACCCGGCCGGCCCGCTGCCGCTCGACGAGGTCGCCGGCCTGCACGTCGAGCTGGTGCTCGGGGCGCTCAGCGCCTCGCCGGAGCTGATCGCCGAGGGCGTGGCGGCGTGACCGAGCGGATCAAGCCACCGGCGCTGCCCGAGCGGGCGCGGATCGCTGTCGTCGCGCCGGCGAGCCCGCCGCAGAGTCCGCTCCGAGATCGAGCAGGCGACCGCGTACTTCGAGGCGCTCGGCCACGAGGTCGTCTTCGGCCCCAACCACCGCAAGGTGCACGGCTACCTCGCCGGCACCGACGCTGAGCGCGCCGCGGACCTGCAGTGGGCGCTCTCCGAGCCCGGGATCGACATGGTCCACCCGGTGTGCGGCGGCTACGGCTGCGCCCGCCTGCACGACCTGATCGACTGGCAGGCGCTCGGCGAGCCGCGAATCGTCTGCGGCTTCTCCGACATCACGGCGCTGCATCTGGCGCTCGCCGCCCACGTCGGATGGGTCACCTTCTACGGCCCCAACTTCTCCCGCTTCACCCGCCGGCGCAAGGAGCTCACCGAGGAGACCAAGAAGTGGTTTCACCGCGCCTTCCAACCCGAGCCGCTGGGGCGGGTGTTCGAGGATCCGGAGGACCCCTACGTGCTCACGGTTGGTAAGGGCAAGGCGGAGGCGCCGCTGGCCGGCGGCTGCCTGACCCTGCTCAGCGCCAGCATCGGCACCCCGTTCGAGCTCGAGACCGACGGCTGCGTGCTGATGGTCGAGGACCTGAACACCGACGAGTACCTGGTCGACACGCTGCTCAACCACCTGATCCGGGCGGGCAAGCTCGACAACGTCGCCGGCTTCGTCTTCGGCACCAACGTGAACCTGTTCGGGCGCACGCCTCCGGAGGGCTCGGAGTCGACCCTGTCGATCGAGGAGATCCTCGACGAGCTGATCGGCCCGCTCGGGATCCCGGCGGTCGCCAACGTCCCGGTCGGCCACGGCAAGCACATGGCGACGATGCCGCTGGGAGCGACCGTTCGCATCGACGGTGAGGCGAAGACACTCGAAGTGATGGAGGCGGCGGTGGCATGAGGCGGACGAGACAGTGGATGATCGCGGCGCTGGCGGCGGCTCTTGCCGCGCTCGTCGTGCTCAGCGTTCCCGCCGGGGCGCAGGACTCGAGCTCCGGCGGCGGCAGCGCTCTTCGCATCGGCTGGGCCTCGACCCCGGGGACGATGAACCCCTTCGTCGGCCAGGACGAGGAGAACTACAACGTCTGGGCGCTGAACTGGGACCTGCTGGTCAACTTCAGCCCCGAGGACCTCTCGCCGGCGCCCGGGATCGCGGAGAGCTGGAAGGTCTCCGACGACCGCAAGACGACGACCTTCAAGCTCGACCCCGACGCGGTCTGGTCCGACGGTGAGCCGATCACCTCGGCCGACGTCAAGTGGTCGCTCGAGGTGCTCGGCAGCGAGGGCCTGCTGTTCACCAACTACACCAGCAACGTGACCTCGATCAAGACGCCCGACGACTACACCGTGGTCGTCGAGACGAGGCGCCCTGACGCGAGGATCATCGGCGGCCTGTTCATCTACATCCTCCCCGAGCACATCTGGGGCAAGGTCCCGATCAAGGACCTGAACGGCAACTACCAGCCCGAGCTGCCGCTGGTCGGGAGCGGGCCGTACATCGTCACCGACTACGAGCGCGGGCGGATCATCAAGATGGAGCGCAATCCCAACTTCAACGGGCCGGAGCCCGCCTTCGACGAGGTTCAGTTCATCACCTACGGCAACCAGGACGCGGTCGAGCGGGCCCTTCAGCTGGGCGAGATCGACATGGTGATGGAGGTCCAGGCAGCGACCTTCGAGGGCCTCGGCGACGAGCCCAACATCGACACCGCGCGCAGCTCCACGCCCGCCTACACCCAGCTCGCCTTCAACCTCTGCCCGGAGGAGCTCTGCCCTGACGCTGAGTTCAACCCCGCGGTCCAGGATCTGGACGTGCGCCAGGCGCTCGCCTACGCGATCGACCGGGAGCGGATCAACGAGATCGCCGCCCGGGGGACCTCGTTCGTCGCCGACGGGATCCTGCCGACGTTCTACAAGTCGTTCTACGAGACCCCTGAGCAGACCTACCCCTACGACCCCGACCTCGCGAACCAGATCCTCGACGACGCGGGTTGGGTGCTCAACGACGACGGGGTCCGGACCAAGGACGGCGAGGAGCTTTCGTTCAACCTCTACGTGCGCTCGGAGTCGGCGTACAACACCCAGGCGGCCAAGCTGGTCGCCGAGCAGGCGGCGGCGATCGGGGTCAAGTTCGACGTCCAGGTCGTCAGCACCGACAAGATGTACGACGTCACGGTGCACTTCGTCGACGGCAAGCCGGCGCCGACCTTCGACACCTTCATCTGGGGCTGGGGCGGCGATCCGTACGACCCGAGCTTCCTGCTCAGCCTCTTCCTCACCAGCGAGGTCGGCGGCCTCTCGGATTCCTTCTACTCGAACCCCGAGTACGACCGGCTGTTCAAGGAGCAGTCGGGTGCGTTCGACGTCGAGGAGCGCAAGAAGATCATCCAGGAGATGGTCGCGATCACCCAGCGCGACCTGCCCTACATCGTGCTCACCTACGACCCGAACCTGCAGGCGTACAGGACCGACACGGTCGAGAACGTCGAACCCGCTTGCCCGGCCGAGACCGGCGACATCCTCTGCGAGCAGACCGGCTACGAGCCGCTGCTGTCGATCACCCCCGCAGCGGGCGGCGGCTCGAGCGACGGCGGCGGCCAGTCGCCGGGCCTCGCGGTCGTTGCAGCGCTCGTGTTCGGGATCGGCGGCTGGCTGCTGGGTTCGCGCACGAGCCGTCGCCGCGAGAACGAGCCCCTGGAGCTGGATGCATGAGCGGCCGCTGGCTCGCCGGCAAGGTGGCGGCCGCGCTGCTGACGCTCGCCTTCGTGATCGTCTTCAACTTCTTCCTCTTCCGGGTGATGGGCGACCCGACGACCCAGCTCGCCCGGCTGCCCCAGGCGTCGCCGGAGGAGATCGAGAAGCTGCGGGCCGACTACGGGCTCGACAAGCCGCTCAGCGGTCAGTTCGCCGACTACGTCGGCGACACGCTGCAGACTCGACTTCGGGGTCAGCCAGGGCAGCCGCGAGCAGGTCTGGGACGAGATCCTCAAGGCGCTTCCGTGGACGCTGCTGCTGGTCGGCGTGGGGACGCTGGCGGCGACCCTGATCGGGAGCTGGCTCGGGGTGGCGGCGGCGACGCGGCGAGGGACGAAGACCGACGACGGCCTGCTCGGCTTCAGCCTGTTCACCTACGCCGCGCCGGAGTACTGGATCGGGATCATCCTGATCTTGGTATTCGCGGTCTGGATACCGATCTTCCCGGCCGGGCTTCAGGTGACGCCGGGGGTCGAGTTCCCGAGCTGGTGGGCGGAGGCGACCGACGTCCTCGACCATCTGATCCTGCCGGCGGCGACGATGACGCTGATGCTGCTCGGGCAGTACTTCCTGATCATGCGCTCGTCGATGGTCGATGTCCTGACCGAGGACTTCGTCACCGTCAAGCGCGCCACCGGGCTCCCTTGGAGCCGTGTCGTTCGCAGCCACGCGGTGCCGAACGCGCTCCTGCCCCTGGTCACCCTGGCGGCGATCCAGTTCGGCGCCGTCGCCGGCGGCGCGATCACGATCGAGACGATCTTCTCCTGGCCCGGGCTGGGTCTGCTCAACTTCGAGGCGATCGGCGACAAGGACTTCCCCGTCCTGCAGGGCACCTTCTTGGTCTTCTCGGCCGGGGTGATCCTCGCCAACCTGCTCGCCGATTGCCTGTACTTCTACCTCGACCCGCGGGTGAAATCCGCATGAGCCCCGGCGAACAGGCGGGAGCGGCAGTCGAGGTCCTGGGCCAGGCGGAGTTCGCCGACCGGCAGGGGACCGTTCGCGACCTCCTCCTTGGCACCTGGAAGGGGCGCTTCGGTCTCGCTGTGCTCGGGCTGTCGACCTTCGTCGCCATCTTCGGCAACCTGCTGGCGCCGTATGACCCCACCGCGTCCAGCCTCGATGTGCTCGAACCGCCGAGCTTCGATCACATCATGGGAACGACCGAGACCGGGGCCGACGTCTTCTCACAGATCCTCGTCGGCGCCAGGGTCTCGATGGTGGTCGGCTTTGCCGCGGCGCTGATCTCGGCTGTTCTCGGCTCCGCAGTCGGGCTCGCCAGCGGCTACTTCGGCGGCTGGACCGACCGCATCCTCGATGCGCTCGAGAACTGGTTCCTGGTGATCCCGACCCTGCCGCTGATGATCGTCCTCGCCGGCCTGCTGAGCCCGTCGCTGCTCGTTTTGATCGCCGTCATCGGCCTGACCTCCTGGGCGGGCACCGGCCGGATCGTGCGCGCGCAGGTGCTGACCCTGCGCGAGCGCGCCTTCGTCGAGCGCGCGCGGGCGCTCGGGGCCACGGACCGCTACATCATCAAGACGCACATCCTTCCCAACGTGACGCCGCTGATCTTCGCCAACACGGTGCTGATCGTCGCGGTCGCGATCCTTTCCGAGGCCGCGCTCTCGTTCCTCGGTCTCGGGGATCCGACGCGAGTCTCCTGGGGGACGATGCTCGAGAACGCGTTCCAATCGGGGGCACCGAGCGCCGGCGCCTGGTGGTACGTGGTCCCGCCCGGGCTTTGCATCACCACCCTGGTCCTGGCCGTGGCGATGCTCGGCTACCTGTTCGAGGAGTTCGTCAACCCGCGGCTGCGCGAGGCGAGCAATTGAGCGCGCTGCTGGAGGTGAGCGACCTGCGGGTCGAGGCGCGCGGCCATCCGATCGTCGACGGGGTCGACCTGACGATCGACGCCGGCGAAGCGCTCGGGCTGGCGGGCGAGTCGGGCTGCGGCAAGACGACCACGGCGCTAGCCCTGATGAAGCTGCTGCCACCGGGCCTCGAGCAATCGGGAGCAATCACCCTGCGGCCGCCCGGCGTTGCGGAGCCGATCAACATCGGCCGGCGGACCGAGCGCGGCATGGGCCTGGTCCGCTGGTGCCACGTCTCGCTGGTCTTTCAGGGGGCGATGAACTCACTCGACCCGGTGCAGCGGGTCGACGACCAGATCGCCGAAGCGATCCGCCTGCACGAGCGGGTGCCTTCGAAGGCCGCGCTGAAGGAGCGGATCGCCGAGCTGCTGACCACGGTCGGGATCACCCCCGGGCTCGGGCGCCGCTACGCGCACGAGCTCTCCGGCGGGTCAGCGCCAGCGGATGATGATCGCCCTGGCGCTTGCCTGCCGGCCCTCGCTGGTGATCGCCGACGAGCCGACGACGGCGCTCGACGTGGTCATGCAGGCGCAGGTCCTGCAGCTGCTCGAGCGCCTGCGTGAGCAGCTCGGGCTGGCCCTGATCCTGATCTCGCACGATCTCGGCGCGCTGGCGGAGACCTGCGATCGGATCGCGGTCATGTACGCAGGCCGGGTGGTCGAGACGGGGCCGGTGGAGCGCGGTCTTCGAGCACGCCCCAGCATCCGTACACGAAGCGGCTGCTGGCGACACTGCCGGTGATCGGCGGCGAGCGCGGCCTGGCGACGCCGATTCCCGGCGGGCCCCCCGACCCGGGCGCGATGCCCGAGGGTTGTCGCTTCCGCCCTCGCTGCCCCTACGCGGGCGACCGTTGCGACGCCGATCCGCCGCTGCGTGAGGTGCAGCCGGGCCAGCAGGCAGCCTGCCACTACGCGCCCTGGAGCGAGTGGCCCGAGGTCGAGCCGGCGAGCGTGGGGGCCGCCGGATGAGCCGACGTTGCTCGAGGCGCGCGGGATCGAGGTCGAGTTCGGCTCCCGGGGCAATGTCGCCCGGGCGCTCGACGGCGTCTCGCTCGAGTGGCGCAGCGGCGAGATCCTCGGCGTCGTCGGCGAGTCGGGTTGCGGCAAGTCGACCCTGGCGCGGACGCTGCTCGGCCTGCAGCCCGCGGTCGGCGGCTCGGTCTCGCTCAACGGCGGCGGGGTCGAGGGACGCGAGGCGAAGGCGGAGCTGCGCCGGCGGGTCCAGATGATCTTCCAGGACCCCTACCAGACGCTGAACCCGCGCCAGCGGGTGGAGGCGATCGTCAGCGAGCCGCTCGTCGTGCAGAAGGTCGACAAGGGCGAGCGCGAGCAGCGGGTCCGCGGCGCGTTGCTCGACGTCGGCCTCGACCCGGAGCGCTTCCTGGAGCGTTACCCGCACCAGCTCTCGGGCGGCCAGCGCCAGCGGGTGGCGATCGCCGCCGCCCTGGTGCTCGATCCCGACGGGCTGATCTGCGACGAGCCGGTCTCGATGCTCGACGCCTCGGTCCGGGTGCAGATCCTCGCCGTGCTGGTCGCGCTGCAAAAGCGCCGCGAGCTGGCGCTCCTCTTCATCACCCACGACCTCAGCCTCGCCTGGTCGCTGTGCGACCGGCTCGCGGTGATGTACCTCGGCCGCGTGGTCGAGCAGGGCCGCGCCGTCGACGTGATCGAGCGCCCCCAGCACCCGTACACGCAGGCCCTGGTCGACGCGGTCCCTGTCCCGGCGGCCGGCGGCGGCGGGCGCCGCGAGCTGCTCGGCGGCGAGCTTCCGGACGCGACCGATCTCCCGTCGGGCTGCCGGTTTCACCCCCGGTGCCCGCGCCGCTTCGAGCCCTGCGCGGCGGTCGATCCGCCGCTGCTGGCCGCCGGGGCGCCGGACCAGCTCGCCGCCTGCCTGCTCCACGACCCCGAGCAGGCGGCCAAAGCTGCGTCCGCGGATGCCTGAGCGCTGGCGCGACATCGCCGGCCCGGTCGGGCTGCTCGAGCCCGGGCCGCGCAACGCGATCACCGACGTCCCGGGGGTTCTGGTCGGCCACTCGCAGGCCTGCTGCGGCGAGCCCACCGGGGTCACGGTGGTCGCCCCGCCGACGCTGCCGGCGCGGGCCGGGAGCGCCGTCGTCAACGGGATGGGCGAGCTCACCGGCCGGATCGAGATCGACGAGCGAGGGTCGATCGAGACCCCGGTCTACCTGTGCGGATCGCACGCGGTCGGGGTGGTCCACCACGCGGCCGTGCTCGCCTCGGGCCGCGGCCCCGAGAAGATCGTGCTCCCCGTGGTCGGCGAATGCGACGACAGCTGGCGAGCCGACTCACGGGAGGTGGTGACCGATGACGTCGACCGCGCCCGCGCCGCGCTCGGCGAGGAGGTCGCGGAGGGCAGCGTCGGCGCCGGCACGGGGATGATGTGCTTCGACTTTCCGGGTGGGATCGGGACCTCGTCGCGGGCAGTGGGCGAGCACCACGTCGGCGTCCTGCTGCTGTGCAACTTCGGCGACCGCGAGCGGCTCGACCTGCTCGGCACCCGCCTCGATCCGCCGGCGCGCAAGGCGGCCCCTGCCGGGTCGTGCATCTCGGTGTGCGCGACCGACGCCCCGCTCGATCCGATGCAGCTGCGCCGCCTGGCGCTGCGCCCGCTGCTCGGGCTCTCGCGGGTCGGCTCGTACGCGGCGGACGGCTCGGGGGAGATCGGGCTCGCGTTCTCGACCGCCCCGTCCACCGGGATCGCCAACGAGGAGCTCGACCCGTACTTCGCCGCGGCCTGGGAGGCCGCCCAGGAGGCGGTGTTCAACTGCCTCGTCGCCGCCACGCCCGCGACGCTGCGCGACGGGACGCCCCAGGACGCGTTCCCGATCGAGCTCGTCCGCGAGCTGGCCGCCCGATGAGTGGACTTCGAGACGAGGTCGTCGAGCTCGTCCGCGAGCTGATCCGCATCGACACCTCGAACCCGCCCGGCAACGAGAGCCTTGCGGCGCGGCGGCTCGCCGCCTACCTGGCCGAGGCGGGCGTCGAGTCCGAGCTGATCGGGCCGGACCCGGACCGCCTCAACCTCGTCGCCCGGATCGAGGGAGCGGGGGAGGGCCCGTCGCTGATGCTGATGGCGCACACCGACGTGGTCCCGGCCCCGCCCGAAGGCTGGAGCACCGGTCCCTTCGACGGCACCGTGCGCGACGGGCGGCTGATCGGCCGGGGCGCCACCGACATGAAGAACGAGCTGGCGGCGCGGGCCGCCGCCTTCGCGGCGTTCGCCCGCAGCGGCGAGCGGCCGAGCGGCGATCTCGTCCTGGTCGCCGAGTCGGACGAGGAGCGAAACGTCTCGGACGTCGGGATGTCGTGGCTGGTGCGCGAGCGGCCCGACCTGCGCTGCGACCTGGCGATCAACGAGGGCGGCGGCACCCTGCTCGAGCTCGCCGACGGCCGGCGCGTGGTGACGATCTCGGTCGGCGAGAAGCGGGTCACATCGGCGCGCTTGCGGCTCGCCGGCACGGCGGGCCACGCCTCCGTGCCCGACGGCGCCGACAACCCGGTCGGCCACGCGGCGACCGCGATCTCCAGGCTGCTCGGCCACCGCCGTCCGGCGAGGCTGCCCGGGGCCGTCGCCGCGGCGCTCGACGAGCTCGGCGCCCCGGCCGGCGACGACGAGGAGCGGATCGAGTGGGCGGCGAACCAACACGCGCTGCTCGGCGAACAGCTGCGGCCGATGGCGCGGATGACGGTCACCCCGACCGGGATGCGCACGTATGAGCCCGCGAACGTGATCCCGCCCTACGCCGACGTGATCTGCGACTGCCGGGCGCTGCCGGACGAGACCGAGGAGGACCTGCGCGCCCACGTCGCGGCCGCGCTCGGCGGCGACCTCACCTACGAACTGGAGTTGCTCGAGCCCCTCGCCGGCGGCACCGAGTCGCCGATCTCGACGCCGCTGTACGAGGCGATCGAGCGCTACGTCGACGCGCGCGTGCCGGGGGCGCGGCTGCTCCCGCTGATCTCGACCGGGTTCACGGACTCGCATTGGGTCCGGGAGGCCTTCGGCACCGTCGCCTACGGGTTCGCGCCGTTGCTGCACGGGGATCCGCTCACCTACCTGCGCGCGGCGCACGCCGACGACGAGTCACTCGGCCTCGACGACCTCGCGGAGATGGCCGAGTTCCACCTCGAGGCGATCCAGGCGCTCGCGGGCCCCGGTAGTCGCCCGCACGCCGACCGGTAGGCGCTACCGATGATCGTCCCGCGGGGCGGCCGTACGTTCGCAGGGTGAGGACTGCGCTCGCAAGCGACGAGCCGGGCGCCGAACGATTCCGCGTCCTGATCGCGGGCGGCGGCGTCGCGGCGCTCGAGGCGATGCTGGCCCTGCGCGAGCTCGCCGCCGACCGGGTCGCCGTCGAGCTGCTGGCGCCCGACCCGAAGTTCCGCTTTCGCCCGCTCTCGGTCACCGAGCCGTTCGGGCTCGCCACCGCGCGGGCACTGGACCTCGCCGAGCTCGCCCTCGCCAACCACGCCACGTTCACCTGCGACGGGCTCGCCGCCGTGGATGCGGGACGGCGCGTCGTCGCGACCGACGACGGCCGCGAGATCGCCTACGACGCGCTGCTGGTCGCGATCGGGGCGGGCGGTGTCGACGCGGTCCCCGGCGCGATCACGTTCCGCGATGCGGACGACGACGGCGCCGCGATCCGCCTGATCGAGGAGCTCGACCGCGGCGAGATCGGCTCGGTCGCCTTCGCGGTCCCCGGCGGCTCGACCTGGCCGCTGGGTCTCTACGAGCTGGCTCTGCTGACCGCGGCCCACGCCGAGCGCGCCGGTCTGACGGTCGACCTCACAGTGGTCACGCCGGAGGCGCGGCCGCTGGAGATCTTCGGACGGCGCGCCAGCGACGTCGTCGCCGGGCTGCTCGACCGCGCGGGGATCGCCGCCCGCACCGGGGCGGCGCCAAGAGGCTTCGCCGCGGGCGAGCTCGAGCTCGCCGATGGCGAGCGCCTGCCGTGCGACCGGGTGCTGTCGCTGCCGGTGCCCCGGGTCGGCCCGCTCACGGGCCTTCCGCAGGGCCCGGAGGGCTTCATCCCGGTTGACCGCCACGGCGCCGTGCTCGGACTCGAGCGCGTCTTCGCAGCGGGCGATGTGACCTGGTTTCCGGTCAAGCAGGGCGGCCTCGCGACGCAGATGGCCGACTGCGCCGCGAGCGCGATCGCCCGGCTGGCCGGAGCCCCGGTCGACCCGCAGCCGTTTCAGCCCGTCCTGCGCGGTGCGCTGCTGACCGGCTGGGGCCCGCGCTACCTGCGCGCCGAGATTCCGGCCGCAGGGTCGAGCCGCGTCTCCAAGAGCGTCCTCTGGTGGCCGCCGGGCAAGGTCGCGGGCCGCTACCTGACTCCGTTTCTCGCCAACTTCGCCGGCTATCGGTTCGGTGCGAAGCCGCTTCGCGACCTCGACCCGCCTCCGGCCGAGGACGCGGCCGACACGACCTCGGGACACGAGGACGCGGTCGCGCTGTCGCTCGACTCCGCCGACGCGGCCGCCACCGAGCGCGACTTCAAGGGGGCGCTGCGCTGGCTCGAGGTCGCCGAGGATCTGGAGCTCTACCTGCCCGGCGAGTACGAGCTCAAGCGGATCTCCTGGCAGGCCTCGTCGCAGGCGGGGTGACGCTCGCCCTACATATACCCCTCCTGGGTATGCGTCTACAATCACCGTGCAGATGCGAACGACGACCGAGAGGACGCGATGAGCGAAGCCACCGAAATGCCCGGCTACATCGATGACAAGGACGGGCTGCTGAAGCGGCTGCGCCGCGTCTCGGGGCAGGTCGGCGGGCTCGAGCGCATGGTGGCCGAGGAGCGCTACTGCATCGACATCCTGACCCAGATCTCCGCCGTGCAAGCGGCGCTCGACCGCGTCGCTCTGGGCCTGCTCGACGACCACGCTCGCCATTGTGTGATCGGCGCCGGCGACGACGATCGCGAGGCGCGCACCGAGGAGATGATGGGAGCGGTGGGGCGACTGCTGCGCAGCCGCTGACGCGCCCGGGGGGACACCGGGCCACCCGGTAGCGTACGCCCGCGTGGGGAGGATGCCGACGCCGCTGAAGCTGGCCTGCGCGATGTCGGCGGCGCTTGCCTGGGCGATCGCACCGCCCGGGGCCGCCGGCGCGGCGAGCGGCCCGGCGGTCGTCCGCGACGGGCCCGTCCGGGTCGAGGTGATCTCGCCGAGCCTCTTCCGGCTGGAGTACGCCGAGGACGGGACGTTCGAGGACTCGCCGACCCTGACGGTGCCCGCGCGCGCCGGCAAGCCGCCGGCGATCCGGTCGAAGTCGCGAAACGGGGTGCTCACCGTCCGGACCTCGCGCGCGATCCTTCGCTACACCGAGGGCACCGGGCCGTTCTCGGCCGCCAACCTGCGGCTGAAGCTGCCCGGCCGCCCGCAGCTGCGGCCGTCGTTTCCCGCCCAAGCGGGCGCGGCCCCGGCGACCGCGTCGGCGCCGATCGTGCCGCCGCCCAACCCGGACCCCGACCCGGCCCCGCCCACCGCCGGAAACCTCGGCGGCTGGTATCGCGCGCTCGACAACCAGAACGGGCCGGTGCCGCTTCACGACGGGCTGCTCAGCCGCGACGGCTGGTACCTGCTCGACGACACGGCGACCCCGCTCGCGACCGAGGGCGGCCAGTGGTACGCGCCGCGTCCGCCGCGCTCGGGCGCCTACCAGGACGGCTACCTGTTCGCCTACGGCGACGACTATCCGCGCGCGCTCGCCGACCTGAGGGCGCTGACCGGCCCCGCCCCGTTGCTGCCGCGCCGCGCGTTCGGCAACTGGTTCTCGCGCTACTACGGCTACAGCGAGTCCGACTACCACGAGCTGCTGCGCCGGTTTCGGAGCGAGCGGGTGCCGCTCGACGTGCTGGTCGTCGACACCGACTACAAGTGGCCCTACGACTGGGACGGCTGGCAGTGGACGCCGACCTTCTTCCCGAACCCGAGCCGGTTCCTCAACTGGGCGCACTCGAACGGGCTCGACGTCACCCTCAACGTCCACCCGTCGATCAGCACGGCCGACCCGAGCTACGCAGCCGCGGACGCGAACGCCGGTGGGCTGATCGACGGCGGCGATCGGTGCCGCGTCTTCCTGCGCGACCTGACCGCCTCGTGCGGGGTGTGGGATTGGGCCCAGCGCGACGACGCGGCCTCCTATTTCAAGCTCCACGAGCCGTTCGAGCTCGCCGGGGTCGACAACTGGTGGCTCGACTACTGCTGCGACGAGAGCCGCGCCTCGGCGCCCGGGCTGACGCCCGACAGCTGGATCAACTCCCTCTACGCCCGCCGCCAGGAGAACCGGGGCCTGCGCTGGCTGCCGCTGGCGCGGATCGGGTCGTCGATGTTCGCGCAGGCCGGCGCGGGTGGCGCCGGGATCTGGTCCGAGCACCGCAACGCGATCCACTTCACCGGCGACACCTTCGCGACCTGGCCGATGCTCGACTTCCAGACCCGGTTCACGGCCGCCGAGGGCGCCGGGATCGGGATGCCGTATGTGTCGCACGACATCGGCAGCTTCAACGCCGACCGGCTCCCCAACGACCTCTACGTCCGCTGGGTCCAGTCGGGGCTCGTGCAGCCCATCCTGCGCCTGCACTCCAACCACGCGCCGCGCCTGCCGTGGGAGTACGACGGCCGCGCCGGACGGATCGCCGCCCTGTTCCTGCGCCTGCGTGAGTCGCTCGTCCCGTACCTGTACACGCTCGCCCGCCAGTCCTACGACACGGGCCTGCCCCTCGCACGGGCGATGTACCTGGAGTGGCCGAAGCGGCGCGAGGCCTACCGCTTCGGCAATCAGTACATGCTCGGCGGCCAGCTGCTCGCCGCGCCGGTCGCGAGGCCGGGCGATCCGGCGCGCAAGCGGGTCTGGTTCCCGCCCGGGCGCTGGGTCGACCTGTTCACGGGCGAGGTGCACGACGGCGCGCGGGCCGAGACGCTCCGCGTGCCGCTCGAGCGGATGCCGCTGTTCGCTCGCGCCGGGGCGATCGTCCCGCGCCAGGACTACGTCAAGAACTCGGGTCGCGCCGCGCCCGATCCGCTGATCCTCAACGTCTACGCGGGCGACGACGGTGCGTTCACTCTCTACGAGGACGAGGGCGCCGGGTTCGGCTATCGCAACGGCCGCTTCGCCCGCACCGCGCTGCGCTGGGACGAGGGCGCGGCGACCTCGAGGCTGACGATCGCGAAGCCGCAGGGCAGCTACCGCGGCGATCCGGCCACCCGTCACTACAGCGTGCGGGTGCTCGGAGTCGGGCGGCCGCGGTCGGTGACGATCTCATCGGGCACCGGGGTCCGCCGGGCGGCGTTCAGCTACGACGCCGCGGCCAAGCTGCTGACGATCGACACCCCGGCGCTGGCGACGACGCGGCCCGCCTACGTCAGCCTCGGCTTCGGCGGCTGAGCGCGACGCGACTAGGATCGGCCGATGGAACCGGTCGCGATCGAGCAGCGGGAGGGGATCGCGCTCGTCCGCCTGCAGCGACCGCCGGCGAACGCCCTCGACCCCGAGCTGCTCGCGGCAGGCGCCGCAGCGGCGAAGCAACTGGCCGCGGAGCGCCCCGCGGCCGTGGTCCTCGCCGGCTCGGGCGGATTCTTCTCCGCCGGGATCGACCTGAAGCTCGCGCCGACGTTGTCGGGGGATGAGCAGGGGGCGGTGGTCCGGGCGATCAACCAGCTCTTTTACTCCTGGTATTCGCTCGACCTGCCGGTGGTCGCCGCGGTCACCGGGCACGCGGTGGCCGGCGGCCTGATCCTGGCTCTGTGCGCCGACCACCGGGTCGGCTCGCTCGCCGGTCGCTACGGCCTCACGGAGCTGCGCGTCGGCGCCCCGTACCCGGCGGGCGCGCTCGCGGTGGTGCGCGCCGAGCTGGCCCCGGCCGCGGCCCGCCGCCTGGCGCTCGGGGCTGAGCTGATCGGCGCCGAGGCGGCAAGGGACCATGAGCTCGTCGACGAGCTCGCCGCGCCCGACGATGTCGTCGATGCGGCGACCGACGCGGCTCGCCGGCTCGCCGAGTTGCCGTCCACGACCTACGCGACGGTGAAGGCGCAGCTGCGCGCCCCGGCGCTCGAGCGGATGCGCGCGGCGCTCGAGCACGACCCGCTCGCCGACGGCTGGCTCAGCGGCGAGTCCGCCGACGCCGCGGCCGCGGTGCTCGAGCGGCGCAGCTGAGCGCCCTGATCAGGCCGCGACCCGGTAGTCGCCGGGGTTGATGCGCCGGGTCCGGCGGCGGTACTCGAGCCAGGCGCCGGGCCAGTTGTTCGTGTTCTCGCCCTTGCCGTTCAGGTACCAGTTGCTGCAGCCGCCGGAGGCCCAGACCGTGTCCGCGCTGCGCTCGGCCATCTCGGCGCGCCAGCGCTCCTGGACCTCGGGGCGCAGGTCGAGCCAGCGATAGCCGCCGTCGCGCAGGCGGCGGATCGCGTCGGCGACGTAGTTGAACTGCGACTCGAGCGTGTAGGGAACCGAGCCGGAGCCGTGGTTGGTGTTCGGCCCGTAGAGGATGAACAGGTTGGGAAAGCCGGCGACGGTGGTCCCGAGATACGCCTCCGGGCGCTCGGCCCAGAACGCGTTCAGCTCGCGCCCGTCGAGGCCGTTGATCTCCATCGGGGCGACGAAGTTGTGGCTTTGAAAGCCGGTCCCGTAGATGATCACGTCGGCCTCGCGCTCGATTCCGTCGGCGCCGACGACGCCGCTCGCCGTGACCCGTTCGACGCCGCCGGTGCACAGCTCGACGTCCTCGCGCAGCAGGGTCGGGTACCAGTCGCTCGTGAACAGCACCCGTTTGCAACCGAGCTCGTAGTCCGGGGTCGTCTTCGCGAGCAGCTCCGGGTCGTGGCCGACCATCCGCCGGCGCTCCCAGTTCGCGATCCGCCTGAACGGCGCCGAGACCCAGAGGTTCCCGGTGAAGCCATAGGTCGCCATCTCGAAGAAGGCGAAGAAGGCGGCGCGGCTGGCGGCGACCCGAGCGGGAAAGTGGCGGAAGAGGGCCTGCTCCCAGGCCGGGTAGGAGCGGTCGAGCTTCGGCACGATCCACGGCGCGGAGCGCTGGTAGATCGTCGTCGATGCGGCGATCTCGGCGACCTCGGGGACGAACTGGATCGCGCTCGCGCCGGTGCCGATCACCGCGACCCGTTTACCGGTCAGGTCGACGTCGTGGTCCCATTCGGCGGAGTGGAAGGCGGGCCCGTCGAACTCCTCGATCCCGGCGAGCGGCGGGATCGCGGGCCGGGTGAGCTGTCCGCAGGCGGTGACCAGGAGGTCGAACTCGCGCGCCGCGCCGTCCTCGGTGCGCACCGTCCAGCGACCGGCCTCGGGGTCGAAGTCGGCGCGGGTTACCTCGGCGCCGAGGTGCACGTGTGGGTCGATCCCGTAATCGGTCGAGCACTCGCGCAGATAGGAGAGGATCTCGGCCTGCGGCGCGTAGCGCCGCGACCAGCGGTGACCGGGGGCGAATGAGAACGAGTACAGGTGCGACGGCACGTCGCAGGCCGCCCCGGGGTAGGTGTTGGCGCGCCAGACCCCGCCGACGGAGTCCCCGCGCTCGAAGATCTCGAAGGAGGCGAGCGCCTCCTCCCGCAGGCGGATCCCCATGCCCACGCCGCCGAAGCCGGCTCCGACGATGCCGACCGAGAGCTCCCGGCGCGCTCCGTTGCTGCTGCTCATCGCGCCGCCCAGGCTACCGGCGCCCGGCGCGGGAAGACCTTGGCGCCGCGGCGAGCGCGCGCCGATTCGGCGAACGGCGTGCGCATCCCTCGCGTTCGCTAGGGTGGGCCACGGTGATGGAGGCAGCACCCGGGAACCGTGCCAGGGGGGCACTGGCGCTAGTCGCTGCGCTGTTCGCGCTCGGCGCGTTCGCGTCCTCGGCGACCGCTCAGGAAGCTCCGCAGTGCCTCAAGGGCAAGGAGAAGCTGAGCGACAACCGTGATGTCTGGAACGGCACGAACGGCCACGACAGCGTCACCGGCCTGCGCGGCAAGGACAAGCTCGACGGCCGCAGCGGCCCGGACCTCGTCAACGGCGGCCGCGACAACGACGTCGTCAAGGGCGGCAGCGGCAACGACACGATCTGCGGCGGTCGCGGCAACGACAAGCTCTACGGCGGCCCCGGCGACGACATCATCTTCGGCGAGGAGGAGAGCGACAGGATCTACCCCGGGCCGGGCAACGACAAGGTGCTCGGCTCGGCCGGCGACGACAAGATCTTCGGCTACGGGATGTCGGGCGGGGAGGTCGTCGACGACGGCATCGACATCCTCGACGGCGGCTTCAACGACGACGTGATCGTCGCCGGCGGCGCCGACACGCTGCTCGGCTTCACCCACGACGACACGCTGAGCACGAAGACCCCCGACGTCGCGCCCGCGGTCATGGACGGTGGCGGCAACGACGACGTGCTGTACGGCTCCGAGGCCGCCGACAACCTGCGCGGCGGCGAGAACGGCCAGGACAAGCTCTACGGTGCCGGTGGCAATGACAAGCTGTTCGGCGAAGGCGACAACGATGAGCTCTATGGCCAGGTCGGCCGTGACCGGCTCGGCGGCGGCGACGGCTCCGACCTGCTCGACGGCGGCCCCGGCGACGACAACTGCGACGGCGGCGAGCTCGACGACCGGGCCGTCGACTGCGAGCACGAGACCTCGATCGAGCGTCGTCCGTTCGCTCGTCTGTTCCGCGGCCTCTAAAGAAAAGCCGGCGGCGCCCGATAGATAGGCCGATGGCGTTTCGACGATCGATGATCCCTGCGCTCATGGCGCTCGCCGTCGCCCTGGTGCTGCCCGTCGCGGCCTCGGCCCAGGAAGCGCCGATCTGCCTCAAGGGCGATGAGCGCCTCGACGACGGCAAGAACAACTGGCTCGGCACGAACGGCCACGACAGCGTCACCGGCCTCCGAGGCAAGGACCATCTGATCGGCCGCGGCGGTCCCGACCTGCTCAACGGCGGCCGCGACAACGACGTGGTCGAGGGCAGCCAGGGCAACGACGTGCTCTGCGGGGGCCGCAGCGCCGACAAGCTCTACGGCGGCCCCGGCGACGACATCATCTACGGCGAGGAGGAAAACGACACGATCTTTCCCGGCGCGGGCAACGACAAGGTGCTCGGCTCGGCCGGCGACGATCGGATCTTCGGCTACGGGATGTCGGGCGGGGAGGTCGTCGACGACGGCATCGACATCCTCGACGGCGGCTTCAACGACGACGTGATCGTCGCCGGCGGCGCCGACACGCTGCTCGGCTTCACCCACGACGACGTCCTCAGCACGAAGACCCCCAACGTCGCCCCGGCGGTCATGGACGGCGGCGGCAACGACGACATCGTCTACGGCTCCGAGGCCGACGACTTCATCCGCGGCGGCGAGCGCCTCTCCGGCGACGACAAGCTCTTCGGCGCCGGCGGCAACGACACGATCATGGGGGACGGCAACGACGACGAGCTCTACGGCCAGCTCGGCGACGACGATCTCTCCGGCGGCGACGGCTTCGACAACCTCAACGGCGGCCCCGGCGACGACAACTGCGACGGTGGCGACCTCCGCGATGCCGGCTCCGAGTGCGAGCGCACGAACGCGATCGAGCGGCGCCCGCTCGGCCGCCTGTTCCGCGGCCTCTAGCGCGGCTCAGTCGACCTCGCGCAGCCTGCCGCTCTGCTCGAGCGTGGTCAGGGTCCGGTAGAGCTCGTGGTCGGCGGGCCGCTTCGGGACCGCCGGATGCCCGGCGGCCTGCTCATGGCGCCGGATCGCTGCCGCGAGCGCCACGAACGGGGCGTTCGCCTCGGGCGATGCCGGCCCGCGACCGATCGCGGGTTGCTCCTCGGTCGGCGGCTGGGCGAGCGCCGGGCTCATCGGGCGGCGCCCTCGTTGCCGGCGTGGACGATCTCGCGCAGGCGCCGATAGAGGGCCTGATCGTGGGGGAGGGGTCCGGTGGTGAACCGGCCGGCGCGCACCTCGTGCTCGCCCACCGCGTCGGCGAGAATCTCGAAGCGCCGCGACGCCAGCTCGCTCTGGACCCGTCCGAAGAGCCGGTGGGTCGAGGTGTCGAGCGCCCCGTTGCCGTTCAGCATCGCCTTTATCTCCTTTGTCTAGTGATTTGGTAGACAAACGCTGAGCGCACGATAGCACGGACGACCCGGTTGTTAGGGTGGCGGAGCAACCGATGAGGAGGAATCGAGCATGGGACGCCAACCGCTTTCGCTGAGGGGAAAGATCGTCGCGATCACGGGTGGGGCCCGGGGGATCGGCAAGGCAACCGCGAGGGCGCTGGTGCTCAAGGGCGCCAAGGTCGCGATCGGCGATCTCGACCGCGAGCTCGCCGAGCAGACCGCCGCCGAGATCGGCGGTGAGACGCTCGCGCTGGAGCTCGACGTCACCCGTCGCGACTCGTTCGAGGGCTTTCTCGACCAGGTCGAGGAGCGACTCGGCTCGCTCGACGTGCTGATCAACAACGCCGGGATCATGCCGCTCGGCAAGTTCGTCGAGGAGGATGACGCGACCGCGCAGCGGATGGTCGACATCAACGTGCACGGGGTCATGTACGGGATGAAGCTGGCCTTGCCGCGGATGCAACGGCGCGGCAGCGGCCACCTCGTGAACATCGCCTCGCAGGCCGGCAAGACCGGGTTCCCCGGCGGCGCCACCTACTGCGGCACCAAGCACTTCGTCGTCGGTGTCTCGGAGGCCGTCCGCGCCGAGCTGCGCGGCAGCGGGATCGAGATCTCGTGCGTGATGCCGGCCGTCGTCAACACCGAGCTCGGCTCCGGCCTGCCGGAGACGCGCGCGATCAAGGTGCTCCAGCCCGAGGACGTCGCCGAGGCGATCGTCGACGCGCTCGAGCGGCCGAAGTTCGACGTCTTCATCCCCCGCGAGAGCGTCGGGATCTACAAGTTCATGACCCTGCTGCCGCGCGGGGCCCGCGAGAGCGTCGGGCGGATGCTGAAGGCGGACAAGGTGCTCGCCGAGGCGGACCCGAACGTCCGCGCCAATTACGAGGACCGCGCGGCCAATTCGCAGCCCGGGCTCGAGCCCGGGGCCGACGAGGAGAGCGAGACGGCCGAAACAGCCGGCTAAGCGGTCGAGAGCAGGGCCGCGAGCGCGAAGCCGAGGACGGTCACCAGCCCGACGCTGGTGCCGGCCTTGCGCAGCGCGTCCGGGACCATCGTGTCGGCGAGCATGCACAGGATCGCGCCCCCGGCGAACGCCTTGACGAAGGCGACGTCGTCGTCGGGGGCGCCGCCGAGCAGCTCGTAGCCGAGCCCGGCGGCAACCGCCGACGCGAGGGCGATCGCCAGCCAGAGGCGGAGGATCCAACGCCGCGAGTGCTTCGGCTTGAGCTCGGCCGAGGCGGCGATCGACTCGGGCAGGTTGGAGATGAACACCGCGGCGATGAACGAGACGCTGACGCCGCCGCCCGAGAGCAGCGTCAGACCGATCGCCGCCGACTCGGGGATCCCGTCGAGCAGTGCGCCGAGCACGATGCCCTGCGGATCGTCGCCGCCCTCGTCCGAGCGGCCCCGGTCGATGAGCTTGTCGCCGCCGTAGTAGGTGAGCGCGCCCGCGCCGAGCCCGAGCGCCGCCGCGAGCCCGCCGCCGATCGTGATCGCCTCCTCGGTGAGGTCGAAGGCCACGGCGCTGATCAGGACCCCGGCGCCGAACGCCATCACGAAGCCGACCGCGCGGTCTGGCAACGAGCGGCGCGGGACGAGCGCGATCAGCGCGCCGAGCACGAGCGCCATGCCGCCGAACAGTCCCCAGAGCGCCGCTTCGAGCACGGCGTCAGTCTGACCGAGGCCCCGGTTGGAGTCGGCGGACGCCGCCGGGGGGTTCCGGGTCAGCCGACGGCCGAGCGCCCGTGCGAGGCGCGCAGCGCCGCCTCTCGTAGCTCGTCGCGAAAGTCGGGGTGGGCGACCTCGGCCAGCGCGAGGCCGCGCTGGTGCACGGTCAGGCCCTGGAGCTCGGCGGCCCCGTACTCGGTGACGATCACGTCGACCTGGTGACGCGGGGTCGTGATCACGCTGCCGGCCTCGAACCAGGGGACGATCCGCGAGCTGCGCTCGCCCCCAAGCGTGACGGTCGACGGCAGGCAGATCAGGGCCCGGTCCTCGAGCGAGAGCGCGGCGCCCGCGATGAAGTCCTCGTGGCCGCCGATCCCGGAGTACTGGCTGCCGTGGATCGTGTCGGCGACCACCTGGCCGTGGACGTCGACCCCGATCGCCGCGTTGATCGTGACCATGCGCCGGTTGCGTCCGATCAGCTCCGGTGAGTTGACGAGCTCGACGGGCAGGAAGGCGACCTCGTCGTTGCCGTCGAGCCACTCGTACAGCTGCGCGGAGCCGGCGGCGAAGGTCGCGACCGAGACCCCGTCGTAGAGCCCCTTGCGGTTGGTGACCTTGCCCGCCTCGTGCAGGCACATGAGGCCGTTCGTGAACATCTCCGAGTGGATGCCGTAATCGCCGCCGTCGCCGTCGGCGAGCCGCGCGACGATGGCGGATGGGATTGCGCCGATCCCGGTCTGCAGGGTCGTCCCGTCGTCGATGAAGGCGCGCGCGTGCTCGGCGATCGCGGCGTCGATCTCGCCGGGCTCGGGCTCGGGGAGCTCGAGCGGCTTCGCGTCCGACTCGATCACGATGTCGATCTGGTCGAGGTGGATGGCGTGGCGATACTCCGGCGCGAGCCCGCTGGTGCGCGGGAAAGATGGGGAGGCCTCGACCACGAGCAGGCGCGCGGGATCATCGCCGGCGCGCAGCAGCTCCTTCAGGGTGCCGCCGGCGTGCAGCGAGAGGCTGCACCAGCCGTCGCCGTCGGGCGGGGTGGCGACGGTCGCCATCACCCGCGGCGCCTCGGCCTCGAGCAACGGCTCGAAGCGGCGAAAGTCCGCGGGGGCGAAGGAGATGTTGGCGCCGGAGTCGCGCAGGGCGCGCTCGACCGGGCCGAAGAAGCCGGAGAGGTAATGGACGTTCGGGTGCTTGTACGCCTCGCTCCAGGCGAGCGCGAGGGCGCCGTAGATGCGCAGCTCGGTCCAGTCGTCGCGGTCGCCGAGCGCCGCGAGGAACTGCGGGGGCTGACCGGGCCCGAGCGGGATCCCGAGCGCGTCGGCCGGTTCGACTCGGGCGGCGGCGTCGGCGGCGGTCAGCGACTCGGGCATCGCCCGCAACCTATCCGCTCGGCGCGGGCTCGGCTTAGCGTCCGTGCCTGTGACGATCGCCGCGGGGCCGGGCGTCGACGCCCAGGGGCCGGAGACCGGCCGACCCGCAACCCCGTCGCGGCGGCTCAGCAGCTACGCTCCCGCGGAGTAGAAACGTGCGTAGCAGTCCGAGGCGTCCTTCCTGGGTTCCTTCGTACCGCGAGCACCCGAGTTCCCAGGAGGAACGATGGCATCAGGCACAGTCAAGTGGTTCAACCACGAGAAGGGCTTCGGCTTCATCACCCCCGATGACGCCGGTCGCGATCTCTTCGTCCATCAGAGCCAGGTCGAGGGCGGAGGCGCCCTCGCCGACGGCGCGAAGGTCGAGTTCGAGTCCGAGGAGAGCGACAAGGGCCCGCGCGCGGTCAACGTGCGCACCATCTGAGCCCGGACGCATCCGAGCTTTCGAGGGGCGGCGCTTGCGCCGCCCCTCTTTGGTTCTAGGACCGGTTGAGCTCTCGCTCGAGGCCGGCCTTGGCATTGTCGCCGAGGCGCTTGAACAGCAGCCCGAGCAGCGGGCCGGCGAGCCTCATCGCGCCCTTCGGGTCGAGCTTCGCGTCGTAGGTCACCGCGGATCCCGTCGGTCGCGCCTCGAAGGTGATCGTGTCGAGTGAGACGACGGTCGAGCTCTCGGCGCGCAGCACGAGCCTGGTCGGGCGAATGAACTCGAGCGTCCGGTAGACGAACTCGTTCTCGCTGCCGGCGAGGCGGACCACGACCCGGAACTCGGCGCCGTCGCCGACGCGCCCGGAGAGCTTCTCCGCGCTGATCGCGGTGGGATCCCACTCGGTCACCGAAGTGAAGTCCGCGAGGTAGTCGAAGGCGTTCTCGGCGCTCAGCGAGGAGTCGACGGTGGCGACGTAGCGCGCCATCAGGCATCGGCCTCGCCGGCCACGGCTGGCTCGACGTCGTCCGTCCAGCCGGCGAGCCGGGCGCACTCGGCCCACAGGCGCCGGCGCTCGTCGGCGGTCTCGCGCGTCCACGGCACCCGGTGCACCGGCCGCGGCTCGCGGTCGTGCCAGAAGAGGCCGGAGCGGCTCGCGGGCTCCGGAGCGGTCGCCAGCCAGACCGCGGTGTCGGCGCCCTCCCCGGCGTCGCGCAGCAGCGGGCGCATCAGCTTGCGAAAGCGCGGCAGCGACGTCTGGACGCCGGGCGTGTCGGCCCAGCCCGGGTGCATCGAGTGGACGCTGACCCCGGTGCCGCGCAGGCGCTCGGCCCAGAGCTCGGTGAGGACCACCTCGCAGCGCTTCGTGTGCGCGTAGAAGGCCGGCGGGTCGTACTCGCGCCGCTCGAGCTGCAGGTCCTCGACGTCGAGCTTTTGCGTGTACATGCCGCCGGAGGAGACGTTGACGATGCGCGACGGGGCCCCGCGCTCGAGGGCGCCCAGCAGCAGGTTGGTGAGCAGGAACGGCCCCAGCACGTTGGTGGCGAAGGTGAGCTCGAAGCCCTCATCGGTGTGGGTGCGCTCGGGCGGCATCGTCCCGGCGTTGTTGATCAGCGCGTGCAGCTCCGGCTGCTCGGCGGTGAAGCGCTCGGCGAACTCGCGCACCGAGGCGAGGCTGGAGACGTCGCAGAGCTCGAGCACGAGCCGGTCCGAGCCGGTGCGCTCCGAGATCGCGGCGCGGGTGTCCTCGCCTCGCTCGCGGTTGCGGACCAGCATGTGCACGGTCGCACCGGCGGTGGCCAGTTGCTCGCACGCCGCGGCGCCGATCCCCGACCCGGCGCCGGTGACGAGCACGGTCCAGCCATCGAGTCCCTCCGGGGCGAGCTGATCCCAGAAGCGGCTGCGCAGCGCGTAGCCCAGCCGGCTGTATCCGGGGACGACGGTCCAGTCGAGGGATCGGTCGAAGAGGGCGGGGAGCATGGTCATGGCCCACCGTACCCGCAGCCTGCGCCCGGCAAGGTTGTTCTGGTTCTGTTCATAGTTTCTGTTTATACTTTGTCACATCTTGGCCACGACAGCGGAGACGCCGGTCGAAGCGACGCAGCCGATGTTCAGGATCGGCGAGCTGAGCCGCCGCGTCGGCGTGCGCCCGGAGACGCTGCGCGCCTGGGAGCGCCGCTACGCGCTCACCCGGCCCGAGCGCACCGACTCCGGCTACCGGCTCTACTCCGCCGCCGACGAGGCCCGCGTGCGGGCGATGACCGCCTTCATCGCCCAGGGGATCTCGGCGGCCGAGGCCGCAAAGCTCGCCCGCGCCGCCCCCAAGGGCGTGGAGCGAGACGGGATGGGCGCGACCGAGGCGGGACGCGCCGCGCCTCAGGGCGCGACGCAGGCGGTGCCCCTCGCGCCCGAGCGGACGGGCGCCGGTGCTTCGGCATCGGTGCCCGTCCAGACCCCCGTCCTCGTGCAGGTCGCCGGCGACCTGCTCGACGCGCTCGCCGAGTACGACGAGGATCGCGCCAACCGGCTGATCGACTCCGCCTTCGCCCGGCTCGCGCTCGACGTGGTCGTCGGGTCGCTGCTGCTCCCGGTCCTGTCCGAGATCGGCGAGCGCTGGAGCGAGGGCCGGATCAGCGTCGGCCAAGAGCACTTCGCCAGCGAGCTGGTCCGCGGCCGGCTGCTCGGCGTCGCCCGCGGTTGGGGGGGTGGCGACGGGCCGCTCGCGCTGCTCGCCTGCCCGCCCGGCGAGCAGCACGACATCGGCCTGATCGCCTTCGGCCTGGCGCTGCGCCGGCGCGGCTGGCGGATCGCGTACCTCGGCGCCAACACGCCCGTCGCGACGATCGGCGACACCGCCGACCAGCTGCAACCGCAGGCCGTCGTCGTCGCGGCGGCCGACGAGCAGCCGCTTCGCGATGCGGCGGCCGAGCTGCGTGAGCTCGCCGGCCGCCATCCGGTGCTGCTCGGCGGCGACGGGGCCGGGTCCAGGATCGCCGCCACGGTCGGCGCCGCCGAGCTCGGCTCCGACGCGGTCGGCGCCGCCGAGCTGTTCGACCTCGCCGTCTAGGTCGCCGCACGGCCGCTGGCGCGGCGAGGAATGGGTGCTCGCGCCCCGAATAGCGATCAGGTGATGGCGGTCATGACACCGCGCGACCCGCTCGGGCGGGCCGTGCTCAGGACGGTCCTGATCGTGGTCTCGGTCGCCCTCGCGCTCTACCTGATCTTCCTGCTGCAGAAGCCGCTCACCTGGCTGGTGATCGCGGCGTTCATCGCGGTCGCGATGTCGGGGCCGGTGAACGTGCTCTCGCGACACATGAAGCGCGGGCTCGCGGTCACCCTCGCCTACCTGGCGCTGGTCGCGATCCCGGTGGGGCTCGGGGCGGCGCTGATTCCGTCGCTGGTCGGCCAGATCGAGAACCTCGCCGAGAACGTCCCCGAGTACACGCAGGACGTCACCAGCTTCGTCAACGACAACCAGACCCTCAACGACCTCAACGACAAGTACGACTTCACGAGCGAGCTCCAGAGCCTCGCGGACGACCTGCCGAGCAAGATCGGCGACGCGGCCGGGGTGCTCCAGGACATCGGCGTCGGGGTGATCAACTCGATCTTCGCGACGATCACGATCCTGATCCTCAGCATCTTCATGGTCGCCGGCGGGCCTCGGTGGGCGGAGGCGTTCGTGCGCGCGCAGCCGCCGGGGCGCGCCGAGCGGATCGAACGGGCCCTGCGCGACGTCGCCGACGCGATCGGAAACTACGTCGCCGGGGCGCTGCTGCAGGCGACCCTGGCCGGCGTCACGTCCTTCATCGTCCTGACCATCCTCGGGGCTCCCTTCGCCGGCCCGCTCGCGCTCGTGGTCGCGTTCTTCGACCTGATCCCGGTGGTCGGGGCCACGATCGCCGCGATCTTCATCGCGATCGTGATGCTCTTCGTGAACTTCCCGGTCGGCGTGATCGTCTGGATCATCTGGGCGATCGCCTACCAGCAGATCGAGAACTACCTGATCCAGCCGCAGATCCAGCGGCGAGCGGTCCAGGTCGAGGCGTTCGTCGTCCTGGTCGCCGTGCTGTTCGGGTCGACCCTGTTCGGGATCCTCGGCGCGGTGCTCGCGATCCCCACCGCGGCGACCCTGCAGATCATCTGGCGCGAATACCGCGACTACCGGCGCGAGTCGCTGGCGCAGCCGGTTGATCGCCCGCCGCCGAACGGGGCGCTCGAGACGCCGGGCATCACGCCGTAGGCGCCGGGCCCGGCTAGCCTGGGCCGATGGACCCGCGGGCGCAAACCGAAGCGGTCGACATCAAAGCGATCGAGGCTGCCGCAGCGACGATCGCCCCGCACGTGCGGACGACCCCGGTGCTGCCGGCGCGCGAGATCTCCAACCGGGTCGGCGCCGAGGTTGGGTTGAAGGCCGAAAACCTGCAGCGCACGGGCTCGTTCAAGGTCCGCGGAGCGGTCAACAAGGTCGCCGGGCTGGATCCGAAGCAGCTCGCCCGCGGGCTGGTGGCCGCGAGCGCGGGCAACCACGCGCAGGCGGTCGCCGTGGCGGCGCGCAGCCGCGACTCGCAGGCGAAGGTCGTGATGCCGTCGGACGCACCGCTCGCCAAGGTCGAGGCGGTGCGCGGCTACGGCGCCGAGGTCCGGTTCGTCGACGGCGGCTACGACGACGCGGCGGGGCTCGCCGTCGAGCTGGCCGAGCGCGAGGCGCGGACGCTGATCGCGCCCTTCGACGACCCGGTGGTGATCGCCGGCCAGGGGACGATCGGGCTCGAGCTGGCGGAGCAGGTGCCCGCAACGCGCACCGTCGTCGTGCCGATCGGCGGCGGCGGGCTCGCCGCCGGGATCGCGGTGGCGATCAAGCAGCGGGCACCCGGCACTCGGGTGGTCGGCGTCGTCGCCGAGCGCCGCGCAGCCGGCACGATCTGCGACGGCATCGCGATCAAGCGCCCCGGTCAGATCACCGGGCCGCTCCTCGACGCCCACGTCGACGAGGTGGTCTCCGTGACCGACGACGAGGTCGCCGAGGCGATGGTCCTGCTGCTCGAGCGCTCCAAGCTCGTGGTCGAGGGCGCCGGCGCCGCGGCGGTGGCCGCGCTGCTCGCCGGGCGGGTGAACCCCCAGGACGGCGCCGTCTGCGCGGTGCTCTCCGGAGGCAACGTCGACGCGACCCGGCTGACCGAGTGCATCCGGATGGGGGAGACGGCGGCGGGGCGGCGCCTCGTGGTCTCGACCGTCGTCTCGGACCAGCCCGGGGAGCTCGCGCGGCTGCTCGAGTCGGTGGCCGACGCGGGCGCGAACGTGCTCGACGTCGTCCACATCCGCGAGGGCGTCAACCTGCACGTGCGCGAGACCGGGATCCGGCTCGTGCTGCAGACCGATGGGACCGAGCACGGGGAGCGGATCCTCGGCGCGGTCCGCGAGCACGGCTTCGCGGTCGAGCCGGAGCGCGGATGAGCGTCGCGACGGTCCAGGCGGCGGGTGGGGTGGTGGTGCGCGGCGACGGCGAGCCGCCGGAGCTGGCCGTCGTGCACCGGCCGCGCTACGACGACTGGTCGCTGCCCAAGGGCAAGCTCCAACCCGGCGAGCGGTGGGAGGACGCGGCGCTGCGCGAGGTCGAGGAGGAGACCGGCCTGCGCTGCGAGCTCGGCGTCGAGCTCGAGGCGGCCCGCTACCGCGACCGCAAGGGCCGCGACAAGCTCGTGCGCTGGTGGCTCATGCGGCCGGTCGAGGGCGCATTCGAGCCCAACGACGAGGTCGACGAGCTGCGATGGGTCCACGCCGACGAGGCGCTCGGGCTGCTCGATTACGAACACGACCGCGACCTCGTCCGTTCGGTCATAGCCCGCGGCTGATCGGACGGTCGAACAAACGTCCAGTCGGCTGGAGTGGCCTATCGCGGCGGTGGGTACCTGCCGATGGCAGGACCGGAGAGGCACGCCCCAGCGGGCAACCGCTCCAACTGCACCCCATAACCCCATATGTACCCCACCGGTGGCCGCGAGGCTTCCGCGGGGGCACCTCCGATGCCAGAGCCGGAGCGCCAGGATGGTGCTCCGGCTCTCTTTTTGCGCGCGAACGGGTCGTGCGGGCCCGGTTGCCCTCGGCGTTGCGGCGCTCAAGCCCGAGCCCCTCGGCGCCGATTGATGGGACACCATCCCCGCCTCGCAGAGGCGGAACGTGAGCACACCTCCCATGTGACAAAGGACGGGGCGCCGGGCGGGCGCCCCGTCCGCTTTTTCGGCTCAGCCGTCGCGCTCGACCCGCATCCGCAGGCCGCCGAGTCCGATCGCGATGCAGCCGCCGAGCGCCACGAACACACCGAGGCGCGGGCTCACGTCGAGGCTGCCGCCGAGCTCGTCGGGGCGGTCGAAGACCAGATAGACGCAGAGCAGCGCCCCCCATGCGCCGGCCGCCACCACCAGCTCGGCGGTGCGCAGCGGGCGGGGGAGCGTCCGCCCCATCGCCTCGCGGGCGATCAGCAGCGCCGCCGCGGCGACCGTGACCAGGAGCGCGGCGGCGCCGAATCCGAACGCGTCGAGGCCGGTGACCGAGAGCCCGTCGCCGAACGGGATCCCGTACCAGGGCAGCAGCATGCTCGCGGCAACCGCGATCACGCCGCCCGCCGCAACGCGCTCGGCCGGCGAGAGCGGGCGGCGCCGCGGCTCAGTCGAGCGGCCGGCGGCCGCCATAGCCCGTGTCGAGCTCGTGCCAGTAGGCGATCTCGGCCTCGCCGAGCTCCCAGCACAGATAGACCTCGTGGTCGTCACGGATCGACGGGAAGTCGATCAGGCCGCGGTTGACGTCGCGGACGACGATCCCTCGGCCCTGCAACTCGGCGAGCAGCGACCGCAGTTCGACGAACGCCTCGCCGACCGCGCGCCCCGGCTCACCGCCGCCGTTGCCCGGCGCGGCGTCGGACAGCAGCTCGTGCAGCTCGGCGTCGGTCAGCCGGGCCCCGGCGTCGTGCAGCTTGCGCACCATGGGCTCGACCTCGGCCAGCATCAGCTGCGCCTCCTCGAGCGTGTAGTGGCGCTGGTGGATCACCCGCGGGCGCCGGCGAGCGCGCCGGCGATGCGGCTCCGCAGGAGCGTGGCGTCGTGATCGGAGATCGTGCGCAACTGACCCTGAAACCCCAGGTGCCAGTGCTCGGCGGGCCACTTGCGCAGATGCTCGAGCTCGCTGACGAGCGACGCGGCGGGGATGAACCGCTCCTCGTCGAGCACCGCGACCGGCTCGCCCGCCACCCGCCACGGGTAGTCCTCGGGATGCTTCTTCTTGCCCTGGGGCCAGATCGGGGTGCGGTCCTCGAACATCTCCGACCGCACCCGGGCAATCCCGCCGAACGCCTGCACGCCCGTGACGTAGAACACCACCTCGTCGCCCGGCTCGAACTCGAGCGCCTGGTTTCGCCGCCGCTCCTTGAACCCGATCGGGTCGAACCCCCGCTCGACGTTGATCCGGAAGTTGGTCAGGTCACCGGTGAGGATCCAGGTCTGCACGGTTTGATCTTATGGCCGCCGTATGGCCGCCGCTCGCCGCTCGCCGCTCGGAGGGTCGGGTGCGCAGCGGCTCTCGCCGACGTCGGGTGCGGCGGGCGTATGGCTGGGTAGGGGGCGCGTCGTGCTGAGTGCGCACACGTGCGCCGGAGGCCGGGGTCTGCACATCGAACACGTCCCGCGCGCCGAGCGGCGAGCGGCGAGCGGCGAGCGGCGAGCGCCGAACCTACGCCAGCCGCTGCTGCTGGCGCTCCGGGGAGATCCGCACCACGTTCCAGGCCAGCCCCAGCTTCTGCATCGCGCCGATGATCGCGCCCGACGGGTCCAGCTCCCAGCGGCGCAGGCCGTGCACGGCGGAGCGCGGAAAGGCGTGGTGGTTGTGGTGCCAGGCTTCGCCGAGGGAGGCGAGCGAGAGCCACCAGACGTTGGTCGAGCGGTCCTCGGTGTCGAACCGGCGGCTGCCGTGGTAGTGGCAGATCGAGTTGATCGACCAGGTGATGTGATGGACGAAGAAGATCCGCACCAGCCCGCCCCACAGCAGCCCGGTGAGGGCGCCGGCGACGGTCCCGGTCAGCAGGAACCCGAGCGCGGCCGGCAGCCCCAGCGAGAGCACGACCAGGGAGAGGAAGCGGCGGTTGAGCAGCCGCATCCCGCTGTCGTCCATCAGGTCGGGGGCGTACTTGCGCCGGTCCGCCTGCCCGTTGGCGTCGAACAGCCAGCCGACGTGCGCGTGCCAGAGGCCGGCGACGCCTGACCCGTGGCCGACGTGGGGCGAGTGGGGATCGCCCTCCTCGTCGGTGTGCGCGTGGTGCTTGCGGTGGTCCGCGACCCAGTCGATCACCGGGCCCTGGACCGCCATCGAGCCGGCCGCGGCGAGCGCGTACTCGATCGGCTTGTGCGTCTGAAAGGCGCGATGGGTGAGCAGGCGGTGGTAGCCGATGGTGATGCCGAGCGCGGTGACGACATACATCCCGGCGAGGATCGCGAGGTCGGTCCAGCCGACGGCGCGGTTCCAGAGCAGCACGATCGCCGCCAGGGAGGCGACGAACGGGACGACGACGGCGGCCATGTTCGTATAGCGCTGGGCTCGGCTCATGCCCGGCAAGCTACGGCGCACCGGCGCACAGTTTCTTCCCTCCAGACCACGTTCCCGGGTTAAGATCTTGCGCGAATGCCACAAGAAATGCCGCTCGATGAGCCGTGGCGGGCGATCCCGCCGCGGATCGGGGCGCTGATCCGTCCCCACGTGCCGGCGCTCAGCGACGAGGTGATCGCAGCGATCCGCGAGCGCGTCCCCGCCTACCGCCGCCCGCTGCGCGGCCGCTTCGGCACCGGGATCCGGGGAGGGGTGGAGGAGGCCCTGGTCCAGTTCGCCGACCTGGTCGCCGACCCCGAGCTCGACCGCACGCGCACCGACGCGGTCTATCGGGCTCTCGGGCGCGGCGAGTACACGGAGCGACGCTCGCTCGACGCCCTGCTCTCGGCCTACCGGCTCGGCGCGCGCGTCTCATGGCGGCGCGTCTCGACGGTCGCGGTCGAGGCCGGCGTCGACCGGCGCACCCTGGCGCTGCTCGCCGAGGCGGTCTTCGCCTACATCGACGAGCTCTCGGCGCTCTCGGCCGAGGGCTACGCGCAGGCTCAGTCGGCTGCCGCCGGCGAGCGCGAGCGCCAGCGGCGGCGACTCGCGCTCCTGCTCCTCGACCCCGCGGCCGATGAGGCCCTGATCGCGGCCGCCGCCGCCGAGGCCGGCTGGGAGGCTCCGGCGCGGCTGGCCGCGCTCGCCTGGTCGACGGGCGGCCGGCGCCTGCTCACCCGCCTCCCCGCCGGGACGCTGGTCGCCGAGCCCGGCGACGACGGCGGGCCGGGCCTCGCTCTCGTCGCGGACCCGGACGCCCCCGGCCTGGCGACGGCGCTCGGGCGGGCGACTGGCGCGCTCGTCGCGGTGCTCGGCCCGGCGGTCGAGCCGGCCGGCGCGGCGCGCAGCGCCGAGCGCGCCCGGGCGGTCCTGCGGTTGATCGAGGGCGGGATGGTGGAGGCGGCGGGGTTCACGCTCGCCGACGACCACCTCGCCGCGCTGGTCGCCCACGGCGACGAGCGCACCCTGGCCGAGCTCGCCCGCCGCCGCCTGGCGCCGCTCGACGGCGAGACCGCGGCCTCGCGCGCCCGCCTCGGCGCCACCCTGCGCTCGTGGCTCGACCACCAGGGCGAGATCGCCCGCATCGCCGACGAGCTGCACGTGCATCCGCAGACCGTTCGCTACCGCCTCGCGCGGTTGCGCGACCTCTTCGGCGACGAGCTCACGGATCCCGAGGCCAGATTCGAGCTCGCGCTAGCTTTGAGGAGCCCGGTTTCGGCGTGACTGAAGCGGGAACCCTCAAGGCAACCGACGAAGGAGCTGAGCTAGATGAGCGCGTCCACCTCGAGCATGGACATCATGGCGGCCGACCACAGCGATCAGCGCGAGCGCGTGATCGAGCTGCTGACCAAGGCGTATTGGATGGAGATCGAGACGGTGATGAGCTACATCTCCAACTCGACCAACCCGGACGGCGTCCGCGCGATGGAGATCCGCGAGTCGCTGGAGGCCGACATCCAGGAGGAGCTCGGCCACGCGCAGCAGTTCGCTGCCCGGATCAAGGAGCTCTATGGGGTCGTGCCGGGCTCCGAGGACTTCAACGCCGAGCAGAGCTACCTTCAGCCGCCCGGCGACCAGGTCGACATCGTCCACGTGATCAAGGGCGTGATCGAGGCCGAGCAGGGCGCGATCGAGTACTACAGCCGGATCATCGAGGAGACCGACGGGATCGACCCGGTGACCCAGGACATGGTCATCACGATCCTCCGCGACGAGCAGGGCCACAAGCGGCTGTTCGAGGGATTCCTGCGCGAGTACGAGAAGGAAGGGCTCGCCTAGGGCGATCGCCGCTCTCGAAGATGGCGCGGACGATCGCGACGTTGGCTTCGGTCACCGCGATCAGGCTCCGGCGACGAGCGCCTCGCACCGCTCCGCGTCGCCCGGGCGCCCGAGCTGCACCCACGCATCCCGGGCCTGCTTGAGCAGATCCGCGTCGTGGTTCGCCGCGCCGCGGGCCTCGAGGCTCGCAGCGACGCCGACGGGATAGCGCAGGCGGTCGGCGAGCCCGGCGGCCTCGTCGGCCGTCTCGCGCGCCTGGTCGAGCTTGCCCCAGGCGGCCAGGTTGACCGCTCGCGCCGCGGTCGCCTCGACCGACTGGGCGACCAGGCCGGCGCGCTCGCACAGGTCGAGCGCCCGCGCCAGCGCCTGGTCGGCGTCGGCGTGATCGCCGCGGGCGCGCAGCGCGCCTCCCAGGGCGTGCAGCGACTCGAACACGACCTCCGAGCGGCCGACCTGCTCGGCCGACTCGGCCGCCCGCCGCAGCAGGTCGACCGCGCCGTCCAGGTCGCCCTCATGGGCGAGCAGGACGCCACGCATCGAGTAGGGGAAGCACAGCTTGCCGCTCAGGCCCTCGCGCTCGGCGAGCGTCTGTGAGGCGTCGACCTCGGCGCGCGCCGTCTCCCACTCGCCGCGGTAGGCGGCGACCTGGGCCAGCGAGGCGTGCAGCTCGACCTGTGACGGGAGGTCGCCGGTGCGCAGGGCGATGGCCAGCGCCTCGCCGTAGGCGCCGCTCGCCCCCTCGTAGTCGGCCTCGGAGATCTCGAGGTGGTAGCCGAGCGCGAGCAGGGCCCGCACCGCTTCCGCCGGATCGGTCTCGCGCGCCAGCTCGACCGAGCGCTCGAGGTTCTCGCGCGCCCGCTCCGAGTCGCCGATGCGGCCGAAGACGCGGCCGAAGATCCCGTGGGCTCGGCTCGCCGCCGCCGCCTCGCCGAGGCGCTCGGCGAGGCGCAGCGCCTTCTCGGATGCATAGATCGCGAGCATGTTGTCGCCGGTGTGCATGTAGAGCGAGGCGGCCTCCTCGTAGAGGCGCACCAGCTCGAGGCACGGCGGCCCGTCCTTGAGCAGGTCGATCCCACGCTGGTAGTGCTCGATCGAGCCCTCGCGATCGCCCTTCTGCCAGAGCCCCGCGCCGATCTTGCGGTGCAGGTCGCCGACCCGGGCGAGGTCCTCCTCGCCGCGGTGGTACTCGAGGCAGCGCTCCCAGGCGCGGACGGCGCGGTCGACTCGGCCGAGGCGGAGCGCGACGTCGCCGAGCTTCTCGCCGATCCGAGCCGCCGCCTCGAGGTCGAGCCGGCTCTCGAGCGAGAGCGCGATCTCATAGTGGCCCTGTGCCTCGGAGTTCGAGTAGAGCCCGGCGGAGGCATCGCCGGCCGCCTCGAGCGCGGCCACCGCCCGAACCTCGATCCGCTCCAGTTCGTCGGGCTCGAGGTCGGCGCCGGCGCCGAGGTTGGCGGCGCGCGCGTAGTGCTCCGCGACCATCGCGACGACGCCCTCGGAGCGGTCCGCGGCGCGGTCGTTGATGAACTCGCCAACCTGGGCGTGCTTGCGCGCGCGCACGGCCTTCGGCAGGGTGGAGTAGGCGACGTCGCGGATCAGCACGTGCTTGAACGCGTACTCGCGCTCGCCGGCCAGCCGGCTGCCCGCGGTCGGCACCACCAGGTCCTTGCCCCGCAGCGACTCGAGCGTCGCGCGGAGCTCCGCGCGGTCGTCCCCGGGCTCGGCGATCGAGCCCTCCCAGAACGTCTGCCCGACCACCGACGCGGCCTGCACCGCCTGGCGCTCATCGCGGGTGAGGGCGTCGAGCCGCGCCGCGAGCACCGAGTGCACTGTCTCGGGCAGCGCCTCGGTGTCGGCGGCGCCCTCCTCGACGATCCGGTTGACCATCTCCTCGGCGAACAGCGGGTTGCCGCCGGAGCGCGCCGCGACCTCGGTGGCGAGGTCTCCGGTCTCACCGCCGGCGTCGCCGAACAGCGCCGCGACCAGCTCCTGCGCCTGGGCGCGGTCGAGCGGGTCGAGGGTGATCGTGGTCGCGTTGACGCGGCCGCCGCCCCATCCCGGCCGGCGATCGAGCAACTCGTCGCGGGCCAGGCAGACGATCAGCACCGTGCCGCGCGACCAGCGCGCCAGGTACTCGATCAGGTCGAGCATGCCCTCGTCGGCCCAGTGGATGTCCTCGACCGCGAAGAGCAGGGGCTGGCGCCGGCTGCCGGCCTCGACCACCAGCCGGACCGCCGAGAACAGCCGCTCGCGCATCTGCTGCGGGTCGTCGTCGGAGCGCTCGACCGCCTCGCCCGGGCCCGACTCGATCCCGAGCGGCCGGCCGAGCGCGGCGGCGACCCGGTCGGCGGGCTCCTCGATCTCGGAGTCGGTGAGCAGCTCCTCGATCCCGCGCTTCAGCTTGCGCCAGGCTGCCGAGGCGTCGTCGGTGTCGACGATGTCGAAGGTGCCGCGGACGATCTCGCCGAGCGCCCAGTAGGCAAGCCCGGCGCCGTACGCGGGGCAGCTGCCGAGCCGGATGGCGGGCGGTGAGGGCCGGGCGCCGATCTCGAGCGTCAGCTCGCGCAGCAGGCGCGACTTGCCGACCCCGGCCGGCCCGATCACGGTGACCAGGTGCGGGCGGTTCTCGGCGATCACCCGGTCGAACAGGGCCAGCAGCCGCTCGGTCTCGTCGCCGCGCCCGACCAGCGGCGTTGTCGCCGAGCTGCGCGCGGCCCGGCCGCGGACCACCGCTCGGACCGCCTCCCAGGCGGATACCGGCTCGGCCTTGCCCTTGAGCTCGAGCGGCGCCAGCTCGACGTACTCGACGGCCGAGCGGGTCAACCGGTGGGTGATCTCGCCGACGATCACCGTGCCCGGCTCGGCGGCGCCCTGCAGGCGCGCTGCGACGTTGACCGGGTCGCCGATCACCGTGTAGCCGTCGCCGACCCGCCCCGCCAGCACCTCGCCCGAGTTGATCCCGACCCGGAGCTTGAAGTCGGCGCCGATGTCGGCGGCGATCTGCTCGTTGATCTCGTTCATCGCCGCCTGCATCGCGAGCCCCGCGCGCACCGCGCGCTCGGGGTCATCCTCGTGGGCGGTCGGGGCGCCGAAGACGCCCATGACGTTGTCGCCGATGTACTTGTCGATCGTCCCGCCGTAGCGCTCGATCTCGTCGCCGAGGCGCCGCAGGGCGCGGTCCACCAGCGACTTCATCCGCTCCGGGTCGAGGCGCTCGGAGACGGCCGTGTACCCGGACAGGTCCGCGAACAGAATCGTCGCCTTGCGCCGCTCCTCCGGCAGTTGCTCCTCGGCCGGCGCCCGGGCGGCCGAGGCTCCGCTGAGCGCGGCTCCGCACTCGATGCAGAACTTCGCCTGCGGCGGGTTATCGGCCCCGCAGCTGGGGCACGGGGACGGCAGCCCGGAGCCGCACGACATGCAGAACCGCGCGCGGTCGGGGTTCTCGGTGCCGCAGCTCGGGCAGTTCATTCGATCGGGATCTCCTCGACCGCGGGCCCGCCGCCCTGCTCGTACTCGTCGAGGCGCTCGAGGTAGTGGTCGATCATCGCCCGCATCGTCACGAGCGCCTCGCGCTGGACTGTCTGCCACTGGCCGCGCAGCTCCGGGGTCGAGGTCGCGCGCAGGATCTCGGCGCCCCGGCAGATCGGGCACAACTCCACGCACTGGTGGTTTTGCTCAGGAGTGGCCATCGGCTGCAGCGCCGGTCTCGAAACTGACCTCGAGCGAGCCCTCTGCGAGCTTCGCCGCGGTCGGGCTGCGACGGGCCAGCGCGGCAGGGAGGATGATAGTTCGCTTCCGCGGCCCGACCGAGACGATCAGCTCGGAGCCGACCTTCTTCAGGCCGATCTCGCCGCGCTCGCCGAACGGCAGCTGGATTCGGAGGGTGGCGGTGCCGTTGTGGGATTCGAGCTCATGCGCAAGCCCGGCGTGCATGATCGATTCCGCGGGCGGCCCGCCGTCGTAGAGCTCGGCGGCGAGCCGGTCGAGCATCGCGGTCCCGATCACCTCCTCGCCGAAGAAGCGCGCGGTGAGCACCGGGACCGGGGCGAAGCCGTTGCGCACCTCTTCGAGCTGCTCGCGCTGGCGCTCGCGCCACTCGCCGAAGTAGCCGCCGGCGAGCTCGTCGGGGAAGATCCGGTTGACGATCACCGCGTCGGTGACGTAGCCGTAGAGGTTCAGGTACGTGAACGTCCTCTGGGCCTCCCGGATCACCATCCGGTCGGGGTTCATGACCAGCCGGATCGAGGCCGAGTCGCGGTCGCGGAGGATCTCGTTCATCGCGATCATCTGGCGGACCAGTCCCTGGACCTCGGCGAGGACGTCGGCGCCCGGAACCTCGACGTCGATCAGCCGCGCGATCGGGCGCGCGGCGTTGACCAGCCGCCGCTCCCACGGGAACACCTTCTCCAGCCACCAGCGGGCGATGTCGGGGAAGCCGAGCAGGCGCAGCGTCTCGCCGGTCGGCGCGCAGTCGACGATCACCACCTCGAACTCGCCGGAGTCGTGGTGGCGCTTGATCTGCAGGAGGCTGAACAGCTCGTCCATCCCCGGCGGCACGGTCAGCTCCTCGGCGGCGATGTCCATGACGCCGCGGTCGGCGAGCAGCGCTCCGAGCCAGCGCTGCACCGAGCCCCAGTTGGCCTCCATCTCGCGCTCGGCCCGCACCTCCTGGCCCCAGAGGCGGTCGCAGACCGGCGTCGGGTCGGGCCCGAGCTCGGCGTCGAGCGAGTCGGAGAGGCTGTGGGCGGGGTCGGTCGAGAGGACGACGGTCCGCAGCCCGGCCGCCGCGCAGCGGCGCGCGGTCGCTGCGGCGACGCTCGTCTTGCCGACGCCTCCCTTGCCCGTGTAGAGGATCGTCCTCGGTGGCGCCATCGGCCGCCCAGGGTAGACCGATCGAGGCGCCGGGGCGTGATCTTCCGTGCCTTCAGGCGTAGTCGCTACGCTGCCCCGTCCCGTGCAACGACTCAAGGAGATATCCACTTGACCCGGATCCGAACCTTCGCCGTGGTATGCGCGCTGGCGCTGCCGATCCCGGCCGTGATCGCCGGCTGTGGCGGTGACGATTCCTCGAGCGAGGACCCGCAGACGGTTCTCGACGAGACCTTCAACAACGACACTCAGGTCACCAGCGGCGACCTCTCGCTGACCGCGTCCGTGAGCGCCGACGGCGACCAGGGCGGCAGCTTCGAGGCCAGCCTCAGCGGCCCGTTCCAAGGGGATCCGAACAACGAGAACTCCGTCCCGCAGCTCGACTGGACCGCGTCGCTGTCGGGCTCGGGCGCCGGCCAGAGCCTCGACTTCAACGGTGGCCTGGTGGTCACCGGCGACAACGCGTACGTCGAGTACAACGACCAGGCCTACGAGGTCGGGACCAAGGCGTACGACGAGCTGTCACAGCAGATGGAGGCGCAGGCCCAGTCGACCGGGGCCGACGCCCAGGGCACGTTCCAGGAGCAGTGCTCGACCGCGATCGAGCAGGCGGGCGGTGATCCGTCGGCTTGCGACATCGACTTCGAGAGCTGGCTCACCGACCTGACCAACGACGGGACCGAGGACGTCGGGGGCACCTCGACCATCCACGTCTCGGGCGACGTCGACGTGACGAAGATGCTGACCGACATCGGCACTCTCGCGGCCTCGATCCCAGGTGCCGACACGCAGGGGATCGACCCGTCGCAACTCAGCGCCGTCTCGGGCGCGGTCACCGACGCGTCGGTGGACGTGTACTCGGGCGAGGACGACCACGTCCTGCGCAAGGTCGACGCCAACCTGACGATCGACCCGACCCAGATCGCTCCCGAGGGCGCGATCCCGGTCTCGAACATCCAGATCCAGTTCTCGGTCGAGATCGACGGCCTCAACGAGGACCAGACGATCGAGGCGCCGACCGACGCGAAGCCGATCAGCGAGCTGCTCGGCGACACGGGGCTCGACCCGAGCGCGCTCGGCGGGCTCGGCGGTGCGAGCCTCGGCGGCAGCAGCAGCGGCGGCGGTGCCACGAGCAGCTCGTTCGAGCAGTGCATCCAGCAGGCGACGACGGCTGACGAAATCAACGCCTGCGCCACTCAGCTCGGCGGCTGAGGCGCGGACAAGCGGATCGCGAACGGGCCCCGGCGGCGGCGGACGCCCCGGGGCCCGTCGCTCCTTCTGAATAGGCTCTGAGCGGATGACCGAGGCAAACGCAGGGGGCGGGCGCAGCTTCCTGTTCACGCCCACGGGGCTGCCCTACCTGCTGGTTCCGTTCATCCCGATCGCGGTGCTGCTCGAGATCATGGGCGCGTCGGCCGGGCTGATCTTCGGCGTCGCAGCGCTCGGCATCATCCCCACGGCGGCGCTGATGGGCCTCGCGACCGAGGAGCTGGCGGCCCGCTCGGGGCCGGGGATCGGCGGCCTGCTCAACGTCACCTTCGGCAACGCGCCGGAGCTGATCATCGCCCTGTTCGCGCTCGCCGAGGGCCTGCAGGAGGTGGTCAAGGCCTCGATCGTCGGCTCGATCATCGGCAACATCCTGCTCGTGCTCGGCGCTTCGATGCTGGTCGGGGGGCTCGGCCGCGACCAGCAGAAGTTCAACGCGCAGGCGGCCAGCGTCCAGGCCTCGATGCTCTTCCTGGCGGCCGCGGCGCTGCTGATGCCGGCGATCTTCGAGCTCGTCGAGGGCAAGGGCCTGCCGGCGCCGGGCGCGGAGCTCGTCGACTACGGCTCGACGGTCGAGCAGCTCTCGGTCGCGGTCGCGCTCGTCCTCATCGGCACCTACGTGGCCGGGCTGTTCTTCTCGCTGCGCACCCACCGCGACCTGTTCAACCCGCCCTACGCCGAGGAAGACGAGGAGGGCCTCGGCTGGAGCGTGCGGCGCTCGGTGCTGATGCTGTTCATCGCCGGGATCGCGGTCGGGGGGATGTCGGAGATCCTGGTGGGCTCGATCTCCGAGGCGTCGGAGGCGGTCGGCCTCTCGGAGTTCTTCATCGGCGTGATCGTGGTCGCGATCGTCGGCAACGCGGCCGAGCACTGGGTCGCGGTCCTCGTCGCGCGCAAGGACAAGATGGACCTCGCGGTCAACATCGCGATCGGCTCCAGCGCCCAGATCGCGCTCTTCGTCGCCCCGGTGCTGGTGCTCGCGTCCCTCGTGCTCGGGCCGTCGCCGATGCCGCTCGTCTTCAACGGCTTCGAGCTCGGCGGCGTGCTGCTCGCGATCCTGATCGCCAACGTCGCGACGCGCGACGGGATCTCCAACTGGTTCGAGGGCGTGCAGCTGCTCGGCCTCTACGCGATCCTCGGGATCGCGTTCTTCTTCGCGTAGGCCGCCGGTCGCGATGGACGTCGTCTTCCTGATCGCCAGCTTCGCCGTCATCCTCGCCGGCGCGCTCCTGTTCACCAACGCGATCGAGTGGGCCGGGCACCGGCTCGGGCTCGGCGAGGGCGCGACCGGCAGCGTGCTCGCGGCGGTCGGCACGGCGATGCCCGAGACGCTGATCCCGATCGTCGCGATCATCGGCGGCGGCGAGGGCTCCGAGGACGTCGCGGTCGGGGCGATCATCGGCGCGCCGTTCCTGCTCGCGACGATCGCGATGGCGCTGGTCGGGATCTCGGCTTTGATCTTCAAGGGCCGCCGCGAGCAGGGGGTGAGGCTCGACGCCGACATCCCGACGCTCGACCGCGACCTGACCTTCTTCCTCGTCTTCTTCGGGCTCGGCATCGCTGCCGGCCTGGTGCTGCCGGACCCGCTGAAGGTCCCGCTGGCGATCGTCTTCGTGCTCGCCTACGGCGTCTACGTCCGCCAGACGCTGCGCGGCGGGGGAGAGGTGCAGGAGGTCGAGTCGATCGGAGCGCTCTACATGGATCGCAGCCCGGGCGACGAGCCGCCGACGGGTGCGATCGTGCTGCAGCTGCTGGTCGGCCTCGGCGCCATCGTCGGCGGCGCCCACCTGTTCGTCGAGGAGCTGGTGACGGTCGCCGCCGACGTCGGGATCGAGCCGCTCGTGCTCTCGCTGGTCCTCGCGCCGCTGGCCACCGAGCTGCCCGAGAAGGCCAACAGCTTCTTCTGGATCAAGGACGGCAAGGACAGCCTCGCGCTCGGCAACATCACCGGGGCGATGGTCTTCCAGTCGACGATCCCGGTCGCGTTCGGGCTCGCGCTGACGGAGTGGGACCTCGACAAGTTCGCCGTTGTCTCCGGAGCCCTCGGGCTCGCCGGCGGCGCGCTCGCCTATTGGGCGCTGCGGCTGCGCGGACGGTTCGAGGCGCTGCCGATCACGATCTGGACGGGGCTGTTCGGCGCCTTCATCGCGTACGTCGCGCTCGCCTGAGCGCGCTCACGCGGCGAGCAGCTTCAGGACCTGGTCGTCGTGCGTCTTCGGCGAGGCCTTCGGGATCACGTGCGCGATCTTGCCCTCGGGGTCGATGATGAAGGTCGCGCGCGCGACGCCCATGTACTTCCTGCCGTACATGCTCTTCTCGACCCAGGTGCCGTAGCGCTCGGCGACCGAGTGGTCGGGGTCGGCGAGCAGCGTGAAGTCCAGGTCGAACTTGCCCGCGAACTTGCGCACGGCCTCGACCTCGTCGGGCGAGACGCCGATCACCTTCGCGCCGGCCGCCTCGTAGTCGGCGCGGTGGTCGCGCACCCCGCACGCCTGCGTCGTGCAGCCGGGCGTGTCCGCGCGGGGGTAGAAGTAGAGGACGACCGTCTGCCCGCGCAGGTCCGAGAGCGTCACCGGGTTGCCGGCCTGGTCGTCGAGGGTGAAGTCGGGCGCCTTGTCGCCGGGCTCGAGCACGGGCGGGAATCTATCCGGCGCGCAGCTCGTAGAGCAGGTGAGGGAGCCCGGCTCGCTGGAAGTCGCCGACGTGGCTCATCCCGAGCTTCTCCATGACCCGCTGCGAGCGGCGGTTGTCGGGCAGCGTGAACGAGACGATCCGGTCGAGCCCGCAGCGCTCGAACCCCCAGGCGACGGCGGCGCGCGCCGCCTCGGGCGCGAGGCCCTCGCCCCAGCGCGGCGGGGTGATCGACCAGCCGGCCTCGACGACCGGCTCGCCGTCGACCTCGTCGCGGTTCAGGCCCGTGTAGCCGACCAGCTCACCGCTGGAGCGCTCCCGCCACCACCACAGGCAGAAGCCGGTCTCGCGGGCCTGGGCGTCCTGCGCCTCGATCATTGCGAGCACCTGGTCGCGGCTGCTCAGGCCGCCGCCGTGCCAGGGGCCGACCAGCGGATCGGCGAACTGGGCGATGGCGAACGCGGCGTGCGCGTCCGCGTCCGGCAGCTCGGCGTCGAGCCGCGCGCTGCGAGGGGCCGTCAGCTCGGCCAGAAGTCGTCGCCGCTCTTCTCGGTCCGCGGCTCGTCGAGCCGGGTCGAGATGATCAGCAGCTCGGCGTCATCGCCGGTGTCGTTGTGGACCGAGTAGAAGTCCTCGCCGGTCATCCGCACGGCGGTCTGCGGGCCGGCTTCGAAGACCTCGTCGCCGACCTTGAACGTCAGCGTCCCGGCGACCACGAAGTAGATCTCCTCCTGGCCTGGATGGCGGTGGCCGTAGCTGCCGCGCCCGCCGGTGTCCGGGGGCATCCGGCGCCAGGAGAACGCGACCTGCTCGCAGCCGAGCGCGTCGGCGTAGTGGCGCATCTCGCCGAAGCCGGGATAGTCGGCCATGAAGTCGACGGCCTGCTCGCGGGTGGCGACGACGTGGCTCACCGTGATCCCGCCTCAGATCTCCTCGTCGGGATCCGGATCGGGTTCGAGCTCTTCCTCTTCCTCGACCAGGTCGTCGGAATCGGGCTCGAGCTCGGTGGCCTGGACCGAGACGCCGACGGGCGCGTGGCGCATGCTCTGGAAGCGCTCCATCGCGGTGTCGAGGGCGTCGCTGTCGACCGGGACCTCGTCCGACACGCGGACCCAGTCGGCCCCCTCGAACGCCTCCATGTTGAAGACCTCCTGATCGATCGAGGTCGAATCGTCGACCACGACCACGACCTCGGTCTGCGGGTTGAAGTAGGTGCCGGGCCGGACGAGCAGGTCGTCCAGCTCGACGATCGGGTTGTCCTCGCTCACACAGCGAAGCCTATAACTCGCCGCTCGCCGCTCGCCGCTCGCCGCTCGTCCGGGCGCGCTTATTGGCCGAGGTTGTCCAGCTCGCGCAGCTGGCGCTCGACCTCCGCGTCGACGTCGAGCGGCTCCTTGCCCTGGCGGGCGCGGCGCTCGTTGCGAGCGACGACCAGCTGGCGGACCTCGGCGCGCAGGGTCGGGTCCACGCTGGTGGGGGCGGCGTTCTGCTCGGCGAGCAGGCGCTCGAGCTCGGCGTCGACGTCGAGCGGCGTCTCGCCGCGGGTCCGCTGGCGGTAGGCCTTCGCCTCGAGCATCTGGCGCAGCTCCTCGACCTGGACCCCGGCCCCCTCGCCGGCGCCGGTGTCGCGCATGCCCCGATCCGCGTCGGACTCGAACTCGACTGAGAGCCCGCCCTTGCCGATCGATCGGAAGGCGTTGCCGGCGTTGGCGATGAAGGCGATCGCGGCGAGCGGGATCGCGATCACGATCACGATCACGATCACTTCGCCGTTGGTGACGGCGACCGGCGCCAGGGACGAGAGAAACGCCACCGCCACAGCCTAGATCAGCTACGATTTAGACCGATTGACTGATCAGTCAATCGGATTCTTCCACGCATAAAGGAGCGACAGTGGACTTCACGCTGACCGATGAGCAGAAGGACCTCCGCGAGCTGGCGCACAACTTCGCCGAGCGCGAGATCCGCAAGGTCGCCTGGGAGTACGACAAGGAAGGCACCTGGCCGCAGGAGATCATCGACAAGGCCTGGGAGGTCGGGTTGATGAACACCCACGTGCCCGAGGAGTACGGCGGGCCGGGGCTCGACTTCGTCTCCGGGTGCCTGATCGAGGAGGAGTTCGGCTGGGGCTGCTCCGGGATCGGCACCTCGCTGGCCGCCAACGGCCTCGCGATGACGCCGGTCGCCCTCGGCGGTTCGGACGAGATCAAGGCCGAGTACCTCGGGATGCTGACCGAGGAGCCGAAGCTCGCCTCGTTCTGCCTGACCGAGCCCGACGCGGGCTCCGACGTGTCCGGGATGAAGACGACGGCCAAGAAGGTCGGCGACAAGTGGGTGATCAACGGCTCCAAGTGCTTCATCACCAACGGCCAGTACGCCGACTGGTACACCGTCTACGCGAAGACCGACAAGGACGCCGGCCATCGCGGGATCTCCGCCTTCGTCGTTCCCCGTGACGACACGATCGATGATCGACAAGAAGGAGGACAAGCTCGGACAGCGCGCCTCGAACACCGCCACGGTCGTCTTCAACGAGACCGAGGTTCCCGCCGCGAACCTGCTCGGCGAGGAGAATCACGGCTTCAAGCTGGCGATGATGACCCTCGACCGCACCCGTCCGGGCGTCGCCGCGATGGCCGTCGGGATCGGCCGCGCCGCGTTCGAGTTCGCCTGCGAGTACTCCAAGGAGCGCGTCCAGTTCGGCGTCCCGATCGCGATGCACCAGGCGGTCTCGTTCATGATCGCCGACATGGCGACCAAGGTCGAGGCCGGCCGCCTGCTGACGTGGCAATCGGCGGCGCTGCTCGACCAGGGGGTCCGCAACACGCTCGCCTGCTCACACGCGAAGCGCTTCGCCGCGGACTCGGCGATGGAGATCACCGTCGACGCCGTCCAGGTCTACGGCGGCTACGGCTTCATCAAGGAGTACCCGGTCGAGAAGCTGATGCGCGACGCGAAGATCATGCAGCTCTACGAGGGCACCTCGCAGATCCAGCGCCTCGTGATCGCCAAGGAGGTCCTGATGGGCCGCAACGTCAACGAGCCGCTGCCGGAGTCGGTCAAGACCCAGAGCGACGCCGCCGCGAAGGAGTCCGAGACGGCCGCTGCCGCCGTCTAGCTCGCGGCGAGTCCCGTTCGCACAGATCGACGCCCGAAGGGCCCCGGTTCGCCGGGGCCCTTCGTCGTCTAGGCGCGGCGGGTCGGGCTGACCGCGATCATCGCCCCGACGGCGGTCAGGAGGATGAAGCCGAAGACGACCACCTGCGCCCAGCCCTCGATCAGGGTGATGTTGGCCCAGACGAGCCCGCCGATCAGCAGGACGCTCGCGATCGTGAAGGCGGTGAGGCCGCGCCCGCTTCGCACGTCGGTCCCGGTGGTCGGGACGCTGAGCTCGACGCGGTCGAACTGAGCTCGCTGGTTGACGGTCATGTTGGACATCGAGGCTCCCCTGGAGTCGTGGCGGTCGGCTTGGACCGAACCTATTCCCCGGCTGTGGCCGCGGTCAGTGAGCCTCGTCACGGATGTCACATAGGCCGGCGCGTCGCTCGCCGTCGCTATCGTCGGCGGCGATGGCGGAGCGAGCGCGGCGCGCCAAGCAGCCAGTGGCGGACGCGGTCGCCGAGGCGGCCAGGTCGGCGCGCGAGCGCGGCGCTGAGGCTGGGCGCGCCCGCGGCGGTCGGACGATGGACGTGTTCGGAGGCGAGGTCCGCCGCCGCGACCTGTTCCCACTGCTCGTCCTGCACCTGACCGAGCGCGAGCCCCAGTACGGCAACCGCCTGATCGAGGAGATCGAGGCCATGACCGGCGGGGCGATCTCCGTCAACCCGAACACGATCTACCCGTTGCTGCGCCAACTCGAGGCCGACGGGATGATCGAGGGCAGCTGGGAGCACCCCGACCGCCGCACGCGCCGCTTCTACTCGATCACCGGCGCGGGCAAGCGCGAGCGGCGGCGCCTGCAGGCCGAGCTCGAGCCGTTCCTGGATTCGGTGATTCGCTCGGTCAGCCTGATCAAGCGCGAGCTCTACGGCTCGTAGGCCCGCACCTCGAGCCGGCCGCCGCGCAGCCGCAGACGGGCGCCGTGCTCGCGGCCGACCCGCTTCTGCTTCGTGCGGATGACCAGGTTCACGAACAGCGCCGCCTCGCCCGCCATCGCTGCCGCGGACGTCGCGACGCACCTTGACCACGCCGACCTTGCGGGTCGCGCACGGCGACTGCACCGGCGTGCAGTTGGTCCCGTTGGTCGGGCTGATCCGGCCCCGCTGCCAGACCGAGCGCCGCACCAGCCGGCTCGGGGTCGCCGCCCGCGGCCCGCGGGCGACCACCAGCTCGCCCCCGACCAGCGCGTTGTAGCCGAGGTGGCGAACGTCGGAGCGCAGCGACGCCGCGACCGCGAGCACGTCGCCGCGCTCGAGGCCCTCGACCTTCTGCGACAGCACCACCTTGCGCCGCGGGCGCAGCCGCAGCGAGCCGCGGCGAAGCCGCTTGGTGACCAGCCGCCGCGCGGTCTCGCCGCGGCCGAGGCGGATCGCGTTGAGGCGGCTCTTGTTCTGGACGATGCGGCCGTTCGGCTTGTTGGCGCCGATGATCATCCGCTGGTCGCCGCTCGCCTGCGGGCTCGACGCGCTGACGACGACGTTGGCGTAGCAGCGGTCGAGCGGGCACGGAAAGTGATCGCCGATCCGCGTCGTGCGGTCGAGCACGACCGGGCAGTGGTGCTGGCGGTTGGGAAGCCGCTGCCGACAGGTGAGGGTGCGCCGCGCGATCACCCGCGAGCGCGCCGACGCGGACTTGCGCGCCGCCAGCTCGAGCGAGACCTGGACGTGCGGGTCGAAGTCATATGGCCGCCCGGTGCAGCGCGCCGAGGGCTTGTCGCAATCGACGGTCACCTGGACCTCGGAGGAGAGCTCGATCCGGTCGCCGCGCTCCAGTCCCGAGAGCTTCCCCGGCCCCATCGAGAGCACGACGCGGGGCTCGGCGGCCCGCCTGCGGGTGATCGGGACGGTCTTTCGCAGCTCCGAGTTGGCGCCCGTGGTGGCGGCGTCGACCGCGCGCGGTGCCGCGGTCGCTCCCGAGGCGCCGATCCCCGCCGCGAGGACGGCGAGCGCGGTCGCCAGCGACAGCGTGGCGGCGCGGGTGGGACGGGTCGGGCGGCGGATCCTCGGCATCGTGAGAGTTCTAGGGGCTGAGCCTGGTCGCCGTCGCATCACCCTCGCTGACCGCCCAGACCGCATCGCCGGCGAGCGCCACGTCGGCGGGGTCGGCACCGACCTCGGCCGGCCCGCCGACGGCCTCGTGCGTGGCCGGGTCGATCCGCGCGACCGCGCCGTCGCCCCCCAGGGCGACCCAGACCGAGCCGAGCCCGGCGGCGACTCCGCGAGGCAGCGCCCCGACCTCGATCGGGTCGCCCTCGACCTCGCCGCTCTCGGGGTCGAGCTGGTACATGGTCCCGTTGAGGTTGCTGACGACCCACACCGACCCCTCGCCGACGGCGATGTCGCTGGGCAGCTCGCCGACGGCGATCGAGCTGCCGACTCGCTTCGGACCGTCGGGGTCGATCCGCGAGACCGAGGCCGCGCGCACGTTGGTGACCCAGACCAGGCCGTCGCCGGTCGCCAGCGCCCGCGGCTCGGTGCCGAGCGGGACGTTGCCGGCGGCGGCGTTGGTCTCCGGATCGATGCGCGCGACGCCCTGATTGCCGGCCTCGGCGACCCAGACCCACCGCTCGTCGACCGCGACGTCGGTCGGGTCGGCGCCGTCGCCGAGCGGGATCGCGAGCGGCTCGGAGCCCTCCAGCGGGTCGAGCCGGTACAGGCTGTCGGCCGCCTTGCTCACCGCCCAGACCGAGCCGAAGCCGACGGCGACCGCGTTCGGCGCCGGGACCGGGATCTCGAACGCGACCTGGTTGGTGACCTGGTCGATCGCGTCGACCTCGTCTCCGTCGCGCGACGCGACCCAGACCCGCTCGGGACCGACCGCGACCGCGACCGGGCCACGGCCGACGGCGATCGGCGGCGCGGTGACCGGCGGCGTTCCCGCGGAGTCGCCGTCATCCCCGCTCGCGACCAGGACGATCGCGGCCACGACCGCTGCGGCGAGCGCTGTCGCGGCGACCGCCCAGGGCCAGCGCCTGCGTGAGCCGCCGCGCTCGACCGGCGGGCGGGGAGGGGGCGCGATGCGCGGCGACTCGTCGAGCGACAGGGTGCGCTCGTCCTCGACGATCGCGTTCAGCGCCCGACCCACCGCCCCGGCGCTCGGAAAGCGCTCCTCGGGGTCGACCGCCATCGCCTTCCCGACCACGGCGTCGAAGGCGGTCGAGAGCCCGGGCCGGACCTCCGACGGGCGCGGCCGGGGGGCGTTGGCGTGGGCGAAGAGGGTCGCGAGCTCGTTCTCGCGCGGAAAGGGCGCCTCGCCGGTGAGCGCGAAGTAGAGGACGGCTCCGAGCGCGTAGACGTCGGCGCGCCGGTCGACCTCGGCGCCGGCGATCTGCTCCGGGGCGATGAAGTCCGCGGTGCCGACGACCTCGCCCGTACCGGTCACGGTTTCCGCGCCGCTGCGGGTCGAGCGGCTGATTCCAAAGTCGGTCAGGTAAACGCGCCCGGCGTCGGCGCCGGCGCCCACGAGCACGTTGGCGGGCTTCACGTCGCGGTGGATCAGCCCGGCTCCGTGGGCGGCGTCGAGCGCCCCGGCGACCGCGCCGACCACCTCGGCCGCGGCCCCGGGATCGAGGGGCCCGTCGAGGGCGATCGCCTGGCGCAGGTCGGTTCCCTCCACGAGGCGCATCGCCAGAAACAGGTGGCCGCCCTCCTCACCGGCCTGGTGGACCGGGATCACGTTCGGGTGCTCGATCGAGGCGGCGAGCCGTGACTCGCGGCGAAAGCGCTCGCGAAAGCGCGTGTCGGCGGAGAGGCCCGGGGCGAGGACCTTGAGCGCCCGCACGCGGTCGAGCGCCAGGTTGCGCGCCCGGTAGACGACGCCCATGCCGCCCTCGCCGATCACCGCCTCGATCCGGTGGCCGGCGAACTCCGACCCGGGCGCCGGGGCGCCGGCCCGCTCGCTCTCCTTCATTCGAGCTCGCGGACCGAGATCACGCCGTTTCGCAGCGCCAGCTCGACCAGCCGCACGCGCTTCTGATTCTGGGGCAGATCGGCGATTCCGAACTTCTCGAACAGCGTCCGCAGGTGGCCCTTGACCGCGTCGAGCGAGAGGAAGACCTCGTCGGCCACCTGCTGGTTCGTGGCCGGGGTTGCGTACTGGCCGCCGTCGCGAAACGGGCGGCAGAGCGCGACCAGGATCCGCCGCTGGGTGTCGCTGAGGCTCGGCAGCTCCGCGGCATCCGGTGCGGCGACCGTCGCCGAGCTAGGCGAGGGTGCCGGGGCTCGGAAGGCGACGAGGGTCGAGCCGAAGCGCAGCTCGTCGCCGTCGGCGAGCCGGCGCCTGCCGCCGACGCGGTCGCCGTTCAAGAAGGAGCCGTTGCGCGACAGCCCGTCATCGGAGACCGTCCATTCGCCGCCGATCCGCTCGATTTCGGCGTGCAGGCGCGAGACGCGCTCGTCGACCTCGAGCGCGATGTCGACCTCGGGCCCGCGCCCGACGGTGACCCTGCTTCGCCCGGGATCGAGGGCGAGGATCCGCTGGCCGTCCGGCTCGCGCCAGAGCAGGAACGGAACCCCGGAGCGCTCGGCCTCGAGCCGTTCCTGCAGCTCCGCGGGGGTGGCCGAGTGGGCTGCTCCCGGGCTCTCCATTGGCCCAACTTAGACGCTTCGGCGGCGCGGATCGCACCCAGGTGTCACAAGCGGACACCTGGGTGCGCCCCGCGCACACCCAGAGGCCCTGTCGCGGCCGCTCGGGCTCACCGAGGGTGCTCGTGCAAGCGAATCACCCGCCGAGGCGGGGCGAAGGGAGAACCGGATGAACTCGAGCAAGCGAACACGAGGCGAGCTCGGCGCAGCGGTCGTGGCGCTGGCGCTGGTGATGGCGGCGATGCTGTGCGTCGCGTCGGGCGCGGCGGCGGCGACGCCGAGGTGCTTCGGCAAGGCGGCGACGATCGTCGGCGGCAAGAAGGAGAAGATCAAGGGGACGCGGGGCGCCGACGTGATCTACGCCGGCAAGGGCGACCACCGGGTACTCGCCGGCAAGGGCGACGACCTCGTGTGCGCCGGCCCCGGCGAGATCTCCGCAAACGGCGACGAGGGCGATGACCGGATCGCCGGCGGCGAGCAGAACGACGACATCGACGGCGGCGCCGGAGACGACCGCGTCGAGGGCGGCGACGGCCGCAACTACCTCAACGGCGGGGTCGGCGACGACCGGATCGCCGGCGGGGTCGACCGCGATGACATCGACGGCGACGACGGGGCCGACCGGATCGACGGCGGTGACGCCGCCGACCGGATCGAGGGCGGCGATGACGACGACGTGGTGAGCGGAGGCGACGGCGCCGACGACCTCGAGGGAAACGACGGTGCCGATGAGGTCGCCGGCGACCTCGGCAACGACGTCCTCAGCGATGGCCGCGGCGTCGACTCGGCCGACGGCGGCGAGGGCAACGACACCGTCTACCCGACGTCCGACTCCAACGGCGGTGACGCGTTCGTCGGCGCCCAGGGGGACGATCGGGTCAGCTACGCCTACGCGGCGGAGTCGATCCGGGTCAGCCTCGACGATCTCGCCAACGACGGCGAGCGCTGCCCGCAGCAGTGCGAGGGCGACAACGTCAGCACGACGATCGAGGAGGTCGTGGGCGGCGACTTCAACGACACGCTGCTCGGCAACCCGGCGAGCAACCTGCTCGACGGCGGCCAGGGCAGCGACGTCGTCGACGGCGCCGACGGCGGCGACATCCTGCGCGGCGACGTCGGCGACGACTCGCTCGCCGGGGGGAGCGGTGACGACTCGCTCAGCGGCGGCGGCGGCGACGACGCCCTCGACGGCGGCACCGAGACCGACGAGTGCCGTGGCGACCAGGGGATCGACACCGGCGTCAACTGCGAGACGCAGGTGGCGATTCCGTGAACAGCCCGCGCCACCTCCTGGGCTTCGCCTGCGGGGGTGCGCGGTGGGACACGGGCCGGGGCTTCGCTTGCCTCGGCCCGTGTCTTTTCCAAAGCTCCTAGGTGGCGGCTTCGGCCAGCACGCGCTCCAGGTTGTCGAACACCTTGTTCCAGCCGTCCTCGTGGTCGCGGAGGGCCTCCTCGTTCCAGAGGTTCTCGTGGCGGAAGCGCACGGTCGTCGAGCCGTTCGACTCCTCGAAGTCGATCACGATCAGCTGCTCGACCTGATCGCGGTCGTCGTCCCAAATCCAGGTGAACGCGAGCCGCGAGGGCGGGTCGATCTCGGTGTAGACGCCGCCGCCGCCGTACTCGGCGTCCTTGTGCGGGTCGCGCATCAGGACCCGCACCTCGCCGCCGATTCGCAGGTCGACCCGCGCCTCCGGCGTCGACCAGTCCGATCCGGCGTGCCACCAGCGCCTCATGACCTCCTCGCTCGTGAAGGCGTCGAACACCCGCTGGGACGGCGCGTCGTAGGTGCGCTCGATCGTGAGCGTCGGTCGCGCGTTCATCGGCCCATTCTGCCGCGAAGGTGGACGGCCAGCCAGGCCCGGGCGACCACCAGCGCCGCGCCGCCCCCGGCCACGGGGAGCAGCTCCTCGACCGGGACGCCCGAGATGTGCGCCGCGATCATGCGCCGCTCCCATACCGGTCGTGGTAGTTCCACCACTGGTACGGGTCCGTCTGGGGGTATCCGCCGGGCGAGTCCTCCCACTTCTCCTGGCGGCCGAGCGCGGTCATGTCGAGGTAGCTCCACGTGGTGCCCATGTGCTCGTCCCCACGGCTGTCGATGAAGTACGTACGGAAGATCCGGTCGCCGTCGCGGATGAACGCGTTGTGGCCGTGCCACTCGTCGACCCCGAAGTCCTTGTCGAAGTCGTCGGTGACCGTGTACCAGGGAATGTGCTCCCAGCCGTGGCGCTTCTTCAGTCCCTGGATCTCGGCCTGTGGGGCGCGCGATACGTACGCGAGCGTCGTGTCTCGCGCGTTCAGATGCGCCGGGTGCGCGACCTGGTCCGCACCGAAGGAGCAGCCCACGCAGCCTCGCTCCGGGTAGGAGCCGCCCTCGGCGTAGGTGGTGACCTCAGGCCCGTAGAAGGCGCGGTAGACGATCAGCTGGCGCCGGCCCTCGAACAGGTCCGCCAGGCTGAGCGGTCCGTCCGGGCCCTCGAACCGGTAGTCCTCTTCCACGGCCATCCAGGGCATCCGCCGACGCTCGGCGGCCAGGGCGTCGCGGGCCCGGGTCACATCCTTCTCCTTGACCAGCAGTTGCTCGCGCGCGGTCTCCCACTCTTGCGGCGAGACGATGGGGGGTGTCTTCATTTCGCTTCGTTCTCCTTCAGGTAGTCATCGACGACGTCGAACAGGCGCTCCCAACGGGCTCGCTGCTCGTCCATCCACTCGGCGGCGCCCTCGAGCGCGCTCGGATCGAGCGAGAGCCGGTGCGTGCGGCCCTCGATCACCCGGGTCACCACCCCTGACTCCTCAAGCACCTTCAGGTGCTTCGAGATCGCGGGCTTCGAGACGCCGAGCCCCCCGGTCGTCTCGCCCACGTTCGCGGGACCCTCGGCCAACCGCTCGACGATCGTCCGCCGAATCGGGTGCGCGATGGCCCGGAAGGAATCATTGTTAACCATAAAGTGAACAGTAGCAAAGAGCCCGCGGCACATACGCTGACCCGGTGGCAACCACGGAATCCGTCCTCGTCGGGGCGTCGCTCAAGCAGGCGTGGGACTTCTACTTCGAGCCCTCCGGCTGGCCGGCGTGGGTCGACGGCTTCGGCCGGGTGGAGTCGGCGGATGGCTATCCGGACAAGGACGGGCTCCTGGCCTGGCAGTCGGTCCCGGCCGGGCGCGGTCGAGTCAGCGAGCGCGTCCTCGCCCACGAGCCGCGCACGCTTCACCGCATCACCTTCACGGACCCCGAGTCGACCGGCGAGCTCACCACGAGGTTCGCGGTCGAGGGGTCCGGCACCCGGGTCACGCTCGAGCTCGAGTACCGGCTCGCCAGCGGCGGGCCGATCGCCTGGGCCACGGACCGGGTGTTCGTCCGCGGCCAGATGCGCGCATCGCTGCGTCGGACCCTGGCGCGCTACCGGCTCGAGGTTGAGGACCGCGCGGACTAGCGCCACGTCCCGGCGCGCGCCCAGAGGCGAAGCCGAGGACGTGGCGGGAGTCGTGTCAGTAGCCTCCCGCGCGCTCTTACCGAATCCCGAAAACCGGAGGATCTGAAACCGAATGTTCGTCTCCAAGGCCGCCGTCGTCGGCGCCGGCACGATGGGCGGCGAGATCGCGCAGGCGATCGCCTCGTCCGATATCCCCGTCGTCCTCAAGGACATCGACCAGAAGTTCGTCGACCACGGCCTCGAGAAGGCTCGCGAGGTGACCAAGGGCCAGCTCGATCGGCTGGTCTCCAAGGAGAAGCTGACCCAGGAACAGGCCGACGCGCGCCTCGAGGAGGTCATGGGCCTGATCGAGGGGACGACCAGCTACGACTCGTTCGGCGACGTCGACTTCGTGGTGGAGGCGGCGCCGGAGAAGATGGAGATCAAGCGCGCCGTGTACGCGGAGCTCGACGCCGTGACGCCCGGGCACGCGATCCTCGCCTCGAACACGTCGTCCCTGTCGATCACCGAGATGGGCGACGCCACGCTGCGTCCGGAGAAGGTCGTCGGCTTCCACTTCTTCTATCCGGCGTCGGTGATGCCGCTCGTCGAGATCATCGAGGGCGAGGACACCGACCCCGAGGTGGTCCAGGCCGCCTACAACTTCGCCCAGACGATCAAGAAGCAGCCGATCACGTGCGGTGAGGTCCCCGGCTTCGTCGTCAACCGGATCCTCAACTCGGCGGTCGGCGAGATCTGGCGCGCCCAGGAGGAGCAGGGGCTCTCGATCAAGAAGATCGACGAGGCCGTCGCCGCCGCCAACGTCGCGCCGATGGGCCCGTTCTTCCTCGTCGATCTGCTCGGCCTCGACACGGTCTTCCACGTCGCCGAGCACCTGCGCGAGTCCTACGGCGACTCGTTCTACGTCCACGACGGGATGCGCAAGCTCGTCTCCGAGGGCAAGCTCGGCGCGAAGAGCGGCGGCAGTGGCTTCTACGAGAACGGCGAGGCGCAGATCCCCGGCGACGCCGAGCCCGACGGCGAGGCGCTCGCCGAGCTGATGAAGCTGAAGGCCGTGGTCGAGGCCTGCCTGGTGCTCCAGGAGGGCGTCTGCACGGTGCGCGACATCGACCTCGGGATGATGGCCGGCGCCGGGATGGACCCGCGCCGCGGGATCTTCCCGCCGTTCATGGGCGCCGACATGCTCGGCCTGGACGTCGTGCTCGAGAAGCTCGAGGCGGCCGAGGAGGCGCACGGCGAGCGGTTCGCGCCGCCGACCGTGCTCAAGCGCCTGGTCGCGCAGGGCAGGCTCGGGATGAAGAGCGGCCAGGGCTTCTACGCCTACCCGCAGGCCGACGACGGCGACCAAACGGACACCGTGAAGCTCGAGACCCGCGGCAACGTCGCGATCGCCTGGCTGGCCAACCCGCCGATGAACGCGATCTCGCCGCAGGTGATCAAGGACCTCGGCACCGTGTGGGAGAAGGTCAAGGCATCGGGCGAGATCGGCGCGATGGTCATCGCCTCCTCGATCCCGGTCGTCTTCTCGGCCGGCGCCGACATCAAGGCGTTCACCCAGATGGACGAGGCCGGCGGCGAGGAGCTGATCCACTCGGGCCACGCGCTGCTGCGCGACATGGGCGTGAGCCGCGTCTCGACGATCGCCGCGGTCAACTCGCTCGCGTTCGGCGGCGGCTGCGAGCTGGCGATGGCGTGCAACTTCCGGATCGCGGCCGAGTCGGCCGTCTTCGGACAGCCGGAGATCAAGCTCGGGATCATCCCCGGCTTCGGCGGCACCCAGCGGCTCCCGCGCCTGGTCGGCAACGAGAAGGCGCTCGAGATGAACCTGATCGGCGACGCGATCTCGTCCGGCGAGGCCGAGGCCTACGGGCTCGCCAACCGGGTCGTCCCCGACCATGAGCTCTTCGACACCGCCCTCTCGTGGGCGCGCAAGCTCGCCGGGCAGGCGCCGATCGCGGTCGAGCAGGTCAAGCTCGCCGCCGACGATCCCGACCTCGACCAGGGGATCGAGCAGGAGAAGAAGGGCTTCGCGACCGCGTTCACGAGCGAGGACGCCAAGGAGGGGATCAGCGCGTTCCTCGGCAAGCGGACCCCGAAGTGGAGTGGAAAGTGAGCCGTAGCCGGTCGCTCGTCGCTCGCCGCTCGACGCCGATGAGCGCTCGAGCGACGAGCGACGAGCGACGAGCGACTCGTCTCGCGCGAGCTCATCCGTGGCGCCGATTCGGTCGTCGCCCTCACCGGCGCCGGGGTCAGCGTGCCCTCCGGCATCCCCGACTTCCGCAGCCCGGAGAGCGGTCTGTGGGAGAAGGTCGACCCGATGGAGGTCGCGCACATCGACGCCTTTCATCGCGACACCAGGCGCTTCTGGGGCTTCTACCGCCCCCGGTTCGCCGAACTCGATGGAAAGCTCCCGAACCGCGCTCACGAGGTGCTCGCCGAGCTCGAGTCGCTGGGGCGCCTCGACGGGATCGTCACCCAGAACATCGACCGCCTGCACTCCAAGGCGGGCTCGGACCGGGTGATCGAGGTCCACGGCTCGATCGCGACCTCGAGCTGCACGACCTGCCGGACCAGCTATCCGCTCGAGAACGTCGGTGAGCTGTTCGACTCCGACGGGATCGCCACCTGCGCCTGCTGCATGGGCAAGGTGAAGCCGGACGTGGTCCTGTTCGGGGAGCTGTTGCCTGAGGAGGCGATGGTCGAGGCGCAGCGCCTGTGCGCCGCCGCCGACCTCCTGCTCTGCGTCGGCTCCTCGCTCGAGGTCTACCCGGTCGCGGGCCTGCCGGAGATGACCCTCGCGTCAGGCGGCGAGATCGCGATCGTCACCCAGGGCCCGACCCCGTACGACGGCGAGGCCAAGCTGAAGCTCGACGGCGACGTCGTCGAGGAGCTCGAAGCCGTGCTCGCGGCGCTGTAGGCCGGCGGCCCGAGACGCTCGCCCCGGCGGGCCGCTAGCCCAGCGCCCGCTTGCGCCTCAGGACGCGCTCCGCGATCCGCAGCGCGGCCTCCACCTCGGCTGTCCGCTCGTCGTCGAGCGGGCCGGCGGCGGCTCGCCTGGCGAGCGCTGCGACCGCATCGCGGCGCTCCTCGAGCTCGGCGAAGTCCGGCTCCTGGTCGGGCGCTTCGAGCGCCGCTCGCTCCTCCAGCATCGCCTCGATCGCCGCGCCGAGTTGCAGCGCCGCCTCGCGGCGACGCCCTGCGTCGAGATCGGCGCGCGAGCGGATCACGAGCAGCTCGCAGGCGGCGATCGCGGCGCGCCCGCCAAGCACCTCGGCAACCCGCTCCTGCGGGCGCAGGATCTCGACGCGCCGGCGCCGCTCGGCGACCGGGAGCTCGAGCGCGCGCTCGTACTCGCCCTCGGCGAGTTGCTCACCGGTCCCGAACCCCACCCGCAGCGCGAGCGCAACGTGCGTGGCGACGTCCGCGATCGCCGGGTCGAGCGTTGCCGCGCGGTGCGCGTGGACGGCGAGGTTGACCAGCTGCAGCGCCTCCTCGATCTCGGCCTCGAGCCGCGCCTCGTCGGCGCGGAGCTCGGCGAGCCATGCGGCGGCTGCGTCGAACTCGCCGAGGTCCTCGGGACGGGTCACGGTCATGGTCGTGAGCGGCACGGTCGAGGTCGCCTCGGGATCGGCCTCGCGCGGGCGCGGGCGGCCGATCCGCCGGCGGGGAGGAGGCGGGGCGCCGTGGACGCGGACCACCAGCACCCGCTCCGGCTCGCGGCCGAGGTAGCGCCCCTGCTCGAGCCCGACGGTTCCCGCGAGCTCGAGCTGGACGAACGGGAGGCGCAGGGTCGCGGCCGGCCCCGGCTACTCGGACAGGTGGGCGGCCGAGGCGCGGTCGCCGTGCTTGCGGCCCTTCGGCGCCGGGAGCGCCGCGTCGGAGGGCTTGGTCGGCACGGTCGGGTTGTCGATCTCGCCGAGGCGGTCGATCAGGCGGCGCCACTGGTCGGGCTTCAGCATCGCCGAGAACTGCTTCGAGATGCTGCCGGAGCCGGGCCCGGCGACCGGCGTGTAGCCGACGTGCACGTGGTCATCGTGGTCGGCCATCGCGAAGGTGTTGTCGGCGCCGAAGTAGTCCATCAGGCTGATGATCTGGTGCGGCTTCATCGTCCCCTGCAGCTGCAGCAGGTCCTTGACCAGCGCCTCCGAGATCGAGCCCGGGCCCTGGTGGCCGATCACCGGGATCCCGTTGATCTGGGCGATGTCGACGGCGGTGCCGGTGGTGTGCTCGCTGACGTTGCCCGAGGTGGTGAGCACCGAGTGGCCGCACTTGAGCGAGGTGATCGTGAGGTCGAACCCGCGCGCGACCAGGTACTCGAGCATCGCCAGCACGCGGCGGTCGATCTGGCCGGTCTTGATGTCCGTCCGGCCGCAGGCGTAGATCTCGAGGCTCGGATCGTCCAGCACCCGCTCGATCAGCTGCGCCTTCGACATCAGCAGGACCTGGCTGGCGTTCGCGCTGCTCTCGGCGAACGGGTTCTTGCCCGCGGCGCGGTAGATGGCGGTCGCCTCGAGCAGCTTCCAGCCGTCGAGGATCGGCTTCGGGTCGATCTTCGGCGCCCCGCGGCCGGCCGGGCGGATCGCGAAGTGGACGTGCGGCGCGAGCTCGGTCGTCTTGCCGATCCGGCCGAGGACGGTGCCGGCGGTCGACCTGCGAGCCCTTGCGCAGCGGCTTCAGCTCCATCTTCTTCGGATCGAACTTCATGACGTTGGAGAGGTAGCCCTTGAACTGCTCGTAGCCGGGCATCTTCGAGGCGAGCAGCGAGTCGAGCTGGCCGGTGAGGCCGGCGCGCTGGGCGTTGTGCTTGCGCTCCGGGTACGCGAACAGCCGCTCGCGCGAGTTCTCGGTGTTGACCGGGCCGGCGTCCTCGGCCGCCGCCTTCGGGCCGGCGTCCTTCGAGCGCTTGCCCTTGTCGACCTGGGTCCCGGCGCTCGCCGGCTCGTCCGGGGCGGCGTCGTCGCTCGGCGTCACGAGCTCGAAGTCCTTCGCTGAAAGCTTGTTCTCCTTCGGCACCGGGTAGGCGTCCGCGACCGAGCCGAGCTCGGCGTAGGTGTAGCGGTTGCCGTAGGCGTCCTGGAGGACGATGTAGCGGCCGAGCTTCTTCGACTTGCCGACGTCGGTGATCACGCCGTCGTTGACCGCGACCACCGGAGCGCCCTGGCGCGAGTAGATGTTGATCCCTCGACGTGTGGTCGAGCCTGAGATCACCTCGGCGGCGTTGCCGGCGGCGCGCTTGCCGGGCTTCGAGCGCTTGAGCGCGCGGCGCTCGGAGATGTCGTCGGCGTAACGGGCGTCGGCCGCGACCGGGAAGTGGGCGCCCTCGGTCAGGCCGGTGAGGGAGCTGATCAGCGTGTCGGGGAGCTTGCCGTACTGGTTCGCGTACAGGAGGACCTCGTCGACGTACCAGTCGGCGTGGTTGTAGGCGAAGATCGCGGTGCGCAGGTCGGTGTCGCCGCCGGCGGCCTTCAGGTAGCGGGCAGCGGCGCAGATCGCGTCGACGGGGTTGTACGGGTCCTTGCGGCCGTCGTCGTTGGCGTCGACGCCGTACATCTCCCAGGTCGAGGGCATGAACTGCATCCAGCCGAGCGCCCCGGCGGTCGAGACGTTGAGGTTGGTGCCGAACGCGGTCTCGATCCGGTTGATCGAGGCGAGCACCTGCCACGGGATCCCGTACTGGGTTCCGCAGGCCTGGTAGATCGGCAGCAGGAACGGCGGGATCGTGAACTGGTCGATGACGAAGTTCGGGACGCCGATCGGCGCGGCTCCGAAGTCGGCGATGGTCACCGACGGGTTCGTGTCGGTCGGAGTGCCGTCGGGGTTGCGGTCGGCCTCGGGGTTCATCGGGGCGCGGGTGCCACCGCTGGCCTCGTCGTCGTTGTCGTCGTGGCCGTTGCCGTGATGGCGGCCGGGCTTGTGGATGCCCGGGCCGTCGACCTCGCCGTTGCCGCGCCCGCCGGAGCCGCTCGGGCCGACCGTGCCGTCGTTGTCGGTGGTCGTCGTCGTCTCGCCGCCGCCCGTCGTGGTCGAGGTCTCGCCGCCCGTCGTGGTCGAGGTCTCGCCGCCCGGGGTGGTGGTGGAGGTGCTCGGCGTGGTCGTCGACGGCGTGGTCGTGCCGCTGGTCTCGGATTCGGTGGCGTCGAGCGGGCCGGTGCAGTCGGGGTCGGCCATGTCCTGGGTGCCGTCGCCGTCATCGTCGGCGCCGTTGGAGCACTGGGGCAGGGCCTGGACCTGGTCGAGGTTGCCGCCGTCGGGAATGTCGATCTGGACCCCGCCCTCGCCGACGCCGACGACGCTTCCCGCGCCGGCCGTGCCGGCAGCGATCGACGCGCCAAGAACGGCGAGGCTGATTATGAGTAGAAGCTTGCTTCTCATTCCCTCATACCCGCAAACGCTTCCTGCCAGGCGTGAACCCTGCCCGAGCCGCGGCGCCGCTCCTCCTCCTCAGAAGCGAGGCGAAAGCTATCTGTTGGAGTCTGGCTTTGCAACGTGGAACCGGCGGGGCAAACTTACCCCAATCGAACGGACTGAAAGCGCAGGTCGGCAGGGGATGCCGCCGCACCCTGCATCGGCAGCATCGATGCGTGGCTTGAAGGCTGGTAGCCGCTACGCTCCGGCGCTCGATGGACGTCGACGACGATCGCAGCGGAATCCGCGCCCGAGGCGAGGAAGCCGTGGGTGAGTTGGCCCAGGCGCTGATCGAGAATCCGCTCTTCAATTCGGCGCTCTCGCGCGCTCTGGGCGCCGGCGAGCGTGCGGCGTCCGCGCAGCGCTCCGCGATGGGCGCGCTCAACGTCGCCTCCGGCAGCGACCTCGAGCGGATCGAGCAGCGACTGCGGTCGCTGTCGGGCCGGCTGGAGGCGCTCGAGGACCGCATCGACGAGCTCGCCGACGAGCTCGCCGCTCAGGCGCGCAGCCGGGACTCCCAGGGCTCGGCCTAGGCGCTCGGAGCGCCCGCGGCCTCGCGCTGGGCGAGCGCCGCCACGGCCGCATCGCCGAGCGCCAGCAGCGACGCCTCGACGGCGTCGTCGTCGGCTTCGGCGACCAATCCCGCCGCGACCGCGAGCCCGAGCCGGTGGCCGAGGGCGAGCACGGCGGCGGTCTCGAGGTCCACGGCCACGGCTCCGGCCGCGACCCAGGCGCGGCGCTGGGTCGGCGTCGCCTCGTCGCCGAGGTCGTGGCTGGCGACCGCGCCGGCGCGCGCGTCGGCCGCCGCATCGCGGAGCAGCCGGGTCAGCCCGGGGTCGGGCACCGGTTCGACCGCCCCGAGCGCGATCGACGTCCCGTCGGCGCCGACGGCGCCGGTCGCGACCAGCGTCCCGCCGGAGCGCAGCGCCGGCTCGAGCGGCGCGCAGCGGCCGATCCGGATCACCCGGCGAGCGCCGTGGTCGTGGAGCTCGCGCAGCACCGCGGCGGCGCTGGGAGCCCCGATCCCGGACGCCTGCACCGTCAGCTCGGCGCCCGCCTCGGTGCGGCCGCTATAGCCCCACAAGCCGTGGTGATGGTTGGCCATCAGCGGCTTGATGGTCAGCCGCGTGGCCAGCGCCATCGCGAGCCCGGGATCGGCGGGCAGCAGGACGTCGGGGGCGATCGGGGAGGTTGGGCGCAGATAGCCGGGCAAGGGCCGCGGATTATGCTGGGAAGCCGGATGAACGACCCGACCGACGATCGGCGCGCAGCGCACGAGGAAGCGCCGGATAGCGGCGTCGCCGACGCGCTCCGTGCTGCGGTCGAGCGGACGATGCGGGCGACCGCGGGCTCGGCCGCATCGACGCGCGGGCGGGCCGGTGAGCTGGTCGACGAGGTCGTGCGGCGCGGGCGCGACGCCCGCGACGAGCTTGCGCGCCGCGGCCAGGAGGCCGGGGTCGAGCTCGCGCGCCGCGGCCAGGAGGCGACCGGCGAGGTCGGCCGCCGGCTGGAATTGCTCGAACGCCGCCTCGCCGAGCTCGAGGGCCGGCTCGGCGGCCCGGCGGGCGAGGCTGAACCGGCGGTCGAGCCAGAGCGCGAGGACGGCGCCGAGTCTCAGCCTAAAGCTGAGGGTTAGATGAGTCGCGGTCGCCGGGTCGCGATCGTCGGCGCGTCGACCCACTGGGGCGGCGAGCTCGCGCGCCGGCTCGAGCGCGATCCCGCGGTCGACTACGTCGCCGCGATCGACAGCCTCCCACCGCCCGTCGAGCTGCAGCGCACCGACTTCATCGAGGCGGACGTGCGCAGCGCGGTGATCTCGCGCCTGCTCCCGGCGACGGAGGTCGACACGGTCGTGCACTGCGGGGTCCTCTGGTACCCGGAGCCCGGCCGCCCGGCGCGCGCGCTGCACGAGATCAACGTGATCGGAACCCTTCAGCTGCTCGCCGCCTGCGAGCGCACCGAACAGTTGCGGACGGTGATCGTGCGCGGCTCCGCGGCGATCTATGGCAGCGAGGCGGCGGTGCCGTCGTTCTACACCGAGGACCTCGCCGCGGCGCAGCCGCTGCGCACCCGCTTTCAGCGTGACATCGGCGAGCTCGAGGAGTACTTCCGCAACTTCGCGCGTCGCCACCCGCGCCTCGTCTGCTGCATGTTGCGCTTCCAGCCCGAGGTCGGACCCGGGCTCGACAGCCCGCTGGTCCGCTATCTGAGTCTCCCGGTGGTGCCGGTGCAGATGGGCTACGACCCGCGGCTGCAGCTCCTGCACGCCGAGGACGCCACCGGGGCGATCGAGGCCGCGGTCACGACCCCGGTCCGCGGCGCCGTCAACGTCGCTCCGTCGGGATCGATCTCGCTGAGCCGCGCGCTGCGGCTGTTGCGCCGGCCGTCGTTGCCGGTCCCGGCGCCCGCGTTCGAGCCGCTGATGGCGCGGCTGGGCGCCCGGCTCGGCGCCGGTGGGCTGGTCGGCGACGGGGTCAGGCTGCTCCGTTACGGGCGCGGCGTCGACAACACGAGGCTGCGCGAGGAGATCGGTTTCGAGCCGCGCTTCGATGCGTCCGGCGCGATCGCCGACCTCGCGCAGAAGGCGGCCGGGGCCAGGGTCGGGCCGAGCCTCCATCCCGGCGGGCTCGCCGACCGGCTCGGGGAGCTGGTCAGATGAGCGCCGGCAGCTCGCCGGCCGCCGGACCCGAGGCGATCGCCGACTTCTTGCGCGGCGTCCGGGTCGGGGTCGAGGACGGGCTGGACCCGCTCGCCGCCGCCGAGCGCGCCGCCGCGTCGCTGCCGGTCCGGCTGCGAGGGGCGATCGAGACCCTGCTCCGCCGCCTCGCCGGCGACTACCAGGAGGACGAGTGGGGATTCGACGAGGACTTCGCCGAGGCGGTGTTCCCGTTCTTCGCCTTCCTGTACGAGTCCTGGTGGAGGGTCCAGGCGACCGGAGTCCGCAACGTTCCCGCCCACGGACGCGCTCTGATCGTCGCCAACCACGCCGGGTCGCTGTTCCCGTTCGACGCGACGATGATGAGCATGGCCCTGATGAAGGAGCACCCGCTGCCGCGCTGGCCGCGGTTCATGGTCCTGGACTGGGCGTTCGAGCTGCCCTACCTGTCGGCGTTCATGCGCCGGGTGGGCGGCGTCCCCGCGAGCCCCGAGAACGCGACCAGGCTGCTCGGTCAGGAGGAGCTCGTGATGGCCTTCCCCGAGGGCGCCAAGGGGACCGGAAAGCCGTTCTCGGAGCGCTATCACCTGCAGCGCTTCGGCCGCGGCGGGTTCGTGGAGGTCGCCCTGCGGACCGGCGCGCCGATCGTTCCCACCGCCGTCGTCGGCTCCGAGGAGACCTATCCGAAGCTGGGCGAGAGCCGGGTTCTCGCCCGCGCGCTCGGGGCCCCGTTCGTGCCGATCACGCCGACCTTCCCCTGGCTCGGGCTGCTGGGTCTCGTGCCGCTGCCCTCGCGCTGGCGGATCGAGTTCTGCGAGCCGATCGAGGTCGCGCACCTCGGGCCCGAGGCCGCCGACGACCGCCGGGTCGTCTTCGATCTCGCCGAGCAGGTGCGCGAGACGATCCAGGAGCGGGTCTACGAGAACCTGGTCGAACGGGGCTCGACTTTCGTGTGAGGCGCAATAGGGTTGTCACGATGGCGACCGAGACCCGCGCCCGACGCGTTCACGACGAGGTCGGCGGCCCGCGCCGAGCCGAGTTGCGCGAGGCGCTGGAGCGGACCCTCGAGGCGGTCGACGCCGACGATCGCGTCGGCCCCCTGATCGGCGCGACCGAGCTGCGGATGCGGTTCGAGTTCACCGACATCGACCTCGTCCTCAACCTCGCAGCCGCGACCGGCGATCACAACGTCGAATGGTCGTTCGCCGAGGACCCGGGCTGGTCGCCCAAGCTCGTCCTGCGGATGACCTGCGCCGTCGCCAACCGGTACCTGCTCGGCAGCGAGAGCCTCGCGATCGCGCTCGCCCGTCGGGAGGTCCGCTGCGAGGCCGACTCGCGCGTCGCGCTGCTCTACCTACCCGCGGCGCGGCTGCTCTCGGACTCCTACCGGCGCGTGGTCGAGGCCGACTTCCCGGCGCTCGCCGCCGCGGCCTGAGCGCGCGCCCGCTCCGGGCTCGGCGATCGGGTTGACGATCGCCTCCGGTCGGCGTAGTGTCGATTCGCACCAAGATGGCAACAGGCCAGAAGTGGGCCGAGCCGCGCGGGCCCCCCGGCGACTGGGGCGCGAGCGTCGCGGCCTGCGAGGCGCCACAGGCGCCGCCGGCCGGCGAGGCGGGCCGCCAAGCCCGCATTGGCGACGGGGCCGATTCGACCCCGTCGCCGTCTTCTTCCGGTCACACATGAGGGTCACTGGTCCGTCGTAGGATCGTGCGGTGGCCGAGGAAACGATTTCGCTCAGCGAGGCCTCGCGGATCTCCGGCGTCTCGCCCTCGACCCTGAAGCGGTGGGCGGAGGCGAAGGTGATCCCGGTTCGCCGCGGTCGCTGGACCCGGTCGGCCGCCGCGCACGCCCGCGTGGTCGCACGGATGCGCGAGCGCGGCCACTCGCTCGAGGAGTTGCGGCGCGCGGTTCGCGACGGCCGGCTCGCTTTCGGCTACGTCGAGGACCTGCTGCCCGGCCAGCACGATCGCTCGGTGACCCGGGCCGAGGCGGCGGCGCGAACCGGGCTCGAGGAGGAGCTGATCGAGCGGGTGATGACCCTGCTCGGGACGCCGACGGCGCTCGAGGGGACCCTGAACGAGCAGGACGTCGAGGCGATCGAGCAGATGGCCGCGGTGCTCGGAGCCGGGTTCCCGCTCGTCGCGGTGTTGCAACTGGTCCGCGTCTACGCGCAGTCGATCCGCAAGATCGCCGAGGCCGAGGTTCGCCTCTTCCACCTCTACGTGCACGAGCCGCTGATCCGCCAGGGGGTCGACGCGCTGGAGATGGGCGACGAGATGGAGGGGCTGGCGCGGGAGCTGCTGCCGCTGACCTCGCCGCTGATGGAGTACATCCACCGGCGATACCTCGGCTTCTATATCGAGCAGGACGTCGTCGGCCACATGGAGGTCGACTTCGGCGGGCTGCGGCAGATGGGCCGCGTGACGATGGCGTTCTGCTTCGTCGACCTCACCGGCTTCACCCGCTACACGGAGGAGGAGGGCGACGAGGAGGCGCTCGACCTGGTCGAGCGGTTCGTCGAGACGGTCGAGGCGACGCTGCCGTCCGAGGCCCTGATCGTGAAGACGATCGGCGACGAGGTGATGATCGTCTCGCCCGACCCGGTCATGCTGACCGAGTGGGCGGTCGGTTTTCTGACCCTGTTCCGCGAGCGCCCACAACCGCGGGTCGGGATCCATTTCGGCCGCGCCGTCTACCGCGACGGCGACTACTTCGGCACCGAGGTCAACCTCACCCACCGGGTGGTCGCGCGGGCGCTCGGGGGCGAGGTGATGGTGACCACCGCGGTCGCCGAGGCGATTGGCGATTCGGCCTACCTCGTGTTCGACCCGATCGGTCGGGTCGAGCTGAAGGGGTTCCCGGAGCCGGTCGAGCTGTTCGTGGTCGATGCGCGCGATCCCGACGACGTCTGACCGAGCGCCCGGCCGCAAAGCAGGAATCCGCGTACGCGCGTCGTACGATCACAGGGTGATCAAGGAGGACGCCCTGGACGAGCTCGCTGAGGCGGTTCGAGCCAGCGGTTTGATCGAACCGGGGATCGAGGCCGTGGTGATGGTCTCGGGCGGTGCCGATTCGGCCTGCGCTGCCGCGGGGCTCGCCCGCGTGCTCGGCGCCGAGTCCGTGCACGCCTCGCACGTCAACTACGGGCTTCGCGAGGGCGCCGCCGCCGGTGAGGCCGCGGCCCGCCGCCTCTGCGCGGCCCTGCGCATCGACCTCCACGTCGAGCGGCCGAAGCGCCTGCCCGACGGCAACCTCCAGGGCGCCGCGCGGACGGTTCGGTACGAGACCGCGGCCCGGCTGCGCGAGCGCACCGGCGCCTCGGTGATCGTCACCGGCCATACCCGCACCGACGTCGCCGAGACCGCGATCTACCGGCTCGCAGCCTCGCCCGGCTCCCGTGCGCTGCTCGGGCTCTCGCCGCGAAACGGGCGGGTGATCCGGCCGCTGCTCGGGCTCGGGCGCGAGCGGATCCGCGAGCTGGCGGTCGCCGCGGGGCTGCCGTTCGCCGACGACGAGACGAACGAGGACACGACCTTCGCCCGCAACCGGATCCGCGCCCAGGTGCTGCCGGTGCTTCGCGACGTCAACCCGGGGGCCGAGCCGAACATCGCCGAGACCCGCGCCGAGCTCGCCGAGGAGGCCCAGCTGCTCGAGCGGGTGGTGCTCGATGCGCTCGCCGATGCCGGGGTCGGTGCCGGCGACCTCGGCGTCTCCGCCGCGGCGCTCGCCGGCTGGGACCCGGCGCTCCAGCGGCTCGCCCTGCGCGCGCTCGCCGAGCGCGCCGCCGGCCGCCAGGTCGCGCTCGGGCGCGAGCGCGCGGCCGACATCGTCCGGCTTGCGGTGCGTCCGGAGGGCGGCGTGGTCGAGCTCGGCGGTGGCCTGCGGGCGGTCTGCGAATCGCACGCCGTCAGCTTCCGCGCCGCCGTCGTCGAGGCCGCTCCGGCCCCCGCGGCGGTCGCCCTGGGCTTGCCCGGGCTCGCCCGGCTCGGCGCCTGGGAGATCCGCGCCGAGCTCCATCCGGGCCCGGTCGAGCCCGCCGGTCCCGACCTCGCGACGCTCGATGCCCACGCGATCGACGCCGGGCTCGAGGTCCGCACCTGGCGCCACGGCGATCGCATCCGCCCGCTCGGCATGCGCGGCACGAAGACGCTCGGCGATCTGTTCACCGACGGCAAGGTCCCGCGGACGATTCGCGACACGCTGCCGGTCGTCACCGTCGCCGGCGACGTGGCGTGGGTCGCGGGTGTCGCGGTCTCCGACGACTTCCGCCTCGCGCCGACGAGCGACCGCGTCGCCGTGCTGAGCGCGCGGCAGCTGGTCTGAACAACTCGCGCACGTCCTCCGCTCTCGCCTGGAACAACTGGTCCGCGGCTACGCCGGACATTTCACGCCGCTTCCGCGTCCGGGCGTGCGCGGCGAACCCTCGACCGAGCGGCGAGCGGCGAGCGACGAGCGCCGTCACCACGCCCCAGCCCCATACGTCTAGGCTGCAGCCGGTGAACGACCCCGCGATCGGCGAGACCCTGGTCGGAGCCGAGGACCTCAAGCGGCGGGTCGCCGAGCTCGGCGCGGAGATCAACCGCGACTACGCCGGCCGTGATCTGGTGATGATCGGTGTCCTCAAGGGCGCCGTCCTCTTCCTCGCCGACCTGATGCGCGAGCTCGAGATCCCGTGCGAGGTCGACTTCATGGCCGTCTCCAGCTACGGCTCGGCGACCGACTCCTCAGGCGTCGTTCGCATCCTCAAGGACCTCGACGCCTCGATCGCCGACCGCGACGTGCTGCTGGTCGAGGACATCGTCGATTCTGGCCTGACGCTCCACTACCTGCTCAAGAACCTGCGCGCCCGGGATCCGCGCTCGCTCGAGGTCTGCGCGCTGCTCACCAAGCCCGAGCGCCGGCGGATCGACCTCCCGATTCGCTACGTCGGGTTCGAGATCCCGAACCGCTTTGCGATCGGGTACGGCCTCGATCACGGGCAGCGGTACCGCAACCTCGGTTATGTCGCTGCGTTGCAGCAGTGAGTAGCTCGAAAAACCGCCTATTTGCCCCTGGTACGCTGATCTGAGCCCGAGCTGGGGCCGAAAGTCTTTGCAGATCCCATGAGAAGGTTCTTCCGCAGCGCCGCGTTCCCGATCTTGATCGTGATCGTGCTTGCGTTTTTTGCGCAGAAGCTGATCAATCCGCCCTCCTCGGAGAAGACCCCGACCTTCAACGAGCTCCGGGATCAGATCGAGACCAGGCCGACCTCGATCGACTCGGTCACCTTCGAGCAGAAGACCGAGACGGTGAAGGTGGTCGAGGCCGGCGGCGACGAGTACTCGACCGGCTACCCGCCTGACCTGCAGGCCCCGGTCGTCAACCAGCTCGCCCGCCAGGGGATCGAGACCAACGTCGAGGGCACCGGCGGCTCGAGCTTCCTCTCGATCCTCACCTACATCCTTCCGTTCGTCCTCTTCTTCGGGTTCTGGCTGTTCCTGATGAACCAGATGCAAGGCGGCGGATCGCGGGTGATGAGCTTCGGCAAGTCGCGCGCCAAGCGGATGTCGGTGGACGCGCCGAAGATCACGTTCCGCGACGTCGCCGGCGCCGACGAGGCCGTGCAGGAGCTGCACGAGATCAAGGAGTTCCTGGAGAACCCGAAGAAGTTCCAGTCGCTCGGCGCCCGGATCCCGAAGGGCGTCCTGCTCTACGGCCCTCCGGGGACCGGCAAGACGCTGCTCGCGCGCGCCGTCGCGGGCGAGGCCGGGGTGCCGTTCTTCTCGATCTCCGGCTCGGACTTCGTCGAGATGTTCGTCGGCGTCGGCGCCAGCCGCGTCCGCGACCTCTTCGAGCAGGCGAAGCAGAACTCCCCGTGCATCATCTTCATGGACGAGATCGACGCCGTCGGGCGCCATCGCGGCGCCGGCATGGGCGGCGGTCACGACGAGCGCGAGCAGACCCTGAACCAGCTCCTGGTCGAGATGGACGGGTTCACGATGACCGACAACATCATCCTGATCGCCGCGACCAACCGGCCGGACATCCTGGATCCGGCGCTGCTGCGCCCGGGCCGCTTCGATCGCCAGATCGTGGTCGACCGCCCCGACCGCCGCGGCCGCAAGAAGATCCTCGAGGTCCACACCCGTGGCAAGCCGCTGGCGAAGCAGATCGACCTCGACGCGCTCGCCGGGCAGACGCCGGGCTTCACCGGCGCCGACCTCGCCAACCTGATCAACGAGTCGGCGCTGCTGACCGCGCGCTCGGGCAAGCGCGAGATCACCCAGGACGAGCTCGAGGAAGGGATCATGCGGGTGATCGCCGGCCCCGAGAAGAAGACGCGGGTGATGTCGGAGAAGGAGCGTCTCGTGACCGCGTTCCACGAGATGGGCCACGCGATCGTCGGCCACCTGCTGCCGAACTGCGACCCCGTCCACAAGGTTTCGATCATCGGCCGCGGCCAGGCGCTCGGCTACACGATCTCGCTCCCGGGCGAGGACAAGTTCCTGACCACCCGCGCCGAGCTCGGCGACACGATGGCGATGACGCTCGGGGGCCGCGCCGCCGAGGAGATCGTCTTCGGCGAGATCACCACCGGGGCCTCGAACGACCTCGAGAAGGTGACCGAGACGGCGAAGCAGATGGTCATGCGGTACGGCATGTCGGAGCGCCTCGGGCCGCGCGTCTTCGGCCACGATCGCTCGATGCCGTTCCTCGGCCGCGAGTTCTCCTCGGAGCCGGACTACTCGGACGAGATCGCCCGGGAGATCGACGACGAGATCCGCCGCATCGTCGAGGAGGCCCATCAGACGGCCAAGGACATCCTGGTCGACAAGCGCGCCGAGCTCGACCGGATCTCGAACCTGCTGCTCGTGCGCGAGACGATCGACGCGCAGCAGTTCGTGAAGCTGCTCGAGGGCGCCTCCGAGGAGGAGGTCTTCGGGGCCGAGGACTCGCAGCCGGAGCCCCCGGAGGCCGAGCCCGAGCCCGAGCCCGAGAAGGCCTCGGGCCGCGAGGGCCCGCGCCCGGTGCCGCAGGCGCGGCCCGGATTCGCCGGCGGCTCCGCCGAGATGCGCGCCGACGACCCCGCCTGAGCGGGATCGACCGCACTCGCGCGCGTCCGAAAGGCTTGCGTCGGCCCCGTCCGGCGCGGTAGATTGGCCGCCGTTCCAATCACCACTCGGAATCGAAAGGACTCAGATGATGAAGCGAGCAGGGGGGACTCGTAGCTTCCGCGTTTGGCTCGTCGCCGCGGTAGCCGCAGTTCTGTGCCTCGGGGTCGCCGGCCTCGCCATGGCGAACAACCTCGACCGGCGCACCGCCACCAACGCGGCCAAGTTCGTGGCCAAGAAGGAGTGTCAGCAGACCACCGGTTGCACCGACTACTTCGTCCGTCGCCTGCACCGGGTCAGCCGCCACAAGGCGATCGGCAAGATCGTCGTCGTCGGCGCCCGCCAGGGCGTCGGGTTCGCCTGCAAGCGCCAGGTTGTGATCAAGCTCGATCACTTCACCGGCGACATCACGTACTCGACGTCGGCGCGCCGCTGCGTGACCCAGTAGCCAGACGGCCAAAGGTCGTTGCCTCGAGGGGCGGGCCGCGGCCCGCCCCTCGTCGTTTCCGGGTCCGGGCGATACTGCGAGCGTGAGCACTCGCCCGCGACTGATGGGAATCGTCAACGTGACCCCGGACTCGTTCTCCGACGGTGGCCGTTACCTGGACCCTGAGCGGGCGATCGCCCACGGGCGCGAGCTCGCCGCGGAGGGGGCCGACCTGCTCGACATCGGCGGCGAGTCGACCCGGCCGGGGGCCGCGGCCGTCGATGCCGCGGCCGAGCTCGATCGAGTCGGTCCCGTCGTCGCGGCCCTGGCCGCCGACCGCGGTGGCCCCGGGATCTCGATCGACACCTCGAAGTCCGCGGTCGCCGCCGCGGCGCTCGACCACGGCGCCGCGATCGTCAACGACGTCACCGCGCTGCGCGCCGACCCCGAGCTCGCCGGGCTGTGCGCGGAGCGCGGATGCACGGTGGTGCTCATGCACATGCTCGGCGACCCCCGCACGATGCAGGACGACCCGCGCTACGGCGACGTCGTCGACGACGTCCGCGCCTTCCTCGCGGGGCGGATCGAGGTCGCCGTCGCGGCCGGGATCGACGAGCGCCGGATCTGGGTCGATCCGGGGATCGGCTTCGGCAAGACGGTCGACCACAATCTCGAGCTGCTCGCCCGGCTCGGGGAGCTCGCGGAGCTGGGTCGCCCGATCGTCGTCGGCACCTCGCGCAAGCGCTTCCTCGGCTCGATCACCGGCCGCGAGGTGGGCGACCGGATCGGCGGCACGCTCGCCTCGAACGTGCTCGCGCTCGCCGCCGGTGCCGAGGTATTCCGGGTCCACGACGTGGCCGAGGCGCGCCAGGCGCTCGACGCCGCCGCGGTGATCCTCGGCCGGGCCGACTGGCGGCGCGACGTCGAGCCCGCCGCGCGTTAGCGTTAGCGCCGCATGGAAGCCCATCGCGAAGGCCCGGAGTCGTCGGTGCAGGTCGAGCTGCGCGGGCTCTCGATCTACACCCACCACGGGGTCAGCGACGCCGAGCAGGAGATCGGTCAGCGGCTCGTGATCGACGTTTCCTTCGACGTCCCCGACTGCGACGCCGTGCTCACCGACCGCCTCGAGGACACGATCGATTACTCCGAGGTCGCCGACATCGTCGCCCTCGCGGCGACGGAGCGCAGCTACCGCACGCTCGAGCGCCTCTCGAGCGTGATCGGCGAACGCCTGATGGAGCGGTTCGGCTCCGACCTGGTCCGGGTGCGCGCAGCGAAGCCGGAGCCACCGATCCCGCTGGCGATCGAGGAGGTCGGGGTGGAGGTGGTGCGCGAGCGGGCGGTCTCCGAGCTCGAAGAGGAAGAGGGCGAGCCCGGGGACGAGGCGTGAGCCGGGGCTACCTCGGGCTCGGCTCCAACGTCGGCGACCGGTTCGGCCACCTGCGCGCCGCGATCGACGGCCTCGAGGCGGCGGGGGTGACGGTGCTCGCCGTCTCGTCGGCCTACGAGACCGAGCCGGTTGGCGAGATCCTCGACCAGCCGGACTTCCTCAACGCCGCGGTGCGGGTCGAGACCGAGCTCGAGCCGCTCGCGCTGCTCGACCTCTGCAAGCGGATCGAGGCCGAGCGCGGCCGCGACTTCGCGGGACCGCGCCATTCGCCCCGCCCGCTCGACGTCGACCTGCTGCTGATCGACGGGGTCGAGCTGAGCAGCGAGCGGCTGACCCTCCCGCACCGCGAAGCGAGCTCGCGAAGGTTCGTCCTCGAGCCGCTGCTCGAGCTCGACCCGGAGCTGGTCCTCCCCGGCGGCACCCGGCTCAGCGACGCCCTCGCTGCGCTGGGCGACGCGGAACGCGTCGTGCGAGTCGGGCCGTTGCTCCCAACCTGAGCGCCGAGATTCATCCTGACCACCGTGGGGGTGGTTGAGATGAAACTCGCGGGGGGGGGGGGTCAGGCGTGCATCATCCTCCGCTTCGCGTCCGGTTCGGGCGGGGTCGCGCATAATCGGGCCATGCTCCTCGCGATCGACGTCGGCAACACCCAGACCCATCTCGGCGCCTTTCGCGGCGACGCGCTCGCCGAGCACTGGCGATTTCGCACCGTCTCAGGCGCCACCGGGGACGAGATCGCCGAGCGGGTCGCCGGCCTGCTGGCACTGAGCGGGATCGAGACTCCCGAGGTCGACGCGATCTGCGTCTCCTCCGTCGTCCCGCCCCTGGGTGGCCAGTACGAGGCGATGGCCGAGCGCTACTTCGACGCCCGCTGCCTCAGCGTCGGGCCGGGGGTGAAGACCGGGATGCCGATCCGCATCGACAACCCATACGAGGTCGGGGCGGACCGGCTCGTCAACGCGGTCGCCGCGTACGAGCGCTATCGGGACGCCTGCGTCGTGGTCGACTTCGGCACCGGGATCAACTTCGACGCGGTCTCGGCCGAGGGCGAGTACCTCGGTGGGGCGATCGCGCCCGGGGTCGAGATCTCGCTCACGGCGCTGACGGAGCGCGGCGCGCGCATCGGGCGGATCGAGCTCGGCGCGCCCGTGACCGCGATCGGCAAGTCGACGCGCGGCGCGATCCAGTCCGGGGTGATCTTCGGCTTCGCCGGGCTGATCGACGGGGTCGCGCGCCGGATCGAGGCCGAGCTCGGCGGCGAGCCCACGCTGATCGCGACCGGCGGACTCGCGCACGCGATCGTCCCGTTCTGCGAGACGATCGACGAGGTCGACGATCTGCTCACGCTCACCGGGCTGCGGCTGATCTGGGAGCGGAATTCGTAGTTGCTAGCGGCTAGTTGCTAGTAACTAGAAACCAGCGAACTAGCAACCAGCAACTCCATGGCGTCAACCCCCGCTCACATCCCCCTTCAGGATCGGCGGCGTCCGGCTGCGAAACCGCGTGCTGCTCGCTCCGCTGGCCGGCATCGGCAACTGGTTCGTGCGCCTGCAGGCGCAGCGCCACGGCGCCGGGCTCACGGTCTCGGAGATGGTCTCGAGCTTCGCGATCGCGCACCGCAACCAGCGCACCGTCGAGGAGCTGTTGCGCGTGCACCCCGACGAGGGGCCGCTGGCGATCCAGCTGTTCGGCTCCGATCCCGACGTGATGCGCGAGGCGGCGGCGGTCGCGGCGCAGGCGGGACCGGATCTGATCGACCTCAACATGGGCTGCCCGGTGCCCAAGGTCCTGAAGACGGGCGCCGGGGCCGCGCTGATCCGCGACCCCGCTCAGGCCGTCGCGGTCGCCCGAGCGGCCGCCGAGGGCTCCGGGCTCCCGGTCACGGTCAAGGTGCGCTCCGGGATCGAGCCCGGTGACCGCTCCGGGGTCGACCTCGCCGAGCGGCTGGTGGTCGACGCCGGCGTCGCCGCGATCGCCCTACACCCCCGGCCCGCGAGGCAATTTCATCGCGGCCGGCCCGAGTACGGGCTGGTCGGCGAGTTGCGCGAGCGGCTCGCACGGGGCGGCGCCTCGGTGCCCGTCATCGTTTCCGGCGGCCTGCGCGACGCCGACGGCGCCCGCGCGGCCTACGAGCGGTCCGGCGCCGACGCGGTGATGATCGCCCGCGGCTCGCTCGGCAACCCGTGGATCTTCGAGCAGCTGACCGGCGCGCGCACCGAGCCGCCGAGCCCCGCCGAGATCGAGGCCGAGCTGCTCTGGGTGCTCGACCGGGCCGCCGAGCACTGGGGCGAGCAGCGCGCCGCGCGCAACCTCCGCAAGTTCTACCCGTGGTACGTCGAGCGGCTTGGATACGAGGGCCGCGAGGCCGACGCGTTCCAGCGCACCGACAGCCTCGATCGGGTCCGCGACCTGCTCGCGCAAGGGCCGTCTGCAGGCGCGCCTGCAGCGCTCCCAGGCGACGAAGTTGCATCGCTATAATCCTGCGCCGCCGCCCGGCCCGCTGGCGGGGGGAACGCGACGGGATTCGGGCATCTTGATGCCGGGAACCGCTTTATCAAGCGGTCTAGAGAAGGAAGAGGAACAGGCACGTGGCTCGTGAAGCGCTGATCACCCAGGAGGGGCTCGAGAAGCTCAAGTCGGAGATCGAGTTCCTCTCGACCACCAAGCGCCGCGAGGTCGCGGCCCGCATCAAGGAAGCGCGCGAGTTCGGCGACATCGCCGAGAACTCGGAGTACGACGACGCCAAGAACGAGCAGGCCCTGCTCGAGCAGCGGATCGCCCAGCTCGAGGAGCGCCTCCGCCGCGCGAACGTCGTCGACGAGAAGCACATCGACCTCGACAAGGTCGGGGTCGGCGTGATCGTCCACGTCAAGGACCAGAAGTCCGGCGACTCGCGCAAGTTCCAGATCGTCGGCCCGACCGAGGCCAACCCGGCCGAGCACAAGCTCTCGCACGAGTCGCCGATCGGCAAGGCGCTGCTCGGGCACAAGCGCAACGAGATCGTCAGCGTCGACGTTCCGCGCGGCCCGAAGAAGAAGCTGAAGATCACCAAGATCGAAGCCGCTTAGGGCTTCGGAACATGGTTCTGATCTAGGCTCGCCGCGATGGCAGAGCCGGAAAACGACGACGCCGAGGAGCGCTCGGAGCCTCACGTCCTCGCCGAGCGCCGGGCGAAGCTCGAGCGCCTGCGCGAGGCGGGGGTCGAGCCGTTCCCCCATGACTACGACGGCAGGGTCGAGATCGCGACGGTGCGCACCGCGCACGACGGCCTGGCCGACGGCGAGGAGACCGAGGATGCCTACCGGATCGCCGGCCGGATCGCCGCCCGCCGCGGCCAGGGCAAGGCGGCGTTCATCGACCTCGTCGACGCGACCGGCAAGCTGCAGGTCCACGCCCGCCGCGACGTGCTCGGCGAGGAGCAGTTCGACCGCCTCGTCGGGCTCGACCTCGGCGACATCATCGGCGTCGACGGGACCGCCTTCAAGACGCGCCGTGGCGAGCTGTCGCTGAAGGCGACCGGGTGGACGCTGCTCGCGAAGAGCCTGCGCCCGCCGCCCGACAAGTTTCACGGCCTCGCCGACACCGAGACGCGCTACCGGCAGCGCGAGCTCGACCTGATCGCGAACCCGGAGTCCCGCGAGCTGTTCCGCAAGCGCGGCAAGACGATTGCGGCGACCCGCGAGTGGCTCGACTCGGAGGGGTTCGTCGAGGTGGAGACACCGGTCCTGCAGCCGCTCTACGGCGGCGCGCTGGCGCGGCCGTTCACAACCCACCACAACGCGCTCGATCGCGACCTCTACCTGCGGATCGCGACCGAGCTCTACCTGAAGCGCTGCGTCGTCGGCGGCATCGACCGCGTGTACGAGCTCGGCAAGGACTTCCGCAACGAGGGTGTCTCGTTCAAGCACAACCCCGAGTTCACGATGCTCGAGTGGTACGAGGCCTACGCCGACTACGAGGACGCCGCCGAACGCCTCGAGCGCCTCGTCGCCCACGTCGCCGAGCGCGTCAACGGGACGACCAAGGTCGAGCGCGACGGGGTCGAGATCGAGCTGGCCCCGCCTTGGCGGCGGGTGACGCTGCGCGACGCGATCCGCGAGCGGACCGGGGTCGACGTGCTCGAGCACCCGACCCGCGAGGCGCTCGCCGCGGCGATGGACTCCGAGGCGAGCCCCGACGACGGCTGGGGCAAGCTCGTCGACGGGCTGCTCTCGAAGGAGGTCGAGCCGACCCTGATCCAGCCGACCCTGATCATGGACTACCCGGTCGAGATGTCGCCGTTCGCGAAGCGCCATCGCACCGACGAGGGCCTGGTCGAGCGCTGGGAGGCCTACGTCGGCGGGTTCGAGATCGCGAACGCGTTCACCGAGCTCAACGACCCCGACGAGCAGCGCCGCCGCTTCGAGCAGCAGGCCGAGGAGCTGCGCCGCGGCGACGACGAGGCGCAGCCGTTCGACGAGTCCTACGTGCAAGCGCTCGAGCACGGGATGCCGCCGACCGGGGGCGTCGGGCTCGGGATCGACCGCCTCGTGATGCTGCTGACCGGCGCCACCAGCCTGCGCGAGGTCCTGCTGTTCCCGGCGATGCGTTGACCGGGGTCGCCGCGATCGCGGCGACCGTCGCCGCGGCCGCCGGGCTCGGCGCCGCACCGCCCGCCTGCGATCCAGGGCCCGCGAACTGCGCCGCCGCGTCCGGGACGATCCTCTTCGAGCAGCGCGTCGACCCCGACGGCGACGGCGATGCCCACTTCGTCCTGCTCAGCGAGGAGGCGATCACCGCCCCGGGGATCTCGGTGATCGACGTCGCCCGCGACCTGCGCCCGCGCCCGCTCCCCGGCCCGGGCGCGCTGCTCGCCGCCGCCGGGCCCGTCTACCCGGGCTCCTTCGGCCAGCACCAGATCCAGGCCACCGAGGTCGCCGTCGCCGGCCGCTAGCCGCGCCGGGGGAGGCGCCGAGCGCTACTCGGCCAGCCCGGCGGCTTCGAGCGCCGCATCACCGTCGGTGAAGACCCGAAGGCGGGTCAGCACGCCTCGGCTCACCGTCCACAAGAAGGCGAACTGCTGGTCGAGCTCCATCCGACTCGCCTTGGCGGTGCCCGTGACGCGGCCGAGGACGACCACCTGGTCGCCCGCGTCGAACAGCTCGTCCGCCTCGATCCGGTAGTCGTCGTAGATCTCGAAGATGTTCCGCAGGCTCTGACCGATCTCAGCGCCCTGTCGCGCCCCCGGCTCCACGGCCTCGGCGTGCTGTTCCCAGGCGAAGTCCGCCGACATCAGATCGCTTCCGGCTCGGAAGTCCCCGCGAGCCCACCCATCGTGGACCACCCGCACCAGCTCCACGTTCTCCTGCGACATCGAGTCCGAGTATCGCCCAGAACGCGGCGATCTCCATGCGGGGGCGGCGCTCCGGGCCTAGCCGGAGCCCGCCCGCAGCTCGGCGGCGAGCGTGGCCGCGTACCGATCGAGCGCCGCCGACGAGCGCGGTCGAATCGCCGCGCTTCGAGCTGATCCCGTTGATCTTGGGCAGCTCGGCCCGGGGCGCGAACGCGAGCTTGCCGTCGGCGAACTCCATCAGCGCCGCGCTGCTTCCGTCCCCCGCGCTCCCGGCGGGCAATCCAGTCGAGTCGTTAGCTCGCTAGTTGCGGGCGCCGAGGCCGTCGAGCCCACCGGGCTGCTCAAACCTCCCCGATATACTGGGCGCTCGCCGTAGTCGAGATAACCGGAGGTTCTAATCCCGCGGCAGAGACACGCCGACCCAGTGATTGGAACTCCCGGCGCTGTCGCGTCCCCCGGCGCGGCTAGAACTTAGGCACAAGGCACAGGGAACGAAGGAAAACCAAGGGAAGCGACCAGAGGGCGGAAGGGTTTGTTCGAGCGATTCACAGAGCGAGCGCGGCAGGTAGTGGTCCTTGCCCAGGAAGAGGCTCGGACCCTGAAGCACAACTACATCGGCACCGAGCACATCCTGCTCGGCCTCCTGCGCGAGGAGGAGGGGCTCGCCGCACGCGTGCTCGAGTCGCTCGACATCACGGTCGAGCGCGTCCGCGCCCAGGTCGTCCGCATCGTCGGCTCCGGCGAGGAGGTCACCTCCGGTCAGATCCCGTTCACCCCCCGCGCCAAGAAGGTCCTCGAGCTCGCGCTGCGCGAGGCGCTCTCGCTCGGCCACAACTACATCGGCACCGAGCACATCCTGCTCGGGCTGGTGCGCGAGAACGAGGGCGTCGCCGCTCGCATCCTGCTGGACTTCGACGCCGACTCGGAGAAGATCCGCAACGAGGTCATCCGCATGCTCTCCGGCCCGGGCGGCCGGCGCCAGGGCTCCGGCGGCGGGTCCAGCGAGGGCAAGAAGTCCTCGAAGCTGCTCGACCAGTTCGGCCGCAACCTGACCAAGCTCGCCGCCGAGGGCAAGCTCGATCCGGTGATCGGTCGCGAGACCGAGGTCGAGCGGATCATGCAGATCCTCTCCCGCCGTCAGAAGAACAACCCCGTCCTGCTGGGCGAGCCCGGGGTCGGTAAGACCGCGATCGTCGAGGGCCTCGCCTCGCAGATCACCCGCGGCGAGGTCCCCGAGCTGCTCAAGAACAAGCAGATCTACACGCTCGACCTGGCGGCCCTGGTCGCCGGCTCGAAGTACCGCGGCGAGTTCGAGGAGCGGCTGAAGAAGGTGATGAAGGAGATCACCCAGCGCGGCGACATCGTGCTGTTCATCGACGAGCTCCACAACCTGGTCGGCGCCGGCGCCGCCGAGGGCGCGATCGACGCGGCCTCGATCCTGAAGCCGGCCCTGGCCCGCGGCGAGCTGCAGACGATCGGCGCGACGACGCTCGACGAGTACCGCAAGTACCTGGAGCGCGACTCCGCACTGGAGCGTCGCTTTCAGCAGATCAAGGTCGACGAGCCGTCGATCCCGGACACGGTGAAGATCCTCGAGGGGCTGCGCGAGCGCTACGAGGACCACCACAAGGTCCAGATCACCGACGACGCGCTCGAGGCTGCCGCCGAGCTGGCCGACCGCTACATCTCCGACCGCTTCCTGCCCGACAAGGCGATCGACCTGATCGACGAGGCCGCGTCGCGAATGCGGATCCGCTCGATGAGCCAGCCGCCGGTCTACCGCGATCTCGAGGAGGAGATCGAGGAGACCCGGCGCGCCAAGGAGGCCGCGATCGAGGCCCAGGAGTTCGAGAAGGCCGCCAACCTGCGCGACACCGAGCGCCAGATGACGAACAAGAAGCGCGAGCTCGAGGACCAGTGGGAGTCGGGCGAGGCCGGCGAGCGCCCGGCGGTCGGCGAGGAGGAGATCGCCGACATCGTCTCGATGTGGACCGGCATCCCGGTCTTCAAGCTGACCGAGGCCGAGACCAAGAAGCTGATCCGGATGGAGGAGGAGCTGCACAAGCGGGTGATCGGCCAGGAGGTCGCGATCGAGGCGGTCTCGAAGGCGATCCGCCGTTCGCGCGCCGGGATCAAGGACCCGAAGCGCCCCGCCGGCTCGTTCATCTTCCTCGGCCCGTCGGGGGTCGGCAAGACCGAGCTCGGGCGCACGCTGGCCGAGTTCCTGTTCGGCGACGAGGACGCGATGGTCCGGATCGACATGTCCGAGTACATGGAGAAGCACGCGGTCTCGCGCCTGGTGGGCTCACCGCCCGGCTACGTCGGCTACGACGAGGGCGGCCAGCTGACCGAGGCCGTGCGCCGCAAGCCCTACTCGGTGCTGCTGCTCGACGAGATCGAGAAGGCCCACCCGGACGTCTTCAACATCCTCCTGCAGATCCTCGAGGACGGGCGGCTCACGGACGCCCAGGGCCGCACGGTCGACTTCCGCAACACGATCGTGATCATGACGTCGAACATCGGCGCCAAGGACATCGCCCGCAACGTGTCCTTCGGCTTCTCGATCTCCGACGACGAGACCGGCGCGTCCTACAAGGACATGAAGGAGCGGATCATGGGCGAGCTGAAGAAGGTCTTCCGCCCGGAGTTCCTGAACCGGATCGACGAGGTGATCGTCTTCCACAAGCTGTCGCGCGAGGAGGTCCGCCTGATCATCGACCTGCTCATCACTCGGGTCCGCGCCCAGGTCGCCGAGCACGAGCTGCAGCTCGAGCTCACCGAGGCGGCCAAGGACGTGATCGCCGAGCGGGGCTGGGATCCGGCGATGGGCGCGAGGCCGCTGCGCCGCGCGATCCAGCGCTACATCGAGGATCCGCTCGCCGACGAGGTCCTGCGCCAGGGACCGGACTCGATCGTCTCGGGCACGACCGTGGTGGTCGACGCGGTCGAGGGCGCCGCCGACGACGACGAGCACCCGCTCAGCCTCAAGATGGTGAAGCCGCGCAAGCCGCGCAAGAAGAAGGACGACGAGGCCAAGGAGCCGGTCGGCGTCGGCGCCAAGAAGGCGGACTCCGACGAGCCGGCCGATGACGACGCCGCCCCCGAGGCCGAGGCGGCCGAGCAGGGCTGACGCGCCCCCACGGCGCGTCGGGCGCATGCGGATCGCGATCGGGACAACCTGCGCTGCGTTGATCGCGGCGCTCGCGCTCACGGCTTCGGCGACCGATGCGAGCTCGATCGGGCGGGCGAAGTTCGTCAAGCGCGCTGACAACATCTGCCAGCCGAGCCGCAACGACGCGAAGCGCCGGGTCGCGCACGGCGTCCGCCTGCTGACCAAGACGCATCCGCGGATCCAGGCGGCGGGGCGCGAGTTCGTGCGCGCCTATCGCGAGCTTCGCGACGGCTACGACCGCGTCGCCCGCCTGCCGAGGCCCGGCGCCGACCACAGGCGGATCGCGAAGTGGCTGTATCGCGAGCGTCGCGCGACCGCGACCGGTGTGCGCTCGGCGAAGGCGCTGCGCCGCAAGCACTTCGAGCGGTCGAGGCGGCTGAGCGCCGAGGCGGCGAAGCTCGAGCAGCGCGCGAAGCGCCCGGTGCGCAACTTCGACTTCAAGCACTGCCGCCCGTTGTAGTCGCGCAGCCCGGGCGACTCAGCGCAGGCGCATGGAGCGGCCGGCGGCGCGCGCCGGGACCAGCTTCACGCTGACGCTCTTCGTGCCGCGGTCGAGCTTGCGCAGGACGCCGCGCTTCAGTTTCACGCGCAGCCGTCTGCCGGCCGACGCCGACGCCTCCGCCCGCGTCCGTAGGGTGCCCGCATGGACATCGTCCTCGCCCTCGTCGCCGCGCTGCTGTTCGCGCTCGGCAGCGTCCTCCAGCAGAGAGCAGGGCTCGACTCGCCCTCGGAGGGATCGAGTTCGGGGCTGCTCCTGCGGATGGCGCGCCGGCCGGTGTGGTTGGCGGGGATCGCTCGGACGCGCTCGGCTTCGTCGCCCAGGCGATCGCGCTCAGCATCGGGCGCCTCGCGATCGTGCAGCCGCTGCTGGTTTCCAGCGTCGTCTTCGCGCTTCCGCTCGGCGCCAGGTTCACCGGCCAGCGCGTGCGGCGCGCGGACGTCGGCGCAGCGATCCTCGTCACGCTGGCGCTGATCGCTTTCCTGACGATCGCCAATCCGGCCGGCGGACGCGACGACGCGCCGCTGGGCGACTGGCTGGTCGCCGGGGCGGTCGGCGCCGCGGTCGTGGCTCCGCTCGTGCTCACGGCGATGCGCCTGGGGCCGTCTCGTAAGGCGGCACTGCTGGGCACGGCCACCGGGATCCTGTTCGGGCTCAGCGCGGCGCTCACCAAAGTCGTCGCCGACCAGGTCGGCGACGAGCTCTTCGGCGTCCTCGGGCACTGGCAGGTCTACGCCCTGGTCGCGGTCGGCTACATCTCGATGACGCTCAACCAGATGGCGCTCTCGACCGGGGCGCTCGCGCCGGCGGTCGCCACCAGCATGGCCTTCGACCCGATCGCGAGCGTCGTCCTGGGCGTGACCCTGTTCGACGAGTCGATCCACGAGACGACGCTCGGCGCGATCGCGACGCTGGCCGCCCTCGCCGCGGCCCTGGTCGGGATCGCGATCCTGGCGCGCTCTCAGAGCGGCCCGCCCTCGTCGAAGCCGCTCTCGGGCGCCGCGACCGCCGAGGCCCGGGACGCCGACGCGGCGCTCGCCGCCGCGCCCTCCTGAGCCGTCGATAGGACCGGGCGCCGATGAGTGCTGCGGGGAGCAGGTCGTGCTCGGGGCGTGGCTGATCGCGCTGGCGCTCGGCGTGGTCAGCGCACCGCGGCGACCTGGCGACGCTGCTCGTCGGTCGCCCCCGGACCGCTCCGAGCGCGGACGTTCGCCGGCGTGAGCTCGCCGTGCGGGCCGGCCGCGGGCGATCCGCCACCCGTCATCGCCGCGGCCAACGCACCGTCCCGGCGGTTCGGGTTCATTGCGCCGGCTATCCGACGCTAAGTGCCCAGAACCGGGGCGGCCGGCTGCCCGGCAGCGAGCGGCGGGCGGCGAACCGGCACGCTCTCGGCGCGAACGCGCGTTGAGCCGTCGGCCCTCGTCCGTACGATCGGCCCGATGGCACGGCGGACCACCTCCTTCTTCTGTCAGTCCTGCGGCCACGAGTCGCTGACCTGGTCGGGCCGCTGCACCGGCTGCGGCGAGTGGAACACGCTCGTCGAGGCGCCGCGTCCCGAGGCGCGGGCATCGGCGGGCCGGGGACGCAAGGCCGCGGCGGGCGGCGCGCCCGGGCGCCCGGTGGCGCTGCGCGATGTCTCGGCCCCCGCGGTAGCGCGGCTGATGACGGGCATCGACGAGCTCGACCGCGTCCTCGGCGCCGGCCTCGTCCCCGGCTCCCTGGTCCTGCTCGGCGGCTCGCCTGGAATCGGCAAGTCGACCTTGACCGGGATGGCGCTCGGCAACCTCGGCGCCGCGGGCCACCGGGTGCTCTACGTCTCCGGTGAGGAGTCGACGGCGCAGGTGAAGCTGCGGGCCGAGCGGCTCGGTCCGGCGGCGCTCGCGGTGCCGGCGCTCGCCGAGACCTCGCTCGAGGCGGTGATCGCGACGCTCGAGGCCGAGCGGCCGCAGGCCTGCGTGATCGACTCGATCCAGACCCTCCATGCCGAGGGGATGACGGGGTCCCCGGGGTCGGTGGGCCAGGTCAAGGAGGCCGCGACCCGGGTCATGGAGGTGGCGAAGCGGATCGACTGCTCGGTGATCCTGGTCGGCCACGTGACCAAGGAGGGAGCCGTCGCCGGCCCGCGGGTGCTCGAGCACCTGGTCGACTGCGTGCTCTTCTTCGAGGGCGAGCGCGAGCGCAGCTTCCGCACGCTGCGGGCGCTCAAGAACCGCTTCGGCGCGACCAGCGAGGTCGGCGTGTTCGAGATGCGATCCGGCGGCCTGGTCGAGGTCGTCGACCCGTCGGCGCGCTTCGTCGCCGAGGCGAGCGCCGCGCCCGGGTCGGTGGTCCTGAGCTCGATGGAGGGAACCCGGCCGCTGTTGGTCGAGGTCCAGGCGCTGGTCGCGCCGACCGAGATCGTGCCGCCGCGCCGGGTCGCGAACGGGATCGACCGCAACCGGCTCGCGATGGTGATCGCGGTGCTCGCCCGCCACGGCGGCCCGTCGCTCGCCGGCGCCGACGTGTTCGTCAACGTCGCGGGCGGGGTCAGGATCGACGAGCCCGGAGCCGATCTCGCGGTCGCGCTCGCCCTCGTCTCCGCGCAGCGCGGCGAGGCGCTCGCCGACGCCGACGGCCGGCCGCTCGCCTGCTTCGGCGAGGTGGGGCTGACCGGCGAGCTGCGACCCGTCGGCCACGCCGACCGGCGCGCCGCCGAGGCCGTCAAGTTCGGGCTGCGCCCGGTGCTCGCGCCGAGCGCTCCCGAGACCCCCGCCGGGGTGCGCGCGGTCTCGACCCTGCGCGAGGCGATCCGCGCCGCGCTCGAGCGGCGAACGACGAGCGGCGAACGACGAGCCGCATAGCGGCCGACTTGACAAGCGCCATTCCTAGCTCTCCACACGGAATTGGGGTGGAGGCGTGATGAGCAGGCCTTTTGCCATCATGGACAGGTGCAGCACCCAGGGGACGAGCTGAACGAGCTGGAGGCTAGGCAGGATCCCCGGCTCTTGCGGGCTCTGGACATGGTCTCCCCGGGCACTCCGCTGCGCGAGGGGATCGACAACATCATCCACGCGCGCACCGGCGGGCTGATCGTCGTCGCCGATGCCGACGACGTCTCCTACCTGTTCTCCGGCGGCCTGCGGCTCGATGTCGACTACACCCCCGGGCTGCTCTACCAGGTCGCGAAGATGGACGGCGCGATCGTGCTGCCGCCATCGGCCGAGAAGATCCTGTGGGCGAACGTGCAGCTGATGCCCGATCCGACGATCCTCTCGATGGAGACCGGGACGCGCCACCGCACGGCGGAGCGCGTCTCGAAGCAGACCAAGGCGCTGGTGATCGCGATCTCGCAGCGCCGCGACGTGGTCTCGCTCTACGTCGAGGGGATGAAGTACATCCTCGAGGACATCCCGACCGTGCTCTCGAAGGCGAACCAGGGGCTCGCGACGCTCGAGAAGTACCGCGCCCGGCTCGATCAGATCGCCGGCCGGCTGACCGCGCTCGAGTTCGTCGGCGGGGTCGTCCTGCACGACGTGCTCTCGATGCTCCAGCGGGCCGAGCTGGTCACCCGAATGGCCACCGAGGTCGAGCGGTACATCATCGAGCTCGGGTCCGAGGGACGGCTGATCGAGATGCAGCTCGAGGACCTGGTCGTCGGCGTGATGGCCGAGCGCGCCGCGCTGGTCCGCGATTACACGGCGACCGACTCCGAGCCCGAGATCGAGCGGGTCCTCTCGGACCTCGCCGAGCTCGACCACACGGAACTGCTCGACTTCGGGCGCCTCGCCGAGCTGGTCGGCTACGACCGCAAGACGAACACGCTCGACTTCCACGTCACCCCGCGCGGCTATCGCGCCTTGCTCGGAGTGCCGCGGCTGCCGCGGCTGGTGGCGCAGAAGGTGGTCAACCACTTCGGCGACCTGGAGTCCCTGCTGGCGGCTTCGGAGGCGGAGCTGGAGGCGGTCGAGGGGGTGGGGGACACCCGCGCGAAGGAGATTCGCGAGGGGATTCGCAGGCTTCAGGAGGTCGACATCGTCGACCGTTACAGGTGAACCAGACGGCCGCGCGAGCGGCCGTCTCTATTGAGGAGGCGGACATCACAGAGACAGCAGTGGAGGAGGCAGGCCTCGAGGACCTCGAGGACATGGGGCCGCAGGAGTGCGAGTTCCAAGTCGGAGACAACGTCGTCTACCCGCATCACGGAGCGGGGGTTGTCCTCAAGCGCGAGTCGCGCGACATGATGGGCGAGTCGAAGGACTACCTGACCATCAAGATCCTGCACAACGACATGACCGTGATGGTCCCGTGTGAGAACGCCCACCGGGCGGGCTTGCGACGGGTGATCGACGAGGACGCGGTTCGGCGCGTGATCGACGTGCTCACCGGCGAGGTGTCGGACATGCCGAAGAACTGGAACCGCCGGTTCAAGTACAACCGCGAGAAGATCAAGACCGGTGACGTCTACGAGCTCGCCGAGGTTGTCCGCAACCTCGCGATTCGCGAGCACGAGAAGGGCCTCTCGACCGGCGAGAAGCAGATGTACACCCGGGCGAAGAAGATCCTCGCCTCGGAGTTCATGTACGCCCTCGACAAGGACGAGGACGGAGCGGAGGAGTACATCGACGGGTTGCTGGAGGAGCGCTTCGGCGCCACAGCGACCGCCTAGCGGCGGCTCACACCACGCCGCCGCGATCATCGCGGCCGCCGGCTCCGGAGAGAGGCTCGGAGCCGGCGGCCCGAAGTCGCTGGTCGAGCTCGCCGGCAGGCCGCTGGTCGCCTGGTCGCTCGAGGCGATGCGGGCGGCCGAGTCGGTCACCGTGGTGGTGATCGCGGCGCCGCCCGATCACGAGCCGGAGCTCGAGCGGATCGCCGGCGCGATCGCAGGGCGCCCCGACGAGGCCGGCGGCTTTCACCCGATCGTGATCACCGGCGGCGAGACGCGCGCGGAATCCATCGGCCTGGCGCTCGCCGAGGTCCCTGCGCAGGCGCCGGCAGTCGTCGTCCACGACGCGGCCCGGCCGCTGGCGACGGCGGCGCTGGTCGACTCGCTGGTCGAGCGCCTCGCTGCGAATCCGAGCGCGGCGGGCGCGATCGCCGCCGCGCCGGTGACCGACACGCTGAAGCGCGTCGGCGAGGCGGGCGCGATCGCCGCCACCGAGCCGCGCGAGGGATTGTGGGCGGCGCAGACGCCGCAGGTTTTCGACGCCGAGACCCTGCGGCGCGCCCACGACGGCGATCCGAGCGAGGTCCTGGCGGCGACCGACGACGCGCAGCTGCTCGAGCGCCTGGGCGCCGCGGTGCTGGTCGAAGCGGTGGCCGAGCCGAACTTCAAGGTGACGACGGCCGCCGACCTGCGCCTCGCGGCGGCGGTGCTCGCCGCGCGCTGAGCGAGGCGCCGGCCGGTCCCTACCGCCGGAGCAGCACCCAGAGCAGGGTCGCCGTGAAGGCCAGCTCGCCGTAGGTGAGCGCGTGGCCGAAGTTCGCGGCCCCGAGCGCCGCGGCGATCGCCGTGGCAGCCGCGAATGCGCCCGCGAGCAGGGCGAGGTCGGTCAGCGTGTGGTTCATTCGGCAGCCGGGGGCGCCTCGAGGGCGGACCCGTCGCGGCGGCTGCGGCCGATCGGCAGGCCGGCCTTCTCGCGCGCCCCGTCGCTGAGGTGCTTGTGGCGCCGCCGCACGTAGATGGTCCGCTGGATGAACAGGGTCAGCACGCCCGCGAGCAGGATCGCGGTCAGGTTGAGGGCGAGCTGGAGCATCGCCCCCCGCCACTCCGCCCACTCTCCGAACGCGGCGGCGAGACCAATGTTGGCGGCCGCCGGGATCGTGGTGACGGAGACGAGCACCCCGATCAGCGCTCCGGACTTGGCCGAGGTCAGCGAGAGCACGCCGGCGATCCCGGCCACGAAGGCGACGATGAACGAGAACGCGTCCGGATTCGAGATGAAGTCGGTCAGCGGATGCTCGGAGATCACGAAGCCGTCCGGGGTGAGGCCGGCGGCGCGGACCGCGAGCGTGAACAGCCATGCCGCGGTGATCCCGACCGGGAAGCCGATCGCCAGCGCCCGGAATGAGCGCCGCGCCATATCGCGGCGTCGCTGGACGAGCGCCACGCAGAAGCCGGCGATCGGGCCGAACTCGGGGCCGACGATCATCGCGCCGACGATCAGGATCGGCGAGTCGAGGAGGATCCCGACCGAGGCGATCATGCAGGCGAGCGCCATGAAGGCCAGGAAGTTCGCGTTGAGCTCGATGTTCTCGGAGGTCCGGGACTCGACCTCCTCCCAGATGACGGCGTCGCCCGGATGCCCGGCAGCCGCGCGCTCGGCCTCCGCTGCGACGCTGGAGATCGTCGAGTCGATGTGCTCGATCGCGATCGAACCTTCCTTGTCCACATCGAGTTCGCGCAGGTCGGAGACGATCACGCTGGCGTCCTCGCGGGCGACGTCGCACAGGATCACGTCGCCGGGCGGCTTACGGGCCGCGCGCTCGAGGTAGATCACGTTGCACGCCGAGGGCGTGCTCTCGAGCAGGTCGAGCACGTGCTCGGCCTGATAGGCCGGGACCACGATCCTCATGTGGACCATCGCTGGGTAGCGTAGGCGACGTGCTCACCGACTACCACGTGCACCTGCGCCCCGACGAGCTCGATGCGACGGCGGACGCCTACTTCACCGAGGCGAACGTCGAGCGCTATCTCGCCGCCGCCCGGGAGGCGGGGGTGGACGAGCTGGGCGTCTCGGAGCACATCCACCGGTTCGCCGACGCGCTGACGATCTGGGATCACCCGTTCTGGCGCCAGAACGCGGTCGACGACCTCGCCGCCTACTGCGAGTTCGTCCGCTCGACCCCGCTCAAGCTCGGGATCGAGATGGACTACGTGCCCGGTCGCGAGGACCGGATCGCCTCGCTGCTCGACTCGCACGAGTTCGACTACGTCGTCGGCTCCGTCCATTTCATCGGCGACGGCGCGGTCGACGATCCGGACTTCGACGTCTGGGGCCGCGACGGCGATCCCGACCGGCTGTGGCGGCGCTACTTCGAGATGATCGCGGAGACGGCGCGCAGCGGCCTTTACGACATCCTCGCCCACCCGGACCTCGTCAAGTACTGGGGCCACGACCGCCCGCGGCCGCGGCTCGACGTGCGCTTTCACTACGAACCGGCGATCGAGGCGATCGCCGAGACCGGCGTCACGGTTGAGGTCTCGACCGCGGGTTGGCGCAAGCCGGTCGACGAGCTGTATCCGGCGAGCGCGTTCGCAGAGATGTGCGTGGACGCGGGGGCCGCGTTCGCGCTCTCGTCAGACGCGCACGTGCCGGAGGACATCGGCTACCAGTACGAGCGCGCGGTCGAGACGATGCGCGACTGGGGCGTGACCGAGATCGCCGTCTTCGAGCGCCGTCAGCGCACCATGCAGGAGCTCGGATGAGGGTCGGGATCGGCTATGACAGCCACCGCTTCGCCGCCGGGCGCAGGTTGATCCTCGGCGGGGTCGAGATCGAGCACGAGGTCGGGCTCGAGGGCCACTCCGACGCCGATGTGCTGACCCACGCGGTGATCGACGCGGTGCTCGGCGCCGGCGGGCTGGGCGACCTCGGCACGCACTTCCCGCCCACCGACGAGACCTGGCGTGACGCCGACTCGCTCGACCTGCTGCGCACCGTGGTCGGGATGCTCTCCGGCTCGATCGCCAACGTCGACGCGACGGTGATCTGCGAGGCGCCCAAGCTCGGCCCGCACCGCGGCGACATGGAGCGCAACCTGGGCGAGGTCCTCGGGGCCCCGGTGAGCGTCAAGGCGTCGACCAACGAGCGGATGGGGTTCATCGGCCGCGGTGAGGGGATGGCCTGCATCGCAGTTGCGCTGGTGGACGACCTGGGGCAATAGGGTTTGGGCATGGAGATCGCGAATCCGCTCTCGCTGGCGCGCAAGGTCAAGCTCGGCTCGCTCGGACCGCTTCTCGACGTCCCGTTCAACCTGAAGGCGCTGACCGAGGCGGGCGTGATCAGGCCGATGCGCCCCGACAAGCTCGCCCGGGTGTTTCGCGAGATCGCCCGCTGGGGCGCCTCGCCGGCGGCCGGGATCATCGGCGCCTCGATCACGCACCCCGACGACGTCGGGCTGATCGATGAGCGCGGCGAGCTGACCTTCGCCGAGCTCAACCGGCGCTCGAACGCGCTCGCCCGGGCGCTGTCCGAGCGCGGGGTGAGCCCCGGCGACGGGATCGCGATCATGGCCCGCAACCATCGCGGCTTCGTCGACGCGACGCTCGCGGTCTCGAAGCTCGGCGCCAGCGGCCTCTACATGAACACGGCGTTCTCCGGCCCGCAGCTGCTCGACGTGATGGAGCGCGAGGGCCCGGCGGCGCTGATCTACGACGCCGAGTTCTCGGACCTGCTCGGCGAGGCGAAGGAGGAGGCGCAGCGATTCATCTCCTGGACCGATGACGACTCCGCCGCCGACGAGACCACCGACCGGCTGATCGAGTCGACCGACGACGCGGCGCTCAGCCCGCCGGAGGAGTCGAGCCGCTTCGTCATCCTGACCTCGGGGACGACCGGAACGCCGAAGGGCGCCCAGCGCGCCGCGCCCGACACGCTCAGCCCGCTCGCGGCGATGTTCTCGAGGATCCCGCTGCGCGCCGGCGAGCGCACCGTGATCGCGGCACCGCTCTTTCACTCCTGGGGCTTCGCCCACTTCGTGCTCGGGCTCTCCCTGAACTCGACCTACGTGCTCCAGCGCAAGTTCGACCCGGAGGCGACCCTGAAGGCGGTCGCCGAGACCGGCGCCACGGCGCTGATCGTGGTCCCGGTGATGATGCAGCGGATCCTCCAGCTGCCGGAGGAGACGCTGGCCAGGTACGACCTCCCGTCGCTGCGGGTGACCGCGGCGAGCGGCTCGGCGCTTCCGGGGCCGCTGGCGACCGAGTGGATGGACCACTTCGGCGACAACCTCTACAACCTCTACGGCTCGACCGAGGTCGCCTGGGCGACGATCGCCACCCCGGAGGATCTGCGGGCCGCCCCCGGGACCGCCGGGCGGACGCCGCGCGGGACGGTGGTGAAGATCGTCGACAACGAGGGCAAGGGCGAGGTCCCCGAGGGCCAGACCGGGCGCGTTTTCGTCGGCAACGAGATGGCGTTCGAGGGCTACACCGGCGGCGGCGGCAAGGACGTGTACGAGGGGCTGCTCTCATCCGGGGACGTCGGCCACTTCGACGAGGAAGGCCGCCTGTTCATCGACGGGCGCGACGACGAGATGATCGTCTCCGGCGGCGAGAACGTGTTCCCCCGCGAGGTGGAGGACCTGCTCGCCAATCACGATGCGATCAAGGAGGCCGCGGTGATCGGCGTCGACGATGACGAGTTCGGCCAGCGGTTGAAGGCGTTCGTGGTCGTGCGCGAGGGCGTTGAGCTCGACGAGGCCGCGGTCAAGGGCCACGTGAAGGAGAACCTCGCTCGCTACAAGGTCCCGCGCGAGGTCGAGTTCCTCGATTCGCTGCCGCGAAACGCGACGGGCAAAGTGCTCAAGCGCGAGCTCGCCTGAGCTGATTCGGCACAGCAGCTGCTCGCCGCGGTGAACCGCAAGGGCGGCTAGGCGCTCGCCGCCTCGCGCTCGGCCTTGCGGGCGGCGGCGTCGCGGCGCAGCTGCTCGTGCTCGACCTGGCGCTTCAACTGCTGCAGCGAGCGCCGCAGGTGCGTGCGGATCGTCGGCGCCGCCACCCGCTCCGAGATGTAGCCGGCGATCCCGGCGCCGGCGACGCCGTAGGCGAACCGCATCTCGACCCGGGTGCGGCCGCCGTCGGCGCGCCGCAGCCGCCAGCGGCCGCGCTGGTCGATGCCGGTGACGGACGACCATGCCATGTCGAGTGGCTCGGAGAACTCGACCACCTCCACCAGACCACCCATCTCGGCCGAGCCGACGCGCATCAGCATCCGGTAGCGGGCGCCGAGCCCGGTCCGCTGGTCGCCCTCGACCTCCCAGCGCGTGATCCCCGACATGAAGTGCAGGGCGTTGGCGGGCTCGGCGATGTAGTCCCAGATCAGCTTCGGCGACGCCGAGACGACGATCGACTCGCTGAGGCGCATCAGCCGACGACCGGGAAGCGGCGCTCGGCGGCGAGGCCGTCCAGGGTCTCCTGCATCACTCTGGTCACGTACTCGTAGACCTCGTCGACGTCGGGCTCGGGCCCGAACTGCTCGCGCAGGTCGATCGGCTGGCCGACCTCGATCGTGATCTTCGCCGGCAGCGGCAGGTGGCCGAGCAGGTCGCCGACGTTGATGATCCATGGCAGCGAGAGCGAGATCGGGAGAACCTTGAGCCGCAGGTAGCGGTCGGCGCCTGTCAGCTTCGCGAGCCAGGCGCCGCGGCTCAGGAACAGCGCCGTCTCCTGGCCCCCGATCGTCACGACCGGGACGATCGGGACGTCGGCGTTGAGGGCGAGCTTGATGAACCCCTTGCGCCCGGCGAGGTCGATCCGGTTGCCCTCCCAGCTCGGCCGGTGGACCTCCCAGTCGCCGCCGGGGAAGACGAGGACCGCGGCGTCGGCGCCGAGCGCCTCCTCCGCGTGCCGGTGCGAGGCGGCCATCGCGCCGTAGCGGCGCAGGAAGGGACCGAGCGGTGAGGCGAGCACGAGGTTGTGGGCGAGCTGGTAGAAGGGCCGCTCGACGCCGAAGTAGGTCGAGAAGGCGAGCGGCAGGACGATCACCTCGGGCGACATGTTGCCGCCGGTGTGGTTGCCCACCAGAAGGACCGGACCGCGTTCGGGAACGTTGCCCATGTTGCGGACCTCGGCGCGGTACCAGAGCGTCGCCATCAGCCAGGACAGCGCCAGGTTCTCGCGGATGTAGTCGGGGTCGCGGTCGTCGAGGTCGGCGGTGAGCGCTCGCCGGGCGCGCTTCGCCGCATAGCCGAGGGCCCCGCCCGCCGCGCGCCGGCTCGCGCCGAGGACGCCTCCCGCAAGCCTCCGCGCGCCCTCGCCGCCCGCCCGGGCGGCGTCGCCGAGCGCGGCCGCGCGTCCGGAGCCGGCCCCGTTGAGCCCGGGGCCGTGGCCGTTCGTGCGCGCCTGATCGTCGCTGATCGCGGGCTCGCTCATCCGTCGATCTTACGCTCAGCCGGCGCGGCGGCGGCTGCGGGCGAACCGGCGGCGCGGCAGCGGATCGGCGACCGCGGCGGCCGAGGCGATCCGCTCGGCGATCAGCCGGTTGGTGCGATCCGGGAGCTCAACCTGCGGCACGTGGCCGCAGCCGTCGAGGATCACCTGCCGGGCCTCGGGAAGGGCGGTGCTGACGTGGGGCGCGAACCCGGGCGGGATCAGCCGGTCCGAGTCGCCCCAGATGAACAGCGCGGGTGGCTCGAGCGCCGCGAGGCGGGTGTAGAAGCCCCGCTCTCCGTGCGGCTCGTCGAGGTAGATGTTGCGGGCTGCGGCGAAGAACGCGACGCGGGCGGCGCGCGAGCGGTACAGACGGCAGAACTCGTCGACGGCGACGTCGGCGGCGGCGGGGTCGAGTCGCTCCGGCCGCGCGAACAGCCCCCAGAACTGGTCGCGGACGATCCGCTCGGTCAGGGGATGAGGGATCAGGGCGAGCTCCGGGCGCAGCAGCCGCACCAGCGGCGCGAGCTGACGATGGCGGAAGGCCAGCGCCGGGGTCAGCAGGCTGAGCGAGCTGACCCGTTCGGGCGCGGCGAGCCCGACCTCGATCGCGATGCGCCCACCCATCGAGTTGCCGACCAGATGGGCGCGCTCGACCCCGCAGGCGTCGAGGTAGTCGCGCACCGCGGTCGCGAACCAGGCGGCGTTGTAGCCGCCGCGGGCGGGCTTGTCGGACCCGCCGAAGCCGGGCAGGTCGAGGGCGTGGACGGTGTGGGTGGGCGCGAGCGCGGCGACCGTCTCGAAGAACGACGCCTTGTTCGAGCCGAGCCCGTGCAGGCAGACGACCACCTCGGGACCGGCGCCGGCGATCAGGCTGCGCACGGAGCCGACCCGGGTCCCGACATCGGCGATCCGCAGCAGCGGGTCGCGGTCGCCGGGAAGCCGGAACATCCCCTCGAAGCCGAGCGCCAGGTCGAGGTCGCCGCGCGCGTACAGCCGTCGCTGCGAGAACGCGTCGAGCCCCGAGAGCCGACCCTCGCGCAGCGCCAACCAGGTCGAGGCGTCGGTGCCGATCACGATGTCGGGCTCGCGGGCGGGGGAGGGGCTGACCTCGCAGAGCTCACCGCGCGTGCGCACCTCCCAGGTTCGGCCGACGTCGCCGAGGCGGATCTGGAAGGTCGCGTCGAAGCCGGGCGGGGCGCCGAGGTAGCGCGCCGGGAGCTCGGTGAACGCGTTCACCGCCCGGGCCGCACGCTGATCGTTGAGCGAAGCGGTCCCTTGCCTCGCGGCCGTCATCGCCATCAGGCGCGGGACGTTAGCGAGCCGGACGGGCGGATCCGTCGCACCGAGGGGGTCGAAACCGGAAATAGCGGCCGTTTCGCGCTCGGCCGGCAGTCGGCCGCGCCCGGGCGCGCTCGATCTTCCAACTAGCATCGCAGCGATGCGGGAGGTGAGGATCAGAGACACGCTCAGCGGCGAGCTCGCGGCGCTCGAGCCGCGCGAGCCGCCGAAGGTGGGGATCTACGCCTGCGGGCCGACCGTCTATTCCAGGATCCACGTCGGCAACGCGCGCCCCTACGTGATCCCCCTGCTGCTGCGGCGCTTTCTGGCCCACGAGGGCTATGAGCCAACCGTGGTGATCAACCTCACCGACGTCAACGACAAGATCTACGATGCCGCCCGCGCCGCCGGGGTGCCCTCCGCAGAGCACGCGCGGCGGATGATCGCCGCGTATACGGAGGACACCGACCGGCTCGGCATCGGCCGCCCCGACGCCGAGCCGCTGGCGACCGAGACGATCGCCGAGATCATCGAGCTGATCGAGGCGCTGATCGCCGGGGGGCACGCGTATGAGTCGGGCGGCGACGTGTACTTCCGCGTCCGCAGCTTCGCGAGCTACGGCAAGCTCTCCAACCGCGATCCGGACGAGATGGACCAGGGGGAGGAGGCCGGCTCCGCGCAGCTCAAGGAGAGCCCGCTCGACTTCGCGCTCTGGAAGGCGCGCAAGGAGGGCGAGGACGAGTACTGGCCCTCGCCCTGGGGCGACGGCCGGCCGGGCTGGCACATCGAGTGCTCCGCGATGGCCGAGAAGCTCCTCGGGGCCGACTTCGAGATCCACAGCGGCGGTTCGGACCTCGTCTTTCCCCACCACGAGAATGAGATCGCGCAGACCGAGGCCGCCCGCGGCCTCCCGCTGGCGCGGGTCTGGATGCACAACGGGATGGTCCGCACCGACGCCGAGAAGATGTCGAAGTCGCTCGGCAACATCTTCCAGCTCTCCGAGGCCGTCGATCGCTTCGGCCCGCAGGCGGTGGTCGCCTTCCTGACCTCGGGCCACTACCGCCAGCCGCTCGAGTTCTCCGAGGCTGCGCTCGAGCAGGCGGCGGCGCGGGTCGAGCGGCTGCGCAACTTCCTCGCCGAGCCGCCGGTCGACGGGGAGCCGGACGAGTTCGCGCTCGAACGGCGCGAGGCGTTCCTCGCGGCGCTCGCCGACGACTTCAACACCCCCCGGGCCTGGGCCGCGGCCTTCGAGCTCGTCGCCGAGGCGAACCGACGACCGCTTCCCGGCGCCCGCGAGGCGCTCGCCGAGCTGCTGCCGCTGCTCGGGCTCGAGGCGCTGCTCGAGGGCCACGTGGAGGGCGACCCGGAGGCGGAGGCGTTGCTCGCCGAGCGCGAGCGCGCCCGCGCGGGGCGCGACTTCGCGCGCGCCGACGAGATCCGCGACCGGCTGGCGCGGCTCGGCTGGGAGGTCCGCGACACCCCAGAGGGCGCCCGGCTGCGAAGGGCGTAGCGATCGGCGACCGGCACGAGATCGTCTACGGCCGGCGCCCGGTCGCCGAGGCCCGGCGCGGGCGCCGTCGCGTGCACCGTGTCTGGACCGCGGACGACACCGACGCCGCCGAGCTGCAGCGGCTGGCGGGCTCGCCCGACCACCAGGGGGTCGTCGCCGAGGTCGACCCGTACCCGTACGCCGATGCGCTCGCGCTGCTCGAGCGACCCGCGGCGCTGATCGTCGCCCTCGACCAGGTCCAGGACCCGCACAACCTCGGCGCCGTCGCGCGCTCGGCCGAGGCGGCCGGAGCGGACGGGCTCGTGATCCCGGGCCGGCGCTCGGCGTCGGTGACAGCGGCGACCGCGAAGGCGTCGGCCGGCGCCGTCGAGCACCTGCCGATCGCCCGCGTCTCGAACCTGGCGGAGTTCCTCGCCCGGGCCAAGGACGAGGGCGCCTGGGTCTACGGCGCCGCCGCCGACGCGCCGACCGCCTACACCGCGACGGACCTGACGGGCAAGGTCGTCCTGGTGCTCGGCAGCGAGGGGAGCGGCCTGCGCCGCCTCGTGGCCGAGCGCTGCGACGGCCTCGTCGCGATCCCGGTGCGGGGGAGGGTCGGATCGCTGAACGTCTCGGCCGCGGCCGCGGCGCTGCTGTTCGAGGCGGTCCGCCAGCGGCAGGCCTAGCAACCGCCCTGGACGGACCTCGCAGGATGCAACGCATCTTGCGAAAAGGCGCTGCAGGTTGACAGAACTATGTCGGCCCGCATACACTGCTCCCCACATAAGGGTGAACTAAAGGTCGAGCAATAGACCGGCGGCGCGCCCGGAGGAGAGGACGCCCAATCCTGGGAGGTACGGGCGTCACGGGTTCCAACCGAGATGGAGGACACGTGGCCGTACCTACCCAAGCATCGACAGCGATGGCGAGCGCCCACGGCGCCCGGCGATCTGACTCTCAACCAGAGCTTGAGGATACCTACCTCGTCGCCCTGGCCAAGAAGGGCAGTCCCGACGCCTACGACCGGATCGTCAAGCGTTATCGCGGCTTCGTCCGCCTGAAGGCGTCGTCGTACTTCCTGCTCGGCGGCGATTCGGAGGACCTGATCCAGGAGGGGCTCGTCGGCCTCTACAAGGCGATCCGCGACTTCCGCACCGACCGCGAGTCGAGCTTTCGCAACTTCGCCGAGCTCTGCATCACCCGCCAGATCATCACCGCGGTCAAGACCGCGAGCCGCAACAAGCACGCGCCGCTGAACCAGTACGTGTCGTTCGCGCAGTCGCCGGCCGCCGGCGATGCCGAGACCACCCTCGAGGACATTCTCCCGGGGCCGATCTCGGAGGAGCCGGCCCAGCGCGCGATCGCGACCGAGGAGCTCCAGGCGCTGGTGTCCTGTCTCGCGAGCGTCCTCTCCGAGCTCGAGAGCCGGGTCCTGTCGCTGTATCTCGACGGCTATTCGTACGAGCAGATCGGCGAGCGGCTCGAGTGCGACACGAAGACGGTCGACAACGCCCTGCAGCGCGTCAAGCGCAAGGTCGCCGCCCACATCTCGGGGCGCGAGGTCCTCGTTTAGAGCCACCGAGGCTCACGCGTCCTCTCGGTTCGCCGCGGTTCCCGCTCGGGGCCGCGGCGAATCCATTTCTGGACCCTGGACGCGCCGACGGGTTGATTTCGCCAGACAGGGCAACGGTTTCAACCCGTCGGCGCTCGTGAGGCGCCACGGCGTAGATTGGCGGAGAGTCGTGCCCGGATAGCTCAGCTGGCAGAGCACGTGATTTGTAATCACGAGGTCGTGGGTTCGATCCCCACTCCGGGCTTGTGAGTGAAAAGGACTTCACCTGGCGCGACGGCGAGCGGACGATCCACTTCCGCGCCGGGGTGGTCGCCGACTCGGTCGAGATCCTCGCCGGGCACGGCTTCGACGCCTACGAGCTGCTGACGACCGAGCGGGCGATGGGCGCCGCTCCGGTCGACCTCGCGGAGGGCTCGAGCTGCTTTCACCACGTCCCGCCCGGGCCGGTGAACGAGGTCGCAGCGCGCATCTTCGACGACGTCGGCGATCGCGACCTGGTCGCGATCGGCGGCGGGCGCGTGATCGACGTGGCGAAGGCGATCGCGGCGGTCAAGGGCAGCCGGGTGGCGGCGTTGCCGACGACCCTCTCGGGCGCGGAGATGACGCGGATCCACCGCCTCCCCGAGGGGCGGGACTCAATCGCCGGGCTCGTTCGCCCGCAGGTGGTGCTCGCCGACCCGCCGCTGATGGTCGGGCTGGCCGAGGACCGGCTGCGCGCCAGCGCCATGAACGCGCTCGCGCACGGCGCCGACTCGCTCTACACGCCGCTCGCCAACCCCGTGTCCGAGATGGCCGCGCTGCGCGGCGCCAAGCTCCTCGCCCGATCGCTTGACACCCCTCGCGCCGATCGCGAACCCGACCAGCTCGCGCTCGGCTCGATCCTCTGCGCCTACGCGCTCGACTCGGCGCTGTTCAGCCTCCACCACGTCGTCTGCCAGACGCTGGTCCGCGAGCTGCGCATCCCGCACGCGGAGACCAACGCGACGCTGCTGCCGCGCACGCTCGCGATGCTCGAGTCGCGCGCCGGCCCGCAGATGACGGCGCTCGCGCGGGCGCTCGGGGTCAAGCGCGCCGACCTGGTCGCTCGCGTGACCGAGCTTGGCGGCGGGCCGCGGCGCCTGTCCGAGCTCGGCGCCGACCGCGGCGGGATCGAGCCGGCGATCAAGGCGATCATGGCGCGCCCGGAGCTGCAGCTGACGCCCGACGTCCCGGGGGCGCGCGAGCTGCGCGAGTTGATCGAGTCGGCCTGGTAGCCCCCGTGTGAGACGATCGCCCGCGGCCCGGGGGGTGACCGAGAAGGGACAGCCATGGACGCACCGATCAACGTGGACGAGCTGGAGACGGCAAGCCTCGTCTCCGCCTCGGGCGAGGCCGCCTGGGTGGGCGGGTACTTCGCGTACGGAGGCAACGGAGCCGAGCGCTCGACCGTGATCTATTTCGCGGTGCCGGCGGGCAAGCGGCTCGGCAAGCACACCGACACCGCTGAGGAGACGCAGTTCATCCTCGCCGGCAGCGGCGAGCTGCTGCTCGACGGCGGCGCCAAGCCCGTGCGCGCCGGGGACGTCGTCGTGCTCACCGAGGGAACCGCGCACGACCTGCGCAACACCGGTGACGACGACCTGCGGGTGATCGGGTTCTTCGCCTCGCCGAGCGTCGAGCAGCACTGGACCGACGAGGTCTGGCCCCCGGATCTGACCGTGACCAAGAGCCCGAACGCGTGACGGTCGCGGCGTTGCGGCCGTAACGCCGCCGCGGCGCGCGTGTAGGCACACGCATGGAAGAGGCCTCCCGGCGCTCGGCGCCGCCGCGCAACGACGCCGTGATCAGCCAGGAGCGCTTCGAGGCCTACCACCGCTTCGCCCGTGAGAAGGGCACCAGCCGCGTCCTCTACTACGTCCTCAGGGCGATCCTGGTGCCGGCGTTCCTGGTCTGGTTTCGCCTCCAGCGCTCCGGCCGCGAGCACGCCCGCTTCAAGGGCGGGCTGATCGTCGCGGCCAACCACCGCAGCTTCCTGGACCCGTTCGTGATCGGCGCCCTGCTGCCCTGGCGGCGCCGGTTGCAGTTCGTCGCGAAGGTCGAGCTGTTCGAGAACCGCTGGCAGGGCTGGGTGCTCTCGCGGCTCGGCGCCTTCCCGATCCGCCGCGGTCAGGCCGACGAGACCGCGATGCAGACCGCCGGGCTGATCGTCGACCGCGGCGGCACGGTGGTCATCTTCCCCGAGGGAACCCGGATCCGCACCGGGTCGCTCGGGCGGCCGAAGCGCGGGGTTGGCCGGCTGGCGCTCGAGACCGGCGCCGCGGTTCTCCCGGTCGCCGTCCAGGGCTCCGAGCAGGTGCGCCGCGGCTGGCGGATCCGGCCGCGCAAGGTCCGCCTGCGCGCCGGCAAGCCACTGACCTTCCCGCGCACCGAGCGGCCCTCGCCGGCTCTCGCGGCGATCGTCACGGAGCGGATCTGGCCGAACATCGAGCTGCAGTGGGAGTGGCTCGGCGGGCTGCCGCCGCTGCGCAAGGCCGCCGTGATCGGCGCCGGGAGCTGGGGCACGGCGGTTGCGGTGCTGCTCGCCCGCGGCGGGCTCGAGGTCGAGCTCGGCACGCGGACCGAGGAGAAGGCGGAGAAGATCGCCCGCGACCGCGAGAACGCCGAGTACCTGCCCGGGGTCGAGCTGCCCGACGGCCTCGGGGTCAAGCGCGCCACCGAGATCGAGCTCGCCGGGTGCGATCTGATCTGCCTCGCGGTGCCGTCATCGTCGCTGCCCAACGTCGTGGGCTCGCTCGCCGACCGGATCGGCTCGCGCGCTTCCGTGTTGCTGCTGTCCAAGGGCTTCGTGCAGCCGATGGGCGCGCTGCCCAACGAGTACGTGTCGGAGCGCGTCCGAGCCCGGGCGCTCGCCTGCCTCGGCGGCCCCGCGCACGCGCGGGAGGCGACCGCCGGGATGGCCGCCCTCGTGCTCGGCAGCGCCGACGCGGACCTGCGCGCGATGCTCGGCGAGGTCTTCGACCGCGCCGGCCTCGTCTGCGAGCGCACCGACGACGTCACCGGCGTCGAGGTTGCCGGCGCCTCGAAGAACGCCGCCGCGCTCGCCGCCGCCGCCGCCGAGCGCTTCGGCCTCAACGCCGCCGGGATCGCCGCCGCCGGCGTCTGGCGCGAGTGCGTCGAGTTCGCGCTCGCCCGCGGCGGCCGGCTCGAGACCTTCACCGGGCTCGCCGGGGTCGGCGACCTGACCGCCACCGTCCTGGCGCCGAAGAGCCGCAATCGCCAGGCCGGGGAGCTGCTCGGCGCCGGCGTCCCCGCGGAGAAGATCCCGGGGCGGATCGGACAGGCCTCGGAAGCGCTCGACTCGGTGCCGCTGATCGCCGAGACGGTCGCCGCGGCCGGGGTGGACGCGCCCAGCCTCGAGGGGCTCGCGAGCCTGATCGCGGGCGAGATCGACGCCGGCGAGTGGGTCGCCGGGCTGCGCCGTGCGGAGCGCGCCAGGAAGGCGGCCTGAGGTGAACGACGTAGGCTTGCGCGGTGAGCGAGGAGCGCGAGGAAGTCGAAACGGGCGACGAGTCCCGGGCGAGCGGCGAGCGGCGAGCGGCGATCGCCGAACCGTCCAAGGCGGAGCTCGACCGGGCGTTCTCGGAGCTCTACCGCACCCACCTGCGCGACGTCTATTCCTACGCGTACTACAAGGTGGGCAACCACCACGACGCGGAGGATCTGACCGAGCAGGCCTTCCTGCAGGCCTATCGCCACTTCGAGCGGGCCCGTCGCGAGTCGAACGGGCGACCGCTGCGCCCGTGGCTGATCAGGATCGCCCACAACCTCGCTTCGAACTACTACCGCGACCGGGCGCGGCGCCCCGAAGCGAACCTCGACGCGGTCGAGCCGCCGGCGCATCCGCACGAGACCGAGCGCGTGGTGGAGGGCCGCGAGGAGCTGCGCGAGGTGATCTCGCGGCTCGACGAGCTTCCCGACGACCGCCGCGAGGCGCTGATCATGCGCTTCGCGCTCGGCATGGACAACCGCGAGATCGCCCGGGCGCTGGGGCGCTCCGACGGGGCGACCAAGGTGCTGATCCACCGCGCGATCAAGCAGCTCGAGGAGCTGATGTCCGATGAGTGAGCAGGCCGGAGAGCTGCGGCTCGAGCGCCTGCTCGCCGACGCGCTGCGTCCCGTCGAGCCGCCCGAGACGCTCGCCAACCGGCTCGAGTCGGCGCTCTCGTCGATCGCCGCCCAGGCGGCCGCCGAGCTCTCGAGCTGGGCCGACGACCTCTCGGAGGGCGAGCTCGAGGCGCTGCGCGACCCGCGCAACTGGCTACGCCCCGTGGCCGCGATCGCCGTCGGCGGCGCCGCCGCTGCGGCGCTGGTCGTGGTCGAGGCGCGCCGCCGCCGGCGTCCGAACGGCGTCCGGGCCACGGTCGAGCGCCGCCTGCGCGACCTGCCCTAGCTCGCCGGTTGACTCCGGGCATAGGATGCGGCCGATGAGGCGGGCGATCGTTGTCGGGGTGCTGGGGTTCGTGCTGGTCGCAGGACCGGCCTCGGCGACGGTCACGGTGTCCGACAGCGACACGGGTCGGGAGTTGGCCTCGTTCGAGAAGGCGCAGTGCAAGCTCCGCGGAAAGGGGGCGCCGGGCAAGATCCGCTTCACCGCCTTCTCGCTGCCGAAGGGCGCTGCCCTGACGCTCGCCGTGTTCATCTCCAACTTCGATTGGCACGGCTTCGGCGCCGACTACCAGCTGCTGTACGGCGATCAGCACACGATCGCGGAGGTGCTGGGCGGCGGCGAACCGTTCAGCAACGAATTCCCGATTCCGGGCACGCCCCCCGGGACGGTCGGCACCGGGGGAATCAAGTTCTCCAGCAGCGGGAAGCGGCTTTCCATCGGTGCCTTCGGCCTTCCGAACGAGGACTTCTCCGCCGGCGTCTCCGTCACCGGCGGCGCCAAGTGCAAGTACCCGAAGCGCCGCTGAGGCTCAGGTCTTGGCCTCGGCCCGGCGCTCGCGCGGGGGCCGCGACCGGGTCGGCTTTGCGACCGTCGGGGTCGCCGCGCCGGCGCCGAGCCCGACCAGGCCGAGGATCAGGTGCAGGAGGTTGTCGCCGTCGTTGACGGGGACGGCGCCGAGCAGGATCCCGTCGGAGTCCGCGAATCCCCAGATCGCCAGCACGACGAAGAGCAGGCCGACCGCGAGGCAGTAGGTCCGCGCCGCCGAGGGCGAGCCGGCGACCGCGAGCGCGAGCAGGCCGAGCACGATGTGGACGAGGTTGTGCCAGCCGTTGACGCCGAGGATCCCGAAGAGCTCCTCGGTGTCACCGCGGACCCCGGACACCCCGGTGTCGAAGCCGGAGCTGTAGAAGAAGCCGATGATCCCGGCGATCACCAGCGCAGCGCCGACCAGCGTGCAATAGAGCCGCGCCGGACTTGAACCTGACAACGCGTGGACCTCCTCGGGGCGGGTGCGGGCGGTGCAACTATCGGATCTCACGCGGACGGATGATCCGATTCGCGCCTGCGAACGTACATGGGTCAAGTGGCTGAGAGGCTCACACCAGAGGCGCTGCAACGACTCGCCGACGAGGACCTGATGACTTTGGTCGAGCGGCGCGACGCCGACGCCTTCGCGGTCCTCTACGACCGCCACGGCGGCGCGGCCTACTCGCTCGCCCACCGGATCGTCGGCGACGCGGCCGTCGCCGAGGACGTCACGCAGGAGGCCTTCCTCTCGGTCTGGCGCAGCGGGGCGCGCTTCGACGCGACCCGCGGCAGCGTCCGCTCATGGACGCTCGGGATCGTCCGCAACCGTGCGATCGACTCGCTGCGGCGCTCCTCCGGCTCGGCGCCGAAGCTCGACCTGGACGACGACGCGGTGCTCGAGTCGCAGACCGCGGCCGAGCTCACCGACGCCGAGGCGATCCGCCGCGAGACCTCGCGCAAGGTGCGCGGCGCCCTGCGCGAGCTGCCCGAGGAGCAGGGTGAGGTGATCGGCCTCGCCTACTTCGGCGGGTTCACGCACGCCGAGATCGCCTCGATGCTGGGGATGCCGCTCGGTACGGTCAAGGGGCGCATGAGGCTTGGCCTGGAGAAGATCCGCGTCACCCTCGCGGAGGGGATGGGGATCGAGGGCCCCTCGGAGGTGCTGCCATGAGCGCTTGCGCCGAGCTGCGCGACGACCTCGCCGCCTACGCGCTCGGCGCGCTCGACGAGCGCGAGGCCGGCGCGATCGAGGATCACCTCGCCGGCTGCGATCGCTGCCGTGAGCGGCTGCGCTGGCTCGCCCCCGCGGTCGACCTGCTCCCGGGCTCGGTCGAGCAGCGCACACCGCCGCCGGCCCTGCGCGAGAACCTGATGGCGACCGTGCGCGCCGAGGCGGCCCCGGCGGCGGTGGCGGAGCCGGGCCCCACGCCCGAGCGGCACCGCGAGCGTGGCTCCTGGCTCGAGGGCCTGCGCGGCCTGATGATGCGGCCCGCGGTCGGGATGGCCGTGCTGATCGTGCTCGTTGCCGGGATCGGGGTCGGCTACGCGCTGCGCGGCTCCGGCACGACCGAGAGCACGCCGCAGCTCGTCCGCGCCGATCCGCTCAACGACTCGGTCCCGGTCTCGGCGACGCTCGAGCGCACGGGCGACAGCGCCACCCTGCACGTCCACGAGCTCCCGGCGATCGGCGCCGACGAGGTCTACGAGGTCTGGGTCCAGCGCGCGGGGGTGATGGAGCCGCGCAGCACCTTCGTGCTCAACATGGACGGGACCGCGGAGGCCGCGGTGCCGGGCCCGCTCGCCGGTGGCGAGGCGGTGCTGGTGACGCGCGAGCCGCGCGGCGGCTCGCCCCAGCCGACCACGAAGCCGCTGCTGACCGCGCCGCTCTAGCCGGCGCCGGGCGCGCGGCACCGGCAACCGCGAGCGAAGCCCCTCGTTATCGTCTCCCGCCCGATGGCCACCTGCTACCGCCACCCGTCGCGCGAGACGAACGTCTCCTGCTCGAACTGCGGCCGCCCGATCTGCCCGGACTGCATGACCTCGACCCCGGTCGGCATGCGGTGCCCGGAGTGCGCGCGCCAGAAGACCGAGGTCCGCAACCCGATCGGCGCCGCCGGCCGCTCGGACGCGCCGGCGACGTACGCGATCATCGCGATCTGCGTCGCCGCCTTCGTCGGCGAGATCGCGACCGGCGGGACGATCGGCGGCGGCGGCGGCACCCTGACCCGCGACGGCGCGCTGTTCGCCTACGGGATCGACGCTGCCGGCCAGACCCTCGGCGTCGCGGGGGGCCAGCCCTATCGGCTCGTCACCTCCGCCTTCCTGCACGCCGGGATCATCCACATCGGGCTCAACATGTTCGCCCTCTACATCCTCGGGACCCTGCTCGAGCCGGCGATCGGCACGGTCCGCTTCGTCGGCATCTACGCGGTCTCGATCCTCTCGGGCTCGTTCCTGGTGATGGTGATCGACCCGGGCCAGCTCACGGTCGGAGCCTCCGGGGGGATCTTCGGCTTGATGGCGGCCGCGTTCCTGATCGCCCGCAGCCGCGGCCTCGACGAGCTCGCGACCCAGATCGGCTTCTTCGTGATCCTCAACCTGGTGATCACCTTCGGCGCCAACAACATCAGCGTCGGCGCGCACATCGGCGGCCTGATCGGCGGCGGGATCGCCGCGCTGCTGGTCGCTCAGCTCGATCGCCGGCGGATCGCGAACGCGAAGGCGATCGAGATCGCCGGCCTGGTCGCCCTCTGCGTGATCGCGGTGGTCGGGGCACTGGTCGCCGCCGACTCCTACGCGCCCGCCGGCCTCGGCTGAGCGGTCGCCCGCGCCGACAGCGCCCGCGTAACGCGCCCGAGTCCTCAGAGCTTCGGCTGGACGGACGCGGCCGGCTCGAGCGGGCGCTCGAAGGCGATCCCGGCGGGCGCCGCGACGAGCCCCGGGTGCAGGAGGTGGGCGAGCAGCTCGACCCCGTCGACCAGCCGCGGGCCCGGCCGCGAGAACGACGAGGCGGCGTCGACCGCGAACACCTCGCGGGCGCCGACGCCGCGCAGGCGCGGGCCGTGGGAGCGAACCTGGGCCGCGGCCTCCGGCGCGTAGAGACCGCACGGCATCGCGACGACGACCTCCGGGCTCGCCGCCACGACCTCGTCCCACTCGACGACCCTCGACTTGAGCGCGGCGCGCCCGAGCGTGTCGGCGCCGCCGGCGAGCTCGACCATCTCCGGCACCCAGTGGCCCCCGGCGTAGACGGGGTCGAGCCACTCGAGCGCCGCGACCCGCGGCCGCCGCTCGCCCTCGACCGCCGCCGCCACCGCGTCGAGACGACCCACGAGCCGGCCGAGCAGCTCCTCGCCGCGCTCGGGCTCGCCCGCCGCCTCGGCGAGCACGACCAGGTCGGAGAGCACCTCGGCGAGCGTCTCGGGATCGAGCGAGATCACCCTGGGTCGGCGCTCGAGCCGCGCGGCGATCGCACGGACGTCGTCGAAGGAGACGGCGCAGACGGCGCACAGCGCCTGCGTCACGATCAGATCGGGCTCGAGCTCTGCGAGCAGCCGCTCGTCGAGCCGGTACAGCGACTCGCCGCGACCGGTCACCTCGCGGACGCGGCGGTCGATCTCGCCCGGCTCGAGTCCGCCGGGGATGACGCTCGCGGTCAGCCGAGGCAGCTCGCGGGTCGCGGCCGGGTGGTCGCACTCGTGGGTGACCGCGACCACGGAATCGCCGAGCCCGAGCGCGAACAGCGCCTCGGTCGCGGATGGCACCAGGCTCGCGATCCTCACGCGCACGAGGATAGGCTTCAGTCATGGCGGAGTTGCTCAGCGACGACGAGATCGAGGCGCGCCTCCGCGGGCTCGAGGGTTGGAGCCGCGACGGCGACGCGATCAAGAAGGCGTTCGACAACGACGACTTCGTCGGCTCGGTCGAGTTCGTCCGCCGGGTCGCCGAGCCGGCCGAGGCGATGAACCATCACCCCGACCTCGCGATCTCCTGGAGCGAGGTCGAGGTCTCGATCACCAACCATTCCGCCGGCGGGCTGACCGCGGCGGACTTCGAGCTCGCGAAGCGGATCGACGAAGTCGGCTAGGCCGCAGGTTGACGCGCGAGGACGTCCGTTTCCGCTCCGCTGACGCGGACTGCGCCGGCTGGCTCTACTCGCCGGAGGGCCCCGCTCGCGACGGCGCCTGCGTCGTCCTCGCGCACGGCTTCGGCGGCACCAAGGAGGCCCGGCTCGACGCCTACGCGGAGCGGTTCGCCGGCGCCGGGTTCACGGCCCTGGTCTTCGACTACCGCCACCACGGCGCCTCCGGGGGCGAGCCGCGGCTGCTGATCGACGTGAAGCGCCAGCAGGCCGACTGGCGCGCCGCGATCGAGTTCGCGCGCGCCGCCGACGGAGTCGATCCGGAGCGGATCGTCGCGTGGGGGACGTCGTTCTCGGGCGGTCACGTGGTCGAGGTAGCCGCCGCCGATCCGCGGATCGCCGCGGTGATCGCGCAGACGCCGTACATGAGCGGCGTCGCGGCGCTGCACTCGGCCGGTCCAGCCCACAACCTGAGGCTGACCCGTGCGGCGTTGCGAGACCGGGTCGCGGGGCGCCGCGGCGGCGGCCACGAGATGGCGGTCGTCGGGCCGCCGGGCTCGGTGGCTGCGATGGCGAGCCCTGACGCCGAGCCCGGCTACCTGGCCCTGTTCCCGCCCGGCTACGCGTGGCCGAACCGGTTTCTGCCCCGCCGGACGCTGACCCTGCCTGCATACCGTCCGTACACGAAGGCGAAGCGGGTCGCGGTCCCGCTCCTCGTCCAGGTGATGAGCTCGGACGTGGTCACGCCGCCGGCGCCGGCCCGCAGGGCGGCGGCGATGGCCCCGCGCGGCGAGCTGATCGAGTATGCGGGCGGCCACTTCGACATCTACGTCGGCGAGCCGTTCGAGCGCGCGGTGGCCGACCAGATCGAGTTCCTCGGCCGGGTGCTGTAGGCGATGCGGCTCGTCCACGTCCTCGGAACCAGGCCCAACTTCGTGAAGATGGCGCCCGTGATCGCCGCGGCCCGCGAGCGCTTCGGGGCCGAATCGTCGGTCGTCGTGCACACCGGCCAGCACTACGACCGGGCGATGTCGGAGGTCTTCTTCGAGGAGCTCGGCGTGCCGGAGCCCGACCACATGCTGGGGGTCGGCTCGGGCAACCACGCCGAGCAGACCGCCCGGGTGCTCGAGCGCCTCGAGCCGGTGCTGCGCGACGAGCGGCCCGACCTCATCCTCGTCCCGGGCGACGTCAACTCGACGCTCGCCGCCGCCCTCTGCGCGGCGCGGCTGGGGATCCCGATCGGCCACATCGAGTCGGGGCTGCGCAGCTTCGACCGCACGATGCCCGAGGAGATCAACCGGATCGTCACCGATCATCTCTCGGAGCTGCTCTTCCTGCATTCCCCGGAGGCCGAGGAGAACCTGAGCGCCGAGGGGATCGGCGCGGAGCGGTTCGAGTTCGTCGGCAACACGATGATCGACACCCTCGTCGCGCTCGAGCCCCGGACCCGCGAGCGCGGGGCGGCGCGCGCCGCCGGGGTCGAGCCGGGCTCGTACCTGCTCGTCACCCTGCACCGGCCGGCGCTCGTCGACGGGCCGCTGCTCGGCGAGGCGATCGCGGCGCTCGAACGGGTCGCGGCCGAGCTGCCGGTCCTGTTCCCCGTCCATCCGCGGACTCGGAAGATGCTCGGCGACCGCGGCGCCGGCGCGGTGCGGCTGATCGACCCGGTCGGCTATCTCGACTTCCTCTCGCTGGAGGCGGACGCCGCCGCGGTGCTGACCGACTCGGGCGGCATCCAGGAGGAGACGACCTATCTCGGCGTCCCCTGCTTCACGCTGCGCGACAACACCGAACGTCCGGTCACGGTCCGCGCGGGGACCAACACCCTGCTCGGGCTCGCGCCCGAGCGGATCGCCGAGATCCCAGCCCTGCTCGGCGCGGCGCCGCCGAAGCGCTCGCGTCCTCCGGACAAATGGGACGGTCACGCGGCGCTTCGCGTGACCGATGTGATCGCGGACCGGTAGATTCGGCCCCGTGCCGCTGCCCTCGCTCGGTCCCCGCGACCGGGTCTTCTTCGACCTCTTCAACCGCGCCGGTCAGAACACCCTGAACGCCGCCGAGTTGCTCAAGCGGATGCTCGAGGGCTGGCCGGACGAGAGCAGCCTGGCCCGCGAGATCCTGCTCGCCGAGCAGGAGGGCGACAAGATCACCCACGAGATCGTCCAGCGCGTCAACACGACCTTCGTCACCCCGATCGACGGCGAGGACATCTACGGGCTCGCGACCAAGCTCGACGACATCGTGGACTACATCGACGAGACCGCCGACTTCATGGGCCTCTACAAGATCGAGGCGCCGATGGAGCAGTCGCTGGAGATGGCGGACGTGCTCGTCAAGTCGTGCGAGCAGCTCGCTGCGGCGCTCGAGAACCTGCGGGGGTTCAAGGACCTCGAGAAGTACTGGATCGAGATCCACCGGCTCGAGAACGAAGGGGATCGGCTGTACCGCGACGCGGTCGCCTCGCTGTTCGCGAACGGGATCGACCCGATGGTCGTGATTCGCTGGAAGGACCTGTTCACGGTGCTCGAGCGGGCCGTCGACGCGACCGAGTCGGCCGCCCACATCCTCGAGGGGATCGTGATCAAGAATGCCTGAGCCGCGCATCGGTTGACCGGTCGTCGCCGTGATCGTGATGACCGCCAAGTAGGCGGCTAGGCTTCGTCTCGTGCGAGCGCTTCGCAACATCGCGATCATCGCCCTGCTGGCGCTGATCGTCGCCGTCGTCCCGGGCGGCGACAACGCCGCCGACGCGCTGCTCGCGCTGATCTCGATGCTGTTCTTGGTCCTGATCGTCGCGGCCGGCTACCAGCTCTACCGCCAGCACCGGTTCGAGTACCTCGGCCTGACCGAGAACCAGCGGGCGCTGTTCGTCGGCTCGCTCGGCGCGATCGTGCTGATGATCGCCGGAGCGCAGAAGCTGACGTCGACCGGCGGCGGGCTCGTGCTCTGGTTTGGCGTGATCGCGTTCGCGGTGATCTCGATCGTCAAGGTCTGGGGCGACTCGCGCTCGAGCTACTGACCCGCGCCGTCGCCTAGCGCGGACCGGCGCTCGCTGAGTGCGAGATTCGGCGCACCCCGGCGATGGTCTCGGCACCGGGGGGTGCTGACCGGCGCGTCCGGCCGACCTAGGTTCGGGCGCATGACGACGATCCGATCCCAGCGGGGCCAGGCGGCCGCAGAGCTGGTCGCGATCGTCCCGATCGCAATCGCCGTCCTGGCGCTCGTCGCCCAGCTTGCGATCGCCGGCTTCTCGCTCTGGACGGCCGGCGACGCGGCGCGTGCCGGCGCGCGGGCCGCGGCGGTCGGCGGCGATCCCGAGGCCGCGGCGCGCAGCGCGCTGCCGGGCTGGCTCGAGGGCGGGGCAGAGATCGACACCGCCGGACCAGTGGAGGTGAACGTGCGGGCGCCCGCCGTCGTCCCCGGCGTCCCGGCGATCGAGGTCGGGGCGAGCACCGAGCTCGATCCGGGTGGGGGATGAGCGACCAGCGCGGCCAGGCCTCGGTCGAGCTCGTCGCGGCGATCCCGCTGCTCTTCGGGATCGCGGTCGCCTGCCTCCAGCTGCTCGCGACCGGCTACTCAGCCACGCTCGCCGACGGCGCGGCCGAGGCCGGGGCGCTCGCGATCGCGGCCGACCTGCCGCCCGAGCCGGCGGTCGAGTCGGCGCTGCCCGGCTGGGCGCGCGAGCGGGTCGAGCTCGAGCGCGAGGGAGGCCGCGTGACCGTGAGCCTGCGCCCACCGTCGCCGCTCACGGCGCTCGCGAACGCGCTCGAGGTCCGTTCGTCCGCGTGGGTGAAGCGAGCTCAGGGGGAGGGGGGCTGATGTCGGGACTGGTGCTCGCCTCCGAGCTGCCCGGCGCCGGCGGGATGCTGGCGACGGCGGCCGCCGTCGCCGTCGCCGCGGCGCGTGGGGGCGCGCCGGTGATCCTGGCGGAGGTCGGCGGCGCGCGAGGTCGGGGGCCGACGATGCTCGGCGCCGAATCGGCGCGCTCGCTGGAGGCGGGGCTGCGCGAGGCCGGTTACGAGTGCGCGGCGCGCGGACACCTTGCGTGGCTGCGCCTCGACCAGGACGGCTGGAGCGACCGCCTCGATGCGGCGCTGGCGCTGGTCGACGGCGCGCCGACCGTGGTGGCGGTCCTCGAGCCGGCGCCGTTCGGCGCCGCCGTGGAGGCCGAGCTGGGCGCTCGCTCGGCGCTCCTGTGCGCCGAGCTGCCACGACAGCGATCGCTGGCCGCGCTCGCCGTCACGGAGGTGCGAGGGCGCGGCGTGCCGATCCGGATCAGCGGCCATCCGCCGGGCCGCGTCGCGGCGCGGCGGGCGCTGGCCGGGATCGATCCGGGCGGTGCCGCGTCGAGGCGGGCCTCGCGTCAGGCCGGCGCCCTGCTCGGGGAGCGGCCCGCGACGATCTCGGGTCATCGGTCGGCGCGGCGCCGGCGCGCGACCGAGTCCGGGCAGGCACTGCCGCTGGTGCTCGGCGGCATCCTCGCCCTGATCGCCGCGACGCTGGCGCTGGCGGCGATCGGCGGGGCGGTGACCGGGAAGTCGCGGGTGCAGCGGGCCGCCGACCTGGCCGCGCTCTCCGCCGCCCGCGAGATGCGCGACCGGTTCGACCGCCTGTTCGTTCCCGCGCGGCGACCGGACGGATCGCTCGACCCCGGGCATCTGGACAAGTCCGAGTACCTCGACGGCGCCGAGGCGGCGGCGCTCGAGGCGGCTCGACGCAACGGTGTCGACCCCCGCCGGCTCTCGATCGAGTTCCCGGACCGCGCCTCGTTCGCGCCGCTTCGCGTCCGCGCCGAGATCACCGCCGAGCTCGACGCCGGAGCGTCGCGAGTCCCGCTGAGCGCCCACGCCGAGGCCGAGGCGGTGCCGGGGAGCGCCGCGACGCCGGCGGCGGGCGGGCCGGCGTTCGCCTCCGGAGGCGGCTATTCGGGCCCGCTCGAGTACCGCCAGGGGGAGGGCATGCGACCGGACGTCGCCGCGGCCTTCGACCGGATGGCGGCCGCCGCGGCGGCCGACGGCGTCTCGCTGCTGGTCAACGACGGCTTTCGATCGGACGCCGAACAGGCGGAGCTGTGGGCGCAGAATCCCGATCCGACCTGGGTCGCGCCGCCGGGCACCTCGCTGCACCGCTGCGCGACCGAGCTCGACCTCGGCCCGCCGTCCGCCTACGCGTGGCTGGCGGCGAACGCCGGCCGGTTCGGCTTCACCCAGCGCTACTCGTGGGAGGCCTGGCACTACGGTTTCACGGACGGCCCGCCGCCCTGCTCCAGCGCCGGCGACGCGGTCGGGTCGAACGCAGCGAGCCTGGCCGCGGACGGCGCCGCCGCCGGGGTCAGCCTGCCGGCGTTCGTGCCCGCGCGGTTTCGCGAGCCGCTGGCGGCGGCCGCGCGGCGCTGGGACGTCTCCGGGGCGCTGCTCGCGGCGCAGCTGATGGCCGAGTCCAACTTCAACCCGTTCGCGGTCAGCCCGGCCGGGGCGGCGGGGATCGCCCAGTTCATGCCGGCGACCGCGGCGGCCTACGGGCTCGGCGACCCGTTCGACGCCGAGGCGGCGATCGATGCCCAGGCGCACCTGATGTCGGACCTGCTGGGCCAGTTCGGCGATCCCGCTCTGGCGCTCGCCGCGTACAACGCCGGCCCCGGCCCGGTCGAGGCGTGCGGCTGCGTGCCTCCGTATCCCGAGACACAGGCCTACGTCGCGCGGATCCTCGGGCTGATCGACGGCGCCGGGGTCGCGGTGGCGGGCGGCCCGCCGTTGCTGGAGGTGCGGCTGGTGGATTGACTTCCCGCCCGGGCGGACCGCCGACTGAATACGCTGGCGGCATGGAACCGCTGACGATCTCCGGAATCGATGAGCTGCGCGAGTTGATCGGCAAGCCGATCGGGCCCTCGGATTGGGTCGAGGTGACGCAGGAGGACATCAACAAGTTCGCCGAGGTCTCGCGCGACGACCAGTGGATCCACGTCGACGTCGAACGCGCCGAGCGCGAGAGTCCGTTCGGCACGACGGTCGCCCACGGCAACCTCACCCTGTCGCTGATCGACGGCTTTCGCGGCCGGCTGATCCAGCAGCAGGGCGTGAAGGTGGGGATCAACTACGGCTGGAACAGGGTGCGCTTCCCGGCCCCTGTGCCGGCGGGGTCGAAGGTGCGGGCGACCGCCGAGGTCGACAGCGTCGAGGAGCTCGGCGACGGCTGGTACCACGTCGTGACCAAGTTCACGCTCGAGCGCGAGGGCGGCGACAAGCCCGTGTGCGTCGCCGAGTCCGTCGGTCGCGCCCTGCGCGAGTAGCGCCCGGGGCCGGCGGTCAGCCGGCGCTCACCGGGCCGGCGACGATCACCTCGGGGTCGTGGCCCGGGAGCACGGTCGCGCCCGCTTCACGGAGCCCGACCAGGCGCCGCGCCGACTCGGCCTGGCGCTCCTGGTCGTCGCCGTAGGGCGGGAACCGGTGGTCGTCGAACCCGCTCGCGTAGTAGGCGACGTCGGCGCCGATCACCAGGTCGCCGATCCGGACCGACTGGTGGCCTGGGGTGTGGCCCGGGGTCGACAACAGCTCCACCGAGCCGTCGCCGAGCAGGTCGTGGTCGCCGTCGACGAGCACGATCTCTCGCCCGCCCGGCGCGTAGTCGCGCGGCAGGTAGAAGTTGCGAGCGATCGCGTCGTCGTCCTCGCCGGCCTCCCATTCGGCGCGCTGCACGACCGCGGGCACGGACTCCGGGATCAGCTCGAGCCCGCCCGCGTGGTCGAAGTGCAGGTGGGTGAGCACGATCATCGTCAGGCTGCCGACGTCGATCTGGTCGGCGACGCTCGCCTCCTGCTCGAGCCGGAACAGCCCGAGCGACTCGGCGCCCGCGTAGTGGCCCGCCGCGTCGGCGGCGGCGCCGGGGTGCAGCCCGGTGTCCACGAGGATCCGCTCGTCGCCGCGCTCGATCAGGTACGCGGGGACGGGGAACCGCACGGGCTGTTCGAAGTCGTCGCCGGCGCGCCAGACCGCCGCGGGCGCGGTCATCGCGCCGGCGATCAGCCTGGTCACCTCGGTCGCGCCTGAGCCGCTCGTCATCCCACCCAGCAACTAGCAACCTAGCAACTAGCAACTAATTGACCGTGATCGTCCCTTCCATCCCGGCATCCCGATGCCCGTCCACCGAGCAGTAGAACGTGTACGTGCCGGGGTCGAGCTTCGCCGTCGCGGTCGCGCTGGACTCGGAGATCTCGTCGGTGCGGGCGAGCTCGTTGCCGTCCGCGTCCTCGACGACGACGTCGTGCGGGGTGGAGGAGGGGTTCTCGAAGTCGATCGTGACGCTGCCGGCCGGGACGCTGACGTCGGTCTCGGTGAAGGCGAGCTCGGTCGGGTCGGCGGCGATCGCAACCGACTCGTCCGGGGTCGTGGTATCGCCGGATGCAGCGGTCGAGCCCGCCGACGCGGCGGTCGAGGTCTCATCGTCGCCGCCGCAGGCCGCGAGGCCGAATGCGCCGATCGCGAGCGCGCTGAGGAGGATTGCTGGTTTGATCATCGTCGGCTCCTTTGAAGACTGGTGGCGAGTCAAGCGTATGCGAACGACGCGGCCGCTTCAGCTCCCGGTGAACTTCGCCTCGCGGCCCTCGAAGAAGGCGCCGACGCCCTCGCGCAGGTCCTCGGTCCCCATCGAGTCGGCGATCCCGTGCCGCTCGACCTGGAGATGCTCGGTGAGCGAGTTGTCGAGGCTCTGAGCGATCAGCAGCTTCGCCATCCGCACGTAATGCGGGGCCTTCGCGCCGAGCTTGGCGGCCTTCGCTCGCGCCTCGGCGAGCAGGTCGTCGGGCTCGACGACCTTCGAGACGATCCCGAGCTCGAGCGCCTGCTCGGCGGAGAGCAGCGGGTCGTTGAGCAGCAGTTGCAGCGCCTGGTCGGGGCCGACCACGCGCGGCAGGAAGTACGTCATGCCGCCGTCGGGCGAGGCGCCGATCCGCCCGTAGGCGCAGACGAAGCCGGCTTTGGTCGAGGCGATCCGGACGTCGCACATCAGCGCCAGCGAGAAGCCGGCACCGGCGGCGACGCCGTTGATCGCGCCGATCACGGGATACGGGATGCGGCGGAAGTCGACGATCGCCTGGTGCAGCACCTCGGCGCCCCGGCGGACGTTCGCCGGCAGGTCGACCTCGGGATCGTCGAGGCCGCCCTTGAACCAGTTGACGTCCCCGCCGGAGGAGAAGGCGCGGTCGCCCGCCCCGGTGACCACGAGCGCCCGCAGCGGCGCCTGGTCGGCGAGCCATCCGGCGGCGATCGTGAGCTCGAAGATCATCTCCGGGCTCATCGCGTTGAGGGAGTCGGGACGGTCGAGGGTGAGGGTGCCGATCTCGTCCTCGATCTCGATCGAGAGCGTTTCGAGGGTGGGCGGGTTCGGGATCGTGGCGGTGCTCATCGGGCTCCTCGGGTGGGATTGGCGGCGGGTGCGAACCGTACCCTCTGAGGCGTGAGCGAAGGTTCCGACATCCCCGTCGCCGAGCAGCGCAAGCGCCTGCCCGATCAGCCCGGCGTCTACCTGTTCAAGGACGAGCGGGGCGAGGTCATGTACGTCGGCAAGGCGACCTCGATCCGCAAGCGGGTGGGTGGGCACTTCTCGGGCAAGTCGACCAGCGGCGGCGCCGAGATGGTCGAGCGGATCGTGACGATCGACTTCCTGGTCACCGAGACCGAGGCCGAGGCGCTGCTTGCCGAGCAGCAGTTCATCAAGCGTCACCGGCCGCGCTTCAACATCCGCCTGCGCGACGACAAGTCGTACCCGTACATCGGGATCAGCCTCGACGAGGAGTTCCCCCGCGTCTACTTCACCCGCGAGCGTCACCGCTCGCAACGGCTCTACTTCGGGCCATACTCGTCGGCGAAGCGGGTCCGCGAGACGCTCGACCTGCTCGGCCGGCTGTTTCAGTACCGGACGTGCGAGGGCCCCGAGCCCGGCCGGCGCTCCGGCGTCCCGTGCCTCGACTACTACATCAAGCGCTGCGCGGCCCCCTGCGTCGGGTACGTCGACCGCGAGGAGTACCGGCGCGGGATCGACGCGATCGTCGCCTTTCTCTCCGGCCGCTACCGCGACGTCGAGCGCGACCTGGAGCGCAAGATGGACGAGGCCGCGGCGTCCGAGGAGTTCGAGCGTGCCGCCGTGTTTCGCGATCGGCTCGAGGCGGTGCGCTCGCTGATGGAGCGGCGCTCGGTCGCCGGCGAGAGCTTCGACTCGGCCGACCTGGTCGCGGTCGCGGTCGAGGGCTCGGAGGCCAACGCGCAGGTGTTCCAGGTCCGCGACGGGGTGCTCGCCGAGCGCCACGGCTTCTATCTCGCGAACGAGGCGGAACGCGACGAGGCCGAGGTGACCGAGGAGTTCCTCGCCCAGTACTACTCGGCGGCTCCCTCGGTGCCGCGGCTGGTCGTCGTCGGCCCGGCCCTCGCGGAGCGCTCGGATCTGGTCGCGACGGCGCTCTCCGCCCGGCGCGGCGGCCCGGTGGAGGTCCGGGTCGCCGAGCGCGGGTCGAAGCGGCGGCTGCGCGAGCTGGCGGAGCGCAACGCCGTCCTGGCGCTCGCCCAGGACAAGCTCAAGCAGGAGCGTCGCCGCGCCCAGCGGGTCGACGCTCTGTCCTCGCTGCAGGACTCGCTCGAGCTCGAGAACCTGCCGGTGCGGATCGAGGGCTACGACATCTCGAACATGATGGGCGAGCACACCGTCGCCTCGATGGTCGTCTTCCAGGGAGGTGCTCCGCGCAAGGCCGACTACCGCCGGTTCCGGGTTCGCGGGGACCGCTCCTCGGGTCCGGACGACTTCGCCTCGATGGAGGAGGTGCTCTCCCGGCGGGTCGGCCAGCTGCTCCAGCAGTCCGACCGCTCGCCTCACGACGCGGAGCGCGACGAGAGCTTCGCCGCCGTCCCCGACCTGGTCGTCATCGACGGCGGCAAGGGCCAGCTCTCGGCCGGGATGAAGGTGCTGGCGCCGCTGGTCGAGCGCGGCACGGCGGTGATCGGGCTGGCGAAGCGCCTCGAGGAGGTGTACCTGCCGGGGCGGGCGCAGCCGGTCGAGATCGACCGCGACTCGGAGGGGCTGCGCCTGCTGCAGCGGGTGCGCGACGAGGCGCACCGGTTCGCCCTCGACCACCATCGCAACCGCCGCGACAAGGCGATGACCGGCTCGCTGCTCGACGAGCTGCGTGGGGTCGGCCCGAAGCGCAAGCGCGCGCTGCTCGACCACTTCGGCTCGCCCGAGCGCCTGGTCGCCGCCTCGCGCGAGGAGCTCGAGGCGGTGCCGGGCATCCCCGGCAAGCTCGCCCGCGACATCCACCGGCAGCTCAACAAGGCCGGCTGATGGCCGCCGAGCCGGCGGTGAGCGTCGTCGTCGCGGCCTACAACCGCCGCGACCGCGTCGCCGCGCTGCTCGCGTCGCTTGGCGAGCAGACCCTTGACCCGGCGGCGTTCGAGGTGATCGTCGTCGATGACGGCTCCGCCGACGCAACCGGGGCGCTGGTCGAGGCCGAGGCGCGCCGCTCGCCCTATGCGCTGGCGCTGGTGGAGCGCCCCGAGCAGGGCGGCCCGGCCCGGGCTCGAAACGACGGCTGGCGCCGGGCGACGGCGCCGCTGGTCGCGTTCATCGACGACGACTGCGAGGCGACCCCGCCGTGGCTGGAGCGGCTGCTCGCCGCGGCCGCCGCGGCTCCGGGCGCGATCGTCCAGGGGCGCACGCGCCCCAACCCGCGCGAGCTCGAGGCCGCCGGGCCGTTCAGCGTCACCCGCGACGTCGACGGCTCCGGCCCGTGGTGGTTCGAGACCTGCAACATCGCCTATCCGCGCGAGCTTCTCGAGCGCCTCGAAGGCTTCGACGAGAGCTTTCCCGAGCCCCTCGGGGAGGACACGGACCTCGGCTGGCGGGCGCTCGCCGCCGGCGCTCGCCGCGTCTTCGCCGCCGAGGCGGTCGTCGATCACGCGGTCGAGGACCTCGGCCGCGCGGGCCACCTGCGGCGCGCGCTGCGCGGCGCGGATGCGGTGCTCGTCTTCGGGCGTCACCCGGGCCTGCGGGACCAGGCGCTCGGCGGCGGCGTCGTTCGCAGCCAGGTGAATCTGCGGCTCCTGCTGGCGGTCGCCGGGATCGCCCTCGCGCGCCGCTGGCGCCCGGCCGCGCTGCTGGCGCTGCCCTACCTGAAGCTCGTCGCGGGCCGTGCGCGCAGCGGGGGCGACCCGACCCTCGCCGTCCACTACCTCGCCCACGACCTGATCAGCCTCGCGACCACCGCGCGCGGCGACCTGCGCCACCGGGTGCTGGTGATCTGAGCGTCAGTCGGCGCGCCGGGCGTGGCGCCCGCCGCTGACCCAGCCCCACCACTGCGCCGCCGCCCAGCCGGCGTCGATGAGCGCGAACCGCGCTTCCTCGCCGCGGCCGCGAGCCGCGTGGGCGATGGCGCCGCCGAGCCCGCGGACCAGCGGTCGCGCGAGCCCGACGCGGGCGACCGCGGGGCCGTGATCGCGGCGCAGGTTGCGCTGGTGACCGCCGTAGGCGACGGCCTGGGCGACCAGCTCGCGGGCCCGTTCCCGATCGAGATGGGCGACGACCACGTCGCCGCGGTACGCGAACCCCCAGCCGGCGTCCTGGAGGCGCCAGCAGAGGTCGAGGTCGCCGCCGCCGCCGAGCCGGAAGCCGCCGGCCTGCTCGAACGCCGCGCGGCGGACGAGCAGGTTGGCCGTCACCCCGCCGGGATGGGGCCCGGTCTCGAGGTGATGGCGCACCCAGGCGCCGCGGCGCGAACGCGCCCACCGGGCGAGCGGCGCCTGCTGAGCCGCGACGCCGACGACCTCTCCCGCGATCACGCCGAGCCGCTCGTCCGGCGGGTCGGCCAGGTAGGCGTCGAGGATCGTGCGGGGCGGCCGGCAGTCGGCGTCGAGGAACAGCAGCCACTCGCCGCGCGCGGTCGCGGCGCCGGCATTGCGGGCGAACGAGGCGGAGCGGGTGGCCGGGGCGCCGACCACCTCGAGCGCGCCGCCTCCGAGCCCGGCGGCGAGGCCCGACGGCGTGTTGTCGGCGAGGATCAGCTGGTCGCCCGGGCCGAGATGGAGACGCCGCAGCTCGGCGACGACCCGCTCGGCCTCGGCGAGCTCGCCCAGGAACGGGACCACGACGCTCGCCGGCGGCCGAACCACGCCGGGTTGGTAGCACAGCGCCGCCGGTGGCTAAGCTCGCCGATGAGATCGCCGGGCGACACGAGAACACGACCTAGGGGTGGCGCCGGGGGCCGACAGCCTGTTCGAGCCCGGGGTGGAGCTCTTCGTGATCACCGGCTACTCCGGCGCCGGGAAGTCGGAGGCGATCGCGGCGTTCGAGGACTCCGGGTACTTCTGCGTCGACAACCTGCCGCCGCGGATGATCGCGTCGCTCGGCGAGCTGTTCCTGCATGCGACCAGCAACGTGAAGCGCGCTGCCGTGGTCACGGACGCGCGCGGCGGCGACTACTTCGCCGAGCTCATCGAGGTGCTCGACGAGCTCGGGCGCGAGGGGATCGAGCCGACCGTCGTCTTCCTCGAGGCCGACGAGGGGACGTTGGTCAACCGGTTCAAGGAGACCCGCCGCCGCCACCCGCTCGCTCCGGAGGGCCGGATCGTGGAGGGGATCAGGGCCGAGCACGAGCTGCTCGGCCCGCTGCGGGAGCGCGCCGACGTGGTGATCGACTCGAGCGGCCTGACGGGCGCGATGCTGCGCCGCCGGATCGCCACCGACCTGCTCGGACCGCAAACCGATGCCCGGCTCGCGCTCACCATCCTGACCTTCGGGTTCAAGAACGGGCCGCCCCGCGACGCCGACCTCGTCCTCGACGTCCGCTTTCTCCCCAACCCCCACTACCGCGAGGACCTGCGCCCGCTCACCGGGCGCGACGCCGCGGTCGTCGAGTACGTCGAGTCGGGCGAGCTCGCCGGGGAGTTCTACTCGCGGCTGCTCTCGCTGCTCGACTTCCTGCTGCCGGCGTACGTCGCCGAAGGGAAGACCCACCTGACGATCGCGATCGGTTGCACCGGCGGACGCCACCGGTCGATCACGGTCGCCGAGCGCGTCGCCCGCCACCTGGCGGTGCGCGACGACGTCAACCCGCGGGTCGTCCACCGCGACGTCGAGCTCGGCTAACGCGCGCCGGCCGCGGCCAGCGTGGCCTCGTAGGCCTCGTGTATGCCCGCGGCCTGGTGCTCGAGCGTCAGTCCCTCCGTGACCCGACGGCGCGCGGCGGATCCGAGCCGGGCGCGGGTGTCGGCCGGCTGCTCGGCGCACCAGACGATCGCGTCGGCGAGCGCTCCGGCGTCCTCGGCCTCGACGAGCAGACCGGTGCCGGCCGCGATCTGCTCGGCGATCCCGTCGCGGCGCGTGCCGACCACCGGCAGCCCGCTCGCCATCGCCTCGAGCATCGAGATCGGGAACGGGTCCGAGCGCGACGGGAGCACGAACGCGTCCCAGTCGCGCAGGCGGTCGAGCACGTCGGTGCTCGGGATGTGCTCGATCCCGGCGCTGCGCGCCTCGCGCAGCAGGTCGAGCGCCCAGGTGCGCTCGATCAGCTCGTGCGCGTCGCCGACCATCTCGAACCGGAAGCCGCCGTCGCCCTCCCGGAGCAGGCGGCTCGCGGCATCGACGAACACGTCGCTCCCCTTGCGGGTCGAGACCACGGCGACGGTCCCGACGGTGAACGGCCGCGGCTCGCTGCGGATCGCGACGGGCTCCGCGGGCACCGGCGTGGCCTCGTGCACGATCCGCGGCCACCTGCCGTCCCAGGCGAGGCGCGATGCGCACGCCTGCGACACGGCGACCACCTGGTCGAGCCGGCGCCAGGCGGCGCGTCGCAGCGCCCGGCCGCGCAGGTCGAGCGGCAGCATCTCGTGAACGTGGAGCACCGTCGGCAGCCCGTCGCGGCGGGCGACCAGCGCCTCGGCGAGGGTGAGGATCGAGTTCGCGTGCACGAGCGCCGGCCGGCGCTCGGCGAGGAAGGAGCGGAAGTGGCGGACGTAGGCCGGCGTCGAGGTCACCCGGCGGCGGAGCCCCGGCGACAGGCGCAGCGCGCGCAGGCTGTACTCGAACACGCGCGGCGCGCCGTCGACGTCCCAGCCCCGGTCGGCGAGCTCGTCATAGAGCGCGCTCGGGCGCGGCACCCAGAAGCTGAACTCCCAGCCGAACTCCTCCAGCAGCGGGACGATCCGCTCGACTGAGCGCGTTGCGCCCCCCAAGTGGCGCTCGTGAAAACAGACGACGACCCTCACCGACCTCCTTCCTCGGCCGAGGCTAGCGCGGCGGCGCGCGGCGCGAGCCCGTCGGCCGAGCGCGCCGCTCTCCATACAATCGGCCCCGTGAGCGAGCCCGTCATCTCGGTCACGGGCCTGCACAAGTCCTACGGCGACTTCGAGGCGGTCCGTGGCCTCGACCTCGAGGTCCGAAGCGGCGAGGTGTTCGCCTTCCTCGGCCCCAACGGAGCCGGCAAGACGACGACGACGGAGATCCTCGAGGGCTATCGGGACCGCTCCGCCGGCTCGGTCACGGTGCTCGGCGAGGACCCGAGCTCGCCGGATCGCGAGTGGCGCGAGCGGATCGGCATCGTCCTGCAGCAGTGCAGGATGCGCCCCGAGCTGACCGTGCGCGAGACGCTGGAGCTCTACGCGGGCTATTACCGCGAGCCGCTCGCCGTCGACGAGACGATCGCCCACGTCGGGCTCGCCGAGCAGGACGACACGCGGGCCGGCCGGCTCTCGGGCGGCCAGCTGCGCCGCCTCGACGTCGGCGTCGCGCTGATCGGCGACCCCGACCTGCTCTTCCTCGACGAGCCGACGACCGGCTTCGACCCCTCGGCCCGCCGCCAGGCGTGGGAGGTCATCGCCGGCCTTCGCGACCTCGGCAAGACCGTGTTCCTGACCACGCATTACATGGACGAGGCGCAGCGGCTCGCCGACCGGGTCGCGATCATCGCTCGCGGCGCGATCGTCGCGTCCGGGCGCCCCGACGAGCTCGGCAACCGCGAGGACCGCCCGGCGCTGATCAGCTTTCGCCTGCCCGCGGGAGTCGCGGCGGCCGAACTGCCGATCGAGGTGCAGGCCCGGGGCGACGAAGGCGAGGTCACGCTGTCGACCGCGACCCCGGTCCCGGCGCTCAACCGGCTCACCGGCTGGGCGCTCGAGCGTTCGGTCGACCTCGACGGCCTCCAGGTACAGCGCCCGACGCTCGAGGACGTCTACCTCGAGCTGACCGGCGCCGACGGCGACGCGGCGGAGGAGGCGCGATGAGCGGCGCGGCTCTCGCCGTGCACCAGTTCCGTTACGACCAGAAGGCGTTCTGGCGCAACCCGGGCGCCGTCTTCTTCACCGTCGCGCTGCCGTTGATGTTCCTGTTCATCTTCGAGGAGATCTTCGGCAACGACACGCTCGAGCAACTCGGCGGGCTCAAGACCACCACCTATTACGTGCCGGCGATTCTCACCCTGGCGATCGTCTCGGCCACCCTCCAGAGCGTCGCGATCCGGCTGACGACCGACCGTGAGAACGGGATCCTGAAGCGCGGGCGCGGCACCCCGCTGCCGCCGTGGGTCTTCTTCGCGGGCCGGGTCGGCAACGCGCTCACGATCTCGTTGCTGATGCTGGTGATCGTGCCGGGTATCGGGCGCCTCCTCTACGGGGTCTCGATCCCCTGGGAGCACCTGCCGGCGGTCCTGGTCACGTTGGCGATCGGCGCCGCCAGCTTCTGCTGTCTCGGGATCGCCCTCACCGCGGTGATCCCGAGCGAGGACGCGGCGCCGGCGATCACCAACTTCGTCGTCCTGCCGCTCTACTTCCTCTCCGGCGTGTTGATCCCGGAGACCGAGATCCCGGACGGCGTCCTCGACGTCGCGTCGGTGTTCCCGATTCGACCGTTCTTCGAGGCCTTCTTCGCCGCGTGGGACCCGGCGACGAGCGGCGCCGGGTTCGAGTGGGGGCACCTCGCCGTGGTCGCGGCCTGGGGCCTTGCGGGCCTGGTGCTCGCGATCAGGTTCTTCCGCTGGACCCCGCGGCGGGGTTAGCCGGCCGGGCCAATACGGGTAGGTTGAGCCGATGATCCATCACGTCTCCGTGGATGTCTCGGACCTCGCGCTCGCCGGCCGCTTCTACGACGCCGTGCTCGGCTCGCTCGGCTGGCGCCGCCAGCTCGACAACGAGTCGCAGATCGGCTGGGGCATCGTCCGCCCGGTCTTCTTCGCCTCGGCCGAGGATGGCCCGGCGAGCGCCTTCGGCGGCCACTACTGCTTTGCGGCGAGCGGGATCCCGGCGGTCAAGGCCGCGTGGGAGGCCGGCGGCGAGGCGGGTGGAACCGACGACGGGGCGCCTGGGCCGCGGCCGGAGTACGGTGCTGGCTACTACTCGGCGTACCTGCTCGACCCGGATGGGCATCGGGTCGAGATCGCCGTTCAAAGCAACTGAAAACGAGCTCGAGGGAGAACGCGCAGATGGCGAACGTGAAGGTTGGAATCAACGGCTTCGGCAGGATCGGGCGGAACCTGTTCCGCGCCGCCCACGAGTCGGGCGCCGAGCTCGAGATCGTGGCCGTGAACGACGTCTTCGACGCCGCCTCGCTGGGCCATCTGCTCAAGTACGACTCGACCTACGGCCGCTTCGACGCCGAGGTCGAGACGGGGGAGAGCTCGTTCACGGTCGACGGCGCCGAGGTCAAAGTCCTCTCCGAGCGCGATCCCGCCGACCTCCCGTGGGGCGAGCTCGGGGTCGATGTCGTGATCGAGTCGACCGGACTGTTCACCAAGCGTGACGGCGCCGCCAAGCACCTCGAGGCGGGCGCGAAGAAGGTGATCATCTCCGCGCCGGCGACCGAGCCCGACGTGACCGTGGCGCTCGGGGTCAACTTCGACGACGCCTACGACCCGGACAGCCACCACATCATCTCGAACGCCTCCTGCACGACCAACTGCCTCGCGCCGGTCGCGAAGGTGCTCAACGACAAGTTCGGGATCGAGCGCGGCCTGATGACCACGATCCACGCGTACACCCAGGACCAGCGGATCCAGGACAGCCCGCACAAGGACCCGCGCCGGGCGCGCGCCGCTGCGGTCAACCTGATCCCGACCTCGACCGGGGCGGCGAAGGCGGTCGGCCTGGTGCTCCCCGAGCTGAACGGCAAGCTCAACGGGATGTCGGTTCGGGCGCCGGTGATCACCGGCTCGCTGGTCGACCTCACGTGCGAGCTCGCGACCGACACCTCGCCGGAGGAGATCAACGCCGCCGTGAGCGAGGCTGCCGCGGGCCCGCTGGCCGGGATCCTGCTCTACAGCGAGGCCCCGCTCGTCTCGACCGACATCATCAAGGACCCGCACTCGTCGATCTTCGACGCCGGCCAGACCGCGGTCATGGGCGGCAACCTGGCGAAGGTCTTCTCCTGGTACGACAACGAGTGGGGGTACTCGAATCGCTGCGTCGAGCTCGCGGCGAAGGTGCTCGAGCGCCAGCCGGCGGCGGCCTGAGCCGCGAGCCGGGGGAGAGCGGATTTGAGCGAGCGCGGCACGTTCTCGAAGGCGAGCGCGCGCGATGCCCCGGTCGAGGGGGCGAGGGTGCTGGCGCGGGTCGACTTCAACGTCCCGCTCGCCGACGCCGGCGGCCGCCGGGTGGTCGCCGACGACACCCGAATCCGCGCCGCGCTGCCGACGATCGAGCTGTTGCGTGAACGCGGCGCCGCGATCGTGCTCGTCTCGCACCTCGGTCGACCGAAGGACCGCGAGCCGGAGCTGTCGATGGCGCCGGTGGCCGCGCGACTCGGCGAGCTGCTCGGGGTCGAGGTGGCGACGGCGCCCGCCGTGGTCGGGCCCGAGGTCGAGGCGATCGCTGCCCGGCTCGAGCCCGGCGAGATCCTCATGCTCGAGAACAGCCGCTACGAGCCCGGTGAGAGCAAGGACGACCCGGCGCTCGCCGACGCGCTCGCGAAGCTCGGCGACGTGTACGTGGACGACGCGTTCGGTGCCGCCCACCGCGCCCACGCGACCACCCACGGGGTCGCCGAGCGGCTCCCCGGCTACGCCGGCCTGCTGCTCGAGCGCGAGGTCCGCGAGCTGACCGCGCTGCGCGACGACCCGCCGCGGCCGCTGTGCGTGGTCCTCGGCGGCGCGAAGGTCACCGACAAGATCGGGGTCATCGACCGCTTCCTGCAGACGGCCGACAGCATCCTGATCGGCGGCGCCATGTGCTTCAGCTTCTTCCGCGCCCAAGGTCATCCGACCGGCGACTCGCTGGTCGAGGAGGAGGGGATCGGGCTCGCGGAGCGGGTGCTCGAGCGCGCCGAGGGATCCGCCTGCGTCCTGCAGCTGCCGGTCGACCTCGTCTGCGGGCGCGCCTTCGACGCGGACACCGAGGTGCGCGAGCTCGATGGGGTCGAGGTGCCCGACGGCTGGATGGGGCTCGACGTCGGCCAGCGCACCGCCACCGAGTACGCGCGGGTCATCGGCGACGCCGGTGCGGTGTTCTGGAACGGGCCGATGGGGGCGTTCGAGCTCGCCCCGTTCGCCGCCGGCACCAGGACGGTCGCCGAGGCGGTCGCCGCCGCGCCCGGCTTCACGGTCGTCGGCGGCGGCGACTCGGCCGCGGCGCTCGCCTCGTTCGGGCTCGACGATGACGTCGACTGGCTCTCGACCGGCGGCGGCGCCTCGCTCGAGTTGATGGAAGGGGCCGAGCTGCCGGGGGTGGAGGTGCTTCGCGATGCCTGAACGCAGATGTTTGGTGGCGGCCAACTGGAAGATGAACAAGACAGCCGGCGAGGCAGTGGACTTCCTCGAGCGCTTCGGTCCCGCCGCCGCCGGGCTCGGCGCGGTCGACCTGGTCGTCTGCCCGCCCTACACCGCGTTGCCCGCAGCGGTCGACGCGGTGAGCGGCTCGTCGGTCTCGATCTGCGCCCAGAACGTCCATGAGGCCGCGTCCGGGGCGTTCACCGGCGAGGTCTCGATCCCGATGCTCGCCGACCTCGGGGTCGGTGGCGCGATCATCGGCCATTCCGAGCGGCGCCAGCTGTTCGGCGAGACCGACGAGGCGCTCGCGCGCAAGGTCCCGGCGCTGCTCGACGCCGGCATGCTCGCGATCCTCTGCTGCGGCGAGACCGAGGCCGAGCGCGATGCGGCGCAGACCGAGGACGTGCTGCGCCGCCAGCTCGAGGCGGACCTCGCCGGCGTCGACGCCGCCCGGCTCGGCTCGGTCGTGATCGCCTACGAGCCGATCTGGGCGATCGGGACCGGGCGCACCGCGACCGCCGAGCAGGCGCAGGAGGCGTGCGCGTTCATCCGCGGCCTGGTCGGCGCGATCGACGCCGCTGCGGCCGCCGCGGTCCGGATCCTCTACGGCGGCTCGGTGAAGCCCGCGAACGCCGCCGAGCTGTTCGGCCTCGACGACGTCGACGGCGGCCTGGTCGGCGGCGCCAGCCTCGAGGTCGACGACTTCGTCGCGGTCTGTGAGGGAGCCGCGTGAGCACGATCCCGGCCGGCGCCACCGAGCTCCCCGCGCCCTCGCTCGCGCTGATCATCCTGGACGGCTGGGGGCTCGCCGAGGCCGGGCCCGGGAACGCGATCTCGCAGGCCAGCACGCCGGTCTTCGACGAGCTGTGGAACGGTTATCCGCGTACCCAGCTCTCGGCCAGCGGCCGCGACGTCGGCCTCCCCGAGGGTCAAATGGGCAACTCCGAGGTCGGCCACCTCAACCTCGGCGCCGGCTCGGTGGTCAAGCAGGATCTGGCCCGGATCGACGACGCGGTCGCCGACGGCACCTTCTTCGACAACGAGGCGCTGGTCGCCGCCTGCGCGGCGGCCCGCTCGAGCCCCCGCGGGCGGCTGCACCTGCTCGGCCTGGTCTCCGACGGCGGCGTCCACTCCGGCTGGTCCCACATCGAGGCGCTGATCGAGCTCGCCGCCCAGGAGGGCGTGCCCGACGTCGTCGTGCACGCCTTCACCGACGGCCGCGACACCCTGCCCACCTCCGCCGACGGTTACACCGCCGAGCTCGAGCTCTGGCTGCGCCACGCCGGGCGAATCGGGACGATTGGCGGGCGCTACTTCGCGATGGACCGCGACCGCCGCTGGGATCGGGTCAAGCTCGCATACGACGGGATCGTCCACGCCGAGGGGCTTCGCGCCGCGACTCCCGCCGAGGCGATCGCCGCCGCCCGCGGGCGCGACGAGACCGACGAGTTCATTCGTCCGACCGTGGTCGGCGACTACGACGGGATGGCCGACGGCGACGTCGCGATCCACTTCAACTTCCGCCCCGACCGCGCCCGCGAGCTGACCCGCGCGCTCGGGGAGCCGGATTTCGACGAGTTCGACCGTGGCCCGGCCCCGGACATCGAGCTGACCACGCTCACCGAGTACCGCGACGGCTGGCCCTACCCGGTCGCGTTCCCGCCGAAGGCACCGGCCACGACGCTGGCCGAGGTGCTCGCGGGCGAGGGAGCCCGCCAGCTGCACATCGCCGAGACCGAGAAGTACGCCCACGTCACCTACTTCTTCAACGGAGGGCGCGAGAAGGAGTGGGACGGGGAAGTCCGCGAGCTGGTCGACTCGCCGCGCGACGTCCCCACGTACGACCACAAGCCGCAGATGAGCGCGGCGGCCGCGGCGGAGGCGTTCACGAGCCGCTGGAGCGAGGGCGGCTACCGCTTCGGGGTCATCAACTTCGCGAACCCCGACATGGTCGGCCACACCGGCAGCATCCCGGCGGCGATCGCCGCGGTGCAGACCGTCGACGGCTGCCTCGGCGAAGTGGTGGCCGCGGTCCACGCGAGCGGCGGGATCTGCATGATCACCGCCGACCACGGCAACTGTGAGCACATGCTGGAGCCCGACGGCTCTCCGAACACCGCCCACTCGCTCAACCCCGTCCCGTTGGTGGTCACGCTGCCGTCGATCGAGCTCAGCGACGGCGGCGTGCTGGCCGACGTGGCCCCGACGGCGCTCGCGCTGCTCGGGATCGCGCAGCCGGAGGGGATGACGGGGCGCTCCCTGGTCGCGTAGGGCGGGCTCGGGCGAGCTCAGCCTGAGTCTGGCTGGGTCGAGCACGCCCGCATCGCGCCCGAGAAGTAGTCAGGCTTCCGGGTCGTGCGCGACGACCCGCAACGGCTTCGATTCGAGATCCTGGCGCGAGACGGCGCCGCCCGTTGCGGGCGGCTGCTGACCGGGCACGGGCCGGTCGAGACGCCCGCGTTCATCCCGCTCGCCACCCGTGGGGCGGTGCGCAGCCTCGACGTCGGCGACGTCGCCGGGCTCGGCTTCGAGCTCATCCTCGGGAACACCTTCCACCTGTTCCTGTCGCCCGGGGCGGAGCGGATCGCCGACCTCGGCGGCCTCCATCGGTTCATCGGCTGGGACCGGGCGCTGATCACGGACTCCGGGGGCTTTCAGGTGTTCTCGCTGGCCCACGGAAACGTCGCCGACGAGATCAAGGGCCGGCGCGGCGGCGCCGGGGCCGGCGGAGGGGTGGATGAGATCGCCGAGCGCGGCGTCTCGTTTCGCTCGTACATCGACGGCTCGAAGCGGTTCATGGGCCCGGAGGAATCGATGTCGGTGCAGGCGGCCCTCGGCTCCGACATCGCGCTCGTCTTCGACGAGTGCACCCCCTTTCACGCCGACCGCGAGTACACCCGGCGGTCGACCGAGCGCACCCACCGCTGGCTCGACCGATGCCTCGACTGGCACGCCGACCACGGGCCCGGGCGGCAGGCGGTGTTCGGGATCGTCCAGGGCGGCGTCCACGAGGACCTGCGCCGCGAGTCGGCCGAGCGGGTCGGTTCGGCGGCGGTCGACGGGCTCGCAATCGGCGGCACCCTCGGCCGCGACAAGCCCGAGATGCACGGGGTGCTCGAGCTGACCGCGCCGCTGCTCCCGGTCGCGGCCCCCAAGCACCTGCTCGGGATCGGCGAGCCCGACGACGTGCTCGCCGGGATCGGGCTCGGGATCGACGTCTTCGACTGCGCGGTGCCGACCCGGCTCGCGCGCCACGGGATGGCGCTCGCGCCTCTGCCCGGCTCGCGCTTTCGCTTCGACGTCACCAAGCCCGACTACCGGCTCGATCAGGGGCCGCTCGCCGAGGGCTGCCCATGCGCGACCTGTGCGACCCACACGCGCGCGTACCTGCACTACCTCGCCCGCGCCGAGCCGCCGAGCTCGGCGCGGCTGATCACCCTGCACAACCTCACCTTCCTCGAGCGGCTCGTCGCCGGCGCGCGGGCCTCGATCACGGCCGGTGACTACGAGCGCTACCGCGGCGCGGTGCTCGGTGGAGCGGCGCCCTGGGAGGCCATCGCCGGTTAGGGGTCGGCGCGATTTGAGCGAAAGGAGGCCGTGGCGCGAGGAGCTACTGGGTGTTCTCCTGGATGAAGTCCTCGATCGACTGAATCTGATCGTTCAGGTTGTCCTTGATCGTCTGCCCGATGTCGGTCCCCTGCCCGGCGTCGGTGAGCAGCAGGACGGCGCCGGCGATCACCGCGGCGAGGATCGCGATCAGCAGCAGGATCCCGAGCGCCCGCGCGAACCGCGAACCGGCCGACCGGCGGCGCGGCTGCGCCGGCGTGACCACCGGGCGAGACGACGCCTGCGCGGGTCGCCGCCGGGGTGGCGCCACCGGCTCCGGCGCGACCGGCGTGCGCGGCTCCGGGCTCGACATCCGGCGCGTCGCCGCGGTCGTCGGTCCGGTCGCGAGCATGTTGGTCGGCAGCTCGTCGGACGGCGGCGGCGGCTCTTGGCCGTGCAGGCCGGCGTCGAGCGCGCGCGACAGGTCACGGGCCGAGCGATAGCGGGCCGACGCCTCGCCCTCGAGCGAGCGGAGGACCGCCTGCGAGAGGGTCTCGGGGACGTCGGGGTCATACGACGTCGGCGGCAGCGGGCTCTCGTTCTCGCGCCGGATCGCGAGCTCGGCGAGGGTCGATCCCTCCCAGGGCAGGCGCCCGGTGAGCAGCTGGTAGAGGACGACGCCGAGCGCGTAGACGTCCGCCGCCGGCGTTGCCTCCTCGCCGCGGGCCTGCTCGGGGGCGAGGTAGGCCGCGGTCCCGACGACCGAGCCGACCTGGGTGAGGCGCGACTGCGCGGTTGCGCGCGCGATCCCGAAGTCGGTGAGCTTGATCGTCATCTCGCCGGTCGGCGGCTCGTGCGCGGAGCTGTCGCGCCGCCGGCGCCCGGCGGGGCCCCCGATCACCATCAGGTTCCCGGGCTTGACGTCGCGGTGGATGATCCCCTGGCGGTGGGCGTACTCGAGCCCGGCGCACGCCTGGATCCCGATCTCGGCGGTCGCGTCGGCGCCGAGCCGGCCCTTGGTCTGCAGCAGCTGAGCCACCGACTTGCCCTCCACGTACTCCATGACGATGTAGTGGCGCTCGGCGTCGACGCCGGTGTCGTAGACCTGGACGATGTTCGGGTGGATCAGCTTCGCGACCGCGAGCGCCTCGCGGCGGAAGCGGGCGACGAACTTGTCGTCGTCGGAGAGGTGCTCGGCCAGGATCTTCACCGCGACGGTGCGCTCCAGCACGCGGTCGGTCGCCCGGTAGACGGTCGACATCCCACCGGACCCGAGGCGGTCGCCGAGCTCGTATCGGTCTGAGATCGTCGCGTTCATCGCCTAGCCCGCGTTCCCGCCGCCGGTGACGCCGCCGCTCGCCGGGCCGGAGCCGCCCGTCTGACCGCCGCCCGTATCCCCCGTCCCGGTCTGGCCGCCCTGGTCGGTGCCCTGGCCGGTCGGAGCCTCCTGGTTGGTGTCCTCGGTGGGCTGCTCGTCGGTCGTCGTGCTCGTGGTCGTCGAGGTCTCCTCGGTGGTCGTCGGCGTCGTCGTCACCTCGGTGGTCGTCGACGAGGTGGTCGGCGTCGTCGCGACGCCGCTCGCGCCGGAGGCCCCGGTCTCCGTGCAATCGGTCTGCGAGAGCCCCTCGAGATTGGTCGCCGCCTTGGCGAGCTCGTCAGCGACGTCGGGGTCGACCTCGTTGGGAAGCTGGTCGACCTCGCTGACCAGCTCCTGGGCGTGGTCGCGGGCGCGGTCGCACTCGCCGTTGTTGACGTCGCTCTGAACCGCGGCCACGAGCGTCAACAGGGTCTCCGCATCGTCGGGCGGAATCGTGCCGTCGGTGCTCGACCCGCAACTGGCGAAAGCCAGTGCGAAAACGCACGAGAGCAGGCAGATCGGGACGCGCCGGGGCATCGCGGCGAGTCTAGTAATTGGCCTGCGCCGTCCCGGATCACTCATTGGCCTACGTAGAGTCGGCGGGCGAGGTGCTCGGGGAGGTCGGTGGCGATGATCGCGTCGGCGGCGCGGTCGATGTCGTAGGCGATCCGGTGAAAGGTGGCGTGCCAGGCCTCGGTGTCGAGCTCGAGCCAGGCGGCCCGCGGGTCGCCGTCGCGTGGCTGGCCGACGCTGCCCGGGTTGATGAGCCAGCGACCGCGGCCGACCTCGAGGCTGGTCCCGGCGCCCGCCTGGGCGCCCCGCGCGTCGTCCGCGGCGCCCGGCGCGGCGCCGGAGTCGGCGAGGGCAAAGAACAGGGCGACGTGCGAGTGGCCGACGAAGCTGACTCGTCGTGCCTGGACGCGGATGCACTCCGCCGCCTGGTCGGGCCAGAGCACGTACTCCCACACGGGGTCGCGCGGGGAGGCGTGATACAGGCCGACCTCGCGGCTCTCGTCGGACGGGTCCAGGCCGGCGAGAAAGCCGCGGGTATCCCCGTTCATCCGCTCCCGGGTCCAGCGGACCGCGGCGGCGGCGGCGGGGGAGAAGGTCGAGATGTCGAGCTGCTCGAGCGCCGCGAGGTCGTGGTTGCCGACCAGGCAGACCTCGCAGCGCTCGCGGACGAGCGCCGCGCACTCGTCCGGCTGCGCGCCGTAGCCGACCACGTCGCCCAGGCACCAGATCCGGTCGACCCCCGCAGCGTCTGCTTCGGCGAGCACCGCCTCGAGGGCGGGCAGGTTGGAGTGGATGTCACTGATCAGCGCGAGGCGCAATTTCGGACCCCCGGGACGAGGCCGACTATCGTAGGCGGCGATGAGGCTGGCGGGCTCCTGGCCGCGCTCGACCGCGGCGCGCGTGGGCTGCGCGGCGGCGGTGATGGTGATCGTCGCCGAGGCGGCGGTTTGGGTCCTGGCGCCCTCCGACCCGGACCCGGAGCCGGTCACCGTCTCCGAGCGCGACTACTTCAGCGCGGCGGAGCTCGACCGCGCGCGCGAGTACCGCGCCCCGCAGCGGCTGCTGCTGATCGTGAGCCTCGCGATCGAGGCCGCCGTGCTGACCGCGGTCGCGCTCGGGCGCCCGGCGCCGCTGCGCCGGCGGCTCGAACGCCTCGCGGAGCGCCCCCTGCGCGGCGCCGCGCTGGCCGGTGCCGCGGTCTCGCTGTCGGTCACCCTCGCCACGCTGCCGGTGTCGCTGATCTCGCACGAGCGCGCCGTCGACGTCGGCCTCTCGACCCAGTCGCTGGACTCGTGGCTGTGGGACGTCGCTCGCTCCGCGGGGATCACGGCGCTGCTGACCGCAGGCGGCGCCACGTTGCTCATCGCGCTGGTGCGGCGCTTCCCCCGCCGGTGGTGGATCCCGGGGGCCGCGCTGACCACCGGGCTCGCGATCGTCTTCGTCTGGATCGCGCCCGTGGTGCTGGCGCCGATCTTCAACAAGTTCGAGGCGCTGCCGGAGGGCAGTAGGGCGCGCGCCGACGTGCTCGAGCTCGGCCGCGAGGCCGGGGTCGAGATCGGCGAGGTGTACCGGATCGACGCCAGCCGCCGGGGTACGTCGCTGAACGCGTTCGTCGACGGGATCGGCTCGAGCAAGCGGGTGGTGCTGTACGACAACCTGCTGCGCACCACGGAGCGCCCGGAGCTGCGCTCCGTGGTCGCCCACGAGCTCGGCCACGTCGCCAACGACGACATCCGCCGCGGTCTCACCTACGTCGCGATCGTCGCCCCGTTCGGGCTCCTGTTCTCCCGCGAGCTCGCGCTGGCGATCGCTCGCCGCCGCGGCGTCGACCCGGCGAGCCCGGCGGCGGTGCCCATCTACCTGATGGCGCTGACCCTGGCCGCGTTCGTGCTCAACCTGCCCGGCAACCAGCTCTCGCGTCAGGTCGAGGCGTCGGCCGACCGGTTCGCGCTCGAGCTCACCCACGACCCGCAGGCGCTCATCGCGCTTCAGGTCGAGCTGGCGCGGGCGAACATCTCCGACCCGGATCCGCCGGGCTGGTACGCGACCCTGCTCGGAACCCACCCGACCACGGTGCGGCGGATCGGGGCGGCGCTGGCCTACGAGGGCGGGTGAGCGCGGGCCAGGGCGCTGCGGGCTGCCGCGAGCGCGAGCTTCAAGCCGATGCCGACGTACACGGCGCCGTTCACCAGCGGGCTCCTCGACCCGGCGTAATGGTCTCGATAGAACCTGAACATCCCATAGTGGAAGGCGCAGTTGAGGCGCAGGGAGCGGTGCGCACCACTGGTTCCCGCCTTGATGTGGACCACCACCACGGAAGGCTCGAACAAGGTCGTCCAGCCGGCGGCGGCGAACCGGTAGCAGAGGTCGAGGTCCTCCATGTACATCCAGTAGCGGGTGTCGAAGCCGCCGACCTGATCGAGCGCCGCACGGCGGATCAGCATGAACGCCCCGTTGATCGCGTCGACGGGACCCGCTGAGTCGGCCGGCGCCCGGTAGGCCGCGAGCGCTCCGGTCGCGCTCTCGCGCCGGCCCACCCCCGTGAAGTGGCCGAGGGCGCTGAGCGGGGTCGGGAACGAGCGGCTGGAGGCGTGGTCCAGGGTGCCGTCGCCCTGCTCGAGGCGCGGCCCGATCATTCCGGCCTCGGGGTGTGCCTCGATCACCGCGAGCAGCGCGTCGAGGGCCCCGGGGGTCACCTCCGTGTCCGGGTTGAGGACGAGCGCGTACGGGGCTTGACCGCGCGCCAGCGCCGGGTTGTTGGCGCGCGCAAAGCCGGCGTTCTCCGGGTTGAGTGTGAGGATCGCTTCCGGGAACTCGCGCGCGACCATCTCCGCGGTCCCGTCCCCCGAGGCGTTGTCGACCACCTCGACCCGCAGCCGCCCCGCCGGCGGGTTCGCGTACAGGCTCGCGAGGCACTGCCGCAGCAGCTCCTCGCAGCGGTAGGCGACGATGACGACGTCGAGGTCGGGCGCGGCGGCGCTCATCGCCGCAGCTTAGGCCGGGTCGGCGATCGTCCCGAGGATCGGCGCGAGACCCTCGACCAGGGTCACGCTCGGGCGCCAACCGAGCTCCTCACCCGCGCGCGCGGGGTCGATCACGGTGCGCTTGATCTCGCCGATCCGCGCCGGAGCGAACTCGGGCTCGAAGGCCTTCCCGCAGGCCTCGCCGACCTGGCGGCCGAGCTCGAGCACGCTCGTCTCGATCCCGGTGCCGATGTTGTACGGGCCGCCGCCGGTCGCGGTCCGAGGCGGCGGCGAAGGCTGCGGCGACGTCGCCGACGTAGACGTAGTCGCGGGTCTGCTCGCCGTCGCCGTACACGGTCGGCGTATCGCCCGCGGTGAGCGCGCCGCAGAAGATCGCGACGACGCCGGCCTCGAGCCGCGGGTCCTGGCGCGGCCCGAAGACGTTGCCGAGCCGCAGGACGGCGGTGTCGAGCCCGTACAGGCGCCGGTAGAGCCCGAGGTACCCCTCGGCGGCCAGCTTCGACTGCCCGTAGGGCGCGTCGGGCCGGCACTCCGCGTCCTCGGTGAACGGGAGCGGGCGCCCCTCGCCCTCGCCGTAGATCGCGCCGCCGGTCGAGGCGAAGATGAATCGCCGGGATCCGGCGAGCCGCGCCGCCTCCAGCAGCCTCAGGGTGCCGCCGACGTTGACGCCGAGGTCGTAGACCGGGTCGGTGACCGAGCGGCGGACGTCGATCTGCGCGGCGAGGTGGCAGACGACCTCGGGCGCGGCGCGGGCGAAAGCGCCGGCGACGGCCTCGTCGTCGGTGACGCCCCCCTCGATCAGGGTTGCGCCGGCGGCGAGCGCCCCGGCCAGGTTCTCGCGCTTGCCCGTCGAGAGGTCGTCGAGAACCACCACGTCGTCGCCGCGCGCAACCAGCGCGTCGACCACGTGCGAGCCGATGAAGCCCGCCCCCCCGGTCACCAAAGCCCGCATCGGGGTGCAGCATAGTGGCCGATCGGGCGCCCGCCCTAGTATCGGAGCGTGGCCATCAGCCCCGTCACCGATCCGCTCAGCGAGCTGCGCGCCGCCGTGCTCGGCGCCGCCGCGGCGATCGGCGGCGATCCGGGCCCGAAGCTGAGCCTCGAGCGGCCGCCGAAGGCGGAGCTCGGGGATTACTCGACCAATGCGGCCCTGCTGCTCGCGCCGACCGCGGGCGCCCCGCCGCGCGAGGTGGCCGAGCGGCTGCGGGTCGAGCTCGAGCGCCGCCTCGCGGGCAGCGTCGAGCGGATCGAGGTCGCCGGCCCGGGCTTTCTGAACCTGTTCTTCGCCGACCCGTGGTACCGCGCCGCCGCGGCCGGGTTGCTGGCTGCCGGCGAGCGCCTCGGCGCCAGCGTGGCCGAGCAGCCCGAGCGCATCATGGTCGAGTTCGTGAGCGCGAACCCGACCGGCCCGGTGACGGCGGCCAGTGGCCGCGGGGCCGCCTACGGCGATGCGCTGGCGCGCCTGTTCGAGCGCACCGGCCAGACGGTCGAGCGCGAGTACTACGTCAACGACGCCGGCACCCAGGTGCGCCTGTTCGCCGCCTCGGTGGCGGCCCGGATGCGCGGCACCGAGCTGCCCGAGGACGGCTACGCCGGCGACTACGTCGCCGAGCTCGCGGCCGAGCTCGAGTCGGGCTCGGACCCCGCCGACCTGGAGGCGCTCGAGGTCGCGGCGACCGACGCGATGCGCAACCGGATCGAGGCGACGCTGGAGCGGTTCGGCGTCCACTACGACACCTGGTCGTCGGAGCGCTCCCTCCGGGACTCGGGCGCGGTCGAGCGGGCGATCGAGCAGCTGCGCGAACGCGGCCACGTCTACGACAGCGACGGCGCGGTCTGGCTGCGGACGACCGAGTTCGGCGACGACAAGGACCGGGTCCTGATCCGCGCCGACGGCGAGCCCACCTACTTCGCCCCGGACATCGCCTACCACCTCGACAAGCTCGAGCGCGGCCACGACCGGCTGATCAACGTGCTCGGCGCCGACCACCACGGCTACGTGCCGCGGATGCGCGCGGCGCTCGGGGCGCTCGGGTTCGAGCCGGACCGCTTCGAGGCGCAGATCATGCAGCTGGTCAACATCGTCGAGGGCGGCGAGCGCAAGCGGATGGGCAAGCGCAGCGGCGAGTTCGTCACGCTCGACGAGCTGATCGACGACATCGGCGTCGACGCGACGCGCTTCTTCATGCTGCAGCGCTCCAGCGACACGCCGATCGATATCGACCTCGAGCTCGCCCGCTCGACCTCGCAGGAGAACCCGGTCTACTACGTCCAATACGCGCACGCCCGGGTCGCGAGCATCCTGCGCAAGGCCGCCGACGAGGGGGTCGCCCGCTCCGAGGAGGAGATCGCCGCCAACGCCGCGGCGACGGGCGCCGAGGCGGCCGCCGAGCCCGCCGAGCGCGCGCTCGTGCGCCGCCTGCTCGAGCTCGGGGGCGAGGTGTCCGAGGCCGCGAAGCGGCGCGCGCCGCATCGGCTGTGCGCCTACGCGATGGCGACCGCGGCCGACTTTCACGCCTTCTATCGGGACTGCCGGGTGGTCGGCGCGCCCGAGCCCGGCGCCGAGGCTGCGCGGCTCGGGCTCTGCGTGGCGACCAAGCGCACGATCGCGACGACGCTCGGGCTGCTCGGGGTGAGCGCGCCCGAGCGGATGTAGCTCAGCCGCGCAGGCCGCCGGAGGCTCGGCGCGCCCTCGGCTCGCTCAGAGCATCGGCGTGCGGTTGCGGACGGCGGCCCGGGCGACGGCCCCGACCTCGATCAGGTCGTGGGCGACGAAGTACGGAGCGAGCGCCGGGCCGCCGCCCTCGACCTTCCCGCGAGCCCAGACGTCGCGCAGGTACGGGTAGGCCAGCCAGGCGCGCAGGACGTGCCAGCGGGTCGGCAGGAGCAGGGCGACCACGGCCTTGAACAGCATCCAGTGGATCTCCTTCCAGAAGATCCGGTAGCGGAACGTCTCGCGACGCAGCTCCGGATGACGGGCGTAGGCCGCCATCGGGGTCGTCCAGCGGGCCGCGACGCGGAGCTTGCCGAGAACCCCGACGTCGTCGACCGCGTGGTGCACGAGCGCCCCGGGGGCGAAGACCGGCCGCGCCCCGGCCTCGATCGCGCGCCAGCCGAGATCGCAGTCCTCGCCCCCGGGGTCGAGCCCGAAGGTGACCGTGTCGAACCCGTCGATCCGCTCGAGCAGCTCGCGCGGGTAGGCGATGTTGCAGGTCTGGAAGGCGGGATCGAGGTCGCGTACCCAGATCGAGCGTGAGAAGGGTCCGAGGTCGTCGATCTCGGCAGGGTCGGGGAGGGTGCGGCCCTGGACGAAGCGCCCGGGGTTCGCGACCGCGGCGCGCTCGAGCTCGGCGAGCCAGTCGCGGGTTGGCGCGCAGTCGTCGTCGGTGAACGCGATCAGGTCCAGGCCGCTGGCGCGCCAGCCCTGGTCGCGGGCGGCCGCCGGGCCGCCGGCGCGCTCGCGCCGGATCACCCGCAGCGGCAGCTCGCCGAGCTCGCGCTCGCGCTCGAGCACCCGGGCGGTCTCGGGCCCGGAGCCGTCGTCGACGACGATCACCTCGTCGGCGGCGTGCCGCTGCTCGCGCAGCGCCCCGAGCAGCGCGGCGAGCCGGTGCGGGCGATCGTGGGTGGCAACAACGACGGCGATCGTCATCGGCGCAAATGCGTAGCAGTAAATTGGCGGCGCCGTGCCCGCCGACGCGCCCGCGATAGCCGTCGTGATCCCGACCCGCGGGCGCGAGTCGCGGCTCGCCTTCGCGCTCGAGTCGCTCGCCGGCCAGCTCGACCCCGGCGGCTTCGAGGTGATCGTCGTCCGCGACGGCGACGCCCGCCCGCCGTTCGCCGAGCCGCCGCCCGGGCTCGCGGTGCGGTTCCTGACGCGGCCCGGGGTCGCGGGCCCGGCCGCGAAGCGCAACCTCGGCTGGCGCGCGGCGTCGGCGCCGGTGGTCGCGTTCACCGATGACGACTGCCGCGCCGCGCCCGGGTGGCTCGCCGCGCTGCTCGCGGCAGGCGCCGACGGCGCCTTCGTCCAGGGGCGCACCGAACCCGACCCCGACGAGGCGCACCTGCTGCACCCGCTGGCGCGCACGGTCATCGTCACCGAGCCGACCGGGTGGTACGAGACCTGCAACATCGCCTACCCGCGCGAGCTGCTCGAGCGCCTCGGCGGATTCGACGAGGCCTTCGGGTTCGGGGGCGAGGACACCGACCTCGCCTGGCGCGCGATCGAGTCCGGCGCCGAGCCGCGCTTCGCGGACCCGGCCCTCGTCTGGCACGCCGTGATCTCACGCTCGCCGGCTGCGGCGCTCGCCGAGGCGACCCGCTGGAACGACCTCCCCGCGGTGATCCGCCGCCACCCGCAGCTTCACGACTCGCTCTACCTCCGCCACTTCTGGAGCGACGAGCACTTCGGGGTCGCGCTGGCGGCGCTCGGCTGGGCGCTGTTCGGCCGCCGCGCGCCGGCGCTCGCGGCGGCGGCGACCGTTCCCTACCTCGGCTCGCGCCTCAACTGGCGCCGACCGCATCCGCGCCGGCTCGCCCGCGGTCTCGCGACGCTCCCGCTGCTCGCCGCCGCCGACACCGCCGAGCTCGTCGCCCGCCTGCCGGCGGCGGTGCGCAACCGGGTCGCGGTGCTCTGAGCGTGCGGATCGCCCTCCTGCATCCGACCTACTGGCCCGAGGTGCGGCGGGGCTCCGAGCGCCTGGCCCACGACCTCGGCGCGACCCTGGCCCGGCGCGGCCACGAGGTGAAGCTGATCACCACGCACCCCGGCCCGGGCGCGCGCTCGCGCGAGGACGGGATCGAGGTCTACCGCGGCCGCCGGGCGCCCGAGATCCCCGGCTTCACCTGGTACTACGACGAGGGCGCGACCGCCCTGCCCGCGACGCTGCTCGAGCTCGCGCGCACCGAGGCCGACGTCGTCCACGCGCTCTATCCGACCGACGGCTGGGCCGCGAGCCTGTGCCGGCGCCGTGGCGGGCCGCCGTTCGTGCTCTCGATCCACGGGATTCTGGATCGCCCGTACCTCGTACGCCGCCGCCGCCGGCTGCAGATGCTCGGCGACGCCGCCGCGGCCGCGGCGGCGGTCAGCGCGCTCAGCGAGGCGGCGGCGCTGCCCCTGCGCCGCTATGCGATCGCCGACCCGGTGATCCTCCCGGGCGGCGTGATCGCCGCCCACTACGCGGGCGACGTGCAGCGCCCGCGGGTTCCCACCATCCTCTGCCCGGCCTCGCTGGACGACCCGCGCAAGCGCGGCGCCCTGCTCGCCGAGGGGTTCGCACGGCTGCGCGCCGGGCTGCCCGCGGCCCGGCTGCGGCTCGCCGGCGGCCGGGACCCGCGCCGGCGCGAGCCGGTGTCGGCGGCGTTCGGGGACGGCGTCGAGCGGGTCGAGGTCGAGGGCACCGCGGCGCTGGCGGCGCGAGTACCGCGCGGCGACGGCGACCGTGTTGCCGAGCGATCACGAAGCGTTCGGGCTCGTTCTGGTCGAGTCGCTCGCCGCCGGGACGCCCGTGGTCGCGGCCAGGTCTGGCGGCTGCCCCGAGATCGTCACCGACGAGCGGGTCGGGCGCCTGTTCGAGCCCGGCGACCCCCGGGATCTCGCCCGGGCGCTGGCCGAGGCGATCGACCTCGCCGCCGACCCGGCCTGCGCCGCGGCCTGCCGCGAGCACGCCGCCGCCTGGGACTGGGACGCGGTGGCGGGCCGCTACGAAGCGGTCTACGCGGCCGCCGCGGGCTGAGCGCGCCCCCGGAAGTCGGCGGTCCGGGTCGTCGCGGCGAACGGTGGCCCGCGCCCGGGTAGCGTGTCCCGGCTTGGGCCGGGTCAGCGTGATCATCGCCGCGCGCAACGCCGCCGCGACGCTCGGCGCAACGCTCGACGCGCTCGCGGCCCAGGACCTCGGCGAGCCGTTCGAGGTGATCGTGGTCGACGACGGCTCCGACGACGCGACCGCCGCGGTCGCTGCGGGCGCGCCGCTCGCGGTCGAGGTGATCGCCACCCGCGGCATCGGCCCGGGCCCGGCCCGCAACGCGGGGGTCGCGGCGGCCGGCGGCACCGTGCTCGCGTTCACCGATGCCGACTGCGTCCCCGACCCGGGCTGGCTGCGAGCCGGGCTCGCCTGCCTCGAGCGCGCCGAGTTGGTCCAGGGAGCGGTGCGCGCCGACCCTGCCGCGAGCGCCGGGCCGTTCGACCGCACGCTCTGGGTCACCCGCGAGACCGGCCTGTATGAGTGCGCGAGCCTGTTCGTGCGCCGCGACGCGTTCGAGCGAGCGGGCGGGTTCGAGGACTGGCTCGCCGCGCGGCTCGGCAAGCCGCTGGCCGAGGACGCGTGGCTGGGCTGGCGCCTGCGCCGCGCCGGGGCGCGCTCCGCCTTCTGTGAGCGCGCGCTCGTCCATCACGCGGTCGTCGAGCGCGGACCCTTGGGGTTCGTCGCCGAGCGGGCGAGGCTCGTCTACTTCCCGGCGATCGCGGCGCGGATGCCGGAGCTGCGGCGGACGATGACCTTCCGCCCGCGCCTGCTGTCGGCCCGGTCGGCGGCCTTCGACGCCGCGCTCGCCGGCGCCGCGGTCGCGGGCGCGCGGCGCTCGCGATGGCCGCTGGTCGCGGCGCTGCCCTGGGCCGGCATGATCGCTCGGGCGGCGCGGCCCTGGGGTCGGCGCGCCCCGGCGGTCGCGGCGACCGAGGCCGCCGCCGACGCGGTCGGGTTCGCCGCCCTGGTGATCGGCAGCGCTCGGGCGCGCAGCCTGCTGCTCTGAGCGCGCCGCAGCGGCCCTATGCTGGCCGCGCGATGCGCGTGCTGACGGTGGGAAACATGTACCCGCCCCACCACCTCGGCGGCTATGAGCTGATGTGGCGCTCGTCGGTTCGCCGGTGGCGCGACGCCGGCGACGAGGTCCGCGTGCTGACCACCGACCACCGGCGCCCCGACCCCGATCGGGGGATCGGCGAGGACCCGGATGTCGCCCGCGAGCTGCGGTGGTACTGGCGCGATCACGACTTCCCGCGCTTCAGCGCCCGGCAGGCGCATCGACTCGAACGCCACAACCTCGCCGTGCTCGACCGCGAGCTGTCCTCCTTCGAGCCCGACGCGATCGCCTGGTGGGCGATGGGCGGGATGTCGATGTCGCTGCTCGAGCGCGGTCGCCGCGCCGGCCTCCCCGCGGTCGGCGTCGTCGTCGACGAGTGGCTCGTCTACGGGCCCCGGGTCGACGCCTGGCGCCGCGGGCCGGGCCGCTCGCGGCTGCTCGGCCACCTTGCCGGCGTGCCCTCGGGGTTCGACCTCGGCCCGACCGCGAGCTGGTTGTTCGCGAGCGAGTACCTGCGCGAGCGCGCCGCCGCTGCCCGGATCGACATCGGCGTCGCGACCGTCGCCCACCCCGGGATCGAGGCCGGCCGGTTCGAGCCGGCGCCGCCGCGGGAGTGGAACGGGAGGCTCCTCTGCCTCGGTCGCATCGACCGGCGCAAGGGAGTCGCGACCGTGATCGAGGCGCTCGGCGAGCTCCCCGAATGCTCGCTGCGCTGCGTGGGCGCCGGCGATCCCGAGCACCTCGCCGAGCTCGAGGGGCTGGCGTCCCGGAGCCGGGTGCAGAGCCGGGTCGGGTTCGACCGCGTCGACCGGGCCGGGGTCCCGGGGGTGCTCGCCGCGGCCGACGCGCTCTGCTTCTGCGTCGAGTGGCCGGAGCCGTTCGGGATCGCGCCCCTGGAGGCGATGGCGATGGGGGTCCCGGTGATCGCGACCGCCACCGGCGGCTCGGCCGAGTACCTCGAGCACGAGCGCAACTGCCTGGTGGTCGAGCCCGGCGATCCGCGCGCGGTCGCCGCTGCGGTGAAGCGGCTCGGCGCCGATCCCGGCCTGCGCGAGCGGCTCCGTGCGGCCGGCTTGGAGACCGCCGCCGCGCATCCGCAGCGGCAGTTCGACGACGCGGTCCGGGCGGCCCTCGAGGCGGCCGCCTGGGGGCCGGCGTGAGCGAGGCCATGCCGCCCGTCGCGGTTGCCGTCGTCTCCTGGAACACCCGCGAGCTGCTCGGTCGGTGCCTCGAGTCGCTGCGGGCCGACACCGACGCCGGGCTCGCCACGGTCACCGTGGTCGACAACGGGTCCACCGACGGCTCGGCCGAGCTGGTCGCCGAGCGCTATGGCTGGGCGAAGCTGATCCGGCCCCCGGTCAACCTCGGGTTCGGCGCCGCGGTCAACCTGGTCGCCGAGGGCGCCGCGGGCCCCTGGGTGGTCGCCGCCAACGCGGACGTCGAGCTCGAGCCGGGCGCGCTCGCGGCGCTCGTCGCGGCCGGCGAGGCCGAGCCCGGCGCCGGGGCGATCGCGCCGCGGCTGCTGCTCGCGGACGGTTCGACCCAGCACTCGGTGCACGCGTTTCCCTCGATCGGCCTGGCGCTCGCCTTCAACCTCGGCCTCGGTGCGCTCGCGCCCGGGCTCGGCGACCGGCTCTGCCTCGAGGGCCGCTGGGAGCCGGAGCGACCGCGGCTGGTCGACTGGGCGCACGGGGCGCTCCTGCTGCTGCGCCGCAACGCCTTCGACGCGGTCGGGGGCTTCGACCCGGCGCAGTGGATGTACGCCGAGGACCTCGACCTCGCCTGGCGGCTGCGCGAGGCGGGGTGGACGACCCGCTACGAGCCCGCGGCCCGGGTGCGCCACGAGCTCAGCGCCGCGACCGAGCTCGCCTTCGGCGAGCGGCGCGAGCGCCGCCACATGGAGGCGGCCGACGACTGGATGAGCCGCCGGCGCGGCCGGCTCGCGGCGCTCGCGTACGCGGCCATCAACGCCGCCGGCTGCGCGGTGCGGCTCGCGGCCCTGCGCCCGCTCGCCCGGCGGTCGCCGGCGCGGTACGGGGAGCGCGCAGCGCTCGAGGCCCGTTACCTGCGCCTGCACTCCCGGGCGCTGCGACCGAGCCGCCGACGGCCGGCGCGCTCGCTCTAGGGCCCCAGCTCGGCGGTCATCGGGCCGCCGGGCGCGCGGGCCTCGGCTCGCTCCCAGGCGTCGAGGAACGCCGGCGCGAGCCGCTGGCGGTAGTAGAGATCGGCGCTCGCCCAGGCGCGGGCGCCGAGCAGGGGGGTGGAGCGCGGGATGCGGCCGATCAGCACCCGGCCGCGGCCGCTTGCCGGCGGCACCGCGAGCGCGGCGCTGAAGAGGTTGAAGAAGAAGGGCGGGACGTCCGGGTGCAGGCGGACGAACTCGCGCTCGGCGAACGCGATCCGGCGCACCCGGCGCTCGTAGAACGCGAGGTCGTATGACCGCAGGTGCTGGGCGACCGCGGCTCGGTTGTAGAGCAGCCGCAGCCCGAGCCCGTCGGCGCGGTAGCCGAGGTCGAGGTCCTCGTAGCCGTAGGGAAAGTGGACCTCGTCGAAGCCGCCCAGCCGCTCGACGAAGGCCCGCTTGAGGGACACGTTGGCGCTGTAGAGACGCCCCCAGCCGGCCTCGATTCCCTCGATGTTCGGGTAATCGAACTGGATCCCGTCGTCGAGCCAGCGCATGAACGGGGTCACGTCGACCTCCTCGGCCCAGCGCACGTGGCCGAGCACCCCGACCTCCTCCGCGGGGTGCTCGGCATGCCAGGCGAGATGCTCGGCGACCCAGCGCGGCTCCGGGATCGTGTCGTTGTCGGCGAACGCGACCAGCGGCGCGGCGGCAGCGCGCCAGCCCGCGTTGCGGTTCGCCGAGGCGCCCGCCCGTTCGGCGCGCACCACCCGCGCCGGGTATGGCCGCCCGGCGACGGCGGCGGCGACCGCGCCGGGGTCGGGCTCGGCGACGTCGGCGCCGACGAGCAGCTCGAAGTCGCGGTCGCTCTGGGCGGCGTAGCCGTCGAGCACCCGCCGCAGCCGCTCGTGGTCGCCGAGGGTCGCGATGACGACGCTGAGCCGTGGGGTCATCGGCCCGGTCTCGCGATCACCATGCCGTGGGAGGCGCGCTCGGCGTCGATCGAGACCGGCGCCTGCGCGGCTGGGACGGTCACCGCGCGGATGCTAGCCACGGAGGCCGAGGGTGGGGCCGGGTGAGGAACCGCACAACCCGCGTTCTCAAGCCGTCTATGAGCACTGTTATGTTGCGCGGCGATCAACGACCCCACGCACAAGCCAGGAGGAAGACAGTGACCAAGTCCGACTTCGTCGACAGCATCGCCGACAAGTTCGACAGTAAGAAGGCCGCCGCCGACGCCGTGGACGCGGTCCTCGAGGGGATCTCCGCGACGCTCAAGGGCGGCGGGGAGATCAGCTTCACCGGCTTCGGCAAGTTCAGCGTCGCCGAGCGCGGCCCTCGCCAGGGCGTCAACCCGCGCACCGGTGAGCGGATCACGATCGCGGGCGGCAAGGTGCCGAAGTTCTCCGCGGGCGCCGGTCTCAAGTCGACCGTCAAGGGCGGCTAGGGACACCCTGGCCGCACCGTTCGCCGACCGGCTCGCGGCGCTCGTTGCAGAGCGCCGCAGCCAGGTCTGCCTCGGACTCGACCCGGATCCGTCCGGGCTCGAGCCGCAGCCCCGGCCGGGCGTTGAGCCCGCCGAGGCTGCGGCCGAGGCGGTCGCCGCCCACTGCCGGGCGGTGATCGAGGCCACCGCGCCGTACTGCGTCGCGGTGAAGCCGCAACTCGCCTGCTTCGAGCGCCTCGGCGCTCCGGGCTGGGCGGCGCTCGCCGAGGTGGTCGCCGCGTCCCGGGAGGCCGGCCTGCTGGTCGTCGCCGACGGCAAGCGCGGCGACGTCCCGGTGAGCGCTCGCGCCTACGGGCAGGCGATGTTCGGCTCGATCGAGACCCCGTGGGGCGAGGTCGGCGGCCTCGGTGCCGATGCGGCGACCGTCAACCCGCTGATGGGCGCCGACGCGCTCGAGCCGCTCGTCGAGGCGGCCGCGGCGGCGGGTGGCGGGCTGTTCGCCCTGGTTCGCACCTCGAACCCGGGCGCCGCCGACGTCCTCGACCTCGAGACCGAGGCCGGGCCGCTCCACGAGCGGCTCGCCGCGCTCGTCGCCTCGCTGGCGCCGCAGCTGGCGGGCGCAGGACGCCTCAGCGGCATGGGAGCGGTGGTCGGAGCGACCGAGCCGCGCCATCTGGGGCGGCTGCGCGAGCTGATGCCGGCGGCGATCTTCCTCACCCCGGGGGTTGGAGCTCAGGGCGGCGCCGCGGCCGATCTGGCGCCGGCGTTCTCGGCCGACCCGGCCTCGGTCCTGGTTCCGGCCTCGCGCTCGATCGCGGGGGCCGCCGACCCAGCCGCGGCGGCCGCGGAGCTCCGCGACCAGGTCTGGGCCGCTTCGCAAAGCGCCGCCCGCTAGCCGCGTGCCACCGTCCTCGCGGCCAGCGACCGCCTACGATTCCGCTCCTCATGGCCGGGCCGAGCGACGATCGCAAGCCGAGGAGCTGGACCGCGCGGGTGCTCGCGCCCGTCCTACTGGTGGTCGTCGCCGCCGCGATCGTGCTGATCGTCAGCGGCTCGCTGAAGGGCGACGACGACTCCGGCGACGACGGCGGCGGCGGCAAGCAATCGGCGAGCGGCGGCTGTCCCGGTGGCTCCGAGGACGCGATCAAGAACGGCTATTACGTGGTCCAGGAGGGCGACAACTTCACGACGATCGCCGAGCAGACCTGCATCCCCGAGGAGCGCCTGCAGCAGCTCAACCCGAACCTCGACCCCTTCGGCCTCCAGGTGCAGAACTGCGTCGACCTCGTCCCCGACGGTTGCAAGAAGCTCGCCGGCGGCTGAGCGCCGCGGCGCTCGCGGTCGCGGCGCTGCTCGTCCTCGCCGCCCCGGGCCCGGCGCTCGCGGCGCCGCCCCACGACCTCCCGGCGAGCGCCTGGATCCTGGTCGACGCCGACGACGGCGAGGTGCTCGCCGCCCATCACGCCGAGCGCTCCCTCTCGATCGCCTCGACCACGAAGCTGATGACCGCGTACGTCGCCCGGCGCGAGCTGAAGCTGGACGAGACCGTCGTCGCACCGCCGTACGACGCGCTGGCGGCCGAGTCCCTGCTCGGCCTGCGAGCGGGCGAGCGGATCAAGGCGCGGGACCTGCTGTACGGCTTGCTGCTGGTCTCCGGCAACGATGCCGCCGAGGCGCTCGCGCAGGCCGCGGCGGGCTCCGAGGATGCCTTCGTCGCCGAGATGAATCGCGCCGCGCGCCGGCTCGGGCTCCGCGACACCTCGTATGCGAATCCGATCGGGCTCGACGAGGCGGGCAACTACTCGAGCGCCGAGGACCTCGTCGCGCTCGCGATCGAACTGCGCAAGGACAAGCTCTTCAGGACGATCTTCGACACCGCCTCGACCACGATCGAGAGCGGCGATCACCCGCGCAGCCTCGTCAACCGCAACGTGCTCGTGCAGACGGTCCCGTATGTGAACGGGGTCAAGACCGGGTACACGCTCGACGCCGGCAATGTCCTGGTCGGCTCGGGCGAGCAGCAGGGGGTCGAGCTCGTCTCCGCCGTGCTCGGGGCGCCGAGCGAGTCCGAGCGCGACGCGGCGACGATGTCGCTGCTCGACTACGGCTTCTCGCTCTACAAGCGCCGCACACCGGTGCGCGCCGGCAAGCCGCTGGCCGAGGTCGCGATCGCCGACCGAGACGCGACGGTCGAGCTCGCCGCCCCCCAGGATCTCCGGGTCACGGTCCGCTCGGGTCAGCAGCTGGACACCCGAGTCGAGGCGCCGGCCGAGGTCGACGGGCCGGTCGCCCGCGGTGACCGGCTCGGCACCGTTGTCGTCACGATCGACGGGGAGCCCGCCGCGCGGGCGCCGCTGAAGGCGACGTCGTCGGCCGCCGCCGCGACCCTGGTCGAGCGCTACGACGCCGCGGTCCCGGGGCCGCGGGCGCTCGCCTGGCTGCTCGCGGTGGTCGTCCTCGCCGCGATCGGGATCGGCGCGATCGCGGTGTGGGACCGGCGCCGTTGATCGGCGCCCCGCGCTTCTACGCCGAGCGGCTCGGCCCCGGGTTCGTCGACCATGCCGAGCTGCTCGCGGCGCGCATCCCGCGCCCGCTGGCGGCCGTCGCCGCCCGCTTCGCCGCCGCCCGGGGGATCGCGCTCGGGCTGCTCGCCCGCCGCGGCGACCGGGTCGCGGTGATCCGGCGCGAGCGCGGCGCGCTTGCCGCGCTGGCCGTCTGCGCGCTGCCGCCGGCTCGCCCGCGCCTGTTCGTCCTCGAGTTGCTGCGCCGCCCGACCCCGGGCACGGCGCCGCGCCGGCTCGCCCACGCGGTATGGGTGGCGCTGATCGAGCGCCCGGCGCTGCGCCGTGGGATGCGCGCCGGTCAGGTGATGACCGAGTGGGAGCGGCGCGAGTACGCGGCCGCGCTGCGGCTCGAGCCCGCGCGGCTCGCGCTCGTCCCCTGGGCGTGGCGCGAGGGCGGCGACCGCGAGCCGGTCGCGATCGAGCCCGGCTCGCGAGCCGTCTTCAGCTCGGGGCGGGCCGGCTGCGACTGGGAGACCCTGTTCGCCGCCGCCGCCGGGCGCGACTGGGGGCTGACGGCGATCTGCTCGCGCCCCGACGCCGAGCGGGTGCGGGCGCTCGCGGCGCCGAGCGGCGCGACGGTCGAGGTCGAGGTCGACTGGGATCGCCACGACCGCGCCCTGCGCGCCGCCGCGGTCGACGTGATCGCGCTCGCCGACCGCGGCCCGAGCGCCGGCCAGGTGCGCTTGATGGCGGCGGTCGAGGCCGGGGTGCCGGTGGTGGTCTCGGACGTTCGCGCACTCGACGGCTACGCGGTCGCCGGCGAGACCGCGGAGCTGGTGCCGGCCGGGGATCCGCGCGCGCTCGGCGACCGCGTCGACGCGCTGCTCGCCGATCCGGCCCGGCGGCTGCGCCTGCGCGACGCGGCGCGCGCCCGCGCGGACGCCTGGACCTACCGCGAGTACTTCGCCCGGCTGCGCGAGCTGATCGAGGCCGATCCCGGCGCGAACCGGGCGGGCGCCTCTCCGAGCCGTCCTCACCCCCGTTGACGAGGACCTCGCCGCGCCGTGGCGGCCGCCGAGAAAGCGGTTAGCCTGTCTGCGAGCGCGAGTGATTCTCACCGTCACCCTCAACGCCGCGATCGACCGCACGGTCGCCGTCCCGAACTTTCGGCTCGGCCAACGCCATCGAGCGGTCGAGGCGCGGACCATGGCGGGCGGCAAGGGCGTCAACGTCGCCCGCGCCCTGCGCCTGCTCGGCCGGCCCGTGATCGCCGCCGGGATGGCCGGGGGCGCCTCGGGCACCCGGCTGCTCGACGAGCTGCGCAACGAGTCGGTGTTGACCGCGTTCACGCGGATCGGCGGTGAGACCCGCACCAACCTCGCGGTGATCGACCCGACCACCGGCGAGCAGACCGAGATCAACGACCGCGGCCCGGAGATCGCCGCGGCCGAGATCGAGCACTTCATCGAGCGGCTGCTCTACCTCGCTCAGGGGGCGCGCGTCTGCGTGCTCGCCGGCAGCATCCCGCCGGGAACCGACGAGGACGTCTACGGGCGCCTGATCGCGGAGCTGCGCGGCCTCGGCGTGGCCACCGTGCTCGACACCGACGGCGAGCAGATGCGGACCGCGCTGCGGGCCGAGCCGACGGTCGTCGCCCCGAACGTGGGTGAGGCCGAGGAGGCGGTCGGCCACGAGTTCAACGACGCCGACGACCTCGCCCTCGGGCTCACCGGCCTGATCGAGATGGGGGCCGGGGAGGCGATCATCACGTCCGAGGACGGCTGCGTCGCGGTCGTCGGCGACGGGGCCGAGCGCCGCCGCTACGAGGTCCGCATCGATCAGCTCGAGCCGGTCACCACGGTCGGCTCCGGCGACTGCTTCCTGGCCGGCTATGTCGCCGCGCGCTACGAGCACGCGAGCCCGCGCGACTGCCTCGCCTTCGGCGTCGCCTGCGGGGCCGAGTCGACCCAGCACTTCGGCGCCGGGACGCTCGATCGCCGCGAGGTCGAGCGGCTGCTACCGCGGGTGAGCGTGAACGAGCTCGCCTCGGCCGCCGAGGTCGCTTGACCCCGGTTGACCGCTGTTATCATCGCCAAGGCCTCGCGAGCGCGTTGATAGAGGGGCCGTTCGGCCGCAAACAGCGGCTTTCAAGGCCCCTTTCGAGGGGCTTTTTTCGTCCGCGAACACCCCTAGGTTTGGAGCTGGATCAATGACCCCGATTGGCGCACACCCAGATGACGCGCGGACAGCGACGCCGGCACGCGCTTCGTCGCCCGACCACGCCCGGCTTGCTGGCGCACGCCCCTGGGCGCCCACCAATCGGAGGTCAGTGAGCTGATGGAAGTAGAGATCGGACGCGGCAAGAAGGGCAGGCGGGCCTACGGGTTCGACGACATCGCGATCGTGCCGTCACGGCGCACCCGTGACCCCGACGACGTCGATATCTCCTGGACCCTCGGCCCGTACCGATTCGAGCTGCCGCTGCTCGCCTCCGCGATGGACGGGGTGGTCAGCCCGCAGACCGCGGTCGAGCTCGGCGGGCTCGGCGGGCTCGGGGTGCTCAACCTCGAGGGCATCTGGAGCCGCTACGAGAACGCCGACGAGAAGCTGAAGGAGATCGCCGCGGCGCCGCCCGAGCACGCGACCCATCTGATGCAGCGCATCTACGAGGAGCCGGTGAAGCCGGAGCTGATCGCGCAGCGGGTCGAGGAGATCAAGGCGGCGGGCGCTGTTGCGGCCGGCTCGCTGACCCCGCAGCGGGTGACCGAGTTCTATGAGGTCGCGATCGAGGCCGGGCTCGACATCCTCGTCATCCAGGGCACGGTGATCTCGGCCGAGCACGTCTCGACCAAGACCGAGCCGCTGAACCTGAAGGAGTTCACCAACGAGATCCCGATCCCGTGCGTGATGGGCGGCTGCGCCTCGTACTCGACCGGCCTGCACCTGATGCGCACCGGCGCGGTCGGCGTCCTGGTCGGCGTCGGGCCGGGCGCTGCGTGCACCACCCGCGGCGTGCTCGGGCTCGGCGTCCCGCAGGCGACCGCGATCGCCGACGTCGCCGCCGCCCGCTCGCAGCACATGCTCGAGACCGGCGAGTACTGCAACGTGATCGCCGACGGCGGCATGCGCACCGGCGGTGACATCTCGAAGGCGATCGCCGTCGGCGCCGACGCCGTCATGGTCGGCTCCCCGCTGGCGCGCTCGAAGCAGGCGCCCGGCCGCGGCTACCACTGGGGGATGGCGACCTTCCATCCCTCGCTGCCTCGCGGGACCCGGGTCAAGACCCAGCAGGACGGGACGCTCGAGGAGATCCTCAACGGCCCCGCCCACGAGAACGACGGCACGTTCAACCTGATCGGCGCCCTGCGGACCTCGATGGCCACCTGCGGCTACGAGGACATCCGCGACTTCCAGCGCGCCGAGGTGATGGTCGCCCCGGCGCTCCAGACCGAGGGCAAGCAGCTGCAGCGCTCGCAACAGGTCGGGATGGGGGCCAGCGGCCGCGATCGGGCCTCGAACGGGATCGCGAACGGAAACGGCAACGGGACGCCGACCCCGGAGCCGGAGGAGGCCACCGCCGGCGATGGCTGATCCGCGAGCGCCCCTCGCGCCCGAGGCCGAGCCGCGGGACGAGGTGCGCCCGGCGGACGGCTCGCGGGGCCCGCTTGCGGTCGGTGATCCGGCGCTCCCCGCCGAGCCCGGCGTCGACGGGGCCGTCGAGGTCCCGCCTCCCGCGACCGCGCACGAGGAGGTCCTCGTGCTCGACTTCGGCGGCCAGTACTCGCAGCTGATCGCGCGCCGAATCCGCGAGTGCGGCGTCTACGCGGAGCTGCTTCCCCACGATCTCGAGATCGAGCGGATCCGCGAGCGCGCGCCCGCCGCCCTGGTGCTCTCCGGCGGCCCCGCGTCGGTGTACTCGCCCGGCGCCCCGCGGCTACGGACCGAGCTGCTCGAGCTCGGGATCCCGGTGCTCGGCATCTGCTACGGGATGCAGGCGATGGTGCTCGAGCTCGGCGGCAAGGTCGAGGGCGCCGATGCGGGCGAGTTCGGTCGCACAGCGCTCGAGCTGGTCGGCGACGGCGGCCGCCTGCTCGCCGGCCTCCCGCCCGAGCAGCAGTGCTGGATGAGCCATCGCGACGCGGTCTTCGAGCCGCCCCCCGGGTTCACGGCGCTCGGCTCCAGCCCCGGCTCGCCGGTCGCCGCGCTCGAGGACGCCGAGCGCGGCCTCTACGGGATCCAGTTCCACCCCGAGGTCGTGCACACGCCCTACGGCCAGCAGATCCTCAACCGGTTCCTGACCGAGATCGCCGGCTGCGACGCCGACTGGTCGCCGGCCTCGGTGATCGAGGAGCAGGTCGAGAGGATCCGCGCGCAGGTCGGCGACGCGGGCGTCCTCTGCGGGCTCTCCGGCGGGGTCGACTCCGCCACCGCGGCCGCGCTCGTGCACCGCGCGGTGGGCGACCAGCTCACCTGCGTGCTCGTCGACCACGGCCTGATGCGGCTCAACGAGGCCGATCAGGTGGTCGCCGCGATGGAGGAGCTCGGCGTGAAGCTGATCCGGGCCGACGCCGAGCAGCGCTTCCTCGACAAGCTCGCCGGGGTCGACGACCCGGAGCGCAAGCGCAAGATCATCGGCGAGGAGTTCATCCGCGTGTTCGAGGACGAGGCGGCGAAGCTCGAGGGCGTCGGCTACCTGGTCCAGGGGACCCTGTACTCGGACGTGATCGAGTCCGGCGGTGACGGTCGCGCGGCCGACACGATCAAGTCGCACCACAACGTCGGCGGCCTGCCGGAGGACCTCGGCTTCGACCTGGTCGAGCCGCTGCGCATGCTGTTCAAGGACGAGGTCCGCGCGGTCGCCGCGGAGCTCGGCCTCTCCGAGCGCGTGGTGTGGCGCCAGCCGTTCCCCGGCCCCGGCCTCGCGATCCGGATCGTCGGCGGCGAGGTCAACCGCGAGCGCCTCGACATCCTGCGCGACGCCGACGCGATCCTCCAGGAGGAGATCAAGGCCGCGGGCCTCTATCGCGACCTCTGGCAGTCGTTCTGCGTGCTCCCGGTGGTCCGCTCGGTCGGCGTGCAGGGCGACGGGCGCACCTACGCCTATCCGATCGTGATCCGCGCGGTCACCTCCCAGGACGCGATGACCGCCGACTGGGCGCGGCTGCCCTACGACCTGCTCGAGCGCGTCTCCAACCGGATCATCAACGAGGTCGCCGGCGTCAACCGCGTCGCGCTCGACATCAGCTCGAAGCCCCCCGCCACGATCGAGTGGGAATAGCCCGGCCGCCGCCGGTCGCCGCGGTCGCGCGGTCGCGGGCGCGCGAACCCGCCGGTCGCGCGGTCGCGCCGTGCGCGCGAACCCGCCGTCGAGTTTCATCTGAACCCCCTCCACGGTGGTTTGGATGAATCTCGGCGAGCCGCCGGGTGGCGAGCCCGCTAGCCGATCTCGTCGACCGCGGCGAGCTGCGCCTCGAGCTCGCGAGGCGAGCCGGGGGCGAGCGCGTCGGCCGCGATCGGGTGCGGGCGCCGGTACAGCAGGTAGAGCAGCCCGGACAGCACCGCCGCGCAGGCCATGAACCCGACCTCGACGGTCCGATAGGGGTCGAGCGGCTGGATCAGGTTGAAGACGATGAACGCCGCCGCGCAGGCGACCCAGCAGAGCGCAGCCCGCCGCGCCTGGCCCTGGGCGAGCGCGGCCTGGTTCAGGGTCACCGCGGAGAGGTAGAAGCCCATCCCGATCGCCACGATCGCGAGCCCCTCGCGGTCGTACGTGTGGTCGTCGCCGAAGGCGATCTGCATCACCTCGGGGCCGATCGCGAGCACGCCGACGGTGACCGCGGCGGCGAACCCGGCGATGATCAGCAGGGTGTTGTTGATCGACATCCGGAAGGCGTTCTCGCCGGTCGAGTCGCCCCGTGTCCGCAGCCGGGTGAGGTGGGGGAGGAGGCTGGCGGCGACGGCCTGGAAGAGCAGCAGCGGCGCCCGCGCGACCATCAGGATGTTGAAGATCCGCCCGGCGGCGTCGGCGTCGAGCGCGCCGCGGACGAACAGCGCCCCGGAGCTGACCAGGATCTGCTCGGAGAGCATCATCAGCAGCACGGCGGCCGCGAAGGCGCCGCCGCGCGCGAGCGTGAACTCGAGCCCCGAGTCGCCCGGGGCGGCCGCGGCGGCGCTCTGGCGGTGGCGCGCGAACGCGAACGGCAGTACGGCGAGGCTGGCGAGCGGGGCGACCGCGATCCCGAGCGCGACCGCGTCGACCCCCTCGGCGATCCCGACCGCGACGGCGATCGGGAACATCAGGCGCGAGCCGCCCTCGAGCACGAGCAGGGTCGCGTAGAGGCCGAACTGGCGCCGTCCGGCGAGGAAGCCGCGCGCGTAGTAGGCGGCGCCGAACCCGGCGATCCCGACCACGAGGACCCAGTAGAGGACGTTGGAGCCGTCGAGCAGGTCGTCGGTGATCGGGGTCCTGAGCGCGAGCATCACGATCACCGCGACCGCCGTCACCCCGGCCTGGATCAGCCCGGCGATCCTCAGCACGTGGCCGGATCCCTCGCCCATCTCCTCGTGCTCGGCGAGGTTTCGCGAAAGCAGCTGCTCGATCGGCCGAAACAGCGTCGCGGCGGCGATGAAGTTGACCGACCAGAGGACGACGATCGTCCCGTAGTCGTGGCTGTCGAGCGTGTGCGAGGAGACCGCGAAGAAGGCGTAGGCCAGCAGCCCGGCGGTGCCGAGCGCGATCGTCAGCAGGCCGGCCGACCGCCCGTACTGGCGCGTCTCGGCGACCGCCTCCTCGGCGGCCGGCTGCGGCTGCTGCGGCGAGCTCATCGCGGCCAAGCTACCCGCTCAGGAGAAGGCATCCCAGCGCCGCAGCGCGGGAGCCGGGTCCTCGGGGCCGCCGTCGTGGTAGCCGTGCGGCCAGAGCTCGAAGTGCAGCTGGCAGAACTCGGTGCGGGCGTTGCCGGTCTTGCCGACCTCGCCGATTCGGTCGCCCGTCCTGACGCGATCGCCTTCGTGCAGCGGGGTGGGCGCCTGCAGATGCGCGTAGAAGTAGTCGCGGTCCGTAGCCGTGCCGTCGATCAGCACGTAGTACCCGTAGAGCGCGTCGCTGTAGCCGGTCGCCGCGACGCGGCCGCCGCGGGCGGCGATCAGCGGCGTCCCGCAGCCGGCGGGGAGGTCCTGCCCTTCGTGCACCCGCCCGCCGCTGCGCGGGTCCCCGAACTGATCCCCGTACGTGTGCGACCCGGCAACGGGGAAGACGTGGTCGTGGAACTCGAACCGGCCGACGGCGGCGCCGTCGTGGCCGGGCGGGCCGATCCGCACCTCATAGGAGCCGTCGCCCGGGACGCCGCGGTTGGCGCGCCGACCGTCCCAGGTGAGCTGGTGGAACTTCCCGGGAGCGAGGTTGCGCTCGACGTAGCGGCGCACGCCGCGGCCGCTGTCGGCGTGGACGACCCTGACGACGACATCGAGCCGCCGGCGCGCCTTGAACGCGAACCGGACCTGCGCCTCGCGCTCGCCGTCGAAGTACACGGTCCCCGGCTTGACCCGCGCCTTGCCGAGCTCGAACCCGGCTCCCGACGGCTTCGCGGCCGCGGAGCCCGGGGCGCAGGCGGCGACGAGCGCCGCGAGGATCGCGACCACGACCGGGCGCAGGCCGCTCAGCTCCAGGAGTCCCAGTTGTGCAGCAGGTCGCCGACGCTCGGCAGCGGGTGACCGCCCTCATACCACCCGGGCCCGCTCCAGATCTCGAAATGCAGGTGACACCCGGACGCATTTCCGGTCTGGCCGACGTTGCCGATCACCTGGCCGGTGCGCACCCGGGCGCCCTCGCGCAGCGGCGAGCGGCGGATCAGGTGGGCGTAGAACGTGTCCGACCTCGTTCCCTTGCCGTCGAGGACGACGTAGTTGCCCGCCGCGGACTGGACGTCGACCGCCTGCACGCGGCCGCCGCGGGCGGCGTGGATCGGCGTGCCGCACTCCGCGAAGACGTCCTGGCCCTGGTGGCCGCGGCCGGCCCCGTATCCGTCGCCGTAGGTGTGGCGCGAGTCGAGCGGAAAGCGGTAGAGGTGGTAGCCGAAGCTCGAGTCCGCCGTGGCGACGGTCGCGCCGCCGGCGGCGCTGCCGAGCTCGAACTTGTAGTCGCCGCCCGGCGCCGGGGCGCCGTCGGTCGTCCGCCCGTCCCACTTCGCGACGTTGCGGGTCCCGGGCTCGGCGTCGTCCTCAACGAAGGTGTCGACGACCTCCTTGGTCTCGCGGTTCACGATCGCGACCCGGACGTCGGTGGCCTCGCCGCCCTGGAAGATGTACGAGACGCGCGGCGCTCGCAGCCCGTCGTAGAAGGTCTGATGGGGGGTCGCCTCGGCGGCGGTGAGCTTGAACTGGCCGCCGGTGGGGATCTGGCCCGGGTCGACGATCTTCAGCGGCCGGTCGCTCGGCGTCTCGGCCTCGGCCCCGTAGGCGCTCGCCCGCACGGTTCCCGACGCCGCCTTCGCCGGCACCTTGACCTCGACCGTCGTCGCCGAGACCTCGCTCGGCGCCGCAGCGATCCGGCCGCCGGCGGCGGCGGCGAAGCGGACCTCGTCGACTCCGTCGAGGGCGCGGCCGCTCAGCTGCACCCGGGAGCCGACGGTGGCCTCGCGCACGTCGGCGCAACGCTCGAGGCAGAGGACGCTGGTCAGCACGGGCGGGTCCGGCGTGCCGACCCCGCCGCCGCCGGAGGCCGCGGCGACCCCGGCGCCGAGCGTCAGCGAGGCGATCGCCACCGCGAGCGGTGCCGATCTCCGCCAACTACGCGCCTGAGCGGGCGCCCCGAGCTGCATGACTGCTGCGAATCTCCTTCTCGAGCCTGCGGGGTTAGCTGACGGGCTCGCGCCGAAAGAGCGGCGCTACGGGCTCGAACGGGGCCCGATTCGCCCCTGGAACGGTGATTCGACACCGCGCCAACGGTTCCCCCGTTCCCGGGCGCCTCGACGCTCGGGATTCGGCGGTTCTGGGGCGGAGACTATAGCTACGCTCGGAGCGGCTAACATCACCCGGCCGCGCCCGAAGCGAGTTGCGTCGGGGCGGCTTTTCGCACGATGAAGACCTACGTCGCCAAGCCCACGGACCGCCAGCGAGACTGGTACGTCGTCGACGCCGAGGGCAAGACCCTGGGTCGTCTCGCGACCCAGATCGCCGACGCCCTGCGCGGCAAGCGCAAGCCTGAGTACACGCCTCACTGCGACACCGGCGACTTCGTCGTCGTCGTGAACGCGGAGAAGGTCGCGGTAACCGGCAACAAGCGCACCGACAAGCTCTACTGGCGCCACAGCGGCTACCCGGGCGGGATCCGCTCGCGGACGCTGAACGAGATGCTCGAGCGACGGCCCGAGGAAGTGATCCGCAAGGCGGTCCACGGGATGCTGCCCCGCAACCGCCTCGCCCGCCAGCAGCTGCGCAAGCTCAAGGTCTACGCGGGCCCGGATCATCCGCACGCCGCCCAGCAGCCGAAGCCGATGGAGATCGAGACTTGATGACCGAAGAGCAGGACCAGACCCCGGACGAGCCCGAGGCGACCGAGCCCGAGGCCGCGGAAGCCGCAGAGCCCGCCGCGGAGGAGCCCGCCGCCGCACCGGAGGCAGAGCAGCCGGCGGCGAGCGACGAGCAACCGGCCGAGGAGACCCCCGCCGCCGAGGAGGCCCCGGCCGAGGAGACCCCCGCCGCCGCGGAGGCCCCGGCTGCGGAGCCCGCCGCGGCCGAGCAGGCTCCGCCGGCGCCGGCCGCCGAGAAGCCGAAGGCCGCCGAGCAGGCGCCCGGCGCCGATCTCGAGCCGATCGCGCTCGAGCCCGAGCGCGAGCTCTCCGCCGAGGAGCGCGCGCGGCTCGAGGCCGAGGAGGAGGAGCGCGTCCGGCGCGAGGCCGAGGCCGAGGCCGGCGACGAGCCGCTCGCCCGCCGCGGCCCGCAGGTCGAGCTCAAGCCCGACGCCCTGATCCAGGCGACCGGCAAGCGCAAGAGCTCGATCGCCCGCGTGATCCTGCGCCCCGGGAGCGGCACCTGCGAGGTCAACGGCAAGCCGCTCGACGACTACTTCCCCCGCCAGACCCTGCGCACGATGGCCCGCCAGCCGCTGCTCACCGCCGGTTATGAGTCGACCGTCGACGTCGTCGCGCGCGTGCACGGCGGGGGGATCGCCGGCCAGGCCGGCGCGGTGCGCCACGGGATCGCCCGGGCGCTGACCGACATCGACCCGGAGCTGCGCCCCGAGCTCAAGCGCCGCGGCCTGCTGACCCGGGACGCTCGCAAGAAGGAACGCCGCAAGGCCGGGTTGAAGAAAGCCCGCAAGCGGCCGCAGTTCTCCAAGCGCTGAGGCTGCTGCAAACCTTCGCATCTCGGCGTCCTCGGTTGGACGCCTCGCTCACGTAGCGCCGCTACGCTCGCGTCGGCGTCCAACCTGCGTCCTTGATCTGCTCGGTTTTCGCAGCCTCAGTCGCTTACTGCCAGAACATGCCCCCTCCGAGAAAACTCTTTGGAACCGATGGTGTCCGCGGGGTCGCGGGGGAATTGCTTTCGGCTGAGCTGGCGGTCGCGCTCGGCCGGGCGGCGACGTTCGAGACGTCCGCGGATCGGCCGCAGGTGCTGATCGTCCGCGACACCCGTGAGTCGGGCCCGATGCTCGAGGCGGCGCTCGCCGCCGGGGTTGCGGGGGAGGGCGGCGACGCGTTCGTCGCCGGGGTCCTGCCGACGCCCGCGGCCTCGATTCTCGTCCGCCGGCTCGGGCTCGATCTCGCCGCGGTCATCTCCGCCTCCCACAACCCGTGGCAGGACAACGGGATCAAGTTCTTCGGCGCCGACGGGCGCAAGCTCGGCGACGACGCGGAGGCGAGGATCGAGCGCTCGGTCAGCGACGCGGCGCCCGTCGACGCACCGCGCAGCGTCTCGATCGGCCGGGTCCGACCGCTCGAGGGCGCCCTCGACGACTACCTGCGCGAGCTCGAGCGCGCCTTCCCGGTCGACCTCGCGGGCCTGAAGCTGGTGATCGACTGCGCGAACGGCGCCACCCACCTCGCGGGGCCCGAGATCTTCCGGCGGCTCGGCGCCGAGGTCGAGGCGATCGCCACCGAACCGGACGGGCGCAACATCAACGACGGCTGCGGCTCGACCCACCCGGAGGCGCTCGCCGAGCGGGTTGCGGCGAGCGGCGCGGCGCTCGGCTTCGCCTTCGACGGCGACGGCGACCGCGTGCTCGCGGTGGACTCGACGGGGGCGATCCGCGACGGCGACGAGCTGATCGCCATCGCCGCCCTGCACCTGCAGCGCAGCGGCCGGCTCGGCGGGGGAGTGGCGGTCACGGTGATGAGCAACTACGGCTTTCACAACGCGATGCAGGAGGCCGGGATCGAGGTCGCGACGACCGCGGTCGGCGACCGCAGCGTCTCGACCGAGCTCGACCGCCGCGACTGGACGCTGGGAGGCGAGCAGTCCGGCCACCTGATCTGGTCCGACTACGCGCCCACCGGCGACGGGATCGGCGCGGCGCTGCTCATCCTCACCGCGCTCGACGGCGGCGAGCTGGCGCGGACGCGGCCGATGACCCGGTTGCCGCAGGTGCTCGAGAACGTCGAGGTCGCCGAGCGCGAGGCGATCGACGGCGCCGCCGAGCTTTGGGACGCGGTCGAGCGCGAGAACGCTGCGCTCGACGGTCGCGGGCGGGTTCTGGTTCGCCCATCGGGGACGGAGCCCCTGGTCAGGGTGATGGTCGAGGCGCCCGGACAGGCCGAGGCCGAGGCCGTCTGCGCCCGCCTGGTCGAGATCGTCCAGACCGAGCTCGCCTAGCCAGGCCCACTGGATCGGGCCCCGGCCCGGCGCTACCCTGAACGGCCTCCCATGTGCGGAATCGTCGGCTATGTAGGGCAGCGTCCGTGCCGTGATCTGCTGATCGCGGGGCTCGAGAAGCTCGAGTACCGCGGCTACGACTCGGCCGGCATCTCGCTGCTCGCAGACGGCGAGATCGACACGGTGCGGGCGGTCGGCAACCTCGCCAACTTGCGCGCCGCCGTCGGCCTCGACGCCGACCACCCGGTTACCGAGGGCACCGGGACGGTCGCGGTCGCCGCGCCGCCGGCGACGATCGGCCTCGGGCACACGCGCTGGGCCACCCACGGCCGGGTCACCGAGGAGAACGCCCACCCGCACGGCGACTGCTCCGACAGCGTCCACATCGTCTTGAACGGGATCGTCGAGAACCACGCCGAGCTGCGGCGCGAGCTCACCGATCAGGGTCACGTCTTCAGCTCCGACACCGACGCCGAGATCGTCGCCCACCTGATCGAGAAGCACTACGACGGCGACTTCACCGCGGCCGTCCGCGACGCCTTCTCCGACCTGCGCGGCCACTACGCGTTCGTCGCGATGCACGCCGAGCATCCGGACACGCTGGTCGCGGCACGGCAGGAGTGCCCGCTCATCGTCGGGCTCGGCGAGGGCGAGAGCTTCGTGGCTTCTGCGATTCCCGCCTTTCTCGCCGAGACGCGGCACGTGCTCGGGCTCAAGAACGGCGAGATCGTCACGGTCACGCCCGAGGGCGCCTCGATCACCGAGGTCGACGCGACCGTCGTCGAGCGCGACGTGGAGGAGGTCACCTGGGACGACGAGGCGGCCGAGAAGGGCGGCTATTCGACCTTCATGATGAAGGAGATCCACGAGCAGCCCGACGCGGTCGCCGAGACGATCGCCGACCGCCTGCCGGAGGTCGACCGGGTCGACCTCTCCGAGCTCGAGTTCCCCGACGAGCTGCCGCAGCGCCTGCGCCGCATCGTCATCGTGGCCTGCGGGACGTCCTACCACGCGGGCCTCGTCGGCCGCTACGCGATCGAGCAGTGGGCGCGCGTGCCGGTCGAGATGGACGTCGCCTCCGAGTACCGCTACCGCGACCCGGTGATCAACTCCGACGACCTGGTGATCGGCATCACCCAGTCGGGCGAGACCGCTGACACGCTGGCGGCGATGCGGCTGGCGCGCGAGCGCGGCGCCTGCGTCCTCGCGGTCACGAACGTGATGGGCAGCCAGGCGACCCGCGACGCCGACACTGTCCTCTACACCCGGGCCGGGATCGAGATCGGGGTCGCCGCGACCAAGACCTTCGTCAGCCAGGTGGCGGCGATGTACGTGCTCGGGCTCTGGCTCGCCCAGGAGCGCGGGACGATGGACGCGGCCCGGCGCGCCGAGCTGATCGGCGAGCTGAAGTCGCTTCCGCACCTGATCCAGGACACGATCGTCTCGGTCGACCGGCGCGTGCGCGCGATCGCCCGCAGCCACGCCAACCAGCGCTTCTTCCTCTATCTCGGCCGCAACATCGGCCTCCCCGTCTGCCTCGAGGGGGCGCTCAAGCTGAAGGAGATCTCCTACATCCCGACCGACGCCTACGCCGCCGGCGAGATGAAGCACGGTCCGATCGCCCTGCTCGACGAGGACACCCCGGTGGTCGCCGTGGCGACGGACAGCCCGGTGCTCGAAAAGGTGCTCTCCAACGTCGCCGAGGTCCGCGCCCGCGGCGCCGACGTGATCGCGGTCGCCACCGAGGGCGGCAAGCAGGTCTCCGAGGCGGCCGACCAGACGATCCTGATCCCGCGCACCGACTGGCTGCTGCAGCCGATCCTCGCGATCGTGCCGCTCCAGCTGCTCGCGTACTACATCGCCAGGCTCAACGGCCTGAACGTCGATCAGCCGCGAAACCTGGCGAAAACGGTCACCGTCGAGTAGCCGTGTCGCGCTCGCGCCTCGTCCGGCCGGCGACGGCGCGCGGGCCCGTTCGCGGGTTCACCTCAGCCTCCCCGGGGTCCGCGGGGACGCGGAACCCGCTCGCTAGAGTGCCGCCCTTGCTCGGAGCCCGCCGACACCGTCTGCTCGCGATCCTGCCGGTGATCGCCGCCCTGATCGGCGGCTGCGGGAGCGACGACTCGAGCTCCGCCGGCCTCGCCTCGCTGGCTCCTCCGGATGCGCCGCTGTTCGTCCAGGGTGTGATCAGGCCCGCCGGCGACCAGGAGGAGGCGATCGACTCGTTTGCCGAGCGGGTCGGCCAGGTCGACGATCCGGCCGCCGACGCGGTCGCAGCGGTCGACGAGTTGTTCGCCTCAAACGGGGTCGACATCAACTTCGCGGATGACATCGAGCCATGGCTCGGCGAGCACGGGGCGGCCTTCGTGAGCTCGTTCAAGCCGCGGGCGTCCGGCACGCCGGACTTCGCGGCGATGGTCGAGGTCACCGACGCCGACGCCGCCCGCTCGTTCCTGCAGCGGGTGCTCGACCAGGACCCGGCGCCCGACCAGAAGCGGACCTATCGGGACACCCAGTACTTCAGCTCCGGCGGCGGCTTCGCGGCAGGGGTGATCAACGACCAGGCGCTCGTGATCGGCACCGAGACGGCGTTCAAGGTCGCCGTCGACTCCGCCGCGGGCGAGTCCCTGAGCGAGAGCGAGGAGTACACGGACCGGGTGGACGTGCTCCCGGACGGCGCGCTCGTGACCGCCTTCTTCGAGCCCGCGTCGACGATCGAGGCGGCGATCGCCTCGGAGGGGCTCGACCCGGCGCAGGCGCAGGCGCTCGAGCCGCTGCTCGGCGGGCCGCTCTCCCAGCCGGTGGCCGCATCGTTGAGCGCGACGCCGGACGCCGCCAGCCTCGACATCGCCGCGATGGTCGACTCCGGGTCGTCGCTGAGCACCGAGTCGTCGCTGCTCACCGGTCTGCCAGGGGGGTCGTGGTTCGCGATCGCCGTCCCCGACCTCGGCGAGACCCTCGGGCGCAGCCTCGATCAGCTCTCGTCGAGCGGGCTGCCGGGCGCCGGGCAGCTGCAGCGCCGGCTCCACGCCGCGACCGGGCTCGACGTCGGCGACGACGTGTTCAGCTGGCTCGGCGATGCCGCGGCCTTCGTCCAGGGCACCGGCGTCCCCGGCTTCAGCGCCGGCCTGATCGCGCAGACCTCCGACCCGGAGGCTCCACGCGCCTTGCTCGAGGTCGGCCGCAGGCTCGCCGAGCGCGAGTCGGGCCTGAGCTCCAGCGGCCCGCCCGAGGGCGCCGATTACGGGTTCTCCATCGGCATCCCGGGGGTCGGCGGGGGCGCCGAGGCGGGCGTGGTCGGCGACGAACTGGTCGCGGTGATCGGCGCGACCGCGAGTCAGGCGCTCGAGCCGGACGAGACGCTGGGCGACGACGAGGACTTTCAGGACGCGATCGACCGGCTCGGCGACGACTACGCGCCCAGCCTCTACGTCGACCTGCCCTCGTTCTTCACGGTCGCCGAGGCGGGTTCGGACGGCGACGTCGACTACGAGGCGCTGCGCCCCTACCTGGAGGCGTTCGCGACCGTGGTCGCGGGCAGCAACGTCGACGGCGAGCTGGCCCATTCCAGGCTCACCGTCTCGCTCGCGTCCGGGTAGGTTGAGGCCGTGCAGCCGCCACCGGGCATCGGCCTCGACCTGATCGAAATCGAGCGGCTCGAACGGGCGCTCGAGCGCCGCCCATCGTTGGCCGCGCGCGTGTTCACCGACGGCGAGCGCGAGTACGCGAGCCGCCACGGGCGTCCGGGGCGCCACCTCGCGGCTCGCTTCGCCGCCAAGGAGGCGGCCCTGAAGGCGCTGGGCCTCGGTGGCCTGCGGCTGCACGAGGTCGAGGTCGAGGGTGGGGGAGACCGCCCGCCGCGCCTCGTCCTGCACGGCGAGGCCGCCGCGCGCGCCGCGAGCGAGGGGATCTCGCTGGCCGTCTCGCTGACCCACTCGCGCGAGTTCGCCGCCGCGGTGGTCGTCCGCGAGCCCGCTGCCTGATCCAGTCCGCGCGCCGGCGCGGGTACGCTGCGGCCGATGGAGCGTTGGCTCGAGCCGCTTTACGACGCCGAAGCGATGCGGGCCGTCGACTCGTGGGCGATCGAGGGGGCGGGGGTCCCGTCGCTGGAGCTGATGGAGACCGCCGGCCGGGCGCTCGCCGAGGTGGCCGAGCGCCACGCGACCGGCGGGCCGGTCCGCGTCGTCTGCGGCAAGGGAAACAACGGCGGCGACGGGCTCGTCGCCGCCCGCCACCTCGCCGGCGCCGGGCACGAGGTGGAGGTGCTGCTGCTCTGGCCGGCCGCCGAGCTGTCGCCCGACGCGACCGCGAATCTCGACCGCTTCGACGGTGAGGTGCGCGAGCTCGCCGTGGGTGAGGCGGAGGCCGCGCTGGCCGGTTCGGGGGTTGTGATCGACGCGATCTTCGGCACCGGCTTCAGCGGCGCGCCGCGCGACCCCGCCGCCGCCGCGATCGCCGCGGTCAACGAATGCGGGGCCCCCGTGGTCGCCGCGGACATCGCCTCCGGCGTCGACGCCTCGACCGGCGAGGTCGAGGGCGCGGCGATCGGCGCCGCGGCGACGGTCAGCTTTCACGCCGCGAAGCTCGGACACTGGATTGCGCCGGGCAAGCGCCACACGGGCGAGCTCGAGGTGGCGCCGATCGGGATCCCGGACGGTGCGCCCGACCGGCCCAGCGGTGGCCTCATCCGCACCTCGGTGCTCGGTCTGCTGGCCGGCCGCGGACCGGACTCGACCAAGTTCACCTCCGGGCAGGTGCTCGTCGCCGGTGGGTCACGCGGGCTGACGGGCGCCCCCTGCATGGCCTCCACCGCGGCCACCCGGGCCGGGGCGGGCTACGCGACCGTCGCCGTTCCGGCGGAGCTCGAGCCCATCTTCGAGGCGAAGCTGACCGAGGTGATGTCGGTCGCCTGCCCGAGCGAAGACGGCGGCTTCAGCGCCGCGGCCGCCGACCCGATCACAGCCGCCGCGGAGCGCGCGGCGGCGGTCGTGCTGGGCCCCGGGATCGGCCGCGCGGCGCCGGTCGCCGAGCTGGTCGCCGCGCTGCTTCCCCGGATCGAGGCGCCGCTCGTCCTCGACGCCGACGGCCTCAACGCCATCGCCGGGCGGCTCGAGCTGATCGCTGCCCGCACGGCGCCGACCGTCCTCACCCCGCACGCCGGGGAGCTCGCCCGGCTGCTGGGCCTCGAGTCGGCGGAGGTCAACGCTCGGCGGCTCGAGCTGGCGCGCGAGGCGGCGAGGCAGGCCGACGCGATCGTCGTGCTCAAGGGCGACGACACGATCGTCGCCGCGCCCGGCGAGGTGCCGATCGTCAACGGCCTCGCCAGCCCGGCGCTGGCGACGGCGGGCACCGGCGACGTCCTCAGCGGCATGATCGCGGCGCTGCTCGCTCGCGGGCTCGAGGCGCGCGCCGCCGCCGCCGCGGCCGTCCATGCCCACACCCGCGCCGGCCGCCTCGCCGCCGCCGCGATCGGCGCACCCGAGTCGGTGATCGCCACCGACGTCATCGAGTCGATCGCCGCCGCCCTTCGCCCCGGGGTCGACGCTTGAGGGCTCGGGCCGTGATCGATGCCGCCGCGATCGAGCGCAACTGCCGGCGACTGGGCGCCGAGCTCGGTCCCGAGACGGCGCTGTGCGCGGTGGTCAAGGCCGACGGTTACGGGCACGGCGCTGTTCCGGCCGCCGCGGCGGCCCTCGCGGGCGGCGCCTCCTGGCTCGCCGTCGCCGCCGCGGCAGAGGTGGTGGAGCTGCGCGGCGAGCTGGCGGAGCGCGCCCGGCTGCTGGTGCTCGGCGCGATGGCCCCCGCCGAGCTCGACCTGGCGCTCGGGGCGGGCGCCGACCTCGCCGTGTGGCGCGCCGGCTTTCTGGACCTGGTCGCGGCGCGCGGCCGCGAGCTGGGCGTCCGCCCCCAGGTGCACGTCAAGTACGACAGCGGCATGGGGCGGCTCGGCGAGCGGGATCCCGACGTGGTCGCCGAGCTGGCGCGAGCCGCGGCGGCGAGCCCCGACGTCGACCTCGTCGGCTTCTGGACCCATTTCGCGACGGCCGACGAGGACGACGCCGGGTTCCTCGAGCGGCAGCTCGACCGCTTCCTCGAGGTCGCGTCGCCGCTGCGCGACGAGCTCGGCGTGATGCTGCACGCGGCCAACAGCGCCGCGACGCTGCGCGAGCCGCGCGCCCACCTCGACATGGTCCGCTGCGGGGTGGCGATCTACGGGCTCGACCCGTTCGGCGTCGACCCCGCCGCGCGCGGGCTGGAGCCGGCGCTCGAGCTGCGCTCCTACGTCGCGGACGTCAAGCGCTTCGAGCCCGGCGATTCGGCCGGCTACGGGCGCACCTGGACCGCGACCCGGCCGACCTCGGTCGGGGTGCTGCCGATCGGGTACGGCGACGGGGTCCGCCGAGCGCTGTCCAACGACGCGGACGTGCTGATCGGCGGCCGCCGCTATCCGCTCGTCGGCACCGTGTCGATGGACAACATGACCGTCGATCTCGGCCCCGATCCCGAGGTCGAGCCGGGCGCAGAGGCCGTTCTGATCGGCGTCCAGGGCGGCGAGCGGGTCCTCGCCGAGGAACTCGCCGAGCGCCTGGCGACGATCAACTACGAGATCACCTGCGGGATCTCGCCACGGGTCCCGCGCGAGCTCGCCGGCTCCCGATGAGCGCCGCCGCGCCGCAGCTGGACTCGCCCGCGGCGGCCGCGGCGCGGGTCGCGCTCGCGGACTGGCCGGGCGCCTGGGCGGTCGGCGGGGCGGTTCGCGACGCGCTGCTCGGCCGCCCCGTCGTCGACCTCGACCTCGTCGTCGCCGGGGACGAGCGCGACGCCGCACGCCGGATCGCGGCCGAAGCGGGCGGGCCGGCGTTTGAGCTGTCATCGGAATTCGGGACCTGGAGGGCGCTGGCCGGCGACCGCTCCTGGCACGTCGACGTCAGCCGCCTGCGCGGCGATTCGATCGAGGCCGACCTCGGCGAGCGCGACTTCACCATCAACGCGCTCGCGCTCGCGCTCACCGATCCGGCCGGGATCATCGATCCGCACGGCGGGGTCCCCGACCTCGAGGCGCGGCTCCTGCGTCCGGTGTCCGAGCGCTCCCTCGCCGACGACCCGCTGCGCATCCTGCGCTCGGCGCGACTCGGCGCCGAGCTCGGGTTCGAGCTCGACGCCGAGACCGTGCGCCTCGCCCGCGACTCCGCCTCGCGTGCCGCCGAGCCCGCGGGCGAGCGCCAGCTCGCCGAGCTGCGGCTGCTGCTTGCCGGCCCGGCGCCGCTGCGCGGGCTCGAGCTGCTCGACGAGCTCGGCGCCACCGCCGCGGTGCTGCCGGAGCTCGAGGGGCTGCGCGGCGTCGCGCAGAACCCGAATCACCACCTGGACGTCCACGGCCACACGCTCGAGGTGCTCGCCAACCTGCTCGAGGTCGAGTCCGACCTCGACCGATACGCGGGCGACGCGGCGATCGAGGTCCGGGCGTTGCTCGCCGAGCCGCTCGGGGACGAGCTCAGCCGCGGCGACGCGCTGCGCTTCGGCGCAGTCCTTCACGACTGCGGCAAACCCGCCACCCGCGCCGAGCACGAGGGCGGCTTCGTCTCCTTCGTCGGCCACGACCGCGAGGGCGCGCGGATCGTGGCCACGGCGTGCGCGCGCCTGAAGACCAGCCGGGCGGTCTCGCGCCACCTGCAGGCGCTCACGCTGCACCACCTTCACCTCGGCTTCATGACCCACGAGCGGCCGCTGACCAGGGCGCGGCTCTACGACTACCTGAAGCTGACCGCCCCGGTCGCCGCCGACGTCACCCTGCTCACGGTCGCCGACCGGCTTGCCGCGCGGGGCACGGGCCCGACCGCGACACCGGAGATGATCGAGGCCCACCTCGAGCTCGCCCGCGAGGTGCTGCCGGCGGCCCTGGCCTGGCACCGCGACGGCCCCCCGAAACCCCCGATCGCCGGTGATGAGCTGGCGGCAGCGGTCGGAATCGAGCCGGGGCCCGAGCTGGGCAGGCTCCTGGATGAGATCGAGCAGGCGGTGTTCGTCGGCGAGGTGGGGACTGCCGAGGACGCGATTGAATTCGCGAAGCCGCTCGCCGCTCGCCGCTCGCCGCTCGAGTAGCTGTTCGAGCGCCGAGCGCCGAGCGGCGGTCGGCGGTTCCCCAATACCCTCCCGCCATGCCAGAGCACGCCGGCGCCAACTGCATCTTCTGCGCGATCGTCGGCGGCGACGCGCCCGCCGAGATCGTCGATTCCGACGAGCACACGATCGCCTTCATGGACATCAACCCGGCCGTGCCGGGGCACGCTCTGGTGATCCCGCGCCGCCACTCGCCGGACCTGCTGGAGATCTCCCCGGATGACCTCGAGCACACGATCGTCGCGGCCAAGCGCCTCGCCGAGCGGCTGCGCGACACGCTGCACCCGGAGGGCTTCAACGTGATCAACGCCTGCGGCGCCGCCGCCTGGCAGACCGTGTTCCATTTCCACCTGCACGTCGTGCCGCGCCGCGCCGATGACCCGCTCGAGCTCCCCTGGGTGCCGAGCCCGGGCGACCCCGGCGAGATCAGCGCGACCGCCAGGAGAATCAGAGGAGACAGCGATGAGTGAGCCGACGATCAAGCTCGAGCGCGACGGTGCGGTGGCGAAGGTGGTGCTCTGCAACCCGCCGCTCAACCTGTTCACCGACAACGCCTTCAACGAGCTGATGGACTGCCTCGACCAGGTCGAGGGCTCCGACGCCCGGGCGCTGGTCTGGTGCGCCGAGGGCGACATCTTCACCGGCGGCGTCGACGTGCACGCCTTCCAGGCGATCGTCGACGCCGACTCGCCCGAGGCGGCGAGCGGGATGGCCGGGCCGCTGATCGAGGGCGTGCAGCGGCTGGAGGCGCTCGAGATCCCGACGATCGCCCTGGTCCACGGGCTCTGCCTCACCGCCGGGCTCGAGGTCGCGCTCGGCTGCGACATCTTCTGGGCCGAGGAGTCGTCGAAGTTCGGCCTCGTCGAGGCGGTCGTGGGGCTGACGCCGGGCGCCGGCGGGACGCAGCGGATGGCCGAGCGCGCCGGCCCGGGCCGGGCGCGCGAGTTCGTGATGACGGGCGGCCTCTACGACGCCGGGACGCTGGAGCGCTGGGGGGTCATCAACCGGGTCGTCCCCGACGGCACCGTGCACGAGAAGGGGCTGCGGTTCGCGGCGCGCCTGGCGGCCGGTCCGACGAAGGCCCACGCCGCGACGAAGCGGATCGTCCGCGCGTTCAGCGACGGCGGGATCGAGCGCGCCGACGCCGTCACCCCCGGCCAGTTCGCCGAGCTTTTCAAGAGCGAGGACCTGCAGGGCGCGGTGCGCTCGTTCCTTGCAGACGGGCCTGGGAAAGCCAAGTTCGAGGGCAAGTAGCCGCTACCCTCACCCGGCGCATGGGCAAAGAAGAGAAGATCGAGATGGAGGGCGAGGTCACGGAGGCCCTCCCGAACACGATGTTCAAGGTGAAGCTCGACAACGACCACGAGGTCCTCGGGCACATCTCGGGCAAGATGCGACGCCACTACATCCGCATCCTCCCGGGCGACCGGGTCAAGATCGAGCTCTCGCCGTACGACCTGGACCGCGGCCGGATCACCTACCGCTACAAGTAGCGGCCCGATCGCAGCAGGGACCGCTATCCACGCCGGACCGGGGTTTCGCCGTCGAGCGGCTCCGCCAGCTCGAGGATGAGGCTCGTCCACGCGAACTCGCGCGCCCCGAGCCCCTCGCCGGTGTACGGGTCGTAGTACTCGCGCAGGCCCTCGCGCAGCACGAGGCCCGAGAGTCGCTCGGCCATCAGCGCGGCCTCGGCCTCGTAGCCGAGGCGGCGCATCCCGATCCACAGCATCCAGGCGGCGTTGATCCACGTCGGGCCGCGCCAGTAGCGCAGCTTCCAGCCCGGGCCCCGGTTCGGCTCGAAGGTCGGCTCCTGGGCGGAAACCGACGGCGGCGGGTTGTTGAGCCAGTAGCGCTGCGGGTCGAGCAGGTGCTCGCGGACCAGCCGGTGGCCGATCTCGTCGGGCAGGTCCGGGAGGGCGAGCGGGGAGAGGGCGGCCCAGGTCGAGACGGCGGGCCGAGCGCCGCCCGGTTGCACCTCGTCGAGGAAGAGCCCGCGACGCTCGTCCCAGAGGCGATCGACGATCGCCGGTGTGATCGACGGCTCGCCCGCGGAGATCCGCGCCAGGCCCCAGAGCACGTTGGTCATCACCTCGCACAGCACCGGCCAGCCGCGGTCGCGGATCCGCCGCGCGTCCCAGCCGAGGCGCCGGTTGCGGGCCACCAGCAGCGGGAAGCCGTAGCCGCCGTGCTTCAGCCGCCCCCAGACCGGGTCGAACTTCGGCGACGAGTCGAGCCCCGACTCGTCGGGCTGAACCAGCCACAGCAGGCCGTCGCCATCGAGATCGCGGTTGGCGCGAAGCCACTCGTGGTGGGTGGCGATCCGCGGCTCGGCGGCCGGGTCGCCGACCGCCAGCCTCCACGCCCAGGCGAGCAGCGGCGGCTGGATCGTCCCGGTCATCTCCGCGTGGCGCGAGGTGACGTTGTAGTAGACGAGCCGCCGGAAGCTGAGCGGCTGGTCCCAGAAGACCACGTGGCCGATGAACCCGTCCGGGCGCATCGCGTTGAGCAGCGTCTCGAGCTCGGCCCGCGGGCGCGCGCGGTCGAAGCGCCGCCACACGATCGCCGCGAAGCAGGAGTCCCAGTACCACTGCCACGGATAGCGGGTCGGGCTCGGCCGCGTGTACGAGTAGGGGACGCCGCGGCGCTCGCCCTCGGCGTGGGAGGCCTGCAGGACCGCGTGGCAGCGCTCGGCGAGCTCGCCGCTCGTCATTCCGCGGTGCGGTTCATGCCGCGCAGCGCGAAGACGACGAGGATCGCCAGCAGCCCGGCGAGCGCGACGATCGCGGGCCACGTCCCGGCCCAGGTGATCGTCTCGCCGACGAACCCCTGGCGGGCTGCGTCCACGACCTGGGTCAGCGGGTTGATCCTGGCGATAGCGGCGAGCCAGCCCTGCAGGAGCGCCAGCGGCGCGTAGGCGGTCGTGGTCAGCACGAGGATGAACATCCCCGCCTGCATCAGCGGCGCGGCGCTCTGCGTCTTGTAGCGCAGCGCCAGCGTCACGCCCCAGCAGGCGGCGATCGTCCCGGTGCCCATCACGCACAGCAACGCCAGCAGCAGGCCGCCGAGCCCGGGCCACCCGACCCCGATCGCGAAGCCGACCGTGAGCAGGACGGCCGCCGGGATCAGCGAGCGCAGGCTGGCCGAGATCACCATCCCCGCCAGCAGCGCCGGGCGCGAGGCCGGCGAGGCGAGCAGGCGGTCGAACCAGCCCTGCTCGATGTCGCGCGCGAGGTTGACCCCGGTGGCCGCGCCGGTGAAGCCGGCGCCCTGGAGCATGCTCACCGGGATGATGAAGCTCTGATAGCTGTCGGTGTCGAAGCCGCGCAGGTCGGTCAGATTGCCGAACACCGAGGTCAGGCCGAGGAAGAAGATCGTGGGGGCGAGCACGCCGGGGATCGCCGCCCCGGGAACCCGCAGGAGCTCGTTCGCGGCGCGGCGGATCAGCGCGCGCACGGTGGCGAGGTCGGCGGCGAGGCCCATCAGCCAGGCGCCTCATCAGCGGCGCGGCTCTGCATCGCTTCGCTCCGCATCGCTAGCCCACCCGCAGCCGGCGTCGCAGGGCGATGGCGCTGAGCACGAACGAGATCCCACCGACGAGCGCGAGCGCGCCGAAGGCCTTGAGCACCGTCTCCGCGCTCAGCGCCCCGATCACCGGCTCGCGGATCCCCTCGACGATGAAGGAGAGCGGGTTGTACTCGGCGATCGAGGCCGCGGGCTCGAGGAGCAGGTTGACCGGGAAGAAGGCGCTCGAGAGAAAGAGGATCACGAAGATCAGCGGGAACAGCCCCTGGACCACCGACGCCTGGCCGGTGTAGAGCGCGATCGCCGCGCTGAGCCCGCCGAAGGCGACCGCCGCGAGCGAGGTGAACACGATCATCAGCAGCATCCCCGGGACGCCGAGCTCGAACGAGGCGCCGAAGATCAGGCCGATCGCGATGAACCAGAGCGCGCTCACCGCGCCGAGGACGAAGGTCCCGGCGAGCCGGCCGAGGACGATCGCGAACCGCGAGATCGGCGCCGCCAGCAGGCGATCGGTGAACCCCATCTCCAGGTCGACCGCGAGCGCGATTCCGCCCGAGTTGCCGGCGAGCAGCGTCGATTGGAGCATCGCCCCGGCGAGCATGAAGCTCAGGAAGTTGTCGACCTGGGGGAAGCCGGGCAGGTCGACCGCCTGGCCGGCGCCGCCGGTCTGGATCGCGAGCAGGAGCGTCGGGAAGATGACGATCGGCGAGACCAGCTGCGGGCGGCGGAACGTCTGCTTGACCGAGCGCGAGCCGAGCGCGAGAACGACGCGCCCGTTCGCGACGAGGGCGTTCACCCGTCGTCTTCCAGGTGCTCGCCGGTCTTCGCGACGAAGACGTCGTCGAGGGTCGGCTCGACCAGCTCGAGCGAGTCGAACATGACCCCGGCGTCGTCGAGCGCGCGGACCACCCTGGCGACGTCGTTGGCGCCGCCGTCGAGCTCGACCAGGAGCTTCCCGTCGCGGGACGGCAGCAGCTCCCCGAGCGCGGCGCAGACCTCGTTGGCCCGCTCCTCGCCGCCGTCGATGATCCCGAGCTCGAGATGCGACTTGCCGACCTCGGCCTTGAGCGAGGTCGGTGTGCCCTCGGCCACGATCTTGCCGCCGCTGATGATCCCGACGCGGTCGGCGAGCTGGTCGGCCTCCTCGAGGTACTGGGTGGTGAGAAAGACGGTCGTGCCCTCGTCGTTGAGCCGGGAGACCTCCTCCCAGATGGCCTTGCGGCTGACCGGATCGAGGCCGGTGGTCGGCTCGTCGAGGAACAGGACCTCGGGCCCGTGGACGAGCGCCGAGGCCAGGTCGAGGCGCCGGCGCATGCCGCCCGAGTAGGTGCCGACCCGGCGGTCGGCGGCCTTGGTCAGCCCGACCCGCTCGAGCAGCGCGTCGCAGTCGCGCTCGGCCTCGGCGCCGATCAGCCCGTGCAGCGTCGCCTGCAGCCGGATCAGCTCGCGCCCGGTCATCAGCGGGTCGAGCGCCGCCTCCTGCAGCGCGACCCCGATCGAGCGCCGGACGGCGGCCGCATCCTCGACGACGTCGTGGCCGGCGACGGTCGCGCGCCCGCCGGTCGGGCGCAGGAGGGTGGTCAGCATTCGCACCGTGGTGGTCTTGCCGGCGCCGTTCGGGCCGAGAAACGCGTAGATCTCGCCCTCGGCGACCTCGAGGTCGACGCCGTCGACGGCCTTGATTTCCCCAGAGAACTCGCGCTCGAGCCCTGTTACCTCGATTGCAGGCACGCGCGGGCAATCTACCGGCGGGGGCCGAGCGGCCTAAGCTACGGGGCCGCTGGAGGACCGAAACCCGCACCGATTGCCCGTGTTTGCCTACGAGATGACCCACAAGAACACAAATTCGCGCCCGCAGAGGCCGGTTGCGCTCGCCGCGCTGGCGGCGGTGCTCGGCCTGCTCTGCTTTGGAGCCTCGATCGCGGCGGCGAAGCCCGCGAAGACGCTCGGCAAGACGAATCGCAACCCGGCGCCCTCATGCCCGAAGAACGGGCCGAACGACTCCTGTGAGGCGGTCGGCAGCGTGACCGGGTTCCAGATGACCGCCGACGGCACCCGGGGGCCGTTCAAGGCGCGCGAGGACGGCACCCTGGTCGCCTGGTCGCTCGACCTCTCGAAGCCGAAGAAGTCCGAGGCGAACTTCTTCGGCGACTTCTACGAGTCGAATCAGTTCGGGATGGCCCCGACCGCGCGGATCTCCGTGATCAAGCGCAAGGACGAGCGCAACTACAAGCTCAAGGCGCAGAGTCCGGTGGTCACGTTGAACTCGATCCTCGGCACCCGCCAGACCTTCACCCTCACCGACCCGCTGAAGATCCGCAAGGGCGAGTTCCTGGCGCTGACGATCCCGACCTGGTCGCCGTCGTTCGCGGTCGGCCAGAGCAGCGACAGCAACCTCTGGCGCTCGAGCCGCGACGCGGGCCAGTGCGGCGCCACCGACCCGAACCAGATCAAGAACGGCAAGCCGCAGCAGAAGGTCGGCTCCACGCGGGAGTACGGCTGCGACTACAAGGGCGCCCGGCTCCTGTACTGGGGCTACTACGTCCCGCGGTGATCTCGCCCCCACCCCTGGCGACGGGTTGATTTCGCCAGACAGGGCAACGGTTTCGACCCGTCGGCGGTTCGGGGCCGCGTAGGGCTCCGTTACTCGCAGGCGTCCGGGTTCTCGGTGCAGAACTCGTCGAAGCTCGCCGAGCCGTCCGGTGAGACCCCGCCGCTGTCGTTGCCCTGGCCCGAGTCCGGGCTCCCGCCGGCCGGCGGCCCGGTCGTGGTCGTCGACTGAGCCGGCGCCGTCGTCGTGGTCGACGAAGTCGTCGAGCTGGTGGAGGTCGTCGACGACGTGGTCGAGGTCGAGATCGTCGAGGTCGTCGTCGAGCTGCTCGGCGCGGTGACCGTGATCGTCGAGGGCTGCTCGTCATCCGAGCCGCCGCAGGCGGACAGGGCCGCGGCGAGCGCGACGGCGGCGAGCGCGGCGAGCGGGCGGCGGCCGCTCACGCGAGCGGAGGCTGGCGCAGTCCGCAGTAGGGGCAGTCGCTGACGTCGACGCCGATCAGCTGATCGCAGCGCCTGCAGGCCCGCAGGTTGGCGGGGGTGCGCAACAGCGCCGAGTCCGACGGGGCGAGCGGCAGCACCTTGGTCACCGGCTCCATCTCCTCGCCGGTGTCGCGGTCGAGATAGACGCCGCCCGGCTCGGCCGGGGCAAGCGCCTCGCGGCCCGAGGCCCGTGCGCGCAGGCGGTAGATCTGACGTGGGTTCTGCATTGGCCGTGAAATGTATCCGCTGGCCCCGCCGTCGCGCTGCGTAGGCTGGCGCGGTGAAGGTTCTGATCTTTCACGGCTACCTGCTGCGCGGGACCGGCTCGAACGTCTACAACGCCAGCCTCGCTCGCGCGCTCGCGCTCGCCGGCCACGAGGTCCACCTGCTGTGCCAGGACCGCGAGCCGCCCGACCTCGGCGCCGGGGCGCCGGGCTCGGTCACCGTCCACAACCCCGAGATCGGCGGCCTGCTCCCCGTCTACGTGCGCGACCGCTACGAGGGCTTCGAGGTGAAGACGTTCGCCGAGCTCACCGACGCCGAGCTCGATCGCTACCTGGACGCCAACCTCGCCGCCGTCACCGACCTGGTCGAGTCGCTCGGCGGCGTCGACGCCGCGCTCGCCAACCACCTGGTGATGGGCCCGGTCATTCTCGCCCGCGCGGGGTTGCGCTACGCGCTCAAGGTCCACGGCTCGGACCTCTCGTACACGGTGCTGCCCGAGCTCGACCGATTCCGTCCCTACGCGGAGGAGGCGGTCGCCGGCGCGGCCGGGATCCTCGTCGGCTCGTCGCACATCGCCGAGCGACTGCGCCTCGCGGTCGACGACCCGGAGACCAACGCCAAGGTCCGCCTCGGCCCGCCCGGGGTCGACGTCGACCTCTTCGTCCCGATCCCCCGATCCGAGCGCGTGATCGCGCTCGAATCGCTCGCGCAGGCGCTGCGCACGACGGCGCCTCAGCCGGCCGCCGTCGCGGCCGGCGCCGGGGGCTCATCATGGGACCGCGACGCCCAGGCCGCGGCCGAGGCGATCGACTGGTACGCCGAAGCCCGCGGCCCCCGCGTCATCTTCGTCGGCAAGCTGATCGTCTCGAAGGGGATCGACCTCCTGCTCGCCGCCTGGCCGCTGGTCCACGCGTGGCACCCGGACGCCCGCCTGCTCGTGGTCGGATTCGGCGCCGCCGAGCGCCCCCTGCGCGAGGCGGAGGCCGGGCTCGCAACCGGCGACCTCGGGCCCCTGCGCGAGCTCGCCGCCACCGGGCGCGGGCTCGAAGGGGGAGAGGCCAAGCGCCTTCGCTTCCTCTCGGCGTTCATGGATCGCGCCCCGGCCGACTACGCCGAGCTCGCTCGGGCGTCCGCCGGGAGCGTCCACTTCGCCGGCCGGCTCGAGCACGGCGAGGTCGCGACCCCGGTCGCCTGCTCGGAGGCGCTCGTCTTCCCGAGCACCTTCCCGGAGGCCTTCGGGATGGTCGCCGCGGAGGCGGCCGCCACCGGGGCGCTGCCGGTGTCGGCGGCGCATTCGGGCGCCGCGGAGGTCAGCTCGGCGCTCGCCGCCGACCTGCCCGAGCCGGTCTCGAGCCTGGTCTCGTTCGACCTGGACGACGATGCGGTCGCCGCGATCGCCGCCCGGCTCGACGCCTGGCTGGCGCTCGAGCCAGGCGAGCGCGAGGCGGCCGGGCCCGTGCTCAGGGACACCGTCGACCGCCTCTGGAGCTGGGCCGGGGTCGCCGACGCGGTCCTCGACGCGGCCGCCGGCCGGCTCGACGCGCTGCCGCGGCCGGTGGGGGATTGAGACGCATGCGACTAGCTCGAGAACGTGCGTACGGCCCGGCCTCCCCGATCAATAGAATCGGCGCGCAGTGACCCGGGTGACCTATGTGCGGCTTGGCGCCGCGATGATCGTGATCGGGGCAGTGATGTCCGTGATCCTGCTCCAGTTCGACTGGTTCGGCGACGCAGCCTCCGAGCAGCGTGGCCCGATGGACACCCTCTTCGACGTCATGGTCGTCCTCTCGTCGTTCGTCTTCTCGATCGTCTGCGTGATGTTCGGCTACGCGATCTGGAAGTTCCGGGTCAAGCCCGGCGACGAGGGCGACGGGAAGCCGATCCACGGCAACACGAAGCTCGAGATCGCCTGGACGGTGATCCCGACGATGATCGTCCTGTTCGGCGCCGGCTACAGCTGGGTCGTGCTCGACGACATCGAGGCGAAGGAGCCCGGCGCGATGCCGGTGACCGTGATCGGCCAGCAGTTCAAGTGGACCTTCGAGTACCCCGAGCAGATGGTCGGCACAGGCGACACCGCGACCCCCGTGACGACCAACGAGTTGCACGTCCCGGTGGATCGCCAGCTCGAGGTGAAGATGACGGCGCTCGACGTCCTGCACTCGTTCTGGGTCCCCGAGTGGGGGATCAAGCGCGACGCGGTCCCGGCCGAGGACCCGGAGGCCGAGGGGATCGACAACCAGTTCGTGGTCACCCCGGACGAGGAGGGCAGCTTCAGCCTCGTCTGCACGGAGCTGTGCGGCACCGGCCACTCGACCATGCGCGCACCCGTGGTGGTCGAGTCACAGCAGGAGTTCGACGCCTGGCTCGCCGAGCAGGCGAAGGCGCAGTCGGCGACCGCGGGCGGCGGGTCCGCGGCATCGTCCGGCGGGACATAGGCTTGAGGAGGTAAGGCGTTGGCAGCGGCAGTCAAGTCACCAGGTCTGATCCGGGCGGGGCTCGGGTTCATCATCGGCGCCGGCTTCGGCTTCGGGCTCGTCGTCGCGCTGCGCGCGATCTCCGGGCTCGAGATCTTCCAGACCGATCCGACCGGCTACCCGCACCTGATCGTCCCTGCGATCACGGGCCCGCTCGGCTTCCTGATCGGGCTCGGGGCCTTCGACTACTGGTTCCGCTGGGCGGTTGGCGCCCCGACCGTGCCCGAGGACCACTCCCAGCACGGGGCGAGCTCGTGGCGCGACTACTTCAAGTTCAACACCGATCACAAGGTGATCGGGATCCAGTACATCGTCACCACGTTCTTCTTCTTCCTCTGCGGCGGCCTCGTGGCGATGCTGATCCGCGCCGAGCTCGCGCAGCCGGGCACGCAGATCGTCGACCCGGGCCTCTACAACGGCCTCTTCTCGACCCACGCGGCGCTGATGATCTTCGTCTTCGTGATCCCGGTCTTCGCCGGGATCGCCAACTACGTGCTGCCGCTGATGATCGGCGCGCCCGACATGGCGTTCCCGCGGCTCAACGCGCTCTCGTTCTGGATGCTGCCGATGGCCGGCCTGCTGTTCCTGGCCAGCTTCCTCGTCCCCGGTGGTGCCTTCGACGCCGGCTGGACCGGCTACGCGCCGTTGTCCACCGGGGCTCCGCTCGGGCAGTCGTTCTTCAACCTCGGGGTGCAGTTCGCGGGCGCCTCGTCGATCGCGACCGCGCTCAACTTCCTGGTCACGATCATCACGATGCGGGCGCCCGGGATGACCTTCTGGCGGATGCCGCTGCTGGTCTGGGCGAACCTCTCGACCTCGCTGCTCGTGGTCGCCGCGACGCCGTTCATCGCCGGGGTCCAGTTCATGGTCCTCTTCGACCGCTCCCTGCACACCAACTTCTTCCAGGAGACCTTCGGCGGCGACGTGCTCAGCTACCAGCACATCTTCTGGTTCTACTCACACCCGGCCGTCTACATCATGATGTTGCCCGGGTTCGGGATCGTCTCCGAGGTGATCTCCACCCACGCCCGCAAACCGATCTTCGGCTACCGGCTGATGGCCCTGGCGCTGCTGGGGATCGTCGTCCTGTCGTACACGGTGTGGGCGCACCACATGTTCGTCAGCGGCATGTTCAGCTGGCTGCGGGTGCCGATGATGATCACCACGCTGCTGATCGCGGTCCCGACCGGGATCAAGATCTTCTCCTGGCTGGCGACCCTGTTCGACGGGAAGATCCACCTCAAATCGACCGCGATGCTGTTCAGCCTCGGGTTCATCGTCACGTTCGTGATCGGCGGGATCTCCGGGGTGATGCTCGGCATGGTGCCGATCGACATCCACGTCTCCGACACCTACTTCATCGTCGCCCACATCCACTTCGTGCTCTTCGGCGGGTCGGTCTTCACGATCTTCTCGGGGATCTACCACTGGTTCCCGAAGATGACCGGGCGCATGTACGACGAGCGGCTTGGGCGTGCGCACTTCTACCTGACGCTGATCGGGATGCTCGGCACGTTCATCCCGATGCACTGGATCGGGATGGAGGGCATGCCCCGCCGGGTGGCCGACTACGCGGCCCAGTTCGGCGACTGGAACCTGGTGATCTCGATCTCCTCGTTCGTGCTCGGAATCGCGCAGCTGATCTTCCTCTACAACATGGCTGTGAGCTGGAAGTGGGGGCCGAAGGCGACGGCGAACCCGTGGCGCGCGAAGACGATCGAGTGGCAGGTGTCCTCGCCGCCGCCGGTCTTCAACTTCGACGAGATCCCGCGCGTGGTCGGCGGCCCGTACGAGTTTGGCGTCCCCGGCGCGCGGCACGCGATCATGGGCCCCTCGGAGGCCGACGTGCCCGAGCACGAGCCGGCCACCGTGGGGGCGGGCGCCGGAACCGAGACCGCAGGGAGTAGTCCGTGACCGACGCCGAACACGCCGACTACCCCGTCGACGACCCGACCAGCTCGGTCGACTGGTCCGACGGTGGCACCGTGCTCGCGTTCGTCAACGAGGTCGCCGGCGGCCGCAAGCTGCTGCAGGCGATCCGCGACCGGGTCGAGGCCGGCGCCGACCACGTCGCCGTCGCGGCGCCGCAGAACCTGCCGACGGTCGGGCAGATCGTCGACCGCGACGAGATCCGCGACGCCGCCCAGAGCCGGGTCGAGGTCACCCAGCGGGTGCTCGAGGCGTTCGGGATCGAGGCCGTGGGCGCGGTCATGGACCCGCTGCCATCGCTGGCCCTCGACGATGCGGTCCGCGCCTTCCAGCCCGACGAGGTGCTGCTCTCGGCCCTCTACGAGACCCGCTTCGGGCTCACCCGCAAGGACCTGGTCGAGTGGGCGAAGGCGACCATCGAGGTGCCGGTGACCCACATCCCGGTCCGCGTCGATGACGACGCGGTCCGCTGGGACCTCGTCCACACCCTGGTCGTCGGCACGCAGACGATCAACAGCCCGGACCTGGTCGCGCGCCTCAAGGAGCGCGCCGCCGACAAGCCGCACCGCTACACGGTGATCTGCCCGCGCTCGGGCGATCTCAGCCGCGAAGAGGTCTGTCAGCGGCTCGCGGCGACGCTCGCGGAGCTCTACCGCGACGAGATCGACGCCACCGGCCAGCCGATGAGCCCCGAGCCGTTCGCGGCGATCACCAACGCGATCGACCATTACCGAATCGACGAGATCCTGATCTCGACCCTCGCCGGCCAGCAGTCCAAGTGGGTCGAGGAGGGCCTGATCGACCGCGTCAAGGAGGTCACCGACCTCCCCGTGGAGCACTACGAGGCCAGGGGCGCGAGCGGCGAGCGGCGAGCGGCGAGCGGCGAACCGACGGAGGTGCCGGCGTAATGGAATCCGCGTCCATCCCCGTTCCCGGCGCCTCCTCCGGCGCCCACGAGCACGAGCACCACGGTCCGCCCGAGGCCCATCAGAGCTCGCGGATCGACCGCCAGACGCTCGGCATCCTGCTCTTCATCATCTCGGAGATCATGCTGTTCGGGGCGTTCTTCGCCTCGTACTTCTTCCTCCGCGTCGTCTCCAACGAGGGCCCGTGGCCGCCGGAGGGCTTCGACCTCCCGGTCTCGGTGGCCGCCGTCAACACCGCGATCCTGGTCTCGTCCAGCTTCACGGTCCACTGGGCGCTCGAGTCGGTGCGCAGGGGCAACCGCAACGGCATGAAGATGGGCCTCGCGATGACCTGGTTGCTCGGGGCGACCTTCCTCTTCATCCAGATCAACGAGTACGTGCACATCGGCTTCAGCGCTCGCGACGGCGCCTTCGGCTCGATCTTCTACGGTCTCACGGGCCTCCACGGAGCGCACGTGTTCGTCGGCCTCGTCCTGCTCTCGTTCGCCAACATCCGCGCCTGGCGTGGTCACTTCGGCCCGGAGGCCAAGGACCATCTCGGGGTGGAGGTGCCGGGGATCTACTGGCACTTCGTCGACGTGATGTGGTTGATCGTGTTCACCGCGGTCTATCTCCTCTAGAACCCGCTTAGGCAAGCGGTTCTCATTCCTGCGGACGCTGTGTCTCCGTCTTGTTTGTCCCGCGCAGGGACACAAATCCGGGACACAAATTCGCGGCGGCCCGCCTTACGTCGGGTCGAGGCCGGAGGCGTGGTGGCGCTATGTCGCCGGACGACCCGAGTACGTGATCGAGGTCGAAGTTCACGTTCCTCGCCGGCCGCCGTGCCGCTGAGGTTTTGGCGCGGGGAGACGGACCGATGCCGATGCTGTGTCTTCACGGTCCGTCCCCCCGTCGCGCCCTACTAACGGCTGCTGCTCGCGCCGTTTTTTGAGAAGCGCATGATTTAGACCGCCGCCTCCAAGGGGTCGGATTCGTCGTCGCGTGGAAAGCGCGTCCTTCCGCGAGATACTGCGTGGGCGATGTCGAAGGAGAACGTCGAGATCATGCGGCGCGCCTACGCGGCGTTCAACCGAGGCGACATCGATGGCATGGTTGCGGACGTTGCTCCGGACTTCGAGTATGTCCCCCCCGCTGGGGTGATCCCAGGCGTGATGGGCGTGTACCGAGGGCCTGAGGGATTGAAGCGGTGGAGGGGGGCGTTCTGGGGCGAGTTCGACGACGCCCATATAGAGGTCCACGAGTTCGTCGATGCGGGCGACAGGTGCTGGCTACGGAGACGGTGCAGGGCCGTGGGAAGCAGAGCGGCGCGGAGAGCAGTTGGACTCTCTGGGAGCTGTGGACGGTGCGGGACGGCAAGCTCGTACACGGGCAGGGAATCACAAGCAGGGACGAGGCCCTCAAAGCCGCCGGGCTGTCGGAATAGGCGATGTCCCAGGAGAACGTGGAAATCGCCGCGCGTTGGTATGAGGTGGCTACAAGCAAGGCGGAGCTGTTGGCCGCGATGCCGAGAACGATGGAGTTCTGCCACCCGGAGGTTGAGTGGAGCGCTCCCGAAGACGGGACGACTTACCGGGGGCGCGACGGAGTCAGGCGGCGGCTTGAGGAATGGCTCGAGAGCTTCGACGACTACAGGTTCGAAGTCCAGCGGATCGTCGACTGCGGTGGCGACGACGTGCTCGTTGTCGGGCGCGAGGTGGGCAGGGGTGCGATGAGCGGGGGCGAGGTCCGCGCGGTCGACTACGAGCTCCTCACCATCCGCAACGGGTTGATCGTGCGCATTCGCGAGTTCTACGACGAGGGCAATGCCCTCGAAGCCGCCGGGCTGTCGGAGTAGGTGATGTCGCAGGAGAACGTGGAGGCAATCGAGCGTGCCTACGCGTCGAGGACTTCCGCGCCATTCCGGGCGACCCCGTCTACCGAGACGTAGCTGCGTGGGCGCGCGGTGGGGTTAGGATCGGCTGCAATCGAACGAGGAGGTCGTCCATGTACGCGCGAGTGGTCAGGTTCACCGACGTAAGCCCGGATCGGATCGCGGCGATCGCCGCTCGAGTCGAGGAAGCCGGCGGCCCGCCCGAGGGGGTGAAGTCGACCGGGATGAAGCTCCTATTCGACGCCGACCAGTCGACCGCGGTGTTCGTGGGCTACTTCGAGACCGAGGAGGACATGCGCACGAGCAGCGCGGTGTTCGACCAGATGGACTCCGGCGACACCCCCGGCACGCGCGCCTCGGTGGACCTCTGCGAGGTCAAGGTCGCGGCCGAAGCCTGAGCGCGCGCGGCCCGGGCCGCGCGCGGTCGGCGCCTCCGCGCCGGCTCAGCTGTTGCAGAACGGCTTGAAGGTGCGCAGCTGGTCGGCGTTGTCCGGCTGGCTGTTGCCGCGGAAGCGATCCCTCCTCGGGTCGTGGCGAACCGCGTCCGCCGGTTTGACGCGCCCAACCTACCGGCGCTGCGCGCCGACGGGCGATAGCGTCCGGTCCCTGGACCGATGGCCGATGATGCCCCCAGAAACCCGCTGCCCTCGGAGCAGGCGATGTTCAAGGTCGTGGTCGGCGTCGGCATCGCGCTGTTGCCGGTGCTCGTGGTCAGCATGATCGCCGGGCCCGGCTGGGCGGCGGTCGTGCTGGGCTTCGAGGTCGGGATCGGGATCGGGGTCTGGTTCAGCCGCAGGCGGCGCCAGGGTCCCTGAGGAGCGCTCAGCCGCCCTTGGCGGCGCCCTGGTTGACCTGGTCGAGGATGTACTGCACGAGCGCGTCCAGGTCCTTGGCCGGGATCTGCTGCTCGAAGTCCTGCGGCATCACTCCGGACGGGTAGCCCTGGGCGATGACCGCGTTCGGGTCGACGATCGACTCCTTGACGTAGGCGGCGTCCTTGCCGACCAGGTCGTCGCCGAGGTTCGGCCCGACGCCGCTGCCCGTGCCGGCCTCGAGCCCGTGGCACGAGGAGCACTTCTCAGCGAAGACCTGGTCGGGCGTCCCGAGGGGCGGCGGCTTCGCGCCCGGCACGCCGGCGACGCTGGCGACGTACGTCGCGACGTCCTCGGCGTCCTGGCCGGTGACGATCTCCGCCGGCATGTAAACGCGGTCGAAGTCCTGGGCGCCCTTCCGCTCGTAGCGCGGCGACTCGATCTGGGTCTGGACGACGCCCTCGACCGTGTCGTTGTCCATCCCGTCGGCGCGCGCCTGGGCGAACGCGGCGTCGAGGTCGGGCCCGATGTTCGCGCTGGTGCCCGCCTGGGCGAGCGCGTGGCAGGTGCCGCAGTTCTGCTGGAACAGGGCCCGGCCGCGGTCGACGTTGGCGTCCTCGGTCGCGTCGCAGCCGGCGACCACAACGGCGGTCGCGATCGCGGCGACGACGACTCCGAGGCGGCTGGGAGCGATCCGCCGGCGACTGCGGGCAAGGGGTGGACGCACAGCGCAATCCTATCCATCCGCGAGGCGCGACCCGCCCCACAGGCGCCGCGCATCGGCTAGGGTTCGAGCCGATCTGCACTAGCCGCCGAGAGAGCTGAGAGACGCGCAAAGATGGAAGTCCGCGAGGGGATGTCGAGCGTCGTGCTGACCGTCGGGCCGGGCCACACCCTGCGGGAGGCCGCGCAGCGGATGACCGAGAAGAAGGTCGGCGCCGCGGTCGTGATCGACGAGGAACTGCCGGGCCCGGGGATGGTCTCAGAGCGCGACATCCTCAACTCGCTCGGCCGCGGGCAGGACCCGGATTCCGAGCGGGTCGGCGACCACATGACCGACACCGTGATCTCCGCGGCGCCCGACTGGAGCCTCGAGCGGGCTGCGGTCGAGATGTCGCGCCGCCACATCCGCCACCTGGTGATCGTCGACGGCGGCGAGCTGGTCGGCGTTCTCTCGATGCGCGACATCGTCCGCGTCTGGACCACCGAAGGCGCGACGGCCAGCACGACCTCCCCGGACGCCGAGCAGGGCGCGGCCTAGCTGCCGGTGGCTAGTCGCGCTCGGCGGGGCGCCGGAGCGGAACGGCGGGGATGACGGCGGTCGCGACCCGCTGTTGGCGCGGCAGCCGTCCGTAGTCACGGCGCGCGTCGCGGATCCAGGAGCGCAGCGCGAACAGCGCCACGATCGCCCCGGCGACGCCGTAGGGCCACCAGGTGAACAGCGAGGCGAGCACCGCGGCGAGCCCGAAGGCGATCAGCGCCGGCTGCCACGAGGACGCGGGCACGTAGACGAGCTCAACCGGCTCTCCGTTGCGGCTCTCGGCGCTCATCTCAGCCGATGTAGATGATCGCGACCACGAACACGAGCCCGAAGACGGCGAGCGCCAGGGCGGCCGTGACCAGGCCGGATCCGAGGGTCGATGTGGCGCGGGTGCGGTCCACGTGCAGATCGTTGTATCAGACGACCCGGTCCGCGGCCATCGCGCAGAACAGCAGCGCCAGGTAGGCGAGCGAGGACAGGTAGAGGCGCAGCGCCGCGGCGCGGCTGCGGTCGCGCAGCAGGCGCACGGCGAGCGCGATGAACCCCGCGCCGAGGACGATCGCGGCGACGGCGTAGATCGCGCCGAGGAAGCCGGTCGCGACCGGCAGGAGCGTGAACGCGACCAGGATCAGCGTGTAGACGAGGATCTGGCGCCGGGTGACCGCCTCGCCCTTCACCACCGGCAGCATCGGCACCCCGGTGCGGGCGTAGTCGTCCTTGATCAGCAGCGAGAGCGCCCAGAAGTGGGGCGGGGTCCAGAGGAAGACGATCCCGAACGGGTAGAGGGCCTCCGGGGCGAGGCCGCCGGTCGCGGCGGCCCAGCCGACCAGCGGCGGGACGGCGCCCGCCGCGCCGCCGATCACGATGTTCTGCGGCGTCATCGGCTTCAGCCAGATCGTGTAGACGAGGACGTAGCCGAGCAGCCCGGTGAGCGCGAGCACCGAGGCGAGCACGTTGACGGTCAGCGCGAGCTCCACGACCGCGAGCGCTCCGAGGACGATCCCGAAGGTGAGCCCGTGCAGCGGCTCGATCCGCCCGGCGACCAGCGGCCGGCCCCGGGTCCGGGCCATGCGGGCGTCGCGGTCGCGATCGATGTAGTGGTTGATCGCCCCGGCGCCGCCCGCGGCCAGGTAGCCGCCGAGCATCGTCCAGAGCATCGTCGAGATCTCGGGGAAGCCGCCCTTCGCGACGATCATCGTCGCCACCGTGGTCAGCAGCAGCAGCGAGATGATCCGCGGCTTGGTCAGCTCGATGTAGTCGCGCACGACGGCGCTGAAGGTGCGCTCGCGAGCGAGTGCGATCGTTGTCGTCGCGCTTTCCATCAGGCCGGTGCCGCTCCGGTCGCCTGCGAGTTCCCGAGTCGCTCGGGGGCCGGCGCCGAGGCCGGCAGCAGAGTAGCGGTCGCGTAGACGACGGTCGCCCACAGCGCCGTCCCGAGCGCCAGATGGCCGATGATCAGCCCGGCGTGCTTGCCGGCCCAGACGTTGATCGCGCCGAGCGCGATCTGGCCGATGAGGATCAGCGGCGCGATCCAGAAGGCGCGGCTGGGGGCATGGCGACGCAGCGCCACCGCGGCCATCGCCAGGACCGAGATCGCGGTCAGGTACATGAACAGGCGGTGGGTGAGCTGGATGTCGGCGAGCCGCGACTGGCCGAAGGAGAGGGCTCCCTGCCCGTTGCACCCGGGGAACTGGGCGGTGTCCCAGCCGGTGCCGCAGGCCGAGTGGGCGCCGACCAGGGGCTGATCGGGGGTGCCGTGGTACTCGGTTCCGGCGACGTAGCCCCCGGCGACGATCGTCGCCAGCACGAGCCCCGCGGTGACGAAGCTCAGCGGCCGCAGCCCACGGACGGACTCCCGCGCGGGCGGCGAGGTGGTCTCGGCTCCGCGCCGCAGCACGAACAACAGCCCCAACAGCAGCATCGCGAGCCCGAGATGGGCGGCGACGAGTTCGTCCTCGAGGCCCTTCTCGACCGTGAGCCCGCCGAGCGCCGCCTGGGCGATGACCAGCAGGCCGGCGGCGACGGAGCCGCGGACGAGCAGCCGGTGGCCGCGCAGGCGGCGGAAGGCCTTGAAGGCGAGCAGCCCGATCAGCACGACGACGATCGTCGCCGCGACGCGGTGGCTGAACTCGACCACCGACTCGGCCGAGTCGGCCGGGAGGACGCCGCCCTCGCACAGCGGCCAGCCGTGCGTGCCGCTGCCCTCGGCGCCGCAGCCGAGCCCGGAATCGCTCACGCGGACAACGCCCCCGATGAGGATCAGGGCGAAGGTGGCGACGATCGTGAAGGTGACGAGGCGGCGGAAGCGGGAAAGCTCGTCCGCATCGCTACGAGCGGCGACTGCACTCATGGGGCTCAGGCTACCGGGGCGCTATCGCCGTCGTCGGAATCGCCGGGCGACCCCTCGGGCTGATCCGTTCCCTGCTCCGGCTCGGCGACGGCGGTGGCGCTCGGCGGCGCCTGCGGCGCGGCCGCAGCGGGGTCGGCAGCGGCCGGCTCCGGCTCTGGCGCGGGCTCCGACGGCGCGAGGCGCTCGACTCCCTGCGGCGCGACGAAGGCCCGCTCGCGGACCGCGATCGACTCGCGGATGTCGTGCAGCGGCTCGGCGCTGCGCACGTCCGGAACCGCGTCGAAGTTGTGCGCCGGGGGCGGCGAGAGCGCGTACCACTCGAGCGTCGAGCCGCGCCACGGGTCGTGGCCGCGCGCGACGAGCCCGTTGTGCCAGCTGTAGGCGGCGTTGCCGAGCTCGAGCAGGATCCCGATCACCAGGATGAAGGCGCCGATCGAGCCGATCAGGTTGTAGCCGTCGACCCCGGTGTCCTCGGCGAAGCGCCAGATGTCGACCGGCTGGCCCTCGAGCCCGGCGAGGAACATCATCAGCACGTAGACGTTGATCCCGATCACGATCAGGACCAGAGCCGCCTTGCCGGTCCCCTCGCCGAGCAGGCGGCCGTTGAGCTTCGGGAACCAGTAGTGCAGGCCGGCGAAGCCGCCGATCACGCCGCCGCCGACCAGCAGGTAGAGCGTGTCCCCCTGGCTCGCGGTGGTGTAGTCGAGCGCCCAGCCGACCGGGATCACCGAGTAGGAGAGCTCGCCGGCGAGCCCGAACGACATCGTCACGATCGCGGCGAGCGCGTACCAGGTCGCGGCGCGCAGCTCGAGCACGCCGCCCCAGATCGTCGCGATCCAGTTGTAGAAGATGACGCCGATCGGAACGACGAGCGTGAGCGCGAACGCCATCGCCATGATCGTCCAGCCCTCGTTGAGCGGGGCGATGTACATGTTCTGCATCCAGGCGAGCAGGCCGAGTGCCGCGACCGCGACCAGCGACGTGCCGACGGCGCGGCGGCTGAAGATCGGCTTGCGCGCGAAGGTCGGCAGGATCTCCGAGATGATTCCGGCGGCGCCGATGAAGATCGCCAGGTAGAGGCCGGTGAAGTAGATGTAGGAGAGGTGCTCGTAGAGCAGCGGCGCGCCGCCCTCCTGCGAGTCGAAGAAGACGCCGTCGAAGCGGCGGTCGATCTCGAGCATGGTGAGCGCCGCGATCATGATCGGGCCGATCAGCAGCAGCATGTAGCCGATCACCGCCGAGGCCCATGCGAACAGCGGAGCCCGGCGCCAGGCGAGCCCGGGGGCGCGCAGCTTGCGCAGCGTGACGACGAGGTTGATCGCGAAGCAGACGAAGCCGAGCGTCGCCAGCGCGACGCCGGCGATCCAGGCGTCGGCGCCGTTGGAGGGCGAGTAGACCAGGTCCGAGAGCGGCGGCAGGGCGGCGGTGCCCGTCTCCGGAGCGCTGTACAGGAAGCTGCCGAGGATGGTCACGCAGCCGGCCAGGTACAGGTAGTACGAGAGCTGGTTGAGGCGCGGCAGCGCGACCCCGCGCGCGCCGATCTGCAGCGGCGCGATGTAGCCGATCAGGCCGAGCAGCAGCGGGAAGCAGCCGAGGATCAGGAAGCTGACCGTCGCCCCGGTCATCAGCCGGTTGAAGATCTCCGGCTTGATCAGGGTGTTGTCGGGGACGATCAGCTGCATCCGCATGAGCGCGAACTGGGTGACGGCCAGCGCGAGGAAGGTCCCGGCGGTCGCCATGAACATCAGCGCTACGGACTTGTGGTCCGCGCTCGTCGCGCGCTCGATCCATGCTTGGCGCGACGGCTTCAGCTCGCGGCTGACGATCTCGGGGCGGGCCCCGCGGGTGGCGGCGGGCGGGGTCACGGCGCGGTTGCCTCCGTCGCGGCCTGCTGGACGTCCAGCACCGTCGTCTGGGCCTTGTCGAGCTGGGCCCCGAGGTCCTTGATGTAGGCCTCGTACTCGGGCACGGTCACGACGCGCACCCAGGAGCGCATGGCCGGGAAGCTGGTCCCGGAGAACACCGTGGAGGAGCCCGAGTAGCGGCCGACCGCGTCGGCCTTGAACCAGGTCTGCACGACCTCGCCGGGCGAGGCCTGCACCTGGCCACCGAGCGCCGGCACGTGCCAGCTGTGGAGCACATCGGTTGAGGTGATGTTGAGGACGACGGTGGTGTCGACGGGCACGACCAGCTCGCCGTAGGAGAAGGTGCGGGCACCGGGACGGCCGCCTGGATACTCGAACCGCCACAGCCACTGCTGGGCGATCGCGTCGATCTGCAGCGGCGCCGACTCGGTCGGTTCCGTGCCGCCGATCGGCAGCGAGCCGGTCGCGGACTCCTCGTCGTCGGTGGTCGCGAACGGCGACAAGCCCTTGATCCCGACCTGAGCCGTGGGGTTGGAGGTCAGCCCGTCGGGGCCGGTCGGCTCGATCTCGCGCGCGTCGTCGGTCTGGATCACGCCGTAGACGAAGATCGCGAGCGCCAGCACGCTGAGCACGCCGATCACCGGGCGCAGGGCGCCGCGCCCGGCCGTGAACCGGGCGGGCTCGACCCCGCGGCGCTCGCGGAAGCGGACCACCGCGGCCAGCAGGGCCAAGTTGATCACCAGGATGACCGCGATCGTGATCACGATCATCACCACGTAGCTGGAGTGGATCGTCTCCGCGTTGGGCGAGTGGGGCTCCGGCGGCGCCAGGTCGACCGCGTAGGCAGGGGCCGCGGCCCATGCGAGCGCGAGCATGGCGGCGGTGGCGGCGAGCAGGATGGTCCGACGGCTCAAGGCGGCGCCATTCTAATCGTCAAGCGGCGGTCCACCGCCGCCCGCCGCGATCGCGGGCGCGAGGCCGCGCTCGCGCGCCCACGCCGCGCACAGCTCCAGGCCGCGATCGAGAGCGATTCGCGGCTCCCATCCGAGTTCGGTGCGCGCCCGCTCGATCGACGCCGTGCCGCGCCGATCGACGAAGGTCGGCGAGCGCGCGGTGAACGCAGGGGTGGTGCCTCGCAGCCGCGCCCAGCGCTCGCTCGCAGCCCCGGCGGCGACCAGCGCCGCCCGCGGCAGGCGCCGCGGCGCCGGCCCCCCGGCGATCTCGGCGATGCGGCTGAAGTACTCGTGAAAGCCGACCGGCCGTCCGTCCCAGGCGGTGTAGGCCTCGCCCGCGCGGCCGCGCTCGGCGGCGGCGAGCAGCGCCGCGACCAGGTCGTCGACGTAGATCGGCAGCATCGTCCCGTCGCCGCGGCCGGGGACCGCCAGGCGGCCGGCGCGCGCCAGCTCGAGCGGGCGCACCAGCCACGGGATCGAGCCGGGCCCGTAGACGTCGCCCGGGCGGACGACGACCGCGCCGCGCCGCCGCGCGAGCCGGTCCGAGGCGGACTTCGTGTCGATGTAGGGGATGCCGTAGGTGCGCAGGTGGGCGCGCTCGTCGAGCTCGCCGGGGGCGTCGTAGCCGTACACGACCACCGAGCTGACGTGCACCGCGCGCGCCCCGGCGGTCGCGGCCGCGTCGAGCACGGTCGCGGTCCCGGCGACGTTGACGCGGACGAAATCGGACATCGCGCCCCACTCGTGCACGAAGGCGGCGGTGTGGACGACCAGCCCGCAATCGGCGACGGCCGCCGCGATCCGCTCGGCGTCGGTGACGTCGGCGATGTGGGGCTCGATCCCGTCGCGCTCCAGCACCGCGGCGGCGCCCGGATCGACGTCGATTCCGGTGACCTGCGCGCCGCGTTCGACCAGCGCCCGCGCCACGGCGCCCCCGATGAAGCCACCGGCTCCGGTCACCGCCACCCGCCTGCCGTCGAAGCTCACCCGGCGGACGATACGAGCGGCGAGCGGCGAGCGGCCGGCGGCGCCGATTACACTCGCCCCGCCTTGCGCCCGCCACGCCTCTCCCGACGCCCCTCGCCCGCCCAGCGGACCGCGGTCCGCGTCGCGGCCGTCGGGGTGCTCGCGGCCGCCTTCGTGGTGCCGGTGGTGCGCCGCAAGCGCAAGATCCCGGCGAGCCTGACCGTCGGCGCGCTGGTCGCCGGGCCGATGGCCGTCGCCGTCCTGCGCCCGCGCACGCGCGGCCGTGACATCGCGCTCTACCTGGTCCAGATGTGGGGGTTCGTGATGGCCCACGAGCTGCCCTACGACGACCCGGCGGCGCTGCGGGCGCGGCTGCGCATCCGCTACCCGATCGTGATCGACCGCGCGCTCGGGCTCGGCCGGCTGCCGAACGCCCGGCTGCAGCGCACCTTCAGCCGCCCCGGCCGCGTCACCCCGCTCGACCGCCTGCTGGCGGCCGTGCACTGGGTCTGGTTCATGGAGCCGCACGCCTCGCTGCTCTTCGTCCAGGCGCGGCACCCCGAGCGCTTCCCGCGCGCCGCGCGCCAGCTCGCCGCCACGTACGACCTCGGCTGCGCCCTGTACTTCGCCGTCCCGACCGCGCCGCCGTGGTGGTCGGCCGAGCAGGGCTACATCGACCCGCCGGTCGAGCACGTCGCGGCCGAGGTCGCCGAGGCGGAGGGGATCGAGGTCCGCCGGATCATGGTCGACGCCGGCGAGCAGGTCTGGCGCCAGGCCTGGGAGCCGCTCTATGACCGCTTCAACGGCAACCCGTGGGCGGCGATGCCGTCGCTTCACTTCGCCACCTCGCTGATGGCGGCGATCCACCTGGGCGAGGCGGGGCGGATCCCGGGGGCGATCGGCTGGGGATACGCGGGGACCCTCGCCTTCGCGCTCGTCTACCTGGGTGAGCACTACGTGACCGACCTGATCGCGGGGGCCGCGCTGGTCGCGGCGGTCCGCGCGGGGGAGCCGCTGGCCGAGCCCGCGGTCGAGGCCGTGAACCGCGTGCTGCGCCGCCTCGAGCAGGTCGCCAACGCCGCCTGAGCGCCCCTGACGGCGTATCGACGGGCGGGCCTGCGAGGATGAACCTGGATGGGGAGCCCTGATCCGACCGATCGAGACAAGGGGGATGAGCTCGAGGAGACGCTGGCGGATACGGCTGCCGAACCCGGGATCGAGTCCGACGAGGACGACGAGGACGAGGATTACGAGCCCTCGTTCTTCGAGAACCCGAAGCGCCTCGCGCAGTCGGCCTTCATCATCCTCATCCTCATCCTCGGCATCTACGTACTGCTGCCGAAGCTGGTCGCCGACCAGAACGCGAGCGCCAAGCTCGGGGACGCGAAGCCCCTCTGGGTCGCGATCTCGTTCGCGTTCGCCGTGGTCATGTTCGCCGCCTACGTGGCTCTGTTTCGCGGCGTCGTGGGCGAGCGGGTGAAGCTGCGCTGGAAGGACTCCTACGACATCACGATGGCCGGCCTCGCCGCGACCCGGCTGTTCTCGGCGGGCGGCGCCGGCGGCATCGTCCTCACCTACTGGGCGCTGCGCAAGGCCGGGATGCCGCGCAAGGAGACCGCGGCGCGGATGGTCGCCTTCCTGGTCCTCCTGTACGCCGTCTACATGGCCACCCTGGTGATCAACGGAATCCTGATGAGCACCGGCGTCTTCGACGGCCCGGCGCCGCCGGGGATGACGATCGTCCCCGCGGCGATCGCCGGCGGCGTGATCCTGGTCTTCCTGCTGATGTCACTGGTCCCGGGCGACCTCGAGCGCCGCTTCTCCGGAGCCTCCCAGGAAAAGCTCTCGGGCCGGATCGTGCGCCGCCTGGCGACCGTGCCGGCGACCGCGGCGGTCGGCACCCGGGAGGCGCTTCGGTTCGTCCGCGAGCCGTCGCGCGGCGGGCTCGCGCTGCTCGGCGCCGTCGGCTTCTGGGCCGCCCAGATCGGGATCCTCTGGGCCTCGTTCCGGGCGTTCGGGGTCTCGGTTCCGCTGGCGGTCGTCGTTCAGGCCTTCTTCGTCGGCATGTTCGCCAACCTGATCCCGCTCCCGGGCGGGGTCGGGGGGGTCGACGCCGGGATGCTCGGCGCCTTCGCCCTGTTCGGCGTCCACAACATCTTCGCCGCGATCCTGCTCTACCGGATCATGGCGTTCTGGCTGCCGATCCCGCCGGGAGTCGTAGCCTTCCTGCAGCTTCGAAAGACCGTCCACGAGTGGGAGGAGACGCGCCATCCGGGGCGCCGCTCGGTTGCCGACCCGATCCCGGGATCGGCCATTACTTCATAAAGTAAAGTGATATAGACTCCCATCGGAAAGACTCATGGATATGAACGACGAGCAGCGCAAGACGGAGAACCTGATCATCCTCGGCGGTGGCCCGGCCGGTTACACGGCGGCGCTGTACGCGGCGCGCGCCAACCTGGAGCCGCTGGTGATCGAGGGCTTCCAGTGGGGCGGCCAGCTGCAGAACACCACCGACGTGGAGAACTACCCCGGCTACCCCGAGGGCGTCATGGGGCCGGAGATGATGAACCAGTTCCGAGCCCAGGCCGAGAAGTTCGGCACCCGCTTCGTCACCGACGATGCCGACCGGGTGGAGCTCTCCGACGGTGGCGTCCAGCGGATCTCGATCGGCGACGACGTCTACACCGCCAAGAGCGTGATCCTGGCGATGGGCGCCGAGCCGCGACGCCTCGGCCTCCCCGGCGAGCTCGAGCTCTCCGGCCGCGGCGTCTCCACCTGCGGGGTCTGCGACGGAGCCTTCTTCAAGGGCGAGAAGGTCGCGGTCATCGGTGGCGGCGACTCGGCGATGGAGGATGCGATCTTCATCTCCAAGTACGCCTCCGAGCTGACGATCGTCCATCGCCGCGACGAGTTCCGCGCCTCCCAGATCATGCTCGACCGAGCCAAGGAGCGGCCCAACATCGAGCTGAAGACGCCGTACGTCCCGGAGGAGTTCATCGCCGGCGAGGACGGCAAGCTGCGCGCCGTGCGGCTGCGCCACGCCGAGACGGGTGAGACCTCGGAGCTCGAGGTCGGCGGCGCGTTCGTCGCGATCGGCCACATCCCGCGTTCCGAGCTGGTCGCCGACCAGGTGCCGACCGACGAGGACGGCTACGTGCTCACCGAGGGCAGGGCGACCCGCACCAAGCTCGACGGCGTGTTCGCGGTCGGCGACCTCGTCGATCGCACCTACCGCCAGGCGATCACCGCCGCCGGCACCGGCTGCATGGGCGCCCTCGACGCCGAGTGGTACCTGCGCGACACGCCGCCCTCGCCCGAGGCGCACTGGCTGCCCGAGGGCGAGCCGGTCGAGGTCGCCCCGACCCTCGGCGAGGGCTAGAACCGGCCGCGTCCGCGCGGGCCTCGTCGAGCGTGTCGTACTGGTGCACGCGGACGATCGCGCCGTCTCGCAGCTCGTACAGCGTTGTCAGGTCAAGCTCGACGCTGACCCCGCTGGCGGCGCCGGTGCCCCACTGATGGCTGGGACCAGCACGCAGTCGCCGGCCTCGATGTAGTCGAGGTTGTCGACGTAGTACTCGCTGAACGGGTCGAGCCAGTCGCGCAGATACTCGCCGAAGCCGTCGGCGCCGCGGTACGAGCCGTCGATGCCGGTGGCGAGGCCGGACTGCAACGTGGTCAGCTCCAGGTCGGGCGAGTAGGCAGCGCCGATTGCTTCGCTGACGGCGGCGGCGCTCCAGTCGATCTCCGCCAGATTCACCCCCTGCAGCGGGGCGAAGATAGCCCGCACGGTGTCGACGTTCGCCTGCGACATCAGATCCGGCAGGGCCCCTCGAGCTTGCGCACGATCAGCTTCGACGGCCGCAGGAACAGCCGCGCCCGGCGCACGTTGTTGTCCTCGTCGAGCTCGTCGAGGACGCCGTTCGGGTCGGCGCGGGTGGTCAGGCAGTAGTGGCCGCGGGGGATGCCGGTGATCTCGATCTCCTGCCCGGGGAGCGCGAAGGCGTAGGCGTCGGCCCACCCCGGTGAGATCCCCTGGGTCGCGATCGAGTCGCAGCCGACCGAGCCCGGGGGGTTGATCGGGTAGGTCGCGGTCGCCGGCGTGAACGCGCCGGGGAAGGCGGCGCGGGCGTCGGTGAGGCAGAAGCCGACCTTGCGCGAGCGTGCGAACAGCCGCGCGCTCGGCTCGCGGCGCAGCTCGTAGGAGGCGAAGTCGAGCACGTGCCAGTGGTTGTGGGCGGGGTGGTATCGCATGCAGCCGAACAGCCGCTCGTAGGCGATCCGGTCGACCGCACGGTCGAAGCCGCCGCTCGCGTCGGTGTCGGCGAACACCCGCTGCGACGCGTCGCGGTCGTTGAACGGGTCGCCGTCGCCGTCGCAGTCGAGCGACTCCGAGCTCGGGTAGACCTCGAGCGGGCCGTTGCCGTGGTTGCCGATCTCGTTGGTCATCCGCAGCAGGATCCGGGCGCCGTCGGGCGCGACGATCAGGTCGTCCTGATTGATCGCCAGGGTGACCAGGTCCGGCGGCAGGTCGGCCGGGTCGGCGGCGAGTCGCGCCGACGAGATCGCAAGCAGGAGGGTGATCGCGCCCGCCGCCGCCACCGCGACCGCGCCCGCGAGCCCGACCCGGCGCCACGTCGAGGGCTCCATCGGCGCGAGCCTACCGCGGCTACCTTGAATGGATGCAACGCCGCGCCTGGACCCTGCTGCTCATCCTCGGCGCGATCTGGGGCGCCAGCTACCTGCTGATCAAGATCGGCCTGCGGGATCTCTCGCCGGGGATGGTCGCCTTCGCGCGGGTCGCGTTCGCCGCCGTCGTCCTCGTCGGCATCGCGGCCTCGCGCCGGGCGCTCGGCGGCTTTGCCGGGCGCACCGGCTGGGTGATCGCGATCGCGGCGACCCAGGTCTCCGGGCCCTTCGTGCTGCTCGCCGCCGGCGAGCAGGAGATCTCGAGCTCGCTCGCGGGGATCCTGGTCGCCTCGGCACCGCTGTTCACGGCCCTGCTGGCGATCTGGTTCGACGCGGACGAGCGGGCCGAGGGCGCGCGGCTGGCCGGCGTCCTGCTCGGCGTGGTCGGGGTGGCGCTGCTGCTCGGCGTCGACCTGGTGGGCTCCGCCGACCAGCTGCTCGGCGGGCTCGCCGTGCTGCTCGCCGGGCTCGGGTACGCGATCGGCGCGCTGCTCGCCAAGCATCGGCTCGCCGACCAGCCGCCGATCGGCGTCGCCGCCTGGGTGCTGGTCGCGGGCGCGGCCCTGCTCGTCCCCGCCGCCGTGATCGGGTTCCCGGACTCGACGCCCGCGCTCGGACCGGTCGCCGCGGTCGCGGTGCTCGGGGTGGTCGGCACCGGAATTGCCTTCGCGATCTTCTACTGGCTGATCGCCGCGGTCGGGCCGGCGCGGACCTACATCGTCACCTACCTGGCGCCGGCGTTCGCGGTCGTCTACGGGGTCACGCTGCTCGACGAGCGGATCACGCCGGCGATGATCGGGGGGCTGGCGCTGATCCTGGTCGGCTCCTACCTCGCGGTCGAGGGCCGCAGCCCGCTCGCGCTACTGCGGCGGGGTGGGCCCGCCGGCGCTCGCCCAGCGGCGCAAGAGGGGGGCGGGGCGGTAACGGTCGGCACCGAGCTCGGCGCTGAGCGCATCGAGCGTCGCTAGGACGTTCGCGGGGCCGATCTCGCGGCCCCACTCGAACGGGCCCCGCGGGTGGTTGAAGCCGAGGCGCAGGGCCGTGTCGAGGTCGTCCGGGGTCCCGATCCCCTCGCCGGCGGCGAAACAGGCCTCGTTCACGAGCTGGCAGACGATCCGTCCGAGCACCAGACCCGGAGCCTCGCCCGGGGTGCACTCGACATGCTTGCCGAGCGCGGTGAAGTAGCGCCCGGCGGCGCCGAGCGCGGCCGGGTCGCCGCCGGGCAGCGCCGCGATCTCGACCACCGTCGCGCGCTCGAGGTCGGGCAACGCGACCCAGCGCACACCGCCCTCGATCTCCGGATCGCGCCGGGGTGGGGAGGCCGGGGCCGCCGGCGGGGGAGGGTCGTCGGGGCGATGCGGGCCGTTGTCGTAGCGATACCAGCCGCCGCCGGTCTTGCGGCCGAGCCGCCCCGAGTCGACGATCCGCTGCTGGAGCGGGTGCGGGCGCCAGCGCGGCTCGCCGAAGCTCTGGTCGAAGAACGAGCGGGCGACGCTGAGGTTGACGTCGATCCCGATCAGGTCCTGAAGCTCGAACGGCCCCATCCGGTAGCCGCCGCCGATCCGCACGATCCGGTCGATCTGGTCGACGGCGGCGATCCGCTCCCCGAGCAGCCGCAGCGCCTCGAGCCCAAACGGCCGCGCCGCGCGGTTGGCGAGAAAGCCGATTCCGTCGCCCGCGAGCACGGGCGTGCGCCCCATGCGCTCGGCGACCTCGGTCGCGAGCTCCAGCGCCGCCGGGCCCGTCGACTCGCCGGCGACCACCTCGACCAGCCGCATCAGCGGTGGCGGGTTGAAGAAGTGCATGCCGCAGATCCGCTCCGGTCGCTGCGCCCCGGCGGCGATCGCGGTCACCGACAGCGACGAGGTGTTCGTGGCGAGCACCGCGCCGGGGTCGCAGGCGGCCTCGAGCCGTGCGAACAGCGAGCGCTTCAGCTCGACGTTCTCGGGGGCCGCCTCGACCACGAGGTCGCAGCCGCCGAGGTCCTCGAGCTCGCCGGCTCCGTGGAGTCGCGCGCTCGCCTCCGCCGCCGCCGCCTCGCTCCAGCGGCCGCGGTCCGCCCCCTTGGTGAGGTCGCCGCGCAGCCGCTCGAGGCCGCGCTCGAGCGCCTCCTCGTCGGGGTCGTGGAGGAACGTCTCGTAGCCGCCGAGGGCCGCGAGTTGCGCGATCCCGGCGCCCATCGTCCCGGCGCCCGCAACTCCGACCCGCTCGGCCACGCTCACCGGCCGCGGTATTCGGGGCGGCGCTTCTCCAGGAAGGCCTGCATGCCCTCGACGCGGTCCTCGGTCGCCATCGCGAGCTCGTAGAGGCGACGCTCGTGCTCGAGCCCGGCGGCGAGACCGGTCTCCTCGGCGGCGAGCACCGCCTGCTTGGCGAGCTTGGAGGCGAGCGGGGGGCGCGAGGCGACCCGCGCAGCGAGCTCGAGCGCGCTCGTGAGCCACTCCCGCTTGCCGGTGACCTCGTTGACGATCCCCATCCGGGCCGCTTCCGCGGCGTCGAAGCGGCGTCCGGTGAGGACGAGCTCCATCGCCCGCTGCTTGCCGACCGCGCGCGCCAGCCGCTGGGTGCCGCCGCCACCCGGGATGATCCCGAGGGTGATCTCGGGCTGGCCGAACTCGGCCGTCTCGGAGGCGACGATCATGTCGCAGGTCAGGGCCAGTTCGCAGCCGCCGCCGAGCGCGAACCCGGAGACCGCGGCGATCATCGGCGTCCGGCACTCGGCGACCCGCTTCCAAAACGCGGCGGCCGGATGAAAGAGCGCGTCCTGGAACTGGCGCTCGGAGAGCGCGCGGATGTCGGCGCCGGCTGCGAACACCTCGTCGGAGCCGGCGATCACGATGCAGCGCACCTCGGCGTCGGCGTCGAAGCGCTCGAGCTGCTCGGCGAGGTCTGCCATCAGCTCCGGAGAGAGCGCGTTGCGCGCCTCGGGGCGGTTCAGCCGGCAGAGCGCGACGTGGTCTTCGATCGAGGTCTCGACCAGCGGCGTCACGATGCGGACGGCGGCACCATCGCGTTGATCCCGGTCGCGTCACGGCCGATGATCAGCTTCTGGATCTGCGAGGTGCCCTCGTAGAGCGTCGTGACGCGGGCGTCGCGCAGGTAGCGCTCGACCGGGTAGTCGTCGACGTAGCCGGAGCCGCCGTGGACCTGGATCGCGAGGTTGGCCGCCTCGACCGCGGACTCGGTCGCGTACAGCTTCGCCACCGAGGTCTCGATCGTCGACGGCTTGCCCGCGTCCTTGAGCACCCCGGCGCGGCGAACCAGCATCCGGGCGGCGTCGCGGCGGACGATCATGTCGGCGATCATCTCCTGCACGAGCTGGAAGCTCGCGAGCGGGACGTCGAACTGGCGGCGCTCCTTCGAGTAGGCGACCGACGCCTGCACGCAGCCCTCGATGATCCCGACGCAGCCCGCGGCGACCGAGTAGCGCCCGGAATCGAGCGCCGACATCGCGACCTTGAAGCCCTCGCCGACCTCGCCCATCAGCGCGTCGTCGCCGACCTCGACGCCGTCGAGCGAGATCTCGGCGGTGTCGGAGGCCCGGAGGCCGAGCTTGCCGTGGATCTCCTGGGTCGAGAAGCCGTCGGAGTCGGTCGGGACCAGGAAGCAGGCGAGTCCCTTGTGCCTCTTCTCGGGGTCGGTCTGGGCGAAGATCAGCGCGACCTCGGCGACGTTGCCGAGCGAGATCCACATCTTGCCGCCGGTGATCCGCCAGCCGCCGTCGATCTTCTCCGCCCTCGTGCGCAGGTTGGCCGCGTCGGAGCCGGTGTCGGGCTCGGTGAGCCCGAAGCAGCCGAACGCCTCGCCGGCGGTCAGCCTCGGCAGCCAGCGCTGCTTCTGATCCTCCGAGCCCCAGCGCTCGATCGAGCCGCAGACGAGCGAGGTCTGGACGCTGACGACGGTCCGCATCGCGGAGTCGCCGCGGCCGACCTCCTCGACGATCAGCCCGTAGCCGGCGAAGTCGAGCCCGCGGCCGCCGTACTCCTCGGCGACCGGCGCGCCGAGGTAGCCCATCTCGCCGAGCCGGCGCGCGAGCTCGATGTCGAACTTCTCGGCGCGATCGGAATCGCGCGCCTTCGGGATCACCTCGTTGTCGACGAAGTCGCGAGCCGTCTCCTGGATCAGCCGCTGCTCGTCGCTCAGCTCGATCACCGCACCGCCTCCGCGCCGAGCTCGGCGGCGACCGCACGCATCAGCGCGTCCTGCGCATCGGTGGCGCGAGGCCCCGGCTCGAAGCTGACCGAGTCGATCCTCGAGACGGGCTGGACCTCGCGGACGGTGGACGCCAGGAACGCCTCGGAGGCGCCCAGCAGGTCCGCGATCGGGAACTCGCCGGCGGTCACGTGGAGCGCCTCCATCACCGCGCTGCGGGTGATCGAGTCGAGGATGCCGACGTGCAGCGCCGGAGTGCGCAGCTCATCGCCGGAGACCCAGAAGATCGTCGACGTCGGGGCCTCGAGCACCATCCCGTCGGGCCGCAACAGCAAGGCCTCGTCGGCGCCGCCGCCCTTGGCGATCCGGGTTGCCTGCATGTTCGCGGCGTACGAGAGCGATTTGACCCCGTTGAGGATCAGCGTGGTCGCGTAGCCGACCGTGGCCAGGCTGACGGTCTCGGTGTGGTCGACGAGCGGCTCGAGCAGGGCGATCCGGCGACCGCCCCTCGTGACGATCAGGCGCAGCTGCGCGTCGACGGGGCCCGCGGCCTCGAGCAGCGCGTCGATCTCGGGCTCGAGCTCGGAGCGCTGGGCCGGCAGGGAGATCGCCGCCGCCGAGCGCTCGAGCCGGTCGAGGTGCGGGACGAGGGCGTAGGGCCGCCCGCCGTAGAGGCGGATCACCTCGAACACCCCGTCGCCGCGATACAGGCCGTCGTCCTTGACGGGGATCGTCGCATCGGCGGTCGGCGAGATCACGCCGTCGACGGATGCGAGTTCGCTCACGGGCACGGGGCCGAGGCTATCCGAGCGGCCGCGCGGGCGTAAGTTGAGGCTCCTTCGACGTATGCGTGACCAATCCGCCCCGGCGCGCGGCGACCCGGTCTCAGGTTCGCGACGCCGAGGGGTTCTCGATCACCGTCGCAACGCCCTGGCCGACGCCGACGCAGAGCGCGGCCACGCCGTAGCGAGCGCCGCGCCGGCGCAGCTCCCAGGCGAGCGCGGTCAGCAGCCGCGCCCCCGAACAGCCGAGCGGGTGGCCGAGCGCGATCGCGCCGCCGTTCACGTTCAGCCTCTCCTCGTCGATCCCCAGCTCGCGCGCGCAGGCGAGCACCTGGGCGGCAAACGCCTCGTTGATCTCGATCAGGTCGACCTCGCCGAGCTCGAGGCCGGCGACCGCGAGCGCCTTGGTGATCGCCGGAATCGGCCCGATGCCCATGTAGGCCGGGTCGACGCCGGCAACTCCGGTGGCGACGATCCGGGCCAGCGGCTCGGCGTCGAGCTCGGCCGCCTTGCGCTCGTTCGCCATCACCAGGCAGGCGGCGCCGTCGTTCAGGGTCGAGGCATTGCCGGCGGTGACGGTGCCGCCCTCGCGGAAGGCGGGCCGCAGGGCGCCGAGCTTGTCGATCGTCGTGTCCGCGCGCGGGCCCTCGTCGGCGGTGACGGCGACGGTCTCGCCGCGCTTGGCGCCCGGAGCGTCGATCGCGATCAGCTGCTCGGCGAAGTGGCCGGCCTCGGCGGCGGCGACGGCCCGCTGATGGCTGCGCAGGGCGAAGGCGTCCTGGTCGGCGCGCGTGACGCCGTAGCGCTCGGCGACGTTCTCGGCCGTCTCGCCCATCGCCTCGGTCGAGTAGCGGGCCGCCATCGCCGGGTTGATCAGCCTCCACCCGAGCGCCGTGTCGTGCAGCGTCTGCGCTCCCCGGGCGAGCCCCATCTCAGGCTTGGCCATCACCCAGGGCGCCCGGCTCATCGACTCCGAGCCGCCGGCGATGAACAGGTCGGCCTCCCCGAGCCGCAGCGCGCGCGACGCCTGGTTGGCGGCCTCCAGGCCGGAGGCGCAGAGCCGGTTCACCGTCACTCCCGGGACCTCGACCGGGAGCCCGGCGAGCAGCGACGCCATCCGTGCGACGTCGCGGTTGTCCTCGCCGGACTGGTTGGCGGCGCCCCAGTAGACGTCGGCGACCTCGGCGGGATCGATGCCGCTGCGCTCGACCGCGGCCGCGATCACCGCGGCCGCGAGGTCGTCGGGACGCACCCCGGCCAGCGCGCCGCGGTAGCGTCCCATCGGGGTCCGGACGGCGTCGATGATCAGCGCTTCGGGCAACGGAGCGCGATGATTTCAGGTCCGGTCTATGGTGGGCGGGTGGATTTCGTCCTCCTGTCGCTGGGCATGGTCGCGTTCATCGCGATCTGCCTGGTCCTGATCGCCCGCGCGTACCCCGGCAGCGGCGCCGACCTGGTCGACTGGAAGCCGACGCGTTCGCACGAGCTCGAGGCGCAACTCGAGATCGACGACGTCCAGCAGATGCTCGAGGCTCAGAACGAGTATCGGCGCCGGCGCGGCGCCCCCGACCTGACCGAGGACGACGCGAACGCGATGGCGCGCGAGGACGAGGCGGTCCGCGAGCGCGCCCGGCGCGACATCGACGGCAAGCTCGGCGAGCTCGAGGACGAGTACGGCGTCTGAGCCGATGGGCTTCGGGGCTGAGTGGCTCGGGCGCTGATCGTCGGCTGCGGGTGCCGCGGGCGCGAGCTCGGCCGCGCGCTCCAGGCGGAGGACTGGGTGGTGCGCGGGACGAGCCGCACGGCGGCCGGGGTCGAGCGAATCGAGGCCGCCGGGATCGAGGGCGTCGCGGCGGATCCCGACCGGATCGCGACGGTGCTCGACGCGATCGAGGGAGTCGCGCTGATCTACTGGCTGCTCGGCAACGCGGAGGGCAGCTCCGAGCAGCTCGCGGCGCTGCACGGCCCGCGGCTCGAGCGGTTGCTGGAGGAGATCGTCGACACGCCGGTGAGGGGGTTCGTGTACGAGATCGCTCCCGACCTGAAGCTCGCCCACGCCGAGTCGGCGTTCACGATCCTGCGCGAGGCCGGCGAGCGGTGGCGGATCCCGTTCGAGGCCGTCGACGGCGATCCGGGCAACCTCGAGCTGTGGCTGGAGGGCATGCTCGGCGCCGCCCACGAACTGGTCGGCTGATCGCTACTGCAGCGGGGCCGGCGGGCGGTGGTTGCCGGTCCACGGGGCCTGATCGGCGACCTTGGACGGCGGCTGGTCGAGGTCGTCGGCCTTCGGGCCGACCGACGGGGCGGCGGTTTCGCTGATCCCGACGCTCTCGTCGGAGTCGCGCTTCGAGTCGTCCATCCGTTCCGACGATAAAGGTGCTCGGCGCTCGGCGCGCCGGTTGCCGAACGGCCTCGGGCGAATAGGTTTCAGGCGTTGCTCGCCGCTCGTTGCTCGCCGCTCGCCGCTCGGGTCGCCGCCGCCGCCATGGCGGTCGCCGTCGTCGCGGCGAGCGCGCCGGCTCGAGCCGAGGCGCCCGCGGCGCACTATCCGTGGGCGAAACGGATCGCGGCGGCGAAGCGGTTCGCCGACGGGCGCGCCGGACGGATCTCGTTCGCCGTCGTCGACGAGTCCGGGCGGATGCGCGGCTCGCACCCGGACCGCGTCCACAACTCCGCGAGCGTGGTCAAGGTCCTGTTCATGGTCACGCTGCTGCGCCAGAAGGGCGTCCGCGACGACGCGCTGACCAGCGGGGAGCGCCACCTGCTCGGGCCGATGATCAAGCGCTCCGACAACGCCGCGGCGACGGCGGTCTACAACCGCGTCGGCGAGCGGGCGCTGTACCGGGTCGCCGCCGACGCGGGGCTCGACCACTTCAGCACCCAGCCGACGTGGGGCCTGACCACGATCACCGCCGGGAGTCAGGCGCGGTTCATGTACCGGCTCCAGAGCCTGATCCCGAAGCGCCATCGCGATTACGCGATGCACCTGCTCACCCAGGTCGTGAGCTGGCAGCGCTGGGGGATCCCGCCGGTCGCGCCGCGCGGCTGGAAGCTGCACTTCAAGGGCGGCTGGTCGGGCGCGCCGAGCTGGCGGGTCAACCAGGTGATGATGTTGCGCCGTCCGCCGCGACGGCTGTCGGTCGCGATCCTGACCCGCGAGCAGCCCTCGATGACCTACGGCGAGCAGTCGATCGAGGGCGTCGCGAGCGGTTGCTGAAGGGCTACAACGCGGTCACGCGGTGAGCTGTTCGGGACGCGGACCACCGGGAACAGCATCTACCGGGTCACCTACAACTGGGACTTCAGCGGCCACTAGGCCCGGCGAGCCGCGCGAGCAGCTCGCCGAGGATCCGCGCGGTCGCGCCCCAGATCAGGTGCTCGCCGACCAGGTAGGTCGGCGTGCGGATCGGGACGCCGCGGCGCACCAGCCGCCGCATCGCGAAGCTCTCGCGTAGTTCGTCGACGGTGAACGCCAGCACCGTCTCGACCTCGGCCGGGTTCGGCTCGAACTCGCGCAGGTCGCCGATCAGGCCGACGAACGGGTGCACCTTGTAACCGGTGACGAAGGTGCCGATCGGCGGCAGCGCGCCGACGACCTCGACCGCGTCGGGAGCGAGCCCGATCTCCTCCTGGGCCTCGCGCAGCGCGGTCTCGAGCAGATCCTCACCGGGGTGGTCGCGCCGCCCGCCGGGAAACGAGATCTCGCCGGCGTGGCGGCGCAGGTCGGCGCGACGTTCGGTGAACACGATCCCGGGGCGGTCGGGGTAGCCGAAGATCGGGGCCAGCACGGCGGCCTCGGTCCGCCCGTGGGCCTCCATCGCCTCGGCCTCGGCGGGGGAGAGCAGGGCGGCGCGCAGTTCCTCGGCCGAGCTCAGATGATCACCTGCACGGTGCCGCCGTCCACCGACCAGGCCGCGCCGGCGACGTAGGAGGCGCGCTCGGAGCAGAGGAAGACGATCGCCGCCGCGACCTCGTCGATCTCGGCCAGGCGGCCGGCGGGCCGGGACGCGGAGGCGTCGGCGAGGGCGCGCTCGCGATCGTCGTGGCCGGAGTGCGCGGCGCTCTGGTCGAGCAGCCCGCCCTCGTCCATCCAGAGCTCGGACTTGGTGGCGCCGGGGCAGACCGCGTTGACGAGCACGCCCCGGCGGACGTAGCGGTCGGCCATCAGCCGCGAGAGCGACAGCTGCGCCGCCTTCGCCACCGAGTACTCGGCCATCCGCGCCGAGGGCCGCTTCGCGGCGCTCGACGAGACGTTGACGATCCGACCCCAGCCGCGGTCCGCCATCGCCGGGGCCACGGCGCGGATCAGCCTCAGCGGCGCCATCACGTTGAGCTCCCAGGCGGCGTACCAGTCAGCCTCCGGAACCTCGTCGAGGTCGCGGATCCGGGACGTGCCGGCGTTGTTGACCAGCACGTCGACCGCCCCCAACGCGTCCGCGCCGGCGGCGAGCAAGCGCTCGCCGGCGTCGGGCTCGGTCACGTCCAGCGCCAGCTCGGCAACCTCGGCGTCGCCGGACGCGGTCGCGCGGCACTCCGCGGCCGCCTCGGCGAGCCCCGCGCTCCCGCGCGCGACGAGCAACACCGAGGCGCCCTCGGCGGCCAGCATCCGCGCCGTCTCGAGCCCGATCCCGCGGCTCGCCCCGGTGATCGCGCAGGCGCGTCCGCTCAGCCCGAGGTCCACGTTCAGACGCTCTCGATCCGGTCGTGGATCACGACCTCGTCGGTGAGCGCCCGGTGGACCGGGCACTTGCCCGCGATCACGAGCAGCCGGTCGCGCTGCTCGTCGCTGAGCGGCTCGGGGATCCGCAGCCAGACGGTGATCTCCTCGAACGCCAGGCCACGGCCCTGCTCGACCTCGACCTCGACCTCGACCGCGCCGAGCTCCCAGCCCTTACGCGCCGCGTACATCTCACAGGTGATCGCGGTGCAGGCGGCGAGCCCGGCCGCGGCGGCGCGGGTCGGGCTCGTGCCGAGCCCGTTGCCGCCGACCTCGACCGGCTCGTCGATCACGATCGTGTGGCCCGTGTCGGTCTCGACCTCGTGCGTGTAGCCGTCGCGGCGGCGGGCGACGACGCGCACGTCAGGCCTTCGGCCGGTCGCGCTCGCGGCCGGCGAACAGCTCCGGGTCGGCGACGTCGGTGAATCGGGCAAGCGCATAGGCGGCGTCGGAGGCGCGATTGAGGAAGGTGAGCAGGTCGCCGGAGAGGACGCCAACGCCGCCGTCGAGCGCCACCGCGCGGCGCTCGGCGCGGCGCAGGATCGCGCGAGCGAGGTCGAGCTGCGCGGAGAGCTGGGTGCCGCCCGGGATCACGAACTTCGGCGGGAGCTCGACGCGGCCCATGTAGCGGTCGATCAGCTCCTCGAGCTCGGCCGCCATCTCCGGGGTGACGCGGCTGACCCCGTCGACGAGCCGCTCGGCCGCCTCGGGCGCGGTCGCCAGCTCGGCCCCGGCGATGAACAGGTCGTCCTGGAGGCGGAGCACGTCGGCGGCGACCTCGGCGTCGCCCGGGCCGCAGAGCGAGCGGGCGACGCCGAGCGCCGAGGCTGCCTCGTCGAGGGCGCCGTAGGCCTCGGTGCGCGGGTCCGACTTGGCCACCCGGCCGCCGTACCAGAGCGAGGTGGTCCCGTCGTCGCCCTTCTTGGTGTAGATGCGAGTCATCCGCCCACGACGTTATCGCCCCGCCCTCGCGCGCCGAGTTTCATCCTGACCACCTCCACGGTGGTTCAGATGAATCTCGGCGGGGTCTCGGCGGCGTGTCGGCGGAGTTACTCGAGCGGGTTGAAGACGATCCCGGTGAGCAGCTTCGGAAAGAAGTAGGTCGACTTCGGCGGCATCGTCTCGCCCGCCGCGGCGACGTCGCGGACCTGCTGGACCGGGGTGGGGCGCATCAGGAAGGCGGCGTGGATGCCGTCGTCGAGCGCGGCGACGGCTTTCTCGGCCGATGCGGTGTAGGAGATCCCGCGCTTGGCCTCGATGTCGTCGGCGCTCATGCCGAGCGCTCCGCGCAGCAGCAGGGCCTCGAGGATCGCCGCGTCGAGCTCGCGAAACGGCTGCGAGACGCCCGGGATCTCGCGCTCGAGCACGGCGGGGTCCTTGAGCCGCAGCCGATAGGCCTGGCGGTGGTGGGCGTCGATGTATCCGAACACGCCGATGCCCTCGTCGCCCGCCGGGTCGAGTTGGTCGATCGGGACCTCGGTGACCTCGAAGTGCTCGCGGATCGCGTCGCGAAGCGCGCCCTGGGCATCGGGCTCGCCCAGGTTCGAGAGCAGTCGGTGGTAGCCGAACACGGTCAGCCCTGGATCGGCGAGCGAGACGAGCGCCATCAGCGTGTAGCGGTGCGGGCCGTCGCCGCCGATCGCGTCAGCGTAGGTGCGCGCGGTCTCGTAGCGGTGATGCCCGTCGGCGATCAGCAACTCCGACTCGGCCAGCTCGGCGGCGACCGCCCGGTGGGCGTCGGCGTCGTCGATCCGCCAGATCCGGTGCGTGGTGCCCTCGTCGTCGGCCACCTCGCCCCACGGCTCCCCTCTTGTGTAGCCCTCGATGTGGCGCCACGCATCGCCCTCGTGCAGCGAGAAGATCGGCGACATGTTGTGGCGGGTCGCCTCCGTCAGCCGGAGGCGGTCCTGCTTCGGCCCCGGTTGGGTGCGCTCGTGCGGTCGCACGAGGCCTGGTCCGTAGGGCGTCACCCGGACCCGGCACAGCAGTCCGCGGCGGACCGCGCGGGTCCCGTCGGGGGCGTCGTACTCCTGGGTCAGCGCCCAGAGCGCCGGCTCGCGGTCGGCGCTGAGGATGCCCTGCAGCCTCCACGCCTCGAGCGTCTCCGCGGCGTGCTCGTACGGATCGCCGCCGCCCGGCGCCTGCGGCAGGTCGACCTCGACCACGTTGAACGGCGAGCGGGCGAGCAGCTCGGCCCGCCGCGCCGCGTCGATCACGTCGTAGGGCGGAGCGACCACGTCGGCGAGCTCCGGGACGGCGGAGAGGTTGTAGTGCAGCGCGTTGAGCGGGCGGACCTCGGCCATCGGGCGCGCAACCCTAGCGGGCGCCCGCAGACGCCGCCGGAGCGCCTGCGCGGCACCGCGATCGCGGGTTTCCACGGATCAGGAATCGCACCGATTGCGGATGGCGGTGGCGGTGCGGCGGAATAGATTCGCGGCGGTGGGAGAGGTTTCGGAGATCGCCGACGAGTTGCGCGACGAGGTCCTGCAGACGATCCTCGCGGTTCGCCTCAACCTCTCGCACTCCGTCTCGCGCCGCGATCACTCGACGATCGTGCAGCACGCGATCGAGGCCCAGGAGCACCTCGCCGAGGAGGCCAGGCGCCTTCAGGAACTGGTCCAGCGCCTCGAGGCGATCGCCGCGCGGGTCGAGCCCGATCCCGGCTAGCCGGCGCGTTCCCGGAACCAGGCGCCGAGCGCCTCGACCCCGAGGCGCTGCTCCTCGCCGCCGCCGAGGCCGCCGAGCGGGCCGGTGCCGCGCATCATCATCAGCTTCAGCTTCTCGCCGTCCGCGGTGCGCAGCTTCAGGGTCACCGCGGCCTGGTCCATGATCGCGGCGCTCACCTGCGCCCACCCGCCGCCGGCCCCCTCGGCGCTGGCGTCGGCGATCCGCTCGGGCGGCAGCGAGATCGGCTCGCCGTCGGGCTCGAAGCGCCGCGTCATCCCCTGCACGATCAGGCGGGCGTCGGTGACGCCGATCGCGACCTGGCGGCCCTTGAACATGCTCTGCTGGGATGCGACGCAGCTGCCGCGAAGCGTCTCGCCCGGCTCGAGCGCGGGCTCGAGGGCGGCGCGGAGCTTGTCGCCGAGTTCGGCCACCGTCTCAGCAGCTGTCGGCGACGACCTCTGAGATCGGCGTATCGGGATCGGCGCTGGCGGCGTCGATCGCGACGTTGACCTGGAAGTCGCTACCCGGGGAAGCGTCGACCCCGCTGCAGTCGGGATTGTCATCGACGGCCTGCTGCACCGCGTCGATCTCGTCCGGGATCGACGCCGCGATGAACGCGCTCGCGGTGAGCTCCGAGGAGCCGGCCGAGCCCTGGGCGCCGGAGGTTCCGGAGGCCCCGGTGGTCGACGAGGTGGTCTCGTCGTCGCCGCCGCAAGCGGCGAAGGCGACCGCGAGCAGGACGGCGAAAAGCGATGCGGCGACTCTCATGGCGCGAGTCTAAGAGATCGGGGTGACTGGATTTGAACCAGCGAACCTCGCCGACCCAAACGGCGCGCTCTACCAGGCTGAGCTACACCCCGGACAGCAGCGAGTCTATCCACCGATCCTGGAGGCGGTCGATCCATCCTTGAAGCCGGGCCCTCAGGTGCGTGTCGCCGACCCGGACCGTGAGCACGCCCCACCGGGAGCGCCATTGGCGACCGCCCAGCTGACCGCTGTTGGACTTGCGCTGGAGGCTGAATCTCTCGGGGTCGACCGAGAGGAACATCGACCAGAAAGTGATCAGGTACTCCGGATCCTGGTCGGCGTGGTATTGGAGCTGGTAGCCGATCCGGTTGCTCGAAAAGCGGGAGATCCAGTGGCGGCCGAGCCGCACGACCTGAGGGTCCGAGTTGGCGATCGCCACAACGTTGCGGTCGCGCTTGTACCCCTCGCCGATGTACATGCACACGAAGTCGCGGAAGGTCGGCTCGGCGTCGAGCACCACGAATTCGTCCCATCCTTGGCGGTACGCCAGGCGCCGTCGCGCCGCGGCCCGTTCACGGTTCGACGTCGCCGCCCGCTCGCGCCCGCGCCGGCGGCCGGCCGAGTCACGACCCTTGATCTCCGGGTCCGGAAGGTCCTTGATCCAATACCAGACCGTCGTCTTGCCGAGGGCGAGGCGGTCGGCAATTTCATCGAGCGAGAGCCGCTGCTCAGTTCGCAGCCGGCGGGCCTTCTCGCGGATGTAGGCGGGGTGGGCGATGACGAACACAGGTTCGCATCCGCCCCGGATCGAATCGCGGGTACAGTGGCACGTGGGCGAGACCACAGGAGGAGACGATGGATTTCAAGAAGCTGACGGACAAAGCCAAGGACCTGGTCGACAAGCGCGGGGGGACAGACAGCCTCAAGGAGGACGCCGAGGAACTGAAGTCGATCGCCTCCAGCAAGGGCAGCCTCGGCGACAAGGCGAAGGCGGCGGTCGAGGCGATCAAGGATCCCGGCGACGACGGCTCGACCGCGGCGACGCCGGCCGCGCAGGCGACCCCGGAGGAGGCCGAGCGCGCCGCGGCGAAGGTCGAGGGCGAGGAGCGCGGCAAGCACGGCCACGGCCAGGGCGGCCACGGGCGCGGCGGGCGCGGCGGCGGCCGAGGTCAGGGCGGCGGCCGGCGCGGCGGCAGGGACGGCGACCCCGCGGTCTAATCTCACCCTGGGCCCCCGTAGCTCAGCTGGATAGAGCAGCGGACTTCTAATCCGCAGGTCGCATGTTCGAGTCATGCCGGGGGCATGACTTGAACAAGCCAGAAACGGCCCTCTCCGGAGGGTCGTTTCGTTTAAGTGGGCAACCCTTTGGGAAACCCGGGGCGGCGCGGAGCCCACGGGGTTCTTTGTCAACGAGCGGCATTCGCTGCAGGCAGGAGACCCGTGCAAGCGGGTCTTCGCCCCTGCGCGATCGTTCTGCTTTGCATGGCGGTCCGCCATGGAAAGCGATACTTCCGAAGCGAGCGGGGCCAGGCGATGCCCCGCCGGCCTCGTCTACGGTGCTCGGAAGATGGAGGCGAGATGAGCCGAAAGCGTCGGCAGATCTCTGGGTCTATTCAAACTAGTCGGGGAGCACGAACGACTGGCTGGCCGCGTCCGAGCTTTCCTCGGCGATCTCGGGCCAGCTCAGGCCGGTGAGCAGGGCGACGTCGAAGATCTCCTGCACCAGCTCGTCGAAGCGCAACAAGCCGAGCGTTTCGCCGCTACGGGTGTCGACCGCCCAGATGCCGCAGAGGCGCTCGTCGACGCGCTCGGACAGCGGCAGGCCGCCGAAGGTGGCGGTCTCCCGGACCTGGGAGAGACCCACAAACGCGACGTCGCTCGCAAACACGAGGCCGCGAGTGAAGCCGGGCAGCTCGGCGACCGTCTCGAGGCCGCCGACGTCGAGGTCCGCGAGCGAGAGAGTGCCGTTGCCGGAGTCAAGCAGCCACAGGCGCCCGTCGTGCCAGCGAGGCGAGTGGGGCATAGAGAGCCCACCCAGCACGGTCTCACCCGAAGCGACGTCGATCAGTACGCCGCCGGAGCTCTTGTTCTCGCGCCAGCCTCCGGCGTCGTCGCTCTCGCCCAGGGCTGTGACGTAGCGCACCGTGTCTCCGACGACGCATAGGCCGTTCAGGTGGCAGCGGTCCTCAGGGACTAGCTCGGAGATGAAGGGCGGCGTCCAGCGGGGGACGAAGCTGTGCTGGGCGTCCAGGGTCGCCAGGCACGAGAAGTTCGTGGCGACGATCCATAGCTCGCCTTGGGCGAAGGCGATCTCGTGGATGCGGACGTCCCCGGTGAAGTGCCGATTGCGCGGCAGAAAGCAGGCGTCGTGGCTTCCCTGGGGCGCGATCTTCGGCGCGACCGCGGGGAAGTCGCGGTAATCGAGGACCTCGGCCCTGGTGCCGATCGCGATCCGTCCGGGCGCCACTGCGAGGCCCATCGGTCGCTCGCAGTCTCGGAAGTGGGTGTTGAGAGTGCCGTGATCGTGGCGGGCGCAAATCAGCTTGCCGGTCTGATAGGTAGAGACCAGCAGCGAGCTCGAGAGCTCGCGGAGCAGCTGCGGGAAGCTCTGCGTGTAGACGCTGCGCAGGGGAGAATCGGCGCGCGCCGCGACCGGTCTGTCTCGCTTCGCAGGCTTGGCCAGCAGCGCGAGCGCCCGCTCCTCGCCCGGTATGGTTCGGCGCAGGAGCGTGGCGAGCGATCCGTCGCCCGCGCCTATCTCCTCAATGGCCGGCTCGTCGCGAAGCGCGCGTATCGGCAGGGTGACGGCCTCGCCGGCCTCGATCTCGACGAAGGCGCAGACCCGCTCGACCTCGCGGCGGGGGTCGTCGAGAAGGGCGCTCAGGTCGGCGACGCACCAGCGGTCGGGAGCGAGGCCCTCAAGGTCGTCGAGCAGGACACGGGTGATTACGATCCACTGCTCGACGACGATCTCCTCCAGTACCTTGCCCGACAGCTCGCGCCAGCCAGGCACGAGCGGCAGCGACCACGGTGGGCCCGACCAGCCCGGGAGCTCGGGGTAGGAGACGTAGCCGCCTGACCGCCAGGCCTCTGCCATGCTCGCCACCGTGTCGCGCGGCTCGCGGTGGACGTAAACGAAGTAGGCATCAGGGCAGATCGCGGCTAGGAACGGCACGCTAAGGGCGCTCCGGGGCGTTCCGTCCACCCAACGCAGCCCAGTGGCATCGAGGCCGGGTCGGTTGCCGTCGCGGTCACGCAGCGAGGCCTTCAGGTTCGAACGCAGCTCCTCGACCACGCGCGGCTGAGCGTCCGCCGCCGTGAGCCTGTGGCTATCCCAGTCGCGGTTTGCCGGGTTCAGCTCGTACACGGCGTCAAACACGCTGGGCCGGTCGCCCACCGCGGTAAAGACGCCCGGCGCGCGGGCCAGCGAGCCGTGCAGCGCCGCGGCACCCGAGCGGGGCGGGGCGACTATGAAGACGGGGCGCTCGATCATCAGCCGTGGCTTCCGGGGGTCGGCGCCAGCGCCCCCGGGAAGTAGTAGACACGCACGTGATCGCCTCGCACGTTCTCACCGATGAAGGTGGACTCGACGGGGCCCGCCCTCCAGAGCGCCTTGTTGAAATACCGCTTGAGCCCCTCGTTCTCGATCTCCATGACGACCCCCGCTGCGCGGGTGTCCTCCCCGCGTGTGAAGCGCCGCTCAAGAAGTTCGCGGCCGCGCATCATCAGCACCCGACCGACGTTGCTGTGACGGTGCGCTGCGGCCACGAACACACGGCCGTACCAGAGGTCCATCCTCAGCTGAGGGTTGTGCTGAATGAAGGCGCTCCCGACCCCCACCAAGCCCTGATCCCGGTCGATCGCGACCAGCCGGACCTCGTGCACCCGGCGCCGGGCCTCCGCGTCGCCGATCGCCCCCTCACGGCGCCAAAGGGCAAGCACGCCGTCAGGTGTGACCTCATTCGTCTCGTCTAACGGTTCGATCCGGTAACGGTCCTCGAGCGGTGGGTCGAGCTCCGCGTCGCTCAGGGCGGGGGAGTTGGGAAGTCCGGGGCCGATAGCGGCACCCTCGAAGTAGCGGATCCGGACCTGGCGCTCGTCGTCGAGATAGCCGGCGTACATGAGCTGCGTCTCCGGCCACAGAGCCTCCGGACGGCGTTCCATCTCGGCTGGATCGACGACGAGCACGCAGAGGCCGACGGGCCCCGGTGCCACCGGCTCGAACTCTTTTTCGAGCGCTGCAAACGAGGCTCGGATGACCTCGGGCTCCGCGCTCGCGGCGGCGGGGAGCAGGAAGCTTCGATAGACCCAGAAACGGCGCCCCCCGATCAGCGCAAGGTCCTGGGGATAGACGGAGTTGACGCCGACGATCCCACCCGCCGCGTCGCGCAGCACGCAGACGACCTCGGGGAGCCGCCGGAGCGCCGCGGGCCCCTCGAGAGCCCCCTCGCGGGACCAGAATCGCAGCAGCTCAGCGGATCGCTCGTCGCTCAGCCTGCCGCGCAGGACATCGATCTTTCCGTCGAAAGGAGGGTGCAGACCCTGAACCCACCCGAAGTAGGAGCAAGCCGCCCGGCGGCGCGGCTACTTCTGCTCCTCTTTCTTCACCGTGACCTTGACGTCGTCCGCGCTTACGTTTCCCGTGGGGTCGGCGGCCGTCACGCTCACCCTCGCCGTCGACTTCTTGTGGTTCTCGAAGGCCTTCGTGACCAGCTTCCTCACCTTGCTCTTGAACTCCAGCTTCAGGGTCGCCGTCTCCCCAACGCCGAGCTCGACCGAGTCTTCGAGCAGCTTGAACTTCTTCCACTTCTTCGACTTCGGCACGTTGATCGTCCCCGTGGCGTCCACGGAGCACGCCTCGTCGCACCCCACTTCGACCCTCACCCTCGACTTCGAGTGCTGCCTCTTGTCGCCCGACAGCTCGAAGACCGGGGCGAGCGTGTCCGGCTCGAGCTCGAAGGCGCCAATGTCGGCGGAGTTGGCGCCGCCCGCAGAGGAGTCGGGATTGGGCTGGTCTACCGGGCGCGGCATCCCGCGCTGATCGCTGGCAAGGTGGCTCGACCCCGCATCCACCGCCGGGCTAAGCGGGGGCAAGGCTTGCGTCTTGGTGGGGCCGCCATTGTCGCCGAGCGCGCCGAGCTGGGGATCGGCCCCGGTGATATTCGAGCCCGCCACCGTTGTGTTGATCGGCGCACCGGCGGGGTTCGCGATTAGGCTGAAGGCGACCTGGAAAGTACCGCCGGGGCTGGCGAGGTCCGGCCCGATCCCACCGGCCGAGTCGTTGGCGAGGATCGTGTTGACGACGCTCGGGTGCTCCCCAGGGCGAAGACGCCCCCACCTTCGTTGCCCGCCGAGTTGCCCGCGATCGTCGAGTCCTGGATCGTCGTCCCGGCGGCGGAGTAGATGCCGCCTCCGGAGCCGTCCGCCGAGTTGCCCGAGACAGTCGAATTCTCCATCTCGATTGAGCCGAAGGACTCAATGCCGCCTCCGTCATCCTGCGCCGAGTTGCCCGAGATCGTCGAGTCACGAATCGTCGCGTGGCCGCTGGGAGCCACGAAGAGACCGCCTCCGTCATCCCCCGCCGAGTTGTCCGAGATCGTCGAATTCTCGATCTCGATCGACCCACCGTTGTACTTAACGCTGCGCGAGGCGATGGCGCCTCCGTCCCCCGCCGTCGAGTTGCCCGAGATCGTCGAGTCGCGGATCGTCAGGTCGGCGTTGATGCTGTCGATCGCGCCCCCGTAGCCGCCGGGGGCATTGCCCCCGGCCAGGGTCAGGCCCGATACGGTCACGTCCGTGCCAGGGGAGTAACCCACGGCGAAGATCCTCGAAGCGTTGGCGGCCGCGACCGTCAGCGTCCCCGCGCCCGGACCTTCGATGTAGAGGGGTTCGTCGATCGTCGGGAGCTGGGTGCCGTTGAGCGTGATCGTACCGGTGACGTTGGAGGCGAAGAGGATCCGATCGATGGTGCCTGGGTTGTCGTTGGCGGCGGCGGCGGCGAGCGCTTCGCGCAGCGTGCAGTCGCTGGTGTCGCAGGTGCCGTCGCCGGCGTCACCTCCAACGCCGACTGTGAAGTCGGCGCCATGCGCGCTCGCGCTGGCTCCGAGCGCCGCGGTTACCCCGAGGCCCGCGCTGGCGGCGATCCTGCGTAGGCGCTTCTTCACGAGGCGAATTTCCCCTTTCCCGCGCCCGGAATGCTTTCCGTGCGCGGGTTTCTGAGTCGTACCGTCAACCCTCTCACATCGACCGTCAGTATCCAAACGTGCATCGAACCGCCGAGAACTCAGAGAAACTCGATGACACGCCACGCACGAAGAGGCACCAGCGGGCCTGGGCGCTGAGGCCAGATCGGGTAAGGCGGGAAGCGGCGCCGTACGCGACCAAAATACATACCGCCCCGCCACACGCGCCGGAGTCCCACGCACGATCCACGTGCGGAGTCCCGTGCGGGCTGGCATTTTTTGCTTCCCAGCGACGCCGGTCGTTTCGCTGCCTCGTGAATGCAAGCGGCAGGGGCGAGGGATCACCGGGCGCTCGGCTTCCCCCTCTTGCACGAGGTGGAAGTGTCGCTTTGCATGGAAAGGGGGCGCGTTCGAGCTGGCGCACGCTTCGGGCGCCAGGCGCCGGTGCCGCGTTACGCAACTACAAGGGTTAGGACGATGACGACGAGAAACACGCTCTGAGCCGAGTGGACGATGATTCCCATCCAGGCGCTCTCAAACCGCCGCGAGGGGTAGGCGAGAAGGAAGATTCCGTCGACGAAGCTGTTGAGAATGCTCCACGGCTGATGCAGGTGGTAGAGCGCGAACAGCGCCCCGTTGGCAACCCAGTCGCGCCTTCCGAAGACGCCCTGCATTCGGGGCAGCAGTAGCCCGCGGAACAGCAGCTCCTCGCCCAGCACGGTATTGAAGACGGCGAGCATCACGACGACCGCAAACCAGCCCCACGCGCCGCGGAAGAAATCCTCGGCGCGGTCCGAGCCAAGGAAATCGCCGAAATCCCTGACCGAGGGTCCCGGGATCGCCGGCACCAGCGCCCAGAGGACGAAGAGGACAACGAAGAAAAGCGCCCACCACCAGACCCTTCCGCCCATGTGGCCGGTCTTCGGATCGCGCGGCGCTTGCAGCCACAGCGCTTCGCGCACACGCGGCCAGTCGAATCCGCCCAGCTCCCGTCTGATCAGGATCAGGACGAGGACGAACTGCCAGATGAGCCCCGCTGTGAGGCAGATCAGCAGGGCCTGACCGAGCGGCTCGTCACCCCCCAGTTGGTCCCTGAGCCAGGGAGCGACGACCCAGGCAAGAACGCCCATCGGAACGGCGGCCGCCGCCCACACCGCAAGGATCTCGGCAAGCGAGTCTGCCTTACGGCTTGATGGCGATCAACTTGGTCCGGCTGCTGTTGTTCCATCAGGGCGACACCGGAGCGAGGGCCTGCGTAACCGAACGGATCGAGAGATCTGGCACGGCGGGCCTACTTCGGGGGTTCAATGCGACGTTCGTGGCTTGCAACCGCAGAGTCATGCGTACCGGCCACCGAATTCGCTTCCGCGTTGACTGCGGACCCTCAGAGGGCGTTGCTCAACGTTCGCGGGCGTAAGGGCGTCGAAGCCCGACTGAATTCCCAGGAACGCACGTCGTTCCACGACCGTCGGCGGGCTCAGGCGGGGAGCCGGGTGGCGAACCAACGCCCCTGCCACTTGACTAGCCCCAGTAGTGGGATAGTTTCGCGCTGACCCCACTACTGAGAGGACGAGCATGCTTCGCTTGAGGATGGGAGTCCTGGAGGAGCCGGACGTCGTGGGAGCGCTGGCGTTCGTAGGAGCGCTGGCCTGTGCGTTGCCGGGCATGGCGTCGGGCGCCACCACGGTCGGCGCGACCGGCCCCGGCGGCCAGGCCCAGTGCGTCTACAACTTCACGTGGGTCCAGGGTGCCACCGCGCCCACGAGCCCCTCCTACGCGGTTCCCGCCGGCGGCGGTGTGATCACGCAGTGGAGTCACCACGTTTCCGCCGACACGCTGCCCACCGGCACGCTTCGTCTGAAGATCTTTCGGAAGACCAGCTCGCAGACGTATCGGACTGTCGGCCATAGCGACCTGGAGACGCTCGGAGGCGCAGGCCTGAAGAGCTTCCCAACCCAGATCAGCGTCCAAGCAGGCGATCTGCTGGGGTTTCGCGTCGGAGCGGCCACTCAGGTGGACTGCGTTCGCACCGGGCAGGCCGGAGACGTCGCCGAGGTCGGTCTGTTCAACGAGCCAGATCCGCTGCCAGGCAGCACCTTCGTCTCGACCGACATACTCAACGCTCGCCTGATCAACCTCTCCGCCGTGGTTGAGCCGGACTGCGACGGGGACGGTCTGGGCGACGAGACACAGGATCTCAACACCCTTACCTGCGCCGGGCCGCCGGACACCGATCCTCGCCGACACAGATCCTCCCCAGAGCACGATCACCAAGGACGCGCCGAAGAAGACGGACAAGCACAAGGTGAAGTTCAAGTTCATGTCCGATGAAACGGGCTCGACGTTCGAGTGCGCCCTCAAGGGGAAAGGGCTTGATCAACTCGTCCGGCAATTCAACCCGTGCACGTCGCCCCGCAGGTTCATAAGTCTGGACCTGGGGCGATTTAAGTTCCGAGTCCGAGCGATAGACGCAGCGGGCAACGTCGATCCCACCCCGGCGAAGGACAAGTTCAAGGTCGTCGGCTGAGCGGGGCATCGGCGAGGCTGGCGCTGCGCCAGGTGCGACGCCAGGAAGTAGCCGCTTGGACGAAAAGCGAGTATTTCGCAGGGCGCGTTTGAGGGCTGAACCTACGGGCGGCGGGAAATATGTATGGACTGAGCGCGCGGCCGCCGGCCCCTCCTCCGTCCCCGCGCCGGCCGCCTGGCTGGCTCTCGCTCCGACTTCGCTCGCGCTCCTCGTGCCGCACGAGACCGCGGTCAAGTAGCTGCGATGAAGATCGACGAGGGAGAGGGGGTGGTATCGGTACGTA
>CAWAFH010000004.1:0-248804 GCA_963781265.1 uncultured Solirubrobacterales bacterium
CGCTCATCTGATCTGCGCGCAGGGGGTGGCCGACGATGGCTGACCGCCTCCTCAGCGCCCCCGAGGTCGCTGAGCGCTTGCAGCTGACGACCGACTTCGTCTACGCGCTCGCCCGTCGCGGCGAGATCCCGCATCTACGTTTCGGCAGGACGCTCCGCTTCCGCGCCGAGGCAATCGAGACCTGGCTCCGCGATCAGGAGCAAGACCCCAACACCATCCGCAGGGCCAAGTGACCGCCCTACTCCGACAGCCCGGCGGCTTCGAGGGCTTCGGCCTTGGTCTGGAAGTTCTTCAAGTGGGTGACCTTGCCTGCGCGCAGGGTGTAGAGAGTCGCAACCCGAGCGACAACCTCGACGCCGTCCCGGCCGACGCGGACGATCTCCTCGGGACGACCACCGTGATCGAGTCCGATCGGATGATCTTCTGGGGCTCGTCCTGCTGCTTCGACCACTCTCGCCCTGAGCGTCGAAGAACTCCCTGATTTGGTCGAGCCCGCGATACACCCCGGGGTCAGCGAAGATCGCGTTCGAGTTATCGAAAACCGCCTCGGCGTCATAGAGATCTGGGTCGGGATCGTCCGTCTCGTAGATTCGTCGCACGATCTCCACGTTCTCCTGCGACATCGCCGACTCCGAGAGCCCGGCGGCTTCGAGGGCGGTGGCCTGATCCAGATACCCCTGGACGCGTATCACCCGTCCCTGGCGCACCGTGAAGACAACCGCCGTATCGGTCTGAACTTCGATGCCGCTGCCTTTGCCGCGCCGGTATTCGTGCATCAGCACGACGACCAGATCGTTGATGTGAAGGAACCTCTGTGGGTCGAGCCGGCGCTCTTCCCAAGCTTCGAGGTCCTCAGCCATAAACGAGTCGAGTATCTCGGGAAGGCCGCGAGCGACCCGGCCCTCCCAAAGGCCACCGACGGTCCCGTGCATTTCCACGTTGGAATCGATCAGTTCTGCCGCTCGCTCCCGATCCTGTCCTGTGGAGGCTCCGGTCGCCGTTGGCCGGCCCGCCCAGCGGTAGATCACTTCGAAGGCATCGGACGATCTCCACGTTCTCCTGCGACATCGCCTACTCCGAGAGCCCGGCGGCTTCGAGGGCTTCGGCGCGGGTTCCGTACTCCCGGCACAGCGCAATCCTTCCGTCGCGAATCGTGAAGACCTCCCCTTCGGTCTGGTCCGTTTCGACGCCGCTGAGCTTGGCGCATCCGCCGTACCGCTCAACCGCGACCACCGTGTCTCCACCGGCGTCGATCAGTTCGACCGCCTCCATCCAGAACCCGTCGAACATGTCGATCCAGTCCTGGAAGTACGCGCGCAGCGCGTCCGTGCCCTTGATCGGGCCCCAATCATCGATGGCACCCTCGACTGCCCGGTAGTCGACATCGTCGGCGAAATGCTCGATCCACCGATCAAGCCCTCCACGGGCAAACGCCTCATAGGCTGCTTTCACGATCTCGACGTTCTCCTGCGACATCGCCCGCGCAGTGTCTCGCGCACCGGGAGGCGAGGGGCCTGGTGAACGTGCGGCCTAGGATGAGCAACGGCCCGCGGCCCTCGGGGTCGTCTAGCAACTTCCCCCGGTCGCGGGCCGTATCCTTCGTGGTGCTAGACGACCCTCAGACAGATGGGGAAGTGATGAGTAAACGCTCCTACGGCACCGGCTCGCTGTTGACGAGCCACGGCAGTTGGTACGGCCAGTGGCGAGTCGACGGCCGCCTGATCAAGCGCAAGCTTGGACCGAAGCGCCGACCGGGCTCCAGCGATGGCCTGACCCGCAAGCAGGCCGAGGCCGAGCTGCGCCGACGGATCGAGGCGACCGAGACACCGCGCACCGACGCCGGCGGCATCGGTGGGCGAGACCGGCGAGCGGCTGGTCCGCAGCCTCGAGGTCGCAGGGACGCAAGGCGTCGACCCTCGCCGCGTATGAGTCGACGCTGCGGACGCACCTGATCCCGCACTTCGGTGAGCGGCCGATCCACCGAGATCACGACCGAGGACGTGGAGGCGTTCGTCGCCAGCCGCCAACGCGAAGGGCTGTGCGCCGAAGTCGATCCGCAACTACATCGGCACCCTGCACTCGATCCTCGACTACGCGAAGGTGCGGCCGAACCCGGTCACCGACGCTCGCAAGCCGCAGGCCGAGGACACCGACCCGGACATCCGCTTCCTCACCGAGGAGGAGGTCGAGGCGCTGCTTCGCGCCGTTCCCGACGATCACCTCGGGTCCGACCGAGCGGGCGCTGTACCTGACCGCGGCGATGACCGGGCTACGCCAAGGCGAGCTGTTCGCGCTGCGCTGGCGCGACGTCGACTGGACGGCGAGCCGTATCCGCGTCCGCCGCTCCTATGCCCGCAAGCGGGCAGGAGGGAGGCTCAGTTCGGAAGGCCGAAGTCGAAGCGCTCGAGCCGATCGGTGCCGATGCACGACCGGGTCGGCGCCGAGCTCGAGCGCCACTTCCAGAGCTCGCGCTACCAGGCCGACGATGACCTCGTCTTCTGCCACCCGCACACCGGCGGGCCGCTCGACTCGCTCGAAGGTGCTCGCTCGCTTCAAGGACGCGCTCGAGGCGGCCGGGGTCCGGCCGCTTCGCTTCCACGATCTGCGCCACACCTTCGGCACTCAGATGGCGGCGGCGGGCGTGCCGATGCGGACCTTGCAGGAGTGGATGGGCCACCGCGACATCAAGACGACGATGATCTACGCCGACTATCAGGCCTCCGACCAGGAGCGCGAGCTGGTCGAGCGCGCGTTCAAGGGCACCGAGGATCGGGCGGGCATCAATTTGGGCATCAATCCGTAGCGATTGCGCTAGGCACGACGCCGAAACTCCACGCAAGAGTCACGCCTGAGAGCAACTCCAAGCAACTAGGCGCAACTCATACCCGCTGGTTGTGGTCCAGGCGGTCGTGGGTTCGAGTCCCATCGTCCACCCCTCTTAGGCAAGCCGGATTCGCCCGTTCGAGGCTCGCCCTCGTGGGGCCAGCCGACCACAGGGCCAGCGACCGGCGCGCGCCGTACTCCCGCCGATCTTCACACGACCTTGATGCCGGGCGGGGCGATCTTGACGATCGCTTGACGGAATCGGGTCCAGACTGTGGTGTATGGAATTGCGCCACCATCATCTGCCTCCCGGGCTCGAGGCGTCGCGGACCCGGCTCTCCGAAAAGTGGCTGCGGTTGGGTCGCAGGCTGGTCTGCCGGATAAAGCGCTTCGGCCTCGACCGAGCGCTGTCGCGAGGCGAGGACCCCAGTGCCGACCCGCTCCTGGGGCAGCGCGCTGAGCAGCTGCTCTCGGCGCGGATGCGTCGTGGCCTGGCGGCCGACCTGCGCGACCTGGTCAAGCTGGCCGATCACTCCCCTGGCTTGAGCGCAATCGTGCCGGTGGCGCCCGCGGTGAAGTCCTCTCGCGGCTCAATCCTGGCGATCGCCGAGCGCCTTGAGAGCGATCGGGCGGTCGGCGTACGCGGCGTCGCGATGGTCCAGCTCATGCTTTGCGACAGCACCTCGCCGTTCTGGTCCGGAACCGCGACGGAGCTGGAGCACGAGCTCAAGGAAGTGATGGTCGGGCTAGGGGGTTGAGCGTGAACGTGCGGCCGATCCCGAGGGGATTGCTACTCGTTGTAGCGCAGCGCGAATCCACACCTCGGGAGGCACCCCGGACTGGCCTGCTTCGCTGCGGTGGGCGGCTACGGCGAGGGGACGACGCGGATGTAGGGGAGGGGGGACTCCCAGCCATCCGGGTAGCGCTCCTTCGCGTCCTCGTCGGAGACCGAGCCGGCGATGAACACGTCGTCGCCCTGCTGCCACTGGGCCGGGGTCGCGACCTGGTTGTTCGCGGTCAGCTGCAGCGAGTCGATCACCCGCAGCACCTCGTCGAAGTTGCGCCGGTGGTCATCGGATAGACCAGCACCAGCTTCACCTTCTTGTCGGGCCCGATGACGAAGACGTTGCGCAGCGTCTGGTTCTGCGCCGGGGTGCGGTCTGAGCCCGCGCCCTCGGCGTCCGCCGGGAGCATCCCGTAGAGCTTCGCCACGCTCATGTCCTCGTCGGCGATCAGCGGGTAGTTCGGGGCGGTCCCCTGCGAGGAGCCGATCTCCACCGACCACTTCTCCGAGTTCTCCACCGGGTCGGTCGAGATCCCGATGATCTTCACCCCGCGCCTGTCGAACTCCGGCTTGATGCTGGCCATGTAGCCGAGCTCGGTCGTGCAGACTGGCGTGAACGCGCGCGGGTGCGAGAAGAGAACGGCCCAGCCGTCGCCGATCCAGTCGTGAAAGCTGATCGGGCCCTCGGTGGTCTCGGCCTGGAAGTCCGGGGCGGTATCGCCGATTGTGAGCGCCATGCTGTTCCTCCTGACGATCTGAAATCTGTAAAAGCGGATCGGGTTTACATGGTATCTGCACGGGCCCGGTTCCCGCAGGCGCGGATACGATCGCGGCCGTGCCGCCCGAGGCCGCAACGCCCGAGGACGAGGTTCGCGAGCGGCTGGACGGCCCCGCCGGCGTCTACGCGTGGCGCCGGCTGGGCACCGGGCCGCCGCTCGTGCTGCTCAACGGCTACGCGGCGACCGCCGACGACTGGGACCCGAACTTCGTCGCGGCGCTCGGCGAACGGTTCACCGTCCTCTGTCCGGACCACCGCGGGGTCGGCGACTCGGAGCTCGGCGACGGGCCGCCGACGATCGCCGCGATGGCCGCCGACGTGCTCGCCCTGCTCGACCACCTCGACCTCGAGGACGCCGTCGTCGCCGGGTGGTCGATGGGGGGCTTCGTCGCTCAGGAGCTCGCCCGCGCCGCGCCGCCGCGGGTCGCGGCGCTGGCGCTGCTCGCGACCGACCCCGGCGGGCCGCGCGCCGAGCGCGCCGACCCGCGGACGTGGGCGCAGCTGGTCGACCGCTCGGGCACCCCGCGCGAGCAGGCCACGCGGATGCTCGGGGTCCTGTTCCCGCCCGCGGTCGCCACCGAGATCGACGCCTCGTTCGGCGAGCTGGTCGCCGCCGCCCGCGAGCGCCTCGACCCGGCGGCGCTCGACGCCCAGGAGGCGGCGATCGAGGCCTGGTACGCGGTCGAGCACGGACCGCTGCCGGAGCTGGCGCTGCTCGCCGCCGCCGGCGAGCTCGACCGCGTGATCCCGCCCGCCAACACCGGCGCCCTCGCGGTGGGCTCGGGCGCCTGGCTCGCGCGCTTCGAGGGCTGCGGGCACGCGCTGATGGCGCAGCAGCCGGCCCGCCTCGCGGCGCTGATCGCCGCCCTGGCCACCGGCCGGCCGTAGCCGCGGCGATTCGTTGCGTCGGGCCGCCGGTTGCCTGCAACCGGGTCGCGGCGGGTTACAACCGGCCCCGGTCCGGGTAGCGGGCGGCCATTCGTAATGGCGGGCCGACGGGCCGCCGTGTCAACGACACAAGGGAGGACCTAGTCGTGAATAAACGACTCGCGGCCCTGGGCGCACTGATCGCCCTCCTGGTCGCTTCGATCGCGCTCAGCTCGAGCGCCGTCGCCGAGAAGGGGCCCAAGCACGGCTCCGGCAGCTCGGCCGGCGACCCGAGCTTCGACGGCTCGTCCAAGCTTCGCCGGGCGCTCACCGTGGACGGGATCACCGCCCAGCTCGAGCGCCTGCAGCAGATCGCCGACGAGAACGACGGCACCCGCGCCGCCGGCTTCCCGGGCTTCGACGCCTCGGCCGACTACGTCGCCGCGACGATGAAGCGGGCGGGCTGGAAGGTGAGCCGGCAGCCGTTCGACTTCGACGTCTTCTTCCAGGACGCGCCGAGCGTCTTCGAGCAGGTGTCGCCCGACGCCGAGACCTACGTCGAGGACACCGACTACTCGACGATGGAGTTCTCGGGCAGCGGCGAGGTCAACGCCGAACTGGTCGCCGTCGACCTGACGCTGCCGCCGAGCGCCGAGCCGAGCTCGAGCAGCGGCTGTGAGCCGGAGGACTTCAACGGCGTCGACGTCACCGGCAAGGTCGCGCTGATGCAGCGCGGCAGCTGCGACTTCCGGGTCAAGGTCGACAACGCGGCCGCCGCGGGCGCCGCGGGAGCGGTGATCTTCAACGAGGGCCAGGCGGGGCGCACCGACGTCATCTTCGGGACCCTCGGGGGCCCGAACGCCTCGATCCCCGCCGTCGACACCAGCTTCGCGCTGGGCGACGACCTCTCCAACGGGGTCACCAACGGCGCGACCGGCACCACCGTCCACATCCAGACGACCACGCACTCCGAGCGGCGCACCGCGGAGAACGTGATCGCCGAGACACGCTCCGGCGATCCGGACAACGTCGTCATGGCCGGCGCGCACCTGGACAGCGTCCAGGCGGGCCCGGGCATCAACGACAACGGCTCCGGCTCGGCCACGCTGCTCGAGCTCGGCCGCCAGATCTCGAAGCTGCACGTGCAGCCCGAGAACCGGATCCGGTTCGCATGGTGGGGCGCCGAGGAGGAGGGCCTGGTCGGCTCGACCGAGTACGTCGCCGACCTCACCGAGGAGGAGGGCGCCGACATCGCGCTCTACCTCAACTTCGACATGATCGCCTCGCCCAACTTCGCGCGGCTGATCTATGACGGCAATGGCTCGAAGTTCGACGTCCCGGGCCCGGATGGTTCGGACGCGATCGAGCGCACCTTCGAGCGCTACTTCGACCGCGTGGACCTGGCCAGCGGCCAGACGGCGTTCGACGGGCGCTCGGACTACGGCCCGTTCATCGACGTCGGCATCCCCGCCGGCGGCCTGTTCACCGGCGCGGAGGAGGTCAAGACCGACGCCGAGGCGCAGCTGTACGGCGGCACCGCGGGCGAGGCGTTCGACCCGTGCTACCACCAGGCCTGCGACGACATCGACAACATCAGCCGGCGCGGGCTGAACCAGATGTCGGACGCGGTCGCGCACACCGTCAACCACTACGCCTACAGCCTCAAGTTCATCCCCCGCCCGGAGGAGATGGCGAAGGCCAAGGGCAAGGTGAAGAAGGCCGCGCACAGCAAGTACCTCGGCGACTCGCTGCGCAAGTAGCCGCCGCGGTCCGACCGGGAGCAAGACGGCCGAGCGCCCCGCCCAGCGGCGGGGCGCTCGCGCGTTCTGGCAAGCTGGCCGATGCGCCTTGGAACCTTCGCCACCAGGACGACCGCCACGTCGTCGGGGCGCTGACGGGACGACGTCGTAGCGTGCTGCGAGGCGCCGTCGATGCGCGCCTGGCTGGCGGGCGAGGGGCGCGAGCTCAGCGGCGAGCGGCGGCGGCGTACCGAGTTGACCGGCCTTGCTCCGGTCCCCGAGCCGCCCAGCGTCCGAGACTTCTACGCGCACGAGGGACACGTCGCCGCCGGGGCGAAGCTGCGCGGCCGCGAGATCGCCGCCGTACTGGTATGAGGCCCCGGCGTTCTACTTCTCCAACCCGGCGGCGATCCTCGGCCCGGGCGAACCGATCCGCCGTCCCGGCGCGACGCGGCCCTGGACTTCGAGCTCGAGATCGCCGCCGTGATCGGCCTCGGGGCGAAGGGCGAGCCGGCGATCGCCGGCTTCACGCTTGATGAACGACTGGTCGGCGCGCGACGTCCAGGCCGGCGAGGTGACCGTCGGGCTCGGGCCCGGCGAAGGCGAAGGACTTCGCGATCTCGCTCGGCCCGTGGCTGGTGACCCCCGACGAGCTCCCGTACAGCGACGGCCGGCTTCGGTCGCCGCTCGCGTCGAGGTCAACGGCGAGACCGTCGCCGAGTGCGACGCCGGCGGGCAGCACTACGGGTGGCAGGAGATCGTCGCCCATGCCGCGCGCGACACCCGCCTGCGGCCCGGCGACGTGCTCGGCTCCGGGACGCTCACCGGCGGCTGTCTGCTCGAGCGCCTCGCGGCCGGCGAGACGCCGGCCTGGATCGAGCCCGGCGACGTCGGTCGCGATCGAGGCCGATGTTCTCGGCCGCCTCGAGACCCCGGTCGTCTGAGCGCGGGTTCTTTCCTCGCCTCGAGGTGTGCAGCGGCTGCTAGGACGCCTTCGGCGGTGTTTGGGAATCCGTGCGCTGGGAGCAAGACGAGTTCATCGAGGCCGCAGGTCAGCTCATCACGCCGATCACGACGTACAACCGGGGTCGCGACGCTGGGCTGCCGGAGTAACCCTTCGGGCGAAAGCGTCACCAAAGACTCACCGATCCGTGCCAACTTTGGATCAATACGGACGCCGCTCGTCGATCCGTGCCTGGGCCCCGCGACCTCCGTCCGCACCGGTTCCTACCGTCGAAGTCGATGCTCGACGAATTGCAAGAACGGCGGCTACCCGACCCGCGCGAGTGCGTTCAAAGCAGCCCCGGGACCGACTCGCCGGCCTCGGCGATCCGTACTCGAGCACGACCGCGGTTCCGCGGAACCGCGATGACATGTCATGTGACGACGTCACAACGGTTCCGCGGAACCAGTGACAGTGACGCTCACAGTGTCATCGTTCGTCGCTGAGATCGAGGCGCGGCTCGAGGCGTTGGACGACGGGCTCGCCAAGGTCGCGCCGATCGTCAACGAGCGCCAGCGGCTGCTCACTGTCAGGGCGCTACATCTGGAACCGCAAAGGCCCGCCGGTGGCGGGCCTTGTGGCTGCGGCCGGGGAGCTACCCCGGGCCCAGTTGCCAACTGTGGTTTCAAGTGTAGGTCGGCGGGCGCGCTTTGCCACCGCACCGCCCCCGACAGTCGGCGGAGCGCGAGGGACTCGAACCCCAACCGAGCGCTAACCCGATCGCCTCAGTTGGCAACTGGACGCGGCGCCTTGCCGCTTCACGCTCCGCACCGAAAGCCTGACCGGCACAAGCGCACGTGTGGGGACCAGACAGCCTCGGTCCTGTGGCGAGACTGTGCTGCGTTCCGTGCGGAAGCGATACTCCGTGGACTCACACCTCTAGGCGCGGAGGGGAGCGCGCCTAGCGCTACGGACCGCCGTCGCGGTCGAACATCGGCCGGTCGAACAGGGTCGAGAGCACGACCTGCGTCTGGGTCCGGATCACCCCGGGCGTGTCGCGGACCCGCTCGAGCGCGCGCTCGAGGTGGCCGGTGTCGGCGGCCCGCAGGTGCAGGATCGCGCTCGGCGCGCCGGCGACCGTGTAGGCCGCCTCGACCTCCGGGTAGTCGCCGACCGCCTCGCGGACCTGGTCGCCGGACATCCGGCCGTCGCAGAAGAGCTCGACGAACGCGTGCGTGTTCCAGCCGATCGCCGACGGGTCGACGTCGGCGGAGTAGCCGCGGATCACGCCCGTCGCGCTCGAGCCGGTCGACGCGGCGTTTGACCGCCGGGGCCGAGAGCGCGACGCGCTCGCCGATGTCCTGGAACGAGCGCCGGGCGTTCTCTCTCAGGAGCGCAACGATTCTGTGGTCGATTTCATCCAACGAGCGCTCCGTGGCGAGCCGAACGCAAGGGATCGGCCTTGAGACTGGACCGCCGAGTTCGGAGAATCATGAACGGTGTCAACGCCGTCTAGCCGAGGAGAGCGATGAGCACCGAGACCGTGATCGTGCCGGGGCAGGGGCCCGTGGCGAGCGACGAGATGCCGCTGCTCGGCATCGACCACATCGAGCTCTTCGTCGGCAACGCGACCCAGGCGGCCTACTGGTTCACCCGCGCGCTCGGCTTCCGCGAGACGGCGTACGCCGGGCTCGAGACCGGGATCCGCGACCGCTCCTCGCACGTGCTCGAGCAGGGCCGGGTCCGGATCGTGCTCACCGCGCCGCTGCTGGGCACGAGCGAGATCGCCCGCCACGTCGCCGCCCACGGCGACGGCGTGCGGACGATCGCCCTGCGGGTCCCCGACGCCGAGCACGCCTACCGCTACGCGGTCCAGCACGGCGCGCTCGGGGTCCGTGAGCCCTGGGAGGCGACCGACGACGACGGCGCGGTTCGGATGGCGACGATCGCGACCTACGGCGAGACCCTGCACACGTTCGTCGAGCGCAACGGCTACGACGGGCGCCTTCCTGCCCGGCTACGAGCGCCGCGACCCCGGCCCCGACGCCGGGATGTTCGCCGGCGTCGACCACGTCGTCGGCAACGTCGAGCTCGGCCGCCTCGACGAGTGGGTCTCCTACTACGAGCGGGTCTTCGGGATGACGGAGATGATCCACTTCACCGACCGCGACATCTCGACCGAGTACTCGGCGCTGATGTCGAAGGTGATGGCCGACGGCAAGGGCCGGGTCAAGTTTCCGATCAACGAGCCGGCCGAGGGCCAGCGCAAGTCGCAGATCGAGGAGTACCTCGAGTACTACGGCGGCCCCGGCGCCCAGCACATCGCGCTCGCGACCACCGACATCGTCGCCACCGTGCGCGAGCTCACCGACCGCGGCATCCGCTTCATCAAGACCCCGGCCAGCTACTACGAGGAGCTGCCCGGCCGGATCGGCGAGATCGACGAGGACCTCGCCGACCTGCGCGAGCTCGGCATCCTCGCCGACCGCGACGACGAGGGCTACCTGCTGCAGATCTTCAGCCAGAACATCGGCGACCGCCCGACCGTGTTCCTGGAGGTGATCGAGCGCCACGGCGCCCGCGGCTTCGGCGAGGGCAACTTCAAGGCGCTGTTCGAGGCGATCGAGCGCGAGCAGGACGCGCGCGGGAACCTCTGATGCGTTACGCGAGCCTCGGCGAGATCCCGGCCAAACGCCACGTCCAGTTCCGCGGGAACAACGGCTCCAACCGCCTCCTGGTCGAGGAGGTCATGGGCTACGAGGGCTTCTCCGGCAACGAGTCGATCCTCTACCACGTCGAGTCGCCGTGCCGGATCGCCGCGGCCGGCGAGTTCACCCCGATCCTCCACGAGGAGTGGGTTCCCGAGGCCCACGTCCATCGCCATCTGGTGAGCGGCTCGATCGAGCCGGGGGGCGATCCGATCGACGGGCCGGCGCTGTCTGATGTGGAACTCCGACCTCGAGGTCTCGATCTGCTCGCCGACGGCCGAGACCGAGTCGTTTTACCGCGACGGCGAGGGCGACGAGCTGTTGTTCGTCTGCGAGGGCTCAGGGACCCTCGAGACGGTCTACGGCTCGCTCGCGTTCCGACAGCACGACTACATCGTGATCCCGCGCGGGACCACGTACCGCTTCCGGCTCGACGACGGGCCGCAGCGCTGGCTCGTGCTCCACACCCCTGGCGAGCTCGAGACCCCGAACCGCTACCGCAACCGCTACGGCCAGCTGCTCGAGTCGGCTCCGTACTCGCAGCGCGACTTCCACCCGCCGGCCGCGCTCGAGACCCACCGCGAGGGCGGCGAGCACGAGCTGATCGTCCGCGTGCGCGGCGGCCTGCAGCGCTACGAGCTCGACTATCACCCGCTCGACGTCGTCGGCTGGGACGGCTACGTGTACCCGTACACGTTCAACGTCCACGACTTCGAGCCGCGCACCGGGCGCCTGCACCTGCCGCCGCCGGTCCACCAGACCTTCCAGGGCCCGAACTTCGTGATCTGCTCGTTCTGCCCGCGCGAGCTCGACTACGACCCGCAGGCGGTGCCGATCCCGTACCACCACTCGAACCTGCAGTCCGAGGAGGTCATCTACTACGTCTCCGGCGAGTTCGGCAGCCGCAAGGGCATCGAGACCGGATCGATCACCGTGCACCCGTCGGGGCTCCCGCACGGGCCGCAGCCGGGGCTGGTCGAGAAGGCGCTCGGGATGCGGCGCACCGAGGAGCTCGCGGTGATGTGGGACACGTTCAAGCCGCTGCGGCTGACCACGCTCGCGAGCGGGATCGACGACCCGGCGTACGCGTACTCGTGGCGCGATCACGAGCCGTCGCCGGTTGCGGAATCAACGACGGGCTAGAGGAGGGCGGATGTTCGAGGAGGCGCAGCTCTACTCGCCGGTCACCGCGGCCGACGACGGGACGGTCACCGTCCACCTCGCCGACGATCACCCGGGCAAGACCGACCCCGACTACCAGCGCCGGCGCAACGAGATCGCCGCCGCGGCGCTCGACTGGGACCGCGGCGCGCCGCCCCCGCGCATCGTCTACAGCGAGGCCGAGCAGGAAGTCTGGCGCACCGTGCAGCGCGAGCTGCTGCCCAAGCACGCCCGTTACGCGTGCCGGGCGGTTCGCGACGCGACCGCGACGCTGGCGCTGCCCGTGCACCGGATCCCGCAGCTCGACGAGGTGACCGCGGCGCTTCAGGGGCTCACCGGCTTTCGCTACGTGCCCGCGGCCGGGATCGTCCCCGTGCGCGAGTTCTACGGCAACCTCGCCGACCGCGAGTTTCACTCCACCCAGTACATCCGCCATCCCTCGGCGCCGCTCTACACGCCGGAGCCCGACCTGATCCACGAGGTGATCGGGCACGGCAACCTGCTCGCCGACCCGCAGTTCGCCGAGCTCAACCGGCTCGCGGGCGAGGCGGCGCGGCGGGCCGAGACGGACGAGGGCGTCCAGTACGTCGCCGACGTGTTCTGGTTCACGATCGAGTTCGGGGTCGTCTGGGAGGACGGCGAGCTCCGCGCCTACGGCGCCGGGATCCTGTCGTCCTACGGCGAGATCGAGGAGTTCCGCGAGATGGAGATCAGGCCGCTGGACTTCCACCAGATGGGCACGATCGAGTACGACATCACCCACTATCAGCCGACCCTGTTCGCGGCCGAGTCGATGGGCCACCTGGTCGATTCGGTCGGTGAGTTCTTCGCCGGCTTCGACGACGACACCCCGCGACGGCTGGCGGCCGCGCGGCCCGCCGCAACTCCCAGTCGATAGCGTTGTTCATCCCAAGGATGGTGGCGAGGCTGAAGACCCCGATCGTGCTCGCGCTCGTCGCGGCCTGCGCGGCGCTGTGCGCGAGCAGCGCCGGCGCCGCGGTCAAGTTCCAGCGAATCGCCGGCTACGACGATCCGGCGACGCCGAACGAGCTCGACAAGGTCGGCATCCTCAAGGTCGGGCCAAAGAAGGCCCCGAACGTGCTCGTCCTCAACCCGGGCACCTCTGCGAGCGCCGCCTACTTCAAGCCGCTCGCGAGCCTGATCGCAAAGCAGGCCGACGGCTGGCAGGTGTGGGCGGTCGAGCGCCGGGAGAACCTGCTCGAGGACCAGTCGATGGTCGACCAGGCCAAGCAGGGGATGATCGACGGCGACCAGCTCTTCGACTACTACCTCGGCTACCTGACCGACCCGAGCATCACCGACCACTACCAGCCCGTCCAGGACTCCGCGGTCCCGTTCGCGCGCGGCTGGGGGATGAAGGTCGAGGTCGAGGATCTCCGGCGCGTCGTGCTCAAGGCCGAGAAGCTCGGCGGCAAGGTCGTGGTCGGCGGCCACTCGCTCGGCGGTTCGATCACGACCGCCTACGCAACCTGGGACTTCGCCGGCAAGCCGGGCGCCAAGGGGCTCTCGGGCCTGGTCTTCATCGACGGCGCTTCGGGCACCACCCCGACCTCTGAGGCCGACGCCCAGACTCGCCTCGACAACCTCAACGCCGGCACGCCGTGGCTCTCGTTCGGCGGCATCCCGGCGCCGCTCGCCGGTCTCTTCAACGTCGTCGGGTCGACCGGCGTCCACCTGGACCCGACCGGGGTCGGCAAGCTGCAGACCTGGTCGGCGCTGCCCTCGAACCTCAAGCCCCCGGTCCTCGCGACCAACGAGGGCGGCTACGGCTTCGCGCTCGACACCGAGACCTCGCCGCCGAGCCTCGCCGCCGCCCAGGCGCACCTCGGCCACCTCGCCGCCAGCGGCGACCCGCGCCCCTGGGACGAGGCCGGCGAGCTGACCCCGATCCAGCGCTTCGCCGACATGTTCTCCGGCACCGGGCTGCTCGGCCTCGACGGCAGCGCCTGGTATCACCCGCTGCGGCTGACGATCGACTCCGGCGCGGTCGGCAATGGGGTCGCCAACCCGGCGCAGGGCGTGCTCGACGTCCAGGCCACCCACGGCGCCGACCTGCCGCGCAAGCTGCGGATGCTCGCCTTCGGTGCGGCGCTCGGTGGCCAGCGGGTGCTCGACTCCACCAGGGCGCTGGCGACGCAGTCGAACATCCCGCGCAAGCAGCTCAGCCTGATCAACCGCGCGGACACCTACGCGCACAACGACCCGAACTCGGCCTACCCGAAGAACGCCTTCGTCACGAAGCTGATGCCGTTCCTGCGCAAGATCGCGCGCGGCTGATCTAAGGCAACAGGCTGCCGCCCGGCGGCACCACCCAGAGCGGCTCGAGCAGCGGCTCGAGGTCGGCCGGCTCGAGGTCCGCGACCGTCGCCGCATCGTGATCCTGCATCAGCGCGGCCAGCCGGCGCCAGGCCGCCGCGACTCCGCCCACCCGGCTGCGGTGGCCGAAGCCCGTTGCCTCGGCGAGCTCGGCGGCGCGCTCGCCTACCTCGGCCGCGGTCAGCTCGCCGAAGGTCCGGCTGACCCCGGCGGCGTCGACCCGGGTCGCGAGCGCCTCGGCGAGCCCGTCGGTCACTCCCGCGGCGCTCGCTCGTCCTCGGCGTGGTCGTGGGTGTGATCGTCCTCGAGCCCCGGCTGATGCGGATGCGGGTGCGAATGAACCAGATCGCCGTGGCTGTGCTCGTGCTCATGCTCGACGTGGTCGTGGTCGTGGTCGGTGTGCGCGTGCGTGTGGCTCTCGCCGTCGTGCGAGTGCTCGTGCGCATGTGCGTGTCCGTGCTCGTGCTCGTGCTCACCCATCGGGTGCCTTTCTGTCGTCCGGTGATCGTCTCGGTTCGGCCCGCGCTCGCGGGCGCATCGATCGCAGAGGCCGGCGAGCGGGAAATGCCCGAAGCCGACCTCGAAGCGGTAGCGCTCACGCACCAGTTGCTTGAGCTCGGCCAGCTCGGCGGGGGCGAAGCTGCGCAGCCGCCCGCAACGCTCGCAGATCATGTACTCGCGCTCGGCCCGCTCGCCGGTCGCGTAGAGGCCGGGGCCGTGGCCGAGGTGGACGTGGCGGACGAGCCCGAGCCGCTCGAACAGCTCCAGGTTGCGATAGACCGACGCGAGGTCGGCCTCGGCCTCCGCCGGGCGCGCGAGCCGCTCGGCCGACTGCGGCCCGTCGGCGCGGAACAGCGCCTCCAGCAGCTCCCGCCGAGCGGCCGAGACCCGGTACCCGGCACTGCGAAGCGCCTCGATCGCCTCGTCGAGGTCGGCCGCCGCCGCGGGCGGGCCGTGAGCGGACGACCGTCATCCGCCCGGCTCCCGCAGATGCGCCGTCCAGCGCTCCTCGATGTTGCCGAGGCGCCAGACCGCGAGCGCGACCACCCAGGTGAGGACGAAGATGGCGACGATCGCGTAGCCGACGTAGTTGAGGTCGAGGTTGGAGATGTTCTCCCACGGGAAGCCGGTGAGGCTGAGCTTGTCGGCGAACACGGCGGTGAGCTCGATCAGCCCGATCACCAGGGCGACGATCACCGAGAGCGCGGTCACGGTCATGTTGTAGAAGATCTTTCGCACCGGTTGCGAGAACGCCCAGCCATAGGCGAAGTTCATGAACGCGCCGTCGATCGAGTCCAGCAGCGACATCCCGGCAGCGAACAGGATCGGCAGGCAGAGGATCGCGTACCACGGCAGGCCGCCGACGGCCGCGCTGCCGGCGACCGCGAGCAGGGCGATCTCGGTCGCGGTGTCGAACCCGAGGCCGAAGAGGACGCCGAGCGGGTACATCTGCCACGACCGCGTGATCGCGTTCGTCGCCCTGCCGTAGAAGCGGTTCATGAAGCCGCGGTTGTTGAGCTGCTCTTCGAGCTCGGCCTCCGCGTAGTGGCCGTGGCGCATGCGGCGGAAGATCCGCACGATGCTGATCAGGACGAGCAGGTTGAGGACCCCGATCACGATCAAGAAGAACCCGGAGACGGAGGGTCCGATCAGCCCGGTGACCTGGTGCAGGGCCGAGCTGTCGTCGTCGACCGCTCCGCTGAGCCCGCGGATCCCGATCGCGAACAGGCACGCGAGCGCGAACACGATCGTCGAGTGGCCGAGCGAGAAGAAGAACCCGACCGCGAGCGGGCGCTGGCCGTCGGTCATCAGCTTGCGGGTGGTGTTGTCGATCGCCCCGATGTGATCGGCGTCGAACGCGTGCCGCAGCCCGAGCGTGTACGCCGTGATCCCGAGCCCCACCCCGAACACCTCGGTCGACCCGAGCTCGAAATGCTGGGGCGCGATCACCGCGAAGAGGAGGAAGAAGCCGAGCGCGTGCAGACCGACCACGACCGCGGCCATCGCGCCCACGCGCCTCCACTCGGCGCGGGTCAGCGAGCCGCGGATTCGCGAGAGCCGGGACCGTGTGCCCGCGGCGCGCATCGCTTCGGTGCTCATCTGACCTCCTCGGCCCGGGGCGAATACCCGGGTGGTAGTTGCGAACGCCTCGCATTTGCAAGCGGGAGTCGAGTTCTGAGGGCTCCGGGCCGAGGCATCGGGACTCAGCTCCGCCCGGCGCCGAGGGCCGCGGCGACCGCGACCTGGCCGAAGGAGATCTGGGCGTCGTTGGGGGGCAGGCGCTCGGGCAGCAGCACCTCGAGCCCGCGGGCCCGCAGCTCGGCGCCGGCGCGCTCGACCAGCAGCCGGTTTTGAAAGACGCCCCCGGCGAGGACCGCGTGGCGCAGGCCGCGGGTCTCCGCGACCCGCGCGCAGGCGTCGGCGATCGCGATCGCGAGCCCGTTGTGGAAGCGCGCCGCGACGACCGCGACGTCGACGCCCCAGGCGAGGTCGGCGGTGAGCGCGCGGATCGCGTCGCGCGGGTCGAGAATCGCCGGATCCCCGCCGGCGGGCGGCTCGAACGGGTAGGCCTCGGTCACGGCCGGGTCGGCGAGCCCCTCGAACTCGGCCGCGGCCTGGCCCTCGTGGGCGACCCGGGCGCGCAGGCCGCAGATCGCGGCGACCGCGTCGAACAGGCGCCCGGCGCTGGTGGTGAGCGGGGAGCCGATCCCGCCGGCCACGATCGCGCACACCCCCTCCCAGTCGGAGGCCGAGACGTCGGCGGCGAGGCCCGCGGGGAGCGGCGGACGATCGGTCGCCAGGGCCGCCCCGAGCCACGCGCACGCCATCCGCCACGGCTCGCGCGCGGCGGCGTCGCCGCCCGGCAGGCGGACCGGCAACAGCAGCCCGGCGCGGTCGCAGCCCTCGAGCCCGCCGGCCAGGATCTCCCCGCCCCAGACCGTGCCGTCGCCGCCGTACCCGGCGCCGTCGAAGATCGCCCCGACCGCCGGCTCGGTCAGGCCGTGCTCGGCGAGGGTCGCCGCCAGGTGGGCGTGGTGGTGCTGGACCGCGACCGCCTCGACCCCGGCCCGCTCCAGCGCGTGGCGGGTCGCCAGGTAGTCAGGGTGCAGATCGTGAGCGACCACCGTCGGCGTGACGGCGAACAGGCGCTCGAAGTGCTCGATGCCGCGCTCGTAGGCGCTGAGCGTCTCCCAGTTCTTGAGGTCCCCGATGTGGTGGCTGATCCAGGCGTGGCGCCCGCGCGCGAGGCAGAACGTGCTCTTGAGCTCGGCGCCGCAGCCGAGGACCGGCTGGGCGTCGAGCGGCAGCGCCAGCGCCCGCGGCGCGTAGCCGCGCGACCGCCGGATCAGCAGCGGCTCGGGGCGGCCGGACCCGAGCGAGCGGACGACGGAATCGTCGGTGCGGGTCTCGATCGGGCGATCGTGGACGAGGAGGGCGTCGACGATCGGGCCGAGGCGCTCGAGCGCGTCGTCGTCGGTGAACGCGATCGGCTCGTCGGCGACGTTGCCCGAGGTCAGGACGAGCGGCGCCCGGACCGCGTCGGCGATCAGGTGATGGAGCGGGGAGTAGGGGAGCATCACCCCGAGGTCGCGCGAGCGCGGCGCGACGTCGGCCGAGACGCGGGCGCCGGGGCGGCGCCGCGCGACGACGATCGGCCGTTTGACGCTGAGCAGCAGGTCCTGCTCGGCCGTGCTCAGCTCAACCAGCTCGCGGGCGGCCGCGAGGTCGGCGACGAGCAGCGCGAGCGGTTTCTGATCGCGGTGCTTTCGCGCGCGCAACTCGGCGACGGCGCGCTCGTCGGCGGCCGCGCAGGCGAGGTGGTAGCCGCCGATCCCCTTGATCGCGACGATCGAGCCGCCGACGAGCAGCGCGGCTGCGGCCGCGACCGGGTCCGCGTCGGGGCGGAGGTCGAGGCCGTCGCGGTCGACGAGGCGAGCCCGCGGCCCGCACTCGGGGCAGGCGTTCGGCTGCGCGTGAAAGCGGCGGTTGGAAGGGTCCTCGTACTCGGCGCGACAGGCCGCGCACATCTCGAAGCCCGCCATCGTCGTGCGTGGGCGGTCGTACGGGACGCCGCGCACGATCGTGAACCGCGGGCCGCAGTTGGTGCAGTTGATGAACGGATAGCGATGGCGGCGGTCGGCGGGGTCGAAGAGCTCGGCGAGGCACTGCTCGCAGGTGGCGAGGTCGGGGGAGACGGCCGCGTCGGCCTCGCCGCCGGCGTCGGAGGCGACGATCGCGAAGCGCCGGTCTCCGCCCGGGTCGACGGGCTCGCGGATCAGGCGCTCGATCGCCGCGGCCGGCGGCGCCTCGTCGGCGAGCCGGCGCACGAACGCCCCGAGGTCGGCGGGGCGGCCCTCGACCTCGACCAACACGCCGTGGCTGTCGTTGAGGACGAAGCCGCCGAGCCCGAGCTCGGTCGCGAGCCGGTGGACGTGGGGGCGGAAGCCGACGCCCTGGACGATGCCCTCGACGCGGATGCGCAGCCGCTGCGGTGCTGCGGTCTCGGCGCTCGTCCGGCGGCCGGCCATCAGGGGCCCGCCTCGATCAGCTCGCGCAGCACGTGGTAGGCGCTCGCCTGCGCCTCCTGGATCCGCGGGATGTTCTGCGAGCGAGTGACGACGACGTGGTCGGCGAGTCCCTCGGACGCGACCCGGCCGCCGTCGTAGCCGACCAGTGCGAGCGTGGCGAGCCCGCGCGCCCGCGCCTCGACCAGCGCCGCGATCAGGTTCTCGGAGTTGCCGCTCGTCGACAGCACCGCGAGCATGTCGCCGTCCCGCCCGTACGCGATCACCTGGCGCTGGAAGATCCGGGCCACGCCGACGTCGTTCGCGATCGCGGTGAGGATCGACGGGTCGGCGGTCAGGTCGATCGCGCGCCGCGCCGGCCAGGCAGGGTTCGGCGGGTCGATCAGATCCGCGACCAGGTCCATCGCATCGGTCGCCGAGCCGCCGTTTCCGCAGGCGAGCAGGCGCCCGCCGGCGTCGAGACGCTCGCGCAGGTCGATCGCAGCCCGCGCCAGCACCTCTCCGTTCTCGCCCAGGGTCTGCTCGCGCAGCTCTCCGACCTCGGCCGACTTCATCAGGGCCGAGCGGCGCACGTCCTCGGTGACGGCGGCGAGGTCGGTCTCGGACTCGTCGAGGAACGGGTAGAGGAAGCTCGAGGCGCCCGCGTCGTGGCCGGTGCTTTGCTCGCGCCCGGCGAGCAGGCCGCGATGGTCGAAGAACACGTGGACCAGCTCCCAGAGCAGGTGGTAGAGGGTCTCGACCAGCTCCTGGCGCACGCAAGGGTCATCGGTATCGGGGCTGAACTCCCACTCGGCGCCCGCCTCGGCGAACGCGATCGTCAGCGCCCCGCGGGCGCGCGCGGCGGCCAGCGCCGCGATCGTCTCGGCCCCGTCGTCCTGCTCGGTCCCGAAGGCGATCGCGATGTCGTCGGGCTCGACCACCGCTTCCACCTGAGCGGAGAGCGGGCCCCCCTCGGCGGCGAGCCCGAGCGCCGGCAGGGCGCGCTTGCCGACGATCACCGGGTGCACGAACTCCACGGCGACGTGGCGAACGTCCGAGCGCGCCGCCGCCGAGTGCCCGAGGGCGACCAGGCGGCCGCCCCGCACGAAGCGCTCGGCCATGCGGTGACAGCAGCCGGCGATCCGCTCGGCCTCCGCCGCGAAGAACGCGGCGTTGGCGTCGGTCCGCAGCCGGGCGAGCTGGTCGATGCGCCCGCTCAGCCCCTGAACCGCCGCCGTCATCGTCGCCCTACGCCGTCGCCCTGACCCGCTCCGGGACGGCGGTCAGCCAGGCTCTCCACTCGTCGACACCGCGGCCTGTGGTCGCGCTGACCAGCATCGTCTCGACCCCCGGGTTGACCGCGTCGATGTTGGCGAGGAAGCGGTCGAGGTCGAACTCGACGTGGGGGAGGAGGTCGAGCTTGTTGACGATCACGAGCTCACAGGCGCGGAACATCAGCGGGTACTTGAGCGGCTTGTCCTCACCCTCCGTCACCGAGGTGACCATGATCCGCGCGTCCTCGCCGACCTTGAACTCGGCGGGGCAGACGAGGTTGCCGACGTTCTCGATCACCAGCAGGTCGAGCTCTGAGAGCGGCAGCTCGTCGATCGCCGAGCGGACCATGTTGGCGTCGAGGTGGCACTCGCCCCCGAAGCCGGAGTCGGTGTTGAGCTGCACCACCGGCACGTGGATCGCCGCGATGCGATCGGCGTCCATGGTGCCCTGCACATCGCCCTCGAGCACCCCGGCGCGAACGCCCTCGAGGTCGTCGAGCCCGCGCTCGAGCAGCGTCGTCTTGCCGGCCCCCGGGGCGCTCATCATGTTGACCACCGCGACCCCCGCGTGGTCGAAGTCGTGGCGGTTGGCGTTGGCGATCGTCTGATTGGCGTCGAGCGCGTCCTCGGCGACTCGGATCCTGGTTCTGTGCACGGCTCTCCTTCCTAAGTCGGTTGGGCGGCCACCGCGGGCTCGTCGGCGACCTCGATCGACTCCACTTCGAGCTCGTCGCCCCGGACCACCTGGGCCCCGGCGAGCTCGCAGCCCGGACAGCGAAACGTCGGCAGGGCCCCGGTCGGATCGAGCGGCCCGTGGCCTGCGAGGGGCTCCGGGGCCGGGTCCCACTCGCAGCCGCAGACCTCGCAGGTCATCCAGGCCCCGACCACCTCGAGCTCGAGCCGGGAGCCCTCGCAGAGCGTGTCCCGCCCGACGATCTCGAAGTAGAACTCGAGCGACTCCGGGACGACCTGGCGCAGGGCACCGACGCGCAGCGCGACCGATGTCACCCGGCGGCCGCCGGCGTGGCGCAGCGCCGTGTCGACGATCGCGCTCGAGATCGAGAGCTCGTGCATGCGCTCAGCCGGTCTCCGCGTAGGCGGCGTCGGTCTGCAGCTCCGCGATCGTCTCCAGGACGAGCGCGGCGGCGCGCTCGACCGCGCCGGCGACCTGGGGCGAGAGCTCGAGGCCCATCTCCTCGACGCCGGCCGGCTCGCACGCCACCACGAGGACCTTGCCCGGCCAGCCGCCGACCGTCTTCACGAACCGCAGCACGGTGCGCGGATCCATCCCGTGCGGGCTGACCACCTCGCCGTCCTCGATCGGCGGGATCTCGTCGGGCTGAGGCTCGATCACGTACAGGGTGCCCGGCTCGCCGCCCTGGCGGCTGACGTCGACGAGGACGAGCGCGTCGTAGCCGCGCATCACCTCGTACGCGAGGTCGAGGCCGCCGCTGCCGAAGTCGAGCACGGTCACCCCGTCCGGAAGCTCGGTGGCCGAGAGGGCGCTCGCCACGTGGCCACCGAAGCCATCGTCGGACAGCCACGCGTTGCCGACCCCGGCGACGAGGATCTGCCGCTGTAGCTCTCGGCTCATCCAGGCCGCCTCATGGCGCCACCGGCTCGAGCTCGGTGCCCTTGAAGAACAGGTAGCGCCCGGTCTCGCGAAACAGCTCCTGACCGGGGTCGTCGTCGACCGTGACCGCGACGTGCGCGCCGTCCTCGTAGTCGATGTAGAGCCGCTCGATCGTCGCCCGGCGCCCGTCGAGCATCCGGTCGTAGACGTCGCGTTCGGTGCCGGGGCGCAGCACGACCTTGGCGCCCTTGCGGAAGGTGATCCCGCCGATCTCGAGCTCCGGCTCGCCCGGGTTCGGGTGGCCGGGCTCCTCGCCGAGGACGTCGCTGGGGCTCATGAGCCCGTGCAGTGAGGCGATCTCGCCGGGCGCCGCGGCCGCGGCGCGCTCGATCATCTCCCGCACGGTGGGGTCCTGCTCGCCGATCTCGGCGCGCTCGGACTCGGAGAGGGTCTGCACGTGCAACAGCAGCGCCTCCTCGATCTCGGTGTTGTCGAACAGGTTGCCGAGGCTGTGAGGCGAGATCTCGGGATGGTCGGGCAGGACGATCGTCGCCGCGAGCAGCGCGTCGTCGGCGGGCGAGGCGAGCACCGGGAAGGTGTTGACGCTCTCGCAGCGCTCCACCTCGGCGCCGATCTCGCCGTCGCGCTCCAGGGGCGAGGCGAAGCGGCCACCCGGCGCCTCCAGGACGACGTGGGTGGAGACGAGGCTGGCGACCAGGGCCTCGCCGCGCTCGAGGCCCGGGGCGGCCTCGGTCGTGTTGTGGACGCAGGCGCGCACCCGCCAAAGATCCGGGCGGCCGAGCTGCTCCGCGCGACAACGGGCCCGGCCGCGCAGCGGCGGCGCGCCATCGAACTCGAACTCCGTCGGCGATCCGTCGCCGGCGAGCTCGGCGAGGGTGCCGCGCAGCTCGAGCCGGCGCTCGACCCCCTGGTGGCGCTCGCCCGACGCCTGCAGGAAGCGGACCGTCGCGGTCAGCTCGACGCCCGCCTCGGCCTCGAGCACGCACTCGACCCGCAGGTGGTCGAAGGTGGCCGGGTTGCCGGCCGCATACGCGGGCGGGTAGACGATCCCGAACGGGGTCGGGGTCGCGTTCTTGGTCGCCCCCGGCGTATACGGGTAGAGGGCGTAGCCCTCGTACAGAAGCGAGGAGACGAGGCGATCGAGCGGCTCGTTCACGCCTCCTCCTCGCCGGCGTCGAGCAGATCGTCCACGACCGCGTCGAAGGTCGGCAGCCCACGCTCGGCCTTGCGCCGCTCGAGTCGCGCGAGGGTGTCGGAGTGGACCGGGACCCAGGCGCGGAAGGGGTAGACCGAGTCGATCGCCCGCCTCCAGACCTCCACCGGCAGCTCGAACCGGGGGGACCGGTCCCACGGGATCTGGACGACCTGCATGCGCCCGTCGTCGGACTCATAGAAGACGGTCCCGTTGAAGTGGAAGCGGAGTGGCGCGAACCCGGATTCGAGCCCGTGGAAGTACTTGGCTGCGCCGAGCTCGAGGTCGTAGGTGCACGGGACGACGAGCTCGAACTCGGTCGAGTCGCTGAACCCGGGGACGAGCGTGTCGGCCTGCGCCCAGCGGAAGCTGGCCGTGGTCGAGGCCCAGCGCTCGGGCTCGCCGAACAGCTCGACCAACCGCTCGCGGCTCGGTCCGTCATAGGCGCGCTTCGAGGGCTCGACGGAGATCACCGCGGTCAGGGCGATCGTGAACAGATCGAGCCCGGAGCCGTCGCTGACCCGGCAGCCGAAGGCGACCGTCGGAGCCGCGGCGTGCTCGACCGCGCGGGCCGACAGCACCTCGAAGTCCGGGTCGGGCGCCCCGGTGAACGGCGAAACGCCATCCACGGCGTCAGGCGCATCGGCCTGACCCGGCGCGCGAGCGGCGAGCGGGCGGCGAGCGGCCTCGCTCATGCGACCCCGGCCTTCTCACGCAGCTCATCGAAGAACCCCTCGATCTCTCGCTCGGGCCCGCTGCCCCCCGAGATCCCGTCCCAGCTGCGCTTGATCAGCCCGACCAGCCGATAGCACTCGTCGATCGGGGCGATCGCGAACTCGTGCGGCTCGGCGATCCGGTTGACGATCAGCGCCTCGGCGTCGGGCTCGACGCTCATCAGCGCCGGGTTCAGGGTCCGCAGCCGGTTCCACGCCTCGGCCGCGATCTCGGACTCGGTCGCCCCGGCCGGGCTCGGGTACAACGCGACGATCCCGCCCGACGCGCTCGAGTCGAGCAGGAAGGCGAGCCCGATCGGGATGTCGAACGACGCCCAGAGGTCGTCGGGCAGGTCGAAGCGGTCGAGCCAGACGGTCCGTGTGCCCGTCGGGCGGAGCTCCGGGTCGCCGCCGCGCAGCGCGACGCAGCTCTCGCACGCGCAGAGGATGTTGCGGTCGACCAGGTGCAGCAGGTGGCGATGGTCGGGGTCGAGCTGCTTGCCGCACAGGTCGCAGAGCTCGACCGGGCCGGCGGCCGGCGGCGTCTGCGCGGCCCCGTCGCCGCCCGGGCGGGAGACGCGGCGCAGGCCGGCGATCACCTCGGCCTGGCGGCGCGCCGCGACGCGGGCGTCGAGCGCCTCGCTCACAGGCTCAGCGCCACCCTCGGAGGACCGGAGCCTGCGAGCAGCGGGACCGGCTCCAGGAGCAGCCGGTCGTCGTCGAGTGAGCGGCCCGCGCGGGGGAGGAAGAAGCGCCGGTCGCAGCTCGCGCAGCGCAGCGTCCCCTCGTCGAGCTCCGCGTCGCCCAGCGACGCGCCGCAGCCGGCGCAGGAGTCGCGAAAGGCGAGCAGGTTGCCCTCGGCGCGGGCGACGGCGAGCCGCGCCCCCTCGACCTCGATCAGGGTGAGCTCGTTCTCGGCGAGGCCCTCGACCCCGTCGACCTCGATCCATGCCGAAGGTGCCTCCGCGGCGCCGGGGGCGACCTGGACGACGGGGAGCTCCGTCGCCCCGGTACCCGGTGTCGCGGGTGCCGGCGCGACCGCACCCTCGACCACGAGGCCCTCGAGATCGGGCGCCGCGGCATCGAGCGCCGACTTGATCGCGAGCTCGAGCGTCGAGGCCGACGCCGGGCATCCCTCGCAGCTGCCCTCGAGCCGGATCCTGGCGATCCCGCGCTCGATCCCGAGCAGTTCGACGTTGCCGCCATGCGATTCCATGTACGGGCGCACCGAGTCGAGCGCGGTGGCGACCCGCTCGTCGAGCGGCACCGGGTACAGGTCGTGGATCAGCATCAGGCTGGCGACGACGCCGTCGCCGGCGAGCCGGTCGCCGAGCGCCTCCGCCTCGCCGCTGTCGCCGATCGCCGCGAAGATCCGCTCGAGCCCCTCGCCGTACAGCTCGACCACGGCGCCGACCAGTTCGTCGGCGAGCCGGCGGGCGGCCGGGTCGGATAGCGCCGCGACCTGCTCGGTCAGCGCCTGAACGCGCTCGACGAGCTGCTCGGGCGAGGACGGCCGCGCGTCCGGCGCGGCCGTCCGGCCATTCGATCCATTGGGGTCCATTCCGTCGCTCGCCGGCAACTCAGCACATGCCGGTGGGCGTGTGCTGAACCTTCCGCACGAGCCCACCGCCGGTGTACATGTGCACGCCGCACGGCAGGCACGGGTCGAAGCTGCGCACGGCGCGCATGATGTCCACGCCCTTGAAGTTCTCCGGGCCGTTCTCCTCGAAGATCGGGGTGTTCTGCACCGCGTCCTCGTAGGGGCCGGGAGTCCCGTAGACGTCGCGCACGCTCGCGTTCCACGGCGTCGGCGGGTAGGGCTGGTAGTTCGCGATCTTGCCGTCGCGGATCACCATGTGGTGGGAGAGCACGCCGCGGGCGGCCTCGTGGAAGCCGACGCTGACGGCCTCCTGCGGCACCTTGAAGTCGTTCCAGGACTTCGTCCGCCCGGCCCTGACCTCGGTGAACGCGCGCTCCAGGCAATGCAGCCCGATCAGCGCCGAGTAGGCCTGGTGGTAGGTGCGCGCCCGATCGCGCTCGATCGCGTTCGACTTCTCCGGGACCTTCCACTCGAGCTCCATCTCGGGCGAATTCGCGGTCTTCGGCAGCACCATCTGGATCGACTCGCCGGTTGCCTTCGCGTAGCCGAAGTCGACCAGGCCCGCCTTCGCCGTGCACCACTGGCGCGCGAACGGCCCGCCGCCGGTGTCGCAGCAGACGTGGGTGTCGGTGCGCTTGTCGTACATGCGCGGCGAGACCACCCAGCTGTACTTGTCCGCGAAGTCGCGCTTCTGCGGCTTCGGGATCGTCACCTTGTTCCACGGGTGGTGCGGGTCGACCGGGTTGCCGAGCGGGTCCTGGGTAACGAAGGGCTGCTCGGACTCGGTCCAGTCGTCGAAGTACGAGGAGCCCAGCAGGATCCTGATCATCAGGTTGATCTCGACCAGGTCGGTGCTGATCAGCTCACCGCCGAAGGCGACGCCGGGCGTGATGTACCGCTGGCGACCCCACTCGGTCATGTTCTCGTACTTGTAGTCGACGTAGTCCGGGTCGTCGAACGAGCCCCAGTTGACCAGGTTGGTCTCCCGGTAGCCGACCATGTCGTAGCCGGGCAGCTCGCGCAGGAAGAAGTCATAGAGGTCGTCGTGCATCGGCACCGACCGCTTGACGTAGTCGAAGTACCGCATCAGCCGCACGTAGTAATCGGTCAGCGTCTGATGGGTGATGTGCGCGCTGCAGCCGCCGGGCATGATCGTCGACGGGTGCGTGTGCCGGCCGCCGAACAGGCAGTACATCTCGCGCGTCCAGCGCGCCACCTGCAGCGTCTCGAGATAGAACTCGCCGGTGAACGGGTTCAGCGCCCGCATGATGTCGGCGATCGTGCGGTAGCCGTGGATGTCGGAGCTCGGCGCCAGGTCCTGCTCGGCCTTCTGGAGCAGGGTGGGGTTCGTCTCCTTGACCATCTGCTCGCAGAAGTCGACGTTGCACATGCAGTCGTTGAAGATCGCGTGATCGAACATGTAATCCGCGGTCTCGGCCAGGTTGAAGGCGAGGTCGCCGAGCGGTGGCGGCTTCACCCCGTACGCCATGTTCTGGTTCAGGCACGAGCAGGTGCAGTGGTTGTCACCGCAGATGCCACAGATCCGGCTGGTGATGAAGTGCGCGTCGCGTGGATCGATGCCCTTCATGAAGATGTCGAATCCACGGAAGATCATCGACGTGCTGTAGCACTTGAGGACCTGCTGATTGGTGAAGTCGATCTCGGTATGGATGCCGAGCGAGCCGACGATCCGAGTGATCGGATCCCACGACATCTCCTTGACCATGACCTTCGAGTCGCCGCGCGGTGTCTCCACAGTCGCCATGAGTGATTCCTCTCTTCCCTATGAGTAGTTGCGCGGCCGATAGCCGGTCTGGAGGCTGCCGGCTGGCTTGCGCCACTCCGGCTCGACGTCGAACTTCGTGCGGATATTGCGGTGGCGGAAGTAGTGGAACATCCGCCCGAAGGTGAACTGCTCGAATGCCGCCGCCATGCGGCCGTTCGGGTCCTCGTCCATGAACGGCATGAACTTGTCGGGGAAGCCGGGCATCGTGCACGCCATGCAGATGCCGCCCACGTTCGGGCAGCCGCCGTAGCCGTCGACCCAGCCGCGAACCGGGACGTTGCACTTGACCACCGGCCCCTTGCACCCGAGCTTCACCAGGCACCGGGGATCGTCGCCGTACTCCGTGGCGAACTGGCCCTCCTCGGTGAAGCCGGCGCGGTTGCAGCCCTCGCGCACCGTGCGGCCGAACAGCCAGCGCGGGCGCAGTTGCTCGTCGAGGTCCGGTACGGGCGCGCGCCCGGCGAGGTGCAGGGCGAGGTAGAGCAGCACCTCGGTCATGTTGTCCGGCTGCGCCGGGCAGCCCGGGATGTTCACCACCGGCAGCCCCGCCGCCGACTTGTAGTCCCAGCCGAGGTGATCGGCCACGCCCATCGCGCCGGTCGGGTTGTTCTTCATCGCCGGGATCCCGCCGTAGGTCGCGCAGGTTCCGATCGCGACCACCGCCGCGGCCTTCGGCGCCAGGCGGTCGAGCCAGTCGCTCGTGGTGATCGGCTGCCCGGTCTCCGGGTCGTCGCCGATCGCCGCCCAGTGGCCCTCGCCGGAGAGCTTCTCGTTCGGGATCGAGCCCTCCACACAGAGCACGAACGGGTCGAGCTCGCCGCGCTCGGCCCGCCACCACCACTCGATGAACTCCGGGCCGTTCTCGTAGGCGAGCACCGGGTTGTGGACGATCACCTTCGGCATCCCGGGGATCGACTGGGTGATGATGTCCTCGAGGCTCGGGTTGACGGCGGAGGTCATCGCGACCGAATCGCCGTCGCAGGAGAGGCCGGTAGTCATCCAGATCACGTGCGCCTCGACCGCCTCGGTCTTCGACTGATCCGGAACGAACTCTGTGCTCACGGCCATTTGCGCTCTCCTGTCAGGTTGTGGTCAACAGATCCTCGGTAGTGGGTCGCCGGCGAGCAGGTCCATCACCCGCCGGCCTCCGAAAGCGGTGTCGACGAGGACCATCCCGGGCGGCTCCGCCCGGACCTCGGCGATCTCGGTCGCGGCCTCGCAGCCGGGAACCGCACGCAACGCTGCGAGCGCTGCGTCCGCTGCCTCGACGGCGACGAAGACGACCATCACCCCCTCGTTGGCGACGTACATCGGGTCGATTCCAAGCAGTTCCGCGGCGCCCGCCACCTCGGCGGCGACCGGGATCGAGGCCTCGTCGACGGCGATCCCCACCGCCGACGCTCGGGCGAGCTCGTTGAGCACGGTGGCGACGCCGCCGCGGGTCGCGTCGCGGATCGTGCGCAGGTCGGGGCCGGCGGCGTCGAGCAGGGCGTCCACAGCGGGCCACAGCGGGCGGGTGTCGGAGACGACGTCGGCCTCCAGCCCGAGCTCGCCGCGGGCGAGCATGATCGCGGTCCCGTGCTCGCCGATCGTGCGCGAGACCAGGACCCGGTCGCCCGGGCGCAGCGAGCCGGTCGAGAGCGCGGCTCGCGGGTCGCGCCGGCCGACCCCGCTCGTGCAGACGTACATGCCGTCGGCCAGCCCGCGCTCGACGACCTTCGTGTCGCCGGTGACGACGCTGACGCCCGCCGCCTCGGCGGCGGCCGCGATCGCCTCGACCTCGCCGCGCAGCACGCTCGCCTCGAGCCCCTCTTCGAGCACGAGGGCGAGGCTGAGCGCGAGCGGCCTGGCCCCGGCGACCGCGAGGTCGTTGGCGGTGCCGTTGACGGCGAGCTCGCCGATCGAGCCGCCGGGGAACACGAGCGGCTTGACGACGAACGTGTCGGTGGTCAGCGCGATCCCGACCCCGTCGACCTCGAGCACCGCCGCGTCGCCCAGTTCCTGGAGCTGCTCGGAGCCGAACGCGGGCGCGAACAGGCCCTCGATCAGGGTCTGGGTCGCCTTGCCGCCGGCCCCGTGGGCCATCGTGATCCGCTCGTCCTTGAACCGCGGCCGCTTCGCCCGCGTCGTCTCGATGATCTGATTGATCCGCGCCTCGCGGGAATCACCGACCGGCGACCTGGTCCGCTTCGCGTCCGCCGCCGCCGGGTTTGCCGCGGGGCGGGGCATCAGGCCGTCACCTCGGCCCGGTCGGTGATCCGGCCGTAGTTGTAGTAGGCGGCGCAGGCCCCCTCGGGGGAGACCATGCACGTGCCGATCGCGTGCTCGGGCGTGCACGCGGTACCGAAGACCTTGCACTCCCAGGGCTTGATCACGCCCTTGAGGACCTCGCCGCACTGGCATGCCTTCGGGTCGGCGACCCGGACGCCGGGGACCTCGTAGCGAAGCTCGGCGTCGTAGTCCGCGTATGCCTCGGAGAGCTTCAGCGCGCTCTGCGAGATGAACCCGAGCCCGCGCCACTCGAAGTGGGGCCGCAGCTCGAACACCTCGGCCATCACCTTGAGCGCCGCCGGGTTGCCGTCGTAGGGGACGACGCGCTTGTACTGGTTCTCGACCTCGCAGCGGCCCTCGGCCAGCTGGGCGACGATCATCCGGATCGAGGCGAGGATGTCGAGCGGTTCGAACCCGGCGGTGACCAGCGGCTTGCCGTAGCCGGCGGGGATGAACTCGAACGGGCGCACGCCGACGATCGTCGAGACGTGGCCCGGTCCGATGAACCCGTCGAGGCGCAGGTCGGGCGACTCGAGCAGCGCGCGCAGGGGCGGCACGATCGTCACATGGCTGCACATGCAGAGGAAGTTGGCGACGCCCTCGGCCTTGGCGCGCTTCAGGGTGAGGGCGGTGGAGGGGGCGGTGGTCTCGAACCCGATCGCGAAGAAGACGACGGTCCGGTCCGGGTTCTGCTTCGCGATCCGCAGCGCGTCGAGCGGCGAGTAGACCATCCGGATGTCGGCGCCGGCGGCCTTCGCGTCGAGGAAGGTCCCGTCCGAGCCCGGCACTCGCATCATGTCGCCGAAGCAGGTCAGGATCACCTCCTCGTTGCGGGCGAGCGCGATCCCGTCGTCGACCCGGCCCATCGGGATCACGCAGACGGGGCATCCCGGGCCGTGGACGAGCTCGACGTTGTCCGGCAGCAGGTCCGCGATCCCGTACTTGTAGATCGAGTGGGTGTGGCCGCCGCACACCTCCATCAGCTTGTAGTGGTGGTTCGGGTCGACGGCGGCGAGGATCTCCCCGGCGAGCGCCGGCGCCAGCTCCGCGTCACGGAATTCGTCGACGAATCTCATGACGCGATTGCGGTTCCCGCGTGGACCAGCAGCTCGTCGTCGACGGCCACCGGCTGGACGAGCGCGATCTCCACCGTGTGGTGAGCGCCGTCGGCGTCCGCGCACAGCGCGAGCTCACGCGCCTCATCGATCCTCAGCACGATCATCGACTGGGCGACGTCGCCACAGGTGATGCAGTGCTCGTCCTGACAAGCCGTCACTCGATCACGCTCGCCTTCAGCTCCTCGAGCTCGGCCTCGTAGTCGGCGCCCATCCCCTCGAGCATGCGCCGCGTCGCGATCGCCTCCTCCTCGTCGACCTTCGAGATCGCGAAGCCGACGTGGATCAGGACCCAGTCGCCCACCTCGGCTGCCCCGGTTTCCTCGTCGAGCAGGCCGATGTTGACCTTGCGGCGAACCCCCGCGACGTCGACGAGCGCCAGGCGGTTGGCTTCATCGACGACCTCCAACACTTGGCCGGGAATCGCCAGGCACACGCCGAGTCAACCTCCTCCCCCCGGAGCCGGATGGTGCGTCCCACCCGTGGGTCGGCGCGAAGCTATGCGCATTCGGCTGCGAGCGTAAGTGCCGTCTGCAGTGTGTGTTTCTCACCTATCGGGCAGGGCGCCCGCGCGGCCCTCGGCGGCTGCCCGGTGGGCGGCCATCCGGCCCGTCACGGCGCGTCGCGTTGGGCTCCCGGACGGCAGCCGCCTCGCCCGCAGGTAGCGGCTCAGAAACGAGTCGATCCGACGCTCGCCGTCGGCGAGGTCGGAGGCGCGGCGGTCGAGCTCGGCGATCCCGCCCTCGGTCAGCGAGTAGACCCGCTTGCGGGGACCGGTCGCCGAATCGCGCCACCCCGATTGGACGAGGCCCTCCTTCTCCAGGCGGCGGAGCGATCGGTACAGCGCCCCGGGGTCGGATCGGTCGAATCCGAAGGCGCAGACGCTCTCGAGCAGCTCATAGCCGTGGGCCTCGCCGTCCTCGCGCAGCAACAGCAGCAGGCAGGGGCGCAGGAAGTCCTTCGGCAGGCCTGAGCTGACCGCGTGGGGCACCTCCCTCAGCTCTCCGCAAAGCGTCGCTCGGCCATCTCTCCTCGTCGCCTCGACCGCGCCCGAGTCTATACCCGCGACCGAGGCGGTCCACGCACCCGAGGTGGATGGTCAGCGGCGCACGCCGTTGAGCTGTCGCACCGCCGCGAACAGGCCGCCGATCGCGAACTGGTCGACGGCGAGGATCGATGGGCGCAGCCCGCGCTGCGCGATGCACTGCTGGGCGCGGCCGTAGATCACGTCGCGCGAGTTGACCGCCTCCGAGGTCGCGAAGTCGGTCTCGGGCGGTGGCGTCGACGGCGACCAGTGGTTGATCAAGAACAGCGACCCGGTGGTGCCGCCGCGGTTCGGCTGGCAGCTGCCCGGCCAGTTCGCCGGGTCGATCAGCATCGTCGGCGGGTTGAAGTTGAACGGGGTCTCCTGGACGATCCCGTCGTAGGCGTTGTGGTACCACGGGTAGGCCGCCCCGGCGTCACGCTCGGCGAGCACGACGACCTGCTGGTGGGTGCGGATCATCCGACGCAGCGTCGGCCACCGCGGCCCCGGCTGGCCGCTGTAGACGTAGTCGATCAGGCCGCTCTCCTGCATCGCGGTCGCGAAGTCGTCGGCCGTGATCTTGTCCTCGTTGATGATCGCGAGGACGTTGTTGGGCCGCCGGCGGATGAACTTGCGGATCGAGCGCAGCGCCGGCACCAGGGGCGTCGCTCCGATCTGGCACGCGACGTGGCACAGATAGAGGCCACGCTCGCCGGGTCCGCCGGCGCCGTCGTCGTCGGTGTTGACGGTCCCGTCGGGCTGCAGCAGCCCGTAGTGAGTGTCGATGAGCAGCGCTCGGATCCCGGTCTCGAGCTGGTCGGGGATCGCGACCGACTGGTTCGGGATCTTCCACCCCAGCGACGCCGCCGACATCGCGTTGTGGGCGCCGGGGAGGGTGACCTGGTTGAACGGCCGGGAGCACAGCGGCGCCGCCCCGTTGCAGCGCATCTCGCGCTTCGCCTCGGCCGGCGCCGCCGCGGCCGCGAGCGTGGCCAGGACCGCGAGCGCTGCGGCGATTGGGAGCATCCGTGCCCTCACCGCCGCAACGCTAGCCCAAACGTCGGGCCGCGGCTCCCGCGCGCGCGGCCCGCGTATCCTCGGTGGGGTGGAGCCCCTGCTCGACGCTCACGGGAGGACGATCAACGACCTGCGGGTCTCGGTCACCGACCGCTGCAACTTCCGCTGTCGCTACTGCATGCCCGCCGAGGGGATGCGCTGGCTCGACCGGGCCGACCTGCTCAGCTTCGAGGAGATCGAGCGGCTGGTCCGGGTGCTCGCGGGTCTCGGGATCACCGATGTGCGGCTGACCGGCGGCGAGCCGCTGGCGCGCCGCGACTTCCCCGACCTGGTCGCGATGCTGCGCCGGGTCGAGGGGATCGAGGACCTGTCGATGACCACGAACGGCTACCTGCTCGAGCGCCATGCCGACGCCCTGGTCGCGGCGGGGATCGACCGGGTCAACGTCTCGATCGACTCGCTCGCCCGCGACCGCTTCCACGAGATCACTCGCCGCGACGCGCTCCCGGAGGTGCTGCGCGGGCTCGCGGCGATCGCCGCGCATGAGCGCGTGCGGCCGATCAAGGTCAACGCCGTGGCGATGCGCGACTTCACGGAGGCTGAGGCGATCGGCTTCGCCGAGCTGGCCCGGTCGAGCGACTACCAGGTGCGGTTCATCGAGTTCATGCCACTCGACGGGGATCGCAACTGGAGCCCCGATCAGGTCCTGACCGGGGACGAGCTGCGGGCGATCATCGACGCGATCTACCCGCTCGAGGCGCTGCCGCGCGAGCCGCACGCGACCGCGCGGGTCTTCCGCTTCGCCGACGGCGCCGGCGAGATCGGCTTCATCAACCCGGTCTCCGAGCCGTTTTGCGCCGACTGCAACCGGATCCGGCTGACCGCGGAGGGCGAGCTGCGCACCTGCCTGTTCTCGCTGCGCGAGACCGACCTGCGCGAGCCGCTGCGCGCCGGGGCGACCGACGCCGAGCTCGAGACGATCATCCGCGAGGCGGTCTGGCGCAAGGAGCTCAAGCACCGGGTCAACGAGCCCGGCTTCGTCGCGCCGCCGCGGACGATGAGCGCGATCGGCGGCTGAGCGCCGGGGGCGGCCGTCGAGCCGCACCGAGGCGGCTCAGCGGGCGACCAGCCTCGTCGCGGTCGCCTTCCAGGACGCGACCACCCTCGTGCCAGGGGCGAGCCCGAGGCGCGACACGGACTCGCCGGTGACCTCGGCGGCCAGCGGCTGTCCGGCGAGCAGGCCGACGCGCGCCCGGTTGCCGACCTCGGTCACGGAGACCACCTTCGCGTCGAGCCGGTTGAGCGCCGACCCGTGGGCGGGCGTGCCGGCGGGCTCGAGCGTGATCTCCCAGGGGTAGACCGCGACCCCGACCTCGCCCTCGGCCTGGTCCGAGCTGGCCAGGACGCCGCCGCCGTCGAGCTCGATCGTCGTCGTCCCGGCGCCCGAGCGTCGCGCGCTGCCGAACAGCACCGTGGCCCCGGTGAAGTCGGCGACGAACGCCGACCCGGGCCGGGCGCTGAGCTCGGCCGCCGCGCCCTGTTGCACGATCCGCCCGCGGTCGACGACGGCGATCCGGTCGGCGAGCAGCGCCGCCTCGGCGAAGTCGTGGGTGACCAGGACGGCCGGCGAATCCGAAGCCGCGAGCGTCGCTGCCAGCTCGCGGGCCGCCGCGGCGGCGGTGCGGGAGTCGAGCGCGGCGAGCGGCTCGTCGAGCAGGATCAGCCCCGGCTCGCGCGAGAGCGCCCGCGCCAGCGCGACCCGCTGGCGCTCGCCGCCGGACAGCCGCCGGGGCGGGGCCTCGGCGAGCTCCGCTGCGCCGAAGCGGCCGAGCAGGTCGACGGCGCGCGCGCGGCGCTGCGAGCGGGGCAGCCGGCTGAGCCCGAAGGCGACGTTGCGCCACGCGTTCAGGTGGGGAAACAGCGCGTAGTCCTGAAACAGGTAGCCGCAATCGCGGCGCTCGGGCGCCAGGTCGGTCCCGGTGGACTCGTCGAACCAGACCGCGTCGCCGAGCCGGACCCGGCCCCGGTCGGGCCGGTGCAGCCCGGCGATCGAACGCAGCACGGTGCTCTTGCCGGCGCCCGACGGACCGACCAGGGCCAGGCACTCGCTCGCGCCGACCTCGAGCGAGAGGTCGAGCTCGTATTCGCGCAGCCGGCTGACCAGGCTCGCATCCAGGGGCGCCGCCACCATCAGGCCTGCATCCCGCCGAGCAGCGGAGCTCGGCCGAGCAGCTTCACCCCGAGCAGCAGCGCGGCGGAGATCGCGACCAGGACCGCCGAGAGCGCGAGCGCCGCCGGGAAGTCGGTCGCGAAGCTGGCGAAGATCGCCAGCGGCGCGGTCTGGGTGATCCCCTGAAACGAACCGGCGAACATCAGCGTCGCCCCGAACTCGCCCAGCGCCCGCCCCCAGGCGAGCGCCATCCCGGTGCTGATCCCGCCTCCGGCGCAGGGGATCGCGACCCTCCAGAAGGCGCGCGCCTCGCCCGCGCCGAGCGTCCGGGCGGCGGCGGTCAGGTCCGGGTCGACCGCGGCGAACGCGGCCTGAGCCTGGCGCAGGTAGAACGGGGCGGCGACGAAGATGAGCGCGACGATCACGCCCGCCGTCTGGAGCACGAGCTCGATCCCGGCGTCGGCCAGCGCCGGGCCGAAGATCCCCTTCGGGCCGAAGGCCGCGAGCAGGCCGATCCCGGCGACCGCGGGCGGGAGCACGAGCGGTAGCTCGATCGCCGTCACCACGACCGACTTGCCGCGAAACTCGCGGGTCGCGAGCAGGTAGGCGGCCGGGGTTCCGACGACGACGATCACGACGAGCGCCGCCAGGGTCGTCTTCAGGCTCAGCCAGAGGGCGTCGCGCGACGCCTCGCTGCCGAGGCTGTCCAGGAGCTCGGAGGGCGCCGTGTTGGCGAAGATCGCGACCACCGGGATGATCAGGAAGGCGAGCGTGACCGCCAGCGCGAGCACCAGCACGATCGTGAAGGGGCCGCGTCGGCCCATCGCTCAGTTCGCCGGGGGCGGGCCGAAGCCGGCGTCTTGGAGAGCCGCGGCGCCGTCGCCGTCGACGAGCCCGTCGATGAACGCCCGCGCACCGTCGGCGTTCGTGGCGCCGTCGACGACGGCGGCACCGTAGGCGACGTCGGGCTGGAGGTCGGCGGGCAGGTCGATCGCCTCCAGCGCGCCGTCGGTGGCGACCACGTCGGTCACGTAGACGAAGCCGGCGTCGACGGCTCCCTGGGTGAGCTTGCCGACGATCCCGGCGACGTCGGGCTCGAGCGAGCGCACGTTGTCGAGGATCGCGCTCGACTCGTCGGCGGGCAGGCGGTCGAGGACCTCGCGGGTGTAGTCGCCGACCGGCACGCCCTCGTCGCCGATCGCCAGGGTCACGTCGCCGGTCAGATCGTCGAGCGAGTCGATCTCGGAGCCCTCGGGCACCGCGAGCACCAGCGTGTTGGTGGCGAAGACGACCGGCTTCTCCACCAGGCCGTCCTCGTAGAGGTCGTCGGGGAGGCTGGTGTTGGCGGCGGCGTAGACATCTGGGGTGACGCCCTGGCGGATCTGCGCGGCGAGGTCGTCGGAGCCGGCGAACGACTGCTTCGCGTCGTAACCGGCCTGATCGGCGTAGGCGGTGAACGCGGGCTCGAGCGAGGAAGCGGCCGAGACGACCAGCTGCTCGCTGCCGGCCGCCGCGTCGGTCGACGTCGAGTCGTCGCCACCGCAGCCCGCGAGGGCGGCCGTGACCAGCGCGAGGGCGACGAGCGCGCGCCGCATCATGCGGACCGGCCCGGCGACCGCTGGACCATCACCGACGTCGCCTTGACGAGCGCCGTCGCCTCGACCCCTTCGGCCAGGCCGAGCTCCTCGACCGAGTCGCGGGTGATCGCGGCGGTGACCCGGTGCGGGCCGGCCTCGATCTCGACCAGCGCCATCACCCCGTCGACCTCCACCGAGGTGACGACGCCGGGGAAGCGGTTGCGGGTCGAGAGCTCGTCGCCGGTGCGGTGGCGATCCGGATGCGAGCTGAGCCGCTCGATCTCGGCGGCCGGCACGCGACGGCGGTTGCGCTCGTCGCGGATAGTCTCGAGCTTGTCGTCGCGATCCCAGCGGCGGAGGGTGTCGACGCTGACGCCGAGGGCGCGGGCCGCGTCACCGAGGCTGAGGTCGGACATCTACCTAAGCATTGCATAGGCAAACTCAAGGAGACGGGATGAACGCACGCGAGTGGATCGACGCCTTCGCCGAGGAGATCGGTGCCGAGCCGCCGACCGCCGACGAGATCAGGCGCCTGCTCGACCTCGCCGGCGTCGCGGCCCACTCGTCGGAGCGGATCGCGGCACCGGTCGCCTGTTGGGTGGGCGGGCGCAGCGGCGCCGACCTGGATCGGCTGGAGGCCGCGGCGGCGCGGGTCGCGGCGCGGGCCTCGACCGACCAGCCGTGAGGGTCGCCGAGCTCTGGCGCTACCCCGTGAAGGGCCTGCGCGGAGAGCGCGTCGAGGCGCTCGAGTTCGCCGCCGACGGCGTCCCCGGCGACCGCGGCCTGCGGGTGATGGACGAGCGCGGCATCGTCACCGGCCGGCGCAAGCAGCGGATGATCGGCCTGGCGGCAGCGCTCGGCGACGACGGCGAGGCGCTCGTCGGCGGCCACCGCTGGGACTCGCCCGACGCGGCGGCGTCGGTCCGCGCGGTCGCCGGCCAGGGCGCCCGGCTCAGCCGCCCGCTCGGCGGCCACGAGTACGACGCCGCGGAGGTGCTCCTGCTCAGCGATGGCTCGGTCGCCCAGCTCGGTTTCGACCGGCGGCGGTTTCGCCCCAACATCTACTTCGAGGGTGCCCCGGGACCGATCGAGCTCGATTGGGTCGGGCGCCGGGTCCGGATCGGCGGGCTCGTGCTCGCGGTCGACGAGCCGTGCGAGCGCTGTGTGATCACGACGATCGACCCGGACACGATCGAGGTCGACCTCGACGTGCTGAAGCGCACCCGCGCCGAGCTCGGCGGCGACATGGGCGTCTACTGCACGGTGGTCGAGCCGGCGACGGTCGCGGTTGGCGACCCGGTCGCACTTGTGTGAGAATCGGCTCGGTCGCCCATGGCAACCGAGGAGAAGGTCACCTACTGTCGCGTCTGCGAGCCGCTCTGCGGCATGGTCGCGACGGTCACCGATGGCGAGCTGACCAAGGTCAGGCCCGACGCCGACCACCCGCTCTCCGCCGGGTTCGCATGCCCGAAGGGGATCGCGATGAGCGAGGTCCAGAACGACCCCGACCGCGTCCTGCACCCGCTGCGGCGCCGCGATGACGGCAGCTTCGAGCAGGTGAGCTGGGAGCGCGCGCTCGACGAGATCGGCGAGCGGCTCGGCGCGATCCGCGAACGCCACGGCGGCGACTCGATCGGCTGGTACATGGGCAACCCCGGCGCGTTCTCGTACTCGCACCCGCTGTGGGTCAAGGGCTTTCTCGATGCGGTCGGCTCGCCGCACTCCTACACCGCGTCCTCCCAGGACGTCTCGAACCGGTTCGCGGCGAGCTCGTTCCTGTACGGGTCCCCGTTCGTGGTCCCGATCCCGGATCTCGCCCGCACCGACTTCCTGCTGGTCATCGGCGCAAATCCGCTGGTCTCGCACGGCAGCGTGCTGAGCGCGCCGCGGATCAAGGACCAGCTGCATGCGATCACCGGTCGCGGCGGGCGCGTCGTCGTGGTCGACCCGCGCCGCTCGGAGACGGCGCGCGCCTTCGAGCACCTGCCGATCGACCCCGACGGGGACGCCTGGATGCTGCTCTCGATCCTCGAGGTCATCTTCGGCGAGGGCCTCGAGGACCGCCACGCGCTCGAGCGCCAGGCGAGCGGTGCCGCACAGCTCCGGCGCCTCGCCGGCGAGTTCCCGCCCGAGGCGACGGAGGCGCGCAGCGGCGTCCCGGCGCGCACCGTGCGGGAGCTGGCCCGCCACCTCGCCGCCGCCGATCACGCCGCCGTCTACGGGCGCACCGGGTCGTGCCTGGGTCGCAACGGCACCCTGGTCGCCTTTCTGATCGACGCGCTCAACGTGGTCACCGGCAACCTCGACCGCGAGGGCGGGGCGATGTTCGGCGATCCGCCGATCGACTTCAGCCGGATCGCCGACCTCGCCGGGCTCGCCACCTACGCCCGCGTGCGCTCGCGGGTCGGGGACCTGCCCGAGGTGCTGGGATCGCTGCCCGCCTCGGTGATGGCGAAGGAGATGACCACGCCGGGCGCGGGCCAGATCCGGGCGATGTTCTTCTCCGCCGGCAACCCGGTGCTCAGCGTGCCCAACGGCGACGAGCTCGAGCGGGCGATCGCGGGCGTCGAGCTGTCGGTCTCGATCGACCTCTATGTCACCGAGACCTCGCGGCACTGCGACTTCGTCCTCCCGGCGACCACGATGTACGAGCGCGAGGACCTCCCGCTGCCGTTCCTCGCCCTGTTCAACACGCCGTTCATCCAGATGACCGAGCCGGTCGTCGAGCCGCGCGGCGAGGCGCGGCAGGAATGGGAGGTCATCGACGACATCTCGAAGCGGATCGGGGTCGTGCCGTCGAGCGTCTGGGCGGCGCGGCTGCTCGGCAAGCTCGGCGTGCGCCTCTCCCCGCGCCGGCTCGTCGACCTGCTGCTGCGCGCCGGCCCCCAGGGGGACCTCTTCGGGTTGCGCCGCGGCGGGCTCAGCCTCGCGAAGCTGCGCGCGAACCCGCACGGGATCGTGCTCGCCGAGCATCTCGAAGCCGGGGTCGTCCGCAAGCAGATCCGCCACCCGAGCAAGCGGGTGCGCCTCGACCCGGCGGCCGTGTTCGATGACGCGCGCCGGATGGCGGCCCGCGACCGCGACGATCCCGAGTTCCCGCTGCGGCTGATCGGCCTGCGCGAGCTGCGCTCGCACAACTCCTGGATGCACAACGCGCCGCTGCTGATGCGCGGCGGCCGCACGCATGCCGCGCGCGTGCATCCCGACGACGCCGAGGCGCTCGGGCTCGCCGACGGCGGGCGCTGCAGGATCAGCTCCGCGCACGGGGCGATCGAGATCGCGGCGGCGGTCACCGACGAGGTCAAGCGCGGGACGGTCGCCGTCCCGCACGGGTGGGGCCACGCCGGCGGCTGGAGCGTCGCGGCGGCCGCCGGCGGCGCGAACGTGAACCTGCTCGCCTCGTCGGACCCGGCCGACCTCGAGCGGCTCGCCGGGATGGCGCACCTGAACGGGATCCCGGTGCGGCTCGAGGCCGTGGAGGCGACCGCCCCGGCCGAACGCCTCGACGCGGTCGCCGCCGGCGCGTAACCCTCGCACCCCGGCGGGGCGGCTAGCCCCGCGCGGCGCGGTTGAAGCGGCCCGCGAGCGCACGCACGCGCTCCGCGAACTCCGGCGGCTCGAGCACCGTGAACTCGACCCCGATCTCCGCGACGTAGACGGCGAGGCCGCCGAGCCAGTCGGAGCCCGTGCGCAGCAGGCAGCTGTCGTCGTCGATCCGCTCCAGGGTCCCGACGGTCGCCGGTACGCGGTCGGCGACCAGCTCGATCGGGGCGTGGAGGACGACCTCGGCCTGGTAGCGGTCGCGGGTCGCGGCGACCGCCTCCGAGACGTAGGCGGCGAGGTCGGCCGCCGGTGGCGTGCGCGCGACGAAGCGGCCGCTCGCGCGCACGGGCCCGTCGATCCGGTCGGCGCGGAACGTGCGCCAGTCGGTGCGGTCGGCGTCCCACGCGACCAGGTACCAGCGCCGGCCGGTGTGGACCAGGCCGAGCGGCTCGACCCGGCGCCTGCTGATCTCCCCGCGGGCGCTGCGGTAGCCGAAGCCGAGCCGCTGCTGCTCGCGACAGGCGGAGGCGATCGTGGCGAGCGTCGCGCCGTCGACCTGCGGCCCCGAGCCGGGGTAGGGGACGGTCGCCGAGCCGACCGCGGCGACCTGGCGGCGCAGCCGGGCGGGGAGGACCTGCTCGAGCTTCGCAAGCGCCTGCACCGAGGTCTGCTCGATCCCGGCGACCCCGGCGCTCGCCGCGGTGCGCAGACCGACCGCCACGGCGACCGCCTCGCCCTCGTCGAGCAGCAGCGGTGGCAGCGCGGCTCCCGCGGCGAGCCGGTAACCGCCGCCGACCCCACGGCGGGCGCGGATCGGGTAGCCGAGCTCGCGCAGCCGCTCGACGTCGCGGCGCACGGTCCGCGGGCCGACGCCGAGCCGGTCGGCGAGCTCGGCGCCGGGCCACTCGCCACGCGCCTGCAGCAGCGACAGCAGCTCGAGCAGTCTCGCCGAGGTGGTCAGCACGAGCTGGAGTATCGCGGCTATAGAGGACTGAAACTGACCTCAATGCGCCCTACCGTGAGAGTGGTCAACCCGGACGAAAGGAACCCGTATGGACTTCAAGCTCGAACTGGTCGCGATCCCGGTCACCGACGTCGACCGCGCGAAGGCGTTCTATGAGGCGGCCGGCTTCATCGCCGACCACGACCACCGGGTGAGCGACGACCTGCGCTTCGTCCAGCTCACCCCTCGCGGCTCGGCCTGCTCGATCTGCCTCGGGGAGGGGATCACCCCGGCCGAGCCAGGCTCGGTCAAGGGCATGCAGCTGGTGGTCGAGGACATCGACGCGGCGCGGGCGGCGCTGGCCGAGGGCGGGGTGGAGGTGAGCGAGGTCGACCGCCAGCCGTGGGGCAACTTCGTGTACTTCGCCGACCCGGACGGCAACGGCTGGTCGGTCCAGGAGATCGTCACCCCGAGCTGAGCGCCGCCTGAGCGCCACCGGGCGCCGCCGCGCACCGAGCGCCGCCGAGCGCCGCCCGAGTGCCGACGGGTTGATTTCGCCAAAGGGGGCAACGGTTTCAACCCGTCGGCGTGTTTGGCGCCCGGTTAGATCACCCGGTCGCGGTCGGAGTAGACGTTGACGCTGCCGCCGCGGGCGAACCCGCACAGGGTGAGCCCGCGGTCGCGCGCGAGGTCGACCGCGAGCGAGGTGGGCGCGCCGACCCCGACCAGGACCGGGCAGCCGGCGAGCGCCGACTTCTGCACGAGCTCGAACGCGAGCCGGCCGCTGACGCACAGCAACCGATCGGAGAGCGGCAGCAGGCCCTCGCGCAGCGCCCACCCGATCACCTTGTCGAGGGCGTTGTGGCGGCCGACGTCCTCGCGGGTGATGAGCGGCTCGCCGGTGGCGGTGAACAGCCCGGCCGCGTGCAGGCCGCCGGTGCGCTCGAAGGCGGGCTGGGCGAGCCGCTCGGGGAGATCGGCGAGCAGGGCGCGCTCGACTCGAGGCCCGGGGCCGAGCGCGGGCGCGTTAACGGCGACCTCCTCGAGCGCACCCTTGCCGCAGACCCCGCACGACGAGGTCGTGTAGAAGCGCCGCGGCGGAGCGGTGCGCGCCGCCGGGCCGGCGACCTCGACCACGTTGGCGGCCAGGTCGGCGGTCGGTCCCGCGGCGCGCGGCCCATCGATCAGTCCCTCGCCGTGCAGGAAGCCGAGCGCCAGCTCCTCGTCGTGTCCCGGGGTTCGCATCGTGACCGCGACCGGCTCGCCGTCGAGGCGGATCTCGAGCGGCTCCTCGATCGCGATCCGGTCGATGACGCCGTCGCGCTCGATCCCCAGCAACATGCGAGCCGCCTCGTCCATCGCCCAGACGCTAGAGGCCGCCGCGCGTGCGCGCGACCCGGGTCGAGCGGCGTAGCCGCTCAGGAGTCGGCGGTGAGCGCGGAGTCGCCACGGCCGTGGCGGCGCAGCGGCAGCGAGAAGCGTCCCGAGCCGCCGAGCAGGCGCTCGGCCTCGGCCAGGTCCTCCGGCGAGTTGACGTTGAAGAAGATCCGCGCGGGGTCGCCGAAGCGGGCGACCCGCTCCTCGGGGATCACGAACGGGTCGAGCGCCGCGACCGCGTCGCGCATCGAGGCGCCGGCCGCGAGCGCCTCCCCGAGCTGCTCGCCGACCGCCGGCGAGTAGCGCCCGAGCAGCGGCTCGAGCCTGCCGTTGATCTCGCAGACGGCGACCGGTTCCTCCAGCTGCGCGAGCCAGACCAGCAGCTTCGCCGGCACCAGCGGCATGTCGCAGGCGATTGCGACCACACCGCGCCCGGCGCTGGCGCCGAGCGCCGCGAGCACCCCGGTCAGTGGATGGCGCGGCTCCGACGGCTCGGTCAGCACCCGGCAGTCGAGCTTGGGCAGCGGCGAGTCGGGCTTCGCGACGACGACCGGGTCGAGCCCGGCCGAGCCGACCGTCCCGACGACGCGCGCGACCAGCGGGCGGCTCGCGAGCTCGACCATCGCCTTGGGCTCGCCCATGCGGCTGCTCCGACCTCCCGCTAATACCGCGCCAACCGTCACTGGCCGTTTCATCTACCCAGTCTCGCACTGGATTAGCCTCCCGCCGGAAATGTCGGCTGCCCCGCTCGAAATCGACGCCGCCCGCCGACTGGTCGTCGAGCGTGCGACCGCGCTCGGCTCGGAGCCCGTCGCGCTCGCCGACGCGCTCGGCCGGACGCTCGCCGAGGACGTGGTCAGCGCCGACCCGGTGCCCGGCTTCGACAACTCGGCGATGGACGGCTACGCGGTCCGCGCCGCCGACACGGCCTCGACCCCGGTGAGCCTCGCGGTGGTCGACGAGTCGCGCGCGGGCCACCCGGCCACGCGCTCGCTCGGCGCCGGCGAGGCGATCGCGATCTCGACCGGGGCGATGCTTCCCGACGGCGCCGACGCCGTCGTCCGCGTCGAGGACACCGACGGCGGGCGCGAGTCGGTCACGATTGAGGTCGGAGCGGCCGCGGGCACGGACGTCCGCCGCGCCGGGGAGGACATCGCGGCGGGCGAGCCCGTGCTCCGTTCCGGCGCGCAGATCGGTCCCGCCGAGGCCGGCGTGATCGCCTCGGTCGGGCGGGCCGAGGTCGCGTGCGCGCGGCGCCCGCGGGTCGCGGTGCTGACCACGGGCGACGAGCTCCAGCCCCCGGGTGAGCCGTTGGCCCCGGGCGCGATCCGCAACTCCAACGCGTTCGCCGTCGCCGGCCTCGCCGTCCGCGCCGGAGCGCAGCTCGCCGGGACCGCGATCGTCCGCGACACGCTCGATGCCACGCGCGAGGCACTCGCGGCAGCGCTCGAGGCCGACGTCGTCGTGGTCAGCGGCGGCGTCTCGGTCGGCGAGCACGACCACGTCCGCCCGGCGCTCGCCGAGCTCGGCGTCGAGCAGGTGTTCTGGCGCGTCGCGCTGCGCCCCGGCGCGCCGACGTACTTCGGGGTCAAGCAGCACCCGGCCACCTCCTCGGCCTCGTCCCCGGGCGTGCCGAAGCTCGTCTTCGGGTTGCCCGGCAATCCCGTCTCGGCGATGGTCACGTTCCTGTTGTTCGCGCGCCCCGCGATCCGGGCGATGCTCGGAGCCGGCGACGAGCGGCCGCGAGCCCGCGCCCGGCTCGCCGACGAGTATCCGGCGCTCGCGGCGCGGACCCAGCTCGTCCGCTGCCGCCTCGAGCTCGGCGACGACGGCTGGATCGCCTACCCGACCAAGGCGCAGGGCTCGCACGTCCTCACCTCGATGATCGGCGCGGACGCCCTCGCGATCGTTCCGCCCGCCGAGCGGCCGCACCCGGCCGGGACTTCGGTCGAGATCGAGCTGCTCTCGTAGGGGGCGCGTACGATGGCGACGATGGAGGTCGAGGTCCGACTGTTCGCGATCCTGCGCGAGCGCGCCGGCACCGAGCGGCTCAGACTGGAGCTGCCCGCCGGGGCGACGGTCGCCGACGCGCTCGCGGCAGCCGCGCGCGAGCCCGGCCTCGACCAGCTGCTCGGCGCGCTGCCGGTGCGCGCGGCGCTGAACCGCGAGTACGTCGCGGAGGGAACCCCGATCGAGCCCGGCGACGAACTGGCGCTGATCCCGCCGGTGAGCGGCGGCGCGACCGCGCCGGCGAACGTCCGGGTCACCGAGGAGCCGCTCTCGATCGTCGCGCTCGCGAACTCGGTCGAGCGCCCGGGAGCCGGCGCGGTGGTGGTCTTCTGCGGCGTCACCCGCGAGGTTGAGAGCCTCGACTACGAGGCCTACGGCGAGATGGCGACCGAGCGGCTCGCCCGGATCGTCGACGAGTGCGCCGCCCGCCACGGGCTCGAGGCGGCGACGGCGGAGCACCGGGTCGGGACGGTGCCGCTCGGCCAGCCGAGCGTCGTGGTCGCGGTCTCGGCCGCGCACCGCGAGGAGGCGTTCGCCGGCGCCCGCGAGATCATCGACCGAGTCAAGGCCGAGGCGCCGATCTGGAAGCGGGAGGTCGAGGGCGCTGCCGCGGAGTGGGTCGAGGGCGCGGAACCGCCGCTCGACGACGCCGGCCGGCTCACCCACGTCGACGACTCGGGCAGCGCCCGGATGGTGGACGTCGGCGCCAAGGACGAGACCCAGCGCCGCGCCCGCGCCGAGGCGCGGCTGCGGATGTCGCCGGCGACCGCGGCGGCGCTCGCCCGCGGCGACGCGCCCAAGGGAGACGTGCTCGGGACGGCCCGGATCGCCGGCATCGGCGCCGCGAAGCGAACGGGCGAGCTGATCCCGCTCGCCCACCCCCTGGCGCTGGACTTCGTCGACGTGGAGGGCCGCGTCGATGCGGAAGCCGGCCTCGTGGAGCTCGCTGCCGAGGCCGGGGTCACCGCCCGCACCGGGGTCGAGATGGAGGCGATGACGGCCTGCGCGGTCGCGGCGCTGACCGTCTACGACATGGTCAAGGGGCTCGAGCGCGGGGTCTCGATCGAGTCGATCGAGCTGGTTTCGAAGAGCGGCGGTCGCAGCGGCGAGTGGACCCGGCCGTGAGGCGGAGCGAAGCGAAGCCGAGCCGCGCCGCCGTTGAGGCGCCTGTGTGAGGCGGAGCGAAGCGAAGCCGAGCCGCGCCGCCGTTGAGGCGCTTGGTGTGAGGCGGAGCGAAGCGAAGCCGAGCCGCGCCGCCGTTGAGGCGCCTTGTGTGAGGCGGAGCGAAGCGAAGCCGAGCCGCGCCGCCCTGGAGGCGCCGGATGGCTGAGTTCCCCGCGGCGGTCCTGACGATCTCCAGCAGCCGCGACGAGTCCGACGACGAGAGCGGGCCGGCGCTCGCCGCCTATGCCGAGCGCCTTGGCGCCGAGCTGGTCGGCTCCGAGCTGGTCGCCGACGATCGCGGGCTGATCGCCGAACGACTGCGCCATTGGTGCGACGAGGTCGGCTGCGCGCTCGTCCTGACCACCGGCGGCACCGGCTTCGCGGCCGACGACGTAACCCCCGAGGCGACCCGCGACGTGATCGAGCGCGAGGCGCCCGGGTTCGCCGAGGCGATGCGCGACGCCTCCAAGCAGCACACCCCGATGTGGATGACCTCGCGCGCCGTCGCCGGCACCAGGGGTTTCAGCTTGATCGTCAACTTCCCCGGCAACCCGCCGGCGATCGAACAGGCCGGTGCCGCCCTGGAGCGCGCGATCCCGCATGCGATCGCGCTGCTCCAGGGCGGCGGTCCGGCCGCCTCCCATCACTCGTAGTTGAGCGCCTCCAGGGCGTTCAGGCGAGCCGCGCGGCGGGCGGGCATCACCGCGGCGATCACCCCGGCGAGCGCCGCGATCACCGTGAACGCGACCAGCGAGCCGATCGGGAGGGCGAACCGGAGCCCCTCATCGGCGAGGGCGACCGTCGCCAGGCCGGCCAAGAAGAGGCCGACCGCGATCCCGAGCACGGCGCCGATCAGCGACGTGATCAGGCTCTCGTGGCGGACCATGCGCCGCACCTGTCGCCTGGTCATGCCGATCGCCTTGAGCATCCCGATCTCGCGGGTGCGCTCGACGACCGAGAGGGCCATCGTGTTGACGATCCCGAACAGCGAGACGATCACCGCGAGCCCGAGCAGGACGTAGAAGATCGCCAGGATCTGGTCGACCCACTTCGACTGCTCGGAGGCGAACTCGTCCGCCGTCTGGACCTCGACTGTCGGGAACCGCTGCAGCGCCCGGTCGAGCGCCGCCTGGGCGCCCGCGGAGTCGCCGCCCTCGACCTCGAGGAACCCGAACCGGTCGCGCTCCGCCGTGAACGCCGAGTCGAACGTCGTCATCGCCACCGTCACCTGGCCGAGGTTGAGGGCGTTGAACTTGTCCGGCTCGCTGATCCCGGCGACCTCGAGCTCGAGGCGCTCGCCACTCGGCGAGGCGACCTCGAAGCTGTCGCCGGTGGCCAGGTCATGGTCGGAGGCGAACTGCTTCGTGACCACGGCCTGGTCGTCGGCGAGCCCGGTCAGGGTCTCGTCCGAGCCCTGCTCCCAGTCCCAGCCGAGCACGTTCGTGATCGCGGCCGGATCGACGCCGTCGACGTTGGCGTCCTCGCCGAACGCCCGCGCCGGGCTCTGGACGATCCCGGTCGCGGTCTCGACCCCGGGGACGGCGGCCGCGGCGGCGGTCGCGTCCGGGTCGATCGGCGAGTAGCCGTCGGTGGCGACGACCGCGTAGTCCGCGCGAACCTGGTCGGTGAGCGCGCCCTCGGTCGACTCGCGCAGGCCGGCGCCGATCACGGTCACGAACGCGACCAGGGCGATCCCGATCATCAGCGACGCCGCCGTGCTCGCCGTGCGGCCCGGGTTGCGCATCGCGTTGCTGCGCGCCAGCGCCCCGGCGGAGCCGCCGACGCGGGCGCCGATCCGCCCGAGGGCGGAGGCGAGCGCCGGCACGATCCGCGGGGACAGCAGCGCGACGCCGACGAACAGCAGCAACGCGCCCGGGCCGAGCATCCCCATCCGGGCGCCGATCTCGACGCCGGGGGCGAACAGCCCGAACCCGAGGATCGCGAGCGCGAACACCGTGATCGCGGCAGCGACCTTCGGCAGCCGGCGCCCGCCGCGCGAGCCGGCCGGCTCGGCGCCCTCGCGCATGATCTCAACGGGGGCGACGCGGGTGGCGCGCAGCGCCGGGCCGAGCCCGGCGAGCACGGTGACCACGATCCCGACGGTGAGCGCGACGATCACGGTCCGCGGCGCGAACACGGTCGCCGCCTGCGGCAGGTCGACGCCGGCCGAGGCCATCACGCTCGACAGCCCCTTGGCGATCCCGAGGCCGGCGACCACGCCGACGACGGAGGCGATCGTCCCCAGGGCGAGCGCCTCGAGGACGACCGAGCGCAGAACCTGGCGCCGGGTCGCTCCGAGCGCGCGGGACAGCGCGAACTCACGCGAGCGCTGGGCGATCGTGATCGACAGCGTGTTGAAGATCGTGAAGGCTCCAACGAACACCGCGATCACGCCGAACGCGAGCAGTAGGTAACGGACGAAGCCGATGCCCTGCTTGAGACCGTCGAGCGTGAAGCGGTCCTGTTCCTCGGCGGACTGCACGGTGACGCCGTCCACCTGGTCGGCGATCCGGGCGCGCAGCTCGGCGGGCGGCACGCCGTCGCCGCCGACGAGGATCTCGTCGTAGGCGCCCGCCTTGTCGAACAGTCGCTGCGCCTCGTCGAGGTCGAAGACGGCGAACGTCGCCGTGCCGATCGAGTCGACGTCGCCGAAGGTCGCGATCCCGGTGATCGCGAACTTCTCGGCCGGCCCGCGGCCCTGGATCTCGATCCGGTCGCCGATCCCGAGATCCTGCTTCTCCGCCGTCGCGGCGTCGATCACGACCTCCCGCGGACCGTCGGCGAACTCACCCTCTGTGACCTTGAACGGGGTGAAGTCGGACGCCCCCGGCGTTTGCGAGTCGAGCCCGCCGCCGAAGTAGGGGCCGCCGCCGATCACGTTGCCGTCGGCGTCGATCATCTTCGCCTCGTCGGTGATGCTGCCCACCGCGAGGTCGACTCCGTCGACCGCGCGAACCCGGTCGAGCACCGATGCGTCGACCGTGGGCTGGGCTCCCGGCGACTCCTCGCGATCGACCGTGAACGCGGTCTTCGCGGTGACGACGGCGTCGGTGCCCGAGTACGAGGCGGTCGTCAGCTCCTCGGCCGCCTTTCCCATCGTGTCCGTGAGCGTGAAGGCACCGCTGACCATCGCCACGCCGAGCACGATCGCCAGCGAGGTGAGGATGGTCCGCATGCGGCGGCCGGTGATGCTTCTGATTGCGACCTTGGTCATGACAGCTCCTTCATCGCGCCGAGGATGGCGCTCTCGTCGGGACGGTCGAGGTCGGTCACGACCCGCCCGTCGGCCAGGAACAGGACTCGGTCCGCGGCCGCAGCCGCGCCCGCGTCATGGGTGACCATCAACGTGGTCTGCCCGTAGGAGTCGACCGCCTCGCGCAGCAGCGCAAGCACCTGGGCGCTCGAGCTCGAGTCGAGGTTGCCGGTCGGCTCGTCGGCGAGCAGCACGGTCGGCTCGCTCACCAGCGCCCGGGCGATTGCGACCCGCTGCTGTTGGCCGCCGGAGAGCTCCGCCGGCCGGTGGTCGCGGCGCTCGCCGAGGCCGACGCGGTCGATCACCGTGTCGACCCAGCGGCGGTCGACCCGCTCGCCCGCGATCGACATCGGCAGGACCACGTTCTCCTCGGCGGTGAGCATCGGCAGCAGGTTGAACGCCTGGAAGACGAAGCCGACGTGCTTCCGACGCAGCAGCGTCAGCTCGCGGTCGTCCATCTCGGTGATCTCCTCGCCGCCGATCTCCACCTTGCCGCTGGTCGGCTGGTCGAGCCCGGCGAGCATGTGCATGAGCGTCGACTTCCCCGAGCCCGAGGGGCCCATCACGGCGGTGAACTGGCCGGATGGGACCTCGAGCGTGACCCCGCGGACCGCGTCGACCGCCGAGTCGCCGGCGCCGTAGCGCTTGGTGACCTCGGCGGCGGCGATCGCGACCTGGTTGAACGGGGGCAGGGGAGCGAGCGGCTGGGCGGCAAGCCCCGGCTCCGCTCCCCTGGCGGTGGCCGGCGCCGGGGCGCCGGAGTTGAACATGTGGACGATTGCTTTCATGGTGGTTCTCCTCGTGGTTGTCCGATTCACGCGGCCGACGCGAGCGCCGTCCGCTGCTCGGCCGCGCGGGCGATCCGCCCGGCGGCTCCCTGAAGCGCTCCACCTGCCAGCAGCGCCTCGGTCGCCTTGGCGACCAGGCGCCCGCTGAGCCCGCCGCCGCGGCGAACCGCGACGGAGGCGGTGACCTCGGAACCGTCGGCGACGGGGGCGAGGTCGTAACGGACGTCGAGGCCGATCGGGCCCTTGGCGAAGAGCTCGAGACGCTCGGCGTCGGCGGCCTTGACCTCGACGTCGAAGCCGACGCTGAGGCCGCCGAGGCTGCCGTTGACGCGGGTGCGGGTCCCCGCCTGGAGCCTCGGGCCGGCGAGATCGGAGACCTCGAACGGGACCGGGGACCAGGTGCGAATCGCATCCGGATCGGTGAGCACGTCGAGCACCTGGTCGGGGCTCGCGGCGGTCTTTGTGCTGGCGGTGAACATGGCCGCAAGCTTCGTTCGCCGGGGGCCGCGCGTCGTCCGCCTGAACGGCTATTCGCCGTCCCCGAAGCGGATGATCCTGGCCCGTGGGCGGGTCATCCTGAGGGAGGACGCCCGTCGTGCGCGAGGACGACGACAGGCACGAATCCCGGCGGTAGCCTGGCTCGCGATGACCCCCGTACGCCGCTTTGGAGCCTGGATCCGCGCTCAGGAGCCGTTCCGCGTCGACGTCGCGGTCACGTTCCTGTTCCTGGTCGCCTGGGCGATCGAGGTGACGCTGCTCGCGGACAACGACGCCGACGAGAAGGCGGTCACCGCGATCTTCGGGGTGCTCGCGATCCTGCCGCTCGCCTGGCGCCGACGCGCGCCCCTGGTGACCCCGCTCGCGGTGGTGGCGGTCTGCGTCGCACAGGCGCCGTTCGACTCCTTCCTGGTCGACTCCTCGACCGTCCCCTTCATCGCCCTGTTCCTCGCGCTCTACTCGCTCGGGCGCTACGCGCAGGGGCGCGAGATGTGGGTGACCGCGCTGGTCTCGATCGGGGGCCTGATGCTCGCGCTGACCCTGGAGTCGCTGCCGTCGCCCGACGACGTGCTCTGGGTCACCTTCCTGCTCGGCGCCCCGCTGCTCGCCGGCCGCGCTCTGCGCAACCGCGCCCGCCTCAACGCCGAGCTGCGCCAGAAGGCCGAGCGCGCCGAGGCCGAGCGCGAGCAGCGCGCCCGCGAGGCGATCGAGGGCGAGCGTTCGCGGATCGCCTCCGAGTTGCAGGCGGTCGTCGCCAACGGCGTCAGCGCGATGGTCGTGCAGGCCGAGGCGGTGCCGAGGCTGCTCGAGGCCGGTGACCCCGGACGGGCCGCCGAGTCACTCTCGGTGATCGAGGAGACCGGCCGCGACGCGCTCACCGAGATGCGCCGCCTGCTGGGCGTCCTGCGCCGCGATGAGGACGGTGCCGAGCTCGCCCCGCAGCCGACCCTGAGCCGGGCCGCGGCGCTCGTCCAGAGCTTCGGCGGCGACGGGATGCGGGTCGAGCTGGTGGTCGAGGGAGACGACCGCGAGCTCGCTCCGGGCGTCGACCTCGCCGCGTACCGCGTGCTCGAGCAGGGTCTCGCGGCGGCGCGCGAGGGCGAGGCGAGCGACGCCCGCGTGCTGATCCGTTACGCCGAGCGCGAGCTGGAGCTGCAGGTCAGCGACGATCGCGGCGCCGCGACCGCCGATCGGGCCGAACTCGCGGCCCTGCGTGAGCGACTCTCGATCTACGGCGGGGACCTGAGCGCCGGCGGGCGCGACGGTGGCGGCTTCGAGCTGCGCGCCCGCCTGCCGCGGGAGGCGTCGTGAGGGCCAGGTTGGCATCGCTTCGCGAGCGCGACAAGCGCGCGCTCGACCTCGCGCTTGCGGTTCTCGTCCTGGTCCTGATCGAGCTCGAGCTCACCTTCTCGTCGCTGCGCGAGGGCCCGCTGGTGCTCAACTGGTTGGTCTGGATCCCGGCGGGCGTCGCGCTCGCCTATCGCCGCAGCCACCCGGTGCTCGGGCTCAGCGTCTACCTGGCCGTGGCGACCGCGGCGACGGTCTGGCTCACCGGGCCGCCGGATCTCCTGTTCGCGGTCGTGGCGCTGATCGTGCTCGCCTACTCGGTCGGCGCCAACGCCGCCGGGCGAATGGCCTGGGTGGGGCTGGCGATCGGGGTCGGCGCCGTGGTCGCGGTCTCGATCGCCGAGAGCCCCAGCGACGTGTTCTTTCCGGTCACGTTCTTCTGCGTCGTCCCCTGGTTCGTCGGCAGGGTGATGCGCGGGCAGACGATGCTCGCGCGCGAGCTCGATGCGAAGGCCGAGCGCGCCGAGCACGAGCGCCGGGTCGGCGAGGCGCGCGCGATCGCGGAGGAGCGTCGCCGGGTCGCGCGCGAGCTTCACGACGTGCTCGCCCACGACCTCAGCGTGATGGTGGTCCAGGCTTCCGCGGCGCGGCGGATCGCCGACCGCGAGCCCGATCGCGCGGCGGACGCGGCGCGCCTGATCGAGCGCACCGGCCGCGAAGCGCTGGCCGAGCTTCGCCATCTGTTCGGGCCGGTCCGCCGCGGCGAGGGCGAGGAGCTCGGCTCACCGGGGATCGCCGGTGTCAGACAGCTCACCCAACGAGCCCGTGACGCCGGACTCCCGGTGACGCTGCGGATCGAGGGCGAGCGGCGGCCGCTGCCGTCGGGCGTCGACCTGGCCGCCTACCGCGTGATCCAGGAGGCGCTGACCAACTCGCTCAAGCACGCCGGCCCCGCGCAGGCCGACGTGCTGGTGCGATATGACCCTGGCGCATTGACCCTCGAGATCAGCGACGACGGTGTCGGCCCGGACGCCAACCTGGAGCCGATCGCGGTCGGCGGCGGCCACGGGCTGGTTGGGATGCGCGAGCGCGTCGCGCTGTACGGCGGCGAGCTCGACGCGGGCCGCCGGCGCGGCGGCGGCTTCGCCGTGCGCGCCCGGCTCCCGCTCAACGGGGGCATCGGAGGATGAGCGTGAAGGTGCTGTTGGTCGACGACCAGGCGCTGATCCGCGCCGGCTTTCGGATGATCCTGGACGCCGAGGCCGACATCGAGGTCGTCGGCGAGTGCGCGGATGGCACCCAGGCCGTCGACAGCGCCGCACGGCTGGCGCCCGACGTCGTCCTGATGGACATCCGGATGCCGGAGATGGACGGGATCGAGGCGACCCGTCGGATCACCGCGCGCGGCGACGGCAACGGGCCGCGCGTCCTCATCCTGACCACGTTCGACCTCGACGAGTACGTCTACGACGCGCTCGGGGCGGGGGCGAGCGGCTTCCTGCTCAAGGACACGCCGGCCGAGCAGCTGGTCGGCGGGATCCGCACCGTCGCCCAGGGGGAGGCGTTGCTGGCGCCCTCGGTCACCAAGCGGCTGATCGCCGAGTTCTCGCGCTCCCAGCCTCCCCGTCGCGACGAGGTTCCGGGGCTCGACGAGCTCACCCCGCGCGAGCGCGAGGTGCTCGGGCTGATCGCCACGGGGCGGTCGAACGCGGAGATCGCCGAGGAGCTGGTGCTCGGCGAGACCACGGTCAAGACCCACGTCGCCCGGGTGCTGATGAAGCTCGGCCTGCGCGACCGCGTCCAGGCCGTCGTGCTGGCCTACGAGTCCGGGATCGCGACGCCGGGCCGCGGCCCGGGCTGAGGGGCTACGACGGCTGAACGCGCTCTGCTATCACCGGGGGGTGCGCACGGGCCGCTACTCGTTCTCCTACGTCACCTACGACCCGCCGAGCGACGTCCTCTACGCGCGCGTAAACCAGGCGCGCGACGCCTCGCGCGAGCGCACCGAGGACGGCGACGTCTGGACCTTCGACGCCGACGGCCGCGCGACGGGGGTCATCGTGATGGAGCCGCGCGAGCGGTTCGCCCGCGATGGCGCCGTCTACGTCACGCTGCCGACCGGCGAGCGCGAGCGGCTCCAGGGGGTCGAGGCGGCGATGCGCGCCGCCTGACCCCGAGCCGGCCGCCCTACGGCCGGGTGACCCAGCTCAGCTTGCCCGAGTCGCAGTTGTGCGTGGCCCCGTCGTTGGCCTGGATCGCTCCCGAGTAGCGGAAGGTGCCGGTCGACTTGTTGCGGTTGATCTGGCCCTTGACCTTGAACACCGTGACCCCGTTGTTGTCGCGGGCCTTGAAGGCGCCGCTGCTCGAGACCTTGATCTTGCCGGAGAGCTTCGCGATCTTGAGCGACCCGGCGATCCCGTCACTGCAGGCGACATCGAAGTTCTTGACCGCGAACGAGGTCACCGACCGCGCGCCGCTGCCGTTGGTCGAATCCTTGAACTTGACCACCGAGCCGCCCGATCCGACCAGGTGGCCGAAGTGGGTCGTGCGAGCCTTCTGGCCGAACGCGGCCGCCGGGACCGCGATCACCGCCAGCGCGGCGCCAACCGCCATCATCCGTCTCATCCTCCGCTACCTCCGTGCTCGTGGGATGCCATAACCCCTGTTAACCGTGTTGTCACCCTACTTCACACCCTTGAGGCAGGTGAGGTTCGAGGTGATCGTGAAGGAGGCTCGCGGGCTCGCCGACGCGGCGCCGTCGTCAAGCGCGATCAGCACGTGGTACTGCCGCGAGTTCTTGACGTAGGAGCCCTGGATGAACAGGTTGGTCGTGTCCTTCGGCACGATCCCGCCGTCGATCACCTTGGAGCAGCCGGTCAGCTTCACGTCGACGAACGGGCTCAGCCCGACCGGGGGATCCGACGGGTCGATCGTGGTCGCGGCGCCCTGCAGGTAGACGATCTCCGGCTTCTTCGAGCTTCCGGGGGCCGGCTTGGCGAGGGCCTTCGTGCGCGGTGCGTCCGCCAGGTCGATGGTCAGCTTCGTGTAGTCGGGCGGCGTCTCGGAAGCGGTGCTCGAGGTCGAGGCGATCGCGACTCCGATCGCCGCGGCGGCCGTCAGCGTCATTGCGGCGGCGATCAACTTCGTCCTCATCTGCACCCTCCTGAATTAGTTGGCACGGCCCGCTCGAGCCAGTCTATGAAGACAACACAGCGGCTCACGAATACGCTCGGCGGACCGTTTCAGTGAGTAGCCGAGTGAGCGCCACAGCCACATCGCCGGCCGCCCCGCGGCCCCCGTTTCAGCGCTTCGTCGACGCGCATGCGCGGCCCGTGCTCGCGTTCCTGCGAGCGATGGTCGGCGAGCACGACGCCGAGGACTGCTTTCAGGAGACGATGATCGCCGCGCTGCGCGCCTACGAGCGCATGGACGGCGCTCACCCCCGCGCCTGGGTGCTGACGATCGCCCGCCGCAAGGCGATCGACCACCACCGGGCGCGAGCGCGGCGTCCGGAGCCGCGCGGCGACCTGCCGGAGCCGGTCGCCGAGGCGGGTGGGGGAGGGCTCGGCGATCTCGACGGGGACGTCTGGGTGGCGGTCGCGGCGCTGAGCGAGGCGCGCCGCGAGGCGGTCGCGCTGCGTTTTGGCGCCGACCTCTCCTACCGCGAGATCGCGGCGGCGCTCGGATGCAACGAGGCCGCCGCCCGCCGCCGGGTCGCCGACGGGCTCGAACAACTGCGCCGCACGATCGACCGCGAGGAGGTCCACCGATGAATCCGATCGAAACCGCCGAGCTGCGCCGGGTCCTCTCGGGCGGGCTCGACCGCACCGCGGAGCGAGCGCGGGACGCGCTCGCCGACCGCGCCGACCGCGAGGGCCTCGCCGAGGTCGCCTACACGAGCTTTGCCTCGCCGCTCGGCACCGTCCATCTGGCCGCGACCGACCGCGGGATCGTCTGCCTCGGGCTGCCGAACCTCGACGAGAACGCGTTCCTGGACCAGCTGGCGGCGGGGGTGAGCCCGCGCGTCGTCGAGCTGCCGGCGCGGCTCGACCGCGCGCGGCGCCAGCTCGACCGCTACTTCGACGGCGACCTGCGCTCCTTCGAGCTCGAGCTCGACTGGGGTCTGGTGCGCTCGGCGTTCTCGAGCCGCGTCCTGCACGAGACGGCGAAGCTCGGCTACGGCGAGACCGCGAGCTACGGCGAGGTCGCCGCCCGGGCCGGGAACCCCCGCGCCTTCCGCGCCGCCGGCACCGCGCTCGGCCACAACCCGATCCCGATCATCGTGCCGTGTCACCGCGTCCTGCGCGCGGGCGGCGTGCTCGGCAACTACGGCGGGGGGCCGGAGATGAAGGAGTGGCTGCTCCGGCACGAAGGGCGCGCCGCTCGCCTGACCCTCGGCTCGAGCGGCGAGCGGCGAGCGGCGAGTGGCGAGCTGCCAACTTGACAGCAGCCTATACTGCCAACCATGCACGTCGACCCGAACTCGCCCCACGCGACCCTGACCAAGCGCCAGCAGGAGGTCCTCGACCGGCTCGGCCAGGGGATGGGGGCCCGCGAGATCGCCCGTGACATCGGCGTCAGCCGCAACGCCGTCTACCAGCACATCGACCGCCTTCGCCGCCAGGGCGCGCTCGAGCAGAGCTACACGCCGAGCGGCCAGCCACCGCGCCGGCTCGACGTCGGCAGCGCCCCCTTCACCCCGGCGATCGCGCCGCGCGAGAGCGCGATCGCGCGGCTCCGCGAGCTCGCGCTGACCGGCGCCGATCGCGACGACGCCGAGTACGCGACCGCGATCGAGGCGGCGATTGCCGCGAGCGACGCCCCGGCGCTCGCCTACGAGCTCGGTCGGCTCGACGCGAGCGGCGAGGGCGGCCTGCCCGCCGACCTGGTCGCGTCGGCGCTGCGCCGGCTCGGCGCCCTGCCTGGTGTCGATCCGGGGGACGAGTAGGACATAATCACCGCGCAACCACTGCGAAGGAGAGGTCTGTAGCTCAATGGTCGTAGCCATCATCGTCATCGTGGTCATCCTGCTGCTCGGGCTGACCTGGGTCCTGGTCCGCAACTCGATCATCGGGTCGCGCAACCGGGTCGACGAGTCCTGGTCCGGGATCGACGTCCAGCTCAAGCGTCGCCACGACCTGGTCCCGAACCTGGTCGAGACCGTGAAGGGCTATGCGACCCACGAGCGCGAGACCTTCGAGAAGGTGACCCAGGCGCGCGCCGCGGCCATGCAGGCCTCCGGCCCCGCGGAGGCGGGCGCCGCCGAGGGCATGCTGAGCCAGGCGCTCGGCGGACTGCGCGTCGTCGCCGAGCAGTACCCGCAGCTCCGCGCGACCGAGAACTTCCAGCAGCTCTCTCGCAACCTCTCCGAGCTCGAGGACGAGATCCAGGCCTCGCGCCGGATCTACAACTCCAACGTCCAGGCCTACAACACGAAGATCCAGATCTTCCCGAACTCGCTGATCGCCAGCTCCGGCGGCTTCACCGCGCGCGAGTTCTTCGAGATCGAGGACCCGGGCGACCGCGAGGTGCCGAGCTTCTCGTTCGGCGACCAGGCGCCGCCCGCGGCAGCGCCCGCGGCCCCTGCGGCCCCGGCGGCGCCGGCCGCTCCGGCGGCCCCGCCCGCCGACTCGGCCCCGCCGCCACCGCCCTCGGTACCGCCCCCCGGCCAGTAGGGGCGCTGCAAGGTCCCGCCTCCGCGCAGGAGGCGGGCGCCGCGGGCTGAATGAACCCGCGTGATCGTCGACTGCGCCCACTACCGCGAGGGGGTCCGCCAGCACGAGGGCACGCTCCCGCTCGACGTCGCCGAGCACTGCGTCGTCGGCGACGGCGACTTCGTCTGGCTCGGGCTCTACGAGCCCACGGTCGAGGAGCTGCAGGACGTCGGGCGCCGGTTCGACCTGCACGAGCTCGCGCTCGAGGACGCCTACCGCGCTCATCAGCGGCCGAAGCTCGAGGACTATGAGAACTCGTACTTCATCGTCCTGCGCCCGGCGCGCTACGACGACGAGCGGGAGGAGGTCGAGTTCGGCGAGATCATGCTGTTCATCTCGCGCACCTACGTGATCGCGGTCCGCCACGGCGCCGCCTCCGAGCTGACCGGCGTCCGCCGCCAGCTCGAATCGCACCCCGAGCTGCTCGAGTTCGGGCCGGCCTCGGCGGTCTGGGCGATCCTCGACAAGGTGGTCGACGACTACCAGCCGGTCGTCGACGGGATCGACAACGACATCACCGAGGTCGAGGGCGAGATCTTCGAGCACCAGACCGACGCGACCCAGCGCATCTACTTCCTCAAGCGCGAGGCGATCGAGTTCCACGACGCTGTCGGGCCGCTGCTCGTGCCGCTCGAGGCGCTCGAGCGCGGCGCCTTCCCCAACATGGACGACCACCTGCGCCGCTACTTCCGCGACGTCGCCGACCACTCTCGTCGCATCGACGATCAAGTCCGCGCCCAGCGCGAGCTGCTGACCTCGATCCTCGAGGCCAACCTGGCGCTGCTCGGGGTCAAGCAGAACGAGGTCGTGCGCTCGATCTCGGCCTGGGCGGCGATCATCGCGGTGCCCACCTTCCTGGCCTCGATCTGGGGGATGAACTTCACCCACATGCCCGAGCTCGACGAGCCGTGGGGCTACTGGGTCGCGCTCGGGATGATGGCGATCGCTGTGATCGTCCTCTTCCGCTTCTTCAGGCGGATCAACTGGCTCTAGCGCGATGACCGGGGCGCTCGAGCCCGCGCGGATCACGGCGGGCGAGCTGCTGCTCGACCCGCTCGCCGTCGCCGACGCGGCCGAGCTCGCTCCGCTGCTCGACGACGCGGCGCTGCACGAGTTCGTCGGCGGGGAGCCGCTCAGCGAGCCCGAGCTCGAGGCCCGCTACCGGCGGCTGGTCGCCGGCGCGCCGCCGGACAGCAGCGCCACCTGGCTCAACTGGACGATCCGCCGCCGCGGGGACGGCCTGGCCGTCGGCACGGCGCAGGCAACGGTCGTCGCGCACGAGGCCGCCCTCGCCTGGGTGATCGCCTCGCGATGGCAGGGTCGCGGCTACGCGGGCACCACGGCGAAGGCGCTCGCCGCCTGGGCCGACGAACGCGGCCTGACCGCGGTCGCGAACATCCGCGAGGGCCACGTGGCCTCGGAGCGGGTCGCGTCGCGGGCGGGGCTGCGGCTGACCGACGAGCGCAGGTCCGGCGAGCGTGTGTGGCGAGCCGGAGGCTGAGGGGCCGCCGGCACGGGTGACCGGGGGTCGGCGCCCGGTAATTTGGGGCGCATGGACGCGGTAATCAACGCCGGCGCGCCGCTGCTGCTGATCGCCGCGTCGCTCGCCTACGCGAAGCGGGTCCAGACGCTCGGTCGCCGCGGCAAGCCGGTCAGCGTCTGGCGCCAGCTCTCGTTCGCGCTCGGGATCTTCCTCCTGCTCGCCTCCGACCTGCCGCCGCTGGCGCCGGTGGCCGAGGAGGTCGTCGTCGCTCACATGGTCCAGCACCTGCTGATCGGCGATCTCGCCGGGCTGTTCATCGCGCTCGGGATCACCGGGCCGATCCTGCAGCCGATGCTGGCGCGGCGCCCGTTCGCGTGGCTGCGAGCGCTCGGCAACCCGCTCGTCGCGCTGCCGATCTGGGCGCTGAACCTCTACTTCTGGCACCTCTCGGTGCTCTACGACGGCGTGCTCGACAGCTCGTTGCTGCACTTCGCCCAGCACGCCTGCTTCTTCACGTTCGGGCTCGCGATGTGGCTGCCGCTGGTCGGCCCGCTGCCCAAGCCGGCCTGGTTCGGCGACGGCGCGATGCTGATCTACGTCATCGTCGTCCGCTTCCTCGAGGCCGTCCTCGCCAACGTGCTGATCTGGTCGGGCACCGTCCTCTACCCGGACTACGCGCCGGGCGAGGCGAAGTGGGACATCAGCCCGCTCGCCGATCAGGGCGCGGCCGGCAACGTGATGATGATCTGGACCGGGACCGTCACCCTCGGCCTGTTCACCTGGCTCTTCTTCCGCGCCGCCAACCGCAGCGCCGAGAAGCAGGAGCTGCTCGACCTCGCCGACGCCAAGGGCTTCGACCTCGACCCGGCGCGCGCCGGGCGGGCCGTCAACGCGGGTGAGGGCGCCCGCCTGCGCGAGCGCATCCTCGGCGGCGGCCACGGGGCCACGTGAGCGGCAACCGCTACCTGTACCTGCTCGTCTTCGTCGTCGGAACCGCAAGCCTGGGGGCCGAGATCGCGGCGGCGCGACTGATGGCACCGTTCTTCGGCGCCTCGACGATCGTCTGGGCGAACACGATCGCGGTCGTCCTCGTCGCGCTCTCGGCCGGCTACTGGCTCGGCGGGCGCTTCGCCGACCGCCGCCCGGACATCCGCAGCCTCTGTCTCGTCATCCTCGTCGCCGCCGTCCTGCTCGCGGTGGTGCCGCTGATCGCGCGCCCGTTCTTCGACCTCTCGGTCGACGCGCTCGACCGGATCGAGGCGGGCGCCTTCGTCGGCTCGCTGTTCGCGGTCCTGTTCCTGATCGCGATCCCGATCGTCCTGCTCGGCACGTGCTCGCCGTGGGCGCTGCGGCTCGCGGTCGGCGACGTCGAGCATGCGGGGCGCGTCTCCGGGCGCCTCTACGCGATCTCGACCGTCGGCTCGCTGACCGGGACGATGCTCGCGGCGCTCGTCCTGATCCCGCTCGCCGGGACCCAGCGGACCTTTCTCGCCTTCGCGCTGGCGCTGGCGCTGGTCGCGGTCGGCGGGCTCGGGTGGCGCTTCGCGGTCGTCCCGCTGGCTCTGGTCGGGGCGCTCGCGCTCCCGGTCGGCACCGTGAAGGCGGTCGACCAGGGCCGGGTGCTCTACGAGGACGAGTCCGAGCAGCAGTACATCCGGGTGGTCGAGCAAGACGACGGCGACCGCACCCTGGAGCTCAACGAGGGCCAGGCGGTGCACTCGATCCTGCCGGCGAAGGGCTATCTGACGGCCGACTACTGGGACAGCTTCCTGGTCATGCCGTTCGCGGCGGTCGATCGCCCGCCCGAGCGCGTCGCGATTCTCGGCAACGCCGCCGGCACGATTGCCCGCCAGTACGGCCACTTCTGGCCGCGGGCCGAGATCGACGGGGTGGAGATCGACCCGCAGCTCTCCGAGGTCGGCTACCGCTACTTCGACATGGGCTCGAACCCGAACCTGAGCGTCCACACCGACGACGCGCGGCCCTGGCTGCGGCGGGCGGACGGCGACTACGACCTGATCGTCGTCGACGCGTACCGCCAGCCCTACATCCCGTTCTACCTCGCGACCAAGGAGTTCTTCGAGCTCGTCCAGGACCACCTCGCCCCGGGCGGCGTCGTCGTCGTCAACGTCGGCCACCCGGAGGGGTCCGACGACTTCGAGCAGGTGCTCGGGGCGACGATGGCGGCGGTCTTCCCGACGGTCCTACGCGACCCCGCCGAGCAGACCAACACGCTGCTGCTCGGCAGCGACGCGCCGGCCTCCGCGGCGCGGCTGGCGCGGGCCGCCCGCACCACCCTGCACGGCAACCTCGCCGAGCTGGCGAAGATCGACGCCGCCCAGCTCGGGCCGCGGCTCGGGGGCGGCGAGGTGTACACGGACGACCGCGCCCCGGTCGAGTGGCTGATCGACAAGTCGATCCTCGGATACGCCGAGGACCGCTGAGCGCTCAGCGAGACAGGCGGACGCCCGCGCCTAGCGCTCGCGGCCGTCCGCCTCGCGCCCGCGCACCGACCGCCACCAGTAGACGCCGAGATCGGCCAGGAAGGCGACGACCCGCCCGACCGGCCCGGTCAGCAGCCACGCGGCGAACCGCTCGGGGGCGCTCAAGCGCTGACGACGGTGTGGCGCAGGTCGCGCTCGGGATCGACGTCCCAGCGCCGCCCGGCCTCGACCAGCTCGGCGCTCAGCGGCCAGCTGTCGGCGCGCTCGCCGCCGTCGTTGTCCGGGCTCGCCCCCTTGAGGGCCATCGACCCGGAGTTGTCGCCGATCGCGCGGATCTCGTCGACATCCGCGTCGCTGAGCCGCTGCCCGGGCAGCGCGGCGAGCTCGGCGCGCTTCTCCTCGACCGGCCGCGCGCCGTCGCCGCGCTCCTGGATCAGGGTCGGGGCGACGCACGCGACCGCGTCGTGGGCGAGGTCCCACTGGCAGGCGAGCTGGATCGGCGTGAGCCCGCGGCGGTCGGCGATCGGCAGCATCCGCTCCAGCCGCTCTCGACCCGACTCGACCCAGCCGTCCGGTCGAAAGCGCCGATGGTCGAATTCTCCGAACTCGTGCCCGGCCTCGACGTCGCCCCAGAAGACGCCGCCGTAGTCGACCACGCGGGCGATCACCCGGATGTCGTTGGCGGCCGCCGCGCCGAGGGCCAGCTCGCCGGGCCAGGGCTCGAGCGGGTTGAGGATCAGCATCGCCCAGTCGATCCGGTCGCCGAAGCGCTCGAAGCAGTCGAGCAGGTCGAGGGTGAAGCCGTTTGCGGGCCCCGGCGCGACGCCGATCGAGCCGGCGAGGCCCGCATCGCGCAGGCCCGCCATCGCGTCCCAGACCCCCTCGGAGCTGAATCCGGTCCGGTCGGGGTTGTGGAGCAGGAGCAGGTCGAAGGAGTCGGCGCCGACCCGCGCGAGACTCGCCTCGGCGGCGGCGCGCAGGTAGGAGGCATAGGCGTCGGGGCCGCGAAGGGCCGGGTCCGTGAACCGGGGGAAGCCGCGCGGGCCGTCGCGCTCGCCGTCGACGAAGTCGTGGCCGACCGCGCCGACCAGGCTGTACGTGGCGCGGTCGACCCCCTCGAGCGCGCGCCCGAGCAGCTCGTCGGCGGCGCCCGATCCGTAGACGTCGGCGGTGATCACGGTGTCGATCCCGGCTCCCGGGCGGAGCATCTCGATCAGCCGCTCCTCGTCGACCGGCTCGCCGAAGTGCATGAAGCGGCCGCCGCTCCAGGTGCCGAGTGCGGTGGTGCCCGGGTCCACGCTCGCAAGCGTAGTGCCCGCAGCGTGGCCACTAAGCTCCGGCGCTCGATGAAGACCGAGGTCACAGAGCTCCCCGAGTCGCGGGTCAAGATCGAGGTGGCGGTCGAGCCCGACGCGATCGCGAAGCGGATCGACCGCGCCGCCGTCCAGCTCGCGGGCGAGATGAAGCTCTCGGGCTTTCGCAAGGGCAAGGTCCCGCCGCAGCTGGTGATCCAGCGGATCGGCCGCGAGGCGGTGCTCGAGCAGGCCCTCCGCGACAGCCTCCCGGAGTGGTACGAGCGTGCGCTGCTGGACGCCGGCGTCGCGGCGATCGGCGACCCCCAGCTCGACGTCGGCGACCTGCCCGGCGAGGGCGAGCCGCTCGAGTTCACGATCGAGGTCGGGGTCAGGCCGCAGGCCGAGCTCGGCGAGTGGAAGGGCCTGGAGGTCGGGCGCGCCGACGCCGAGGTGCCCGACGACGCGATCGAGGCCGAGCTCGAGCGCCTGCGGGAGGGCTTCGCCAGCCTCTCGCCGGTCGAGCGCGCCGCCGCGTCCGGCGACGCCGTCGTGATCGACTTCTCCGGGACGATCGAGGGCGAGCCCTTCGAGGGCTCCGAATCGCGCGACTTCGCGATCGAGCTCGGCGGCGAGCAGCTGCTGCCCGAGTTCGACACCGCGCTCACCGGTGCGGCCGCCGGCGACGAGCGCGCGGTCGAGGTCAGCTTCCCCGACGACCATCGCCCCGAGCACCTGGCCGGCCAGACGGCCGCGTTCGAGATCACCGTCAAGGAGGTCCGCGAGAAGCAGCTGCCCGAGCTCGACGACGACTTCGCCGCCGAGGCGTCGGAGTTCGAGACGATCGCCGAGCTGCGCGACGAGATGCGACGCCGGCTCGCGGAGGGCCTGGAGCGTCAGGCGGAGGCCGAGTTCCGCGAGGCGGCCGTCGATGTCGTCGCCGCGAACGCGAAGCTGGAGATCCCGCACGACCTCGTCCACGCGCGCGCCCACGAGATGTGGGAGCGGATCGAGCAGCAGCTCGCCTCGCGCGGGATCGACCCCCAGGCGTACGCCCAGATGCAGGGCAAGAGCCGCCACGACCTGATCGACGACGCGGAGGAGGACGCCGAGCGCGCCCTGCGCCGGGAGGCCGTGCTCGCCGCGGTCGCCGACGCCGAGGGGATCGAGCCGACCGACGACGAGCTGGTCGAGGCGCTCGGGCCGGGGGAGGGCAAGAACGATCCGCGCAAGCTGCTCGACCGCCTGCGCGAGTCCGGCCGCGACCAGCTGTTGCGCGACGAGGTCAGGATGCGCAAGGCCGCCGACGCGATCGCCGATGCCTCGAAGCCGATCGCGATGGAGCGCGCCGCCGCCCGCGAGCAGATCTGGACCCCGGAGAAGGGCGCCGCCGAGGGCGACGACTCGCCGGCGGCCGAGGGCGACGCGCCCAAGTCCGGCGAGCTGTGGACGCCGGGCTCCCAGTAACGCCAGGGCGATCTATACACTCACGCACTCGATGAGCCCCCTGGTTCCAATGGTCGTAGAGCAGACGTCGCGAGGCGAGCGCGCCTTCGACATCTACTCGCGCCTGCTCAACGAGCGGATCATCTTCCTCGGCACCCCGGTGAGCGAGGACATCGCGAACCTGATCGTCGCCCAGCTGATCCACCTCGAGTCCGAGGACCCGGACAAGGACATCTCGATCTACATCAACTCGCCCGGGGGCTCGGTCTACGCCGGTCTCGCCATCTACGACACGATGCAGTACATCAAGCCGGACGTGCAGACGATCTGCGTCGGCGTCGCGATGAGCATGGGCGCGCTGCTCCTGTCGGGCGGCGCCCACGGCAAGCGGATGGCCACCCCGAACTCGAAGATCCTCATTCACCAGGTCTCCGCCGGGTTCCAGGGTCAGGCGACCGACATCGAGATCCACGCGAAGGAGATCATCGACGTCCGCCGCCGCCTCGACGAGATCATCGCCAAGCACACCGGGCAGCCGTTCGAGAAGGTCACCAAGGACACCGAGCGCGACTACTTCATGTCGGCCGAGGAGGCCAAGGAGTATTCGATCGTCGACCGGGTGATCGAGAACCACTGAGTTCTCGCCCACGCCGCTCGGTTCGAAGCGGGGTCAGTTCGCGTAGGCGACCGTGAGCTCGGCCTGGTCGTGGTCGCTGCGCTGGCCGGTGGTACTGCGGACGTACAGCTTGAGCACGGCGCCGTTGGCGCGCGCGGGCGTGTTGATCTCCGGCAGCGAGACGGTGTCGGTGCGGTAGCCGCCGCCCGACGTGCACGAGATCGGCGCCGCGGCGCTCCCGTGGGTGCCGATCACCGTCGTGCCCTGCAGCACCTCGAGGTACCAGCAGACCGACCCGCTCGAGACCCGGCGGAAGCGGTGGACGAACGTGGCTCCGGAGACCTCGGCGGCGCTCGGGACGTAGCTCGGGACGGTGAGCCGCAGGTAGCGGCCCGAGGCGAACGCGGTCGGCCACGTCGAGGCGCTGCGATACGCATTGCCGCCGCTGGCGACGAGCGGCCAGCCGCGGTTGGTGCTGCCGCCGTTGAGCCGGTCGGTGAACGCTTCGTCGTAGAGGGTCACCGAGCCGAGTGGGCTGGTCACCCCGACCGTCGCCAGGTCGAGCACCGGGGCCACCGAGCCCGAGGCGCGGACGTAAACGCGCACCCGCAGGTCGTTGGCGATCGCGGCCGAGTTGACGGCGGGCAGCGCGGTGGAGAAGGTCGTCTGGCCGGTGCCGGTCACGCATCCGACCGGGGCCGCCGAGCTGCCGTGCGTGGAGAGCACCGCGTTGGTCGAGGCCCGGCGGAGGTCGAAGTAGAAGCACGTCGTGCTCGTCGAGCTGCCGGCGGCGAACCGGAAGTTGAAGCTCGCTGACGACGGGGTCGCGTTGGTCGGCAGTGGCCCGTTGAGGCCGATCTGGAGGTAGCGGCTGGTGCTGAACGCGGTCGGCGGGGTGGTGGCGGCCACCGTGCGCCCGTCGGAGCCGAACGCCACCGGGTCCGACGCGTTGACCTCGCCCGCGCCCGCCGAGGCGTCGCGGAGGTCCCACGCTGACGTCGCCAGCGACTGCGGCACCAGCACGGCCAGGGGCGCGCTGGCGCTGTCGCCCGCGCTGCCGACCGCGTGGACCGTGTGTTGGCCCGCCGCGGTGCCGGCCGGGAGGGTCACGGTCACGTTCGCGGTGCCGCTGGCGGGGACGGGGCTCGGCGTGATCGCGCCCGTGAGCACCGGGCCGCTGGGTCCGTCGAGCCTCAGGCTCACCGTTTGTCCGGGGACGAAGTTCTTGATCTGACCGGTGACCGTCGCCGGCAGCGAGGTGACCGACGAGCGGTTGAGGCTGAGCGCCGCGGCGGCGACCGTGACCGGCTGGCTCGCCGGGCTCTCGGTGCCGCGCCAGTTGGCGTTGACCGGCGTCACGCGATAACGCCAGGTGCCCGGCGGGACGGCCGTCTCGGTGCAGTCGGTCTGGGCGATCGTGCCCGAGCAGCCGGCGCCGATGGCCTGCGGGGTCCCGGACCCGTCAAGGCGCTCGACCATGAACCCGGTCGCGGGCGCGCCGGAGTTCGGGTCGCTCCAGTCGATCGTCACGCTGCGGTTGCTGACGGATGCGGTCGGCTGTTCGACCGCGCCGAGGCTGCGCGCCTGCGCCGCCGCCGAGCCGTGGGCGTCTCCGTCCCAGCGTGCCTGTGCCGCGCCGGGGAGAATCGACGAGAGCGCGACGACGAACGCGGTCAGCGCAAGTCTCGAGCGGACCGAGTTCACGCTCCCGCCTCCGGCGTCCAGACACGGGCGCGGTAGCGAAGCGGGAAGGTTGCGTTCTGGCAGCCGTTGGGAGCCGAGGCCGCCAGTGCGACCGGGATCTCGAGCCGCAGTCGTGCGCCTGCCGGGATCCGCGCTCGCGGGCGGATCCGTTCCGTCTGCAGCCAGCCGCTCGCGCACTCGGGGCCGGCCCGGTCGACGTTCGCCTCGACCCACCGCACCCGCACCGGTCCGTCGGTCCGGTTGCGCACCTGCACCTGGAGGGTCGTCTGCTGGCCGGGGTACAGACCTTCGATGTCGCCGCGGATCCGAACCGGCGACTCATCCTCCGGGGCGGCGCGAGGAGCCGGGCCGCGGTCGGCCCCGCCGAGCGCGGCGTACGCGGCGACCGAGGCGGCGAGCACCACCGCGGTCGCGAGCAGAGCTGTGACCAGGCGTCTCATCGCGAGACGCCGCCTGCGCGGCCCGGCCCCGCGGGGGGGCCGGACCGCGTCCGGACGGCGTTCAGAGCCATCACGTGGGTGCTCCGCTCTCGAGCCGCCCCGTCCTAGCTGTTGCCGGGGTTGCTGCTGGCGCCGGACAGGTCGACCGGGATCGTGAAGACCGCGTTCTGGCAGCCGTTCTCCGACTCGTTCGACATGTGGGCCGCGTTCTCGAGCACGATCACGCCGGAATCGCCGTTGGCCTGCACGTTGATCGAGAGGCCGTTCTGGTCGATGAACGTGACCCCGGTGGTCACGCAGGTGCCGATGCCGTCGGCCGCGGTGACCTCACCGTCGCCGGCCGTCACGTCGGTGATCGTGACCGGATACGGGTTCGGGTTGTGGACGTTGAGCTTCACGGTCCCGTTGGAATTCGGGTACAGGTCGCCCGTCGTCTCGGCCGAGACGTCGACCGTCGACAGATCCTGGGCGCTCCCGGCCTTCGCGTATCCGCTGCCGGACCCGTTGGTGGTCCAGGCGGCGTAGACGAGACCGACGACGCCGAGCACGATGACCGTCACTGCCGCGCCGATCAGGCGCGTCTTCCGAGTATGCATTGAGGTGCCCCCTCCGTAATTGATGGTTCTGAATGTCGCCCTGATCGGAGCAGACCGCCGGGGACTGCTCTGATGCCAAAGCTCGGTACGCGAATAAGGCGTCGGCTCGGGGCGCAGAAGGCTTTAGCGATGACGATGAACGGCCATGGACGTTCGGCCTAGTCGACGTTCGGCGTAGTCGACGCATGGACCAGGTGTCCAGTGCGAGTCACGCCTGCAACGTCGTCGCCACGTGCAGGGACGCCGATCCAAGCCGCGTAACAAGCTCGGGTCCAGCCGGAGGCGATCGTGTCGTAACCTGACGCGAGGCGCCCCGGGACGTAAACGCCGAAGGGAGAACAGCGCTGTGGCACGCCCGACCGACTCCAATGAGCAGCTCCTCTGCAGCTTCTGCGGCAAGTCGCAGCGGCAGGTCAAGAAGCTGATCGCAGGCCCCGGGGTCTACATCTGCGACGAGTGCATCGATCTTTGCAACGAGATCATCGACGAGGAGCTGACCGCGCCCCCGTCGTTCGAGCTCGAGAGCCTGCCGAAGCCGGTCGAGATCTACGACGTCCTGCAGGAGTATGTGGTCGGCCAGGAGAACGCCAAGCGGGCGCTCTCGGTCGCCGTCTACAACCACTACAAGCGCGTCCAGATGATGCAGGGCACGGGCGACGGCGAGATCGAGCTCGAGAAGTCGAACATCATGCTGCTCGGCCCGACCGGCTGCGGCAAGACGCTGCTCGCTCAGACGCTCGCCCGGATCCTCAACGTCCCGTTCGCGATCGCCGACGCCACGGCGCTGACCGAGGCCGGCTACGTCGGCGAGGACGTCGAGAACATCCTCTTGAAGCTGATCCAGGCGGCCGACTTCGATGTCAAGAAGGCCGAGACGGGGATCATCTACATCGACGAGATCGACAAGATCGCCCGCAAGGCCGACAACCCGTCGATCACCCGCGACGTCTCAGGGGAGGGCGTCCAGCAGGCGCTGCTGAAGATCCTCGAGGGGACCACCGCCTCCGTGCCCCCGCAGGGCGGGCGCAAGCATCCCCACCAGGAGTTCCTGACGATCGACACCACCAACATCCTGTTCGTCTGCGGTGGCTCGTTCGCCAACCTCGACCACGTGATCGAGCGCCGCATCGGCCGCCACGGCGTCGGCTTCGGCGCCGAGGTCGCCTCGAAGGCGGACAAGGACACCGGCGAGATGTTCGAGCAGGTGCTGCCCGAGGACCTGATCGAGTACGGGCTGATCCCCGAGTTCATCGGCCGCCTGCCGGTGGTCGCGGCGATTCACCAGCTCAGCCGCTCGGACCTGATCACCATCCTGACCGAGCCCAAGAACGCCCTCACCCGCCAGTTCCAGCGCTTCTTCGAGTTCGACGAGATCGAGCTCCAGTTCCAGGAGGACTCCCTCGCGGCGATCGCCGACAAGGCGCTCGAGCGCGAGACGGGCGCCCGCGGCCTGCGCTCGATCCTCGAGGAGACCCTCCAGGACGTCCAGTTCGAGCTGCCGTCGCGCCGCGACGTCTCCAAGTGCGTCGTGACCAAGGAGACGATCGAGCAGGGTCTGCGACCGACGCTGGTCACCCAGGCGGTTCCCGCCGAGCTCGGCGCCGACGACGAGCTCGGCGAGGTCTCGGAGACGGCCTGAGCATCCCGCTCGGTTCTCGGCGCGCCAGGCGGCCGAGCCGGTGCCGCCCGGCCGATCGAATCGCGGCAGCCGCGGGTCGCGCAACGACCCGCCCCCCGGCGTGTTTGGATCTGCGATGAGTCGGGCGCCCCAAAGCCGCCGCCCGCTGGCCCGAATCGCGCTGGCGGGCGCGCTGATCGGCCTCGGGTCGGCGGCGCTCGCCGGGCCCGCGCACGCCGAGGAGCTACGGGTATCGACCGGCGCCGATCCACAGCCGGGCGACTGCCGGCCCGCGGACTGCACCCTGCGCGAGGCGGTGATCGAGGCCAACTCGGACGCCGACGAGGACGTCATCCTGCTCCGCCCGAGGCTCACCTACCGGCTCGAACTCGACGGGGCGGGTGAGCAGGAGGCGCGCACCGGCGACCTCGACCTGACCGAGCCGGTGCGGGTCCTGGCGACCGGCAAGGGCCGTGCCCGCGTCGACGCCGGGGGGATCGATCGCGTCTTCGACCTCTACGCGCCCGCGACGCTCGAGGGGCTGGTGCTGACCGGCGGTCTCGCGCTCGGGTCCGACGGCGGCCAGGGCGCGGCGGTTCGCGCCGTCTCCGGGCGGCTGGCAGTGCGCGATTCGCGCCTCGTCGCCAATCGCGGGCCGTCGAGCGCGCTCGAGCTGCTCGGCGACGACGGCGCGACGATTCGCGACAGCGCGGTCTCCGGCAACGTCGGCGCCGGCGTCATCGATCGCGGCGGGGGCGGGCTGCGAGCGGCTCATACCCGGATCAACGCGAACGGCGCCACCGGCCTGCAGGGGTTCGGCCCGGGCAGCCTGGTCGTGTACCACGGCGAGATCTCCGACAACGGCCTGCGCGGGATCGAGGACTTCGATGAGGGCGACGTCGCCGCCGTCGACGTCTCGATCGCCCGCAACGGCGCCGAGGCGATCGACGAGCAGGGCGAGGGCGGCCTCTACGTGCGCCGCTCCCGCCTGCGCGACAACCGGGCGGGCGTGAGCGAATCCGGCGGCGGCGAGCTGAGCGTCTACCGGACCCGGCTGACCGGCTCCGACGACGCGGCGGCGCTCGAGACCGGAACCGGGGGGATCTCGTTCATCAAGTCGCGGCTCGCCTACAACGGCGGCCTCGGCGTGAGCGAGTTCGACGAGGGCTCGGTCGGGCTCGAGGAGACCGCGCTCGAGGGCAGTCCGGACGGCGGGGTGGTCGAGCGCGGCGACGGCAACATCCAGCTGACCCTGGCGAAGGTTCTCGACAGCGGCGGGATCGGCCTCGCCGAGCTCGACGCGGGCGACGTCGGGATGGTCCGCTCGCGGATCACCGGCGCCGAGGACGTGGGGCTGACCTTGGCCGAGGGCAGCGCGACGCTGCTGCGCACCCGGGTGATCGGCAACGGCGGCGGGATCGCGATCGCGGCGGGGTCGCTCGGTCTCGGGCGCAGCGCGGTGGTCGACAACGCCGGCGGCCTGGGCGGAATCACGGCGATCAACGCCGACGTCTCGCTGCGCCAGTCGACGGTCGGGCGCAACCGCTCCGAGCGGGGCGCGGGCGGGGTCGACGTCGGTGGCGCCGGCTCGCTCACGGCGTCGAACTCGACCGTCGCCGAGAATCGCTCGGACGCGGGGCCGGGCGGGATCGGCCTCGGCCCGGCCGCCGAGGCGGACCTGAACGCGGTCACGATCGCCGCCAATACCTCGGCCGCCGGCGATGGCGGCGGGATCGTCGCGGCCCCCGGCGCCGGCGCGACGATCGACAACTCCCTCCTGGTCGCCAACCGGCTCGGGCCGGAGCCGTCCGACTGCGCCGGCGACGGCTTGCTCTCCGGCGGTGGCAACGCGATCGGATCGCTCGACCCGGCGGCCTGCGGCGCGCTGGGCGGCCCCGGCGACGCGGTCGTCGGCCAAGCGCGAATCGCCCCGCTGGGCCCGAACGGCGGTCCGACGTCGACCGTCGCCCTGCGCCGCGGCAGCCCGGCGATCGGCGCCGCGGGCCCCGACGCACCGGCGCGCGACCAGCGCAGCGTCCGGCGCCGCGACCCCGACGCCGGCGCGTTCGAGTACCGCCGCCGCTGAGCCGCGCGCGCGTCCTCGCCCCCGGCGGAGCGCCAACTAAGATCGCCGCTCTCATGGACGCCGCACGCAAGGAGACGCTCGAGGCCCGGACCCGCTGGGAGCCGGCCGAGACAGAGGCGCGGATCTTCGCCGCGTGGCAGCAGAGCGGCGCCTTCGATCCGCCGGCCGAAGGCTCGCCGGAGGACAACTACTCGATTGCGATCCCGCCGCCGAACGTGACCGGGGCGCTGCACATGGGCCACGCGCTCAACGGCTCGGTCCAGGATGCGCTGATCCGGATGCGGAGGATGCAGGGCCGCAACGCGCTCTGGATCCTCGGCACCGATCACGCCGGGATCGGCACCCAGATGGTCGTCGAGAAGCAGCTGCTCGCCGAGGGCAGCTCGCGCCACCAGCTCGGCCGCGAGGCCTTCGTCGAGCGTGTCTGGGAGTGGCGGCGCGAGTACGGCTCGCAGATCATCGAGCAGTACAAGCGCCTCGGCGCCTCCTGCGACTACGAGCGCGAGCGCTTCACCCTCGACGACGGCTACGTCCGGGCGGTCTACAAGGTCTTCGTCGCCCTCTACGAGAAGGGCCTGATCTACCGCGACGAGTACATGGTGAGCTGGGACCCCGGGACCCACTCGGCGATCTCCGACCTCGAGGTCGTCAACCGCGAGATCACCGACAGCCTCTACGAGATCGACTACCCGGTCGAGGGCTCGGACGAGACGCTGACCGTGGCCACGGTGCGCCCCGAGACGATGCTCGCCGACACGGCGGTCGCCGTGAACCCGGCCGATGAGCGCTACCGGCGCCTGGTCGGCGGTCACGCGATCCTGCCGCTGGTCGGCAGGCGGCTGCCGATCATCGCCGACGATCACGTCGACGTCGAGTTCGGCACCGGGGCGCTCAAGATCACCCCCGGCCACGACCCGAACGACTTCGAGATCGGCCGCGCCCATCAGCTCGAGCAAATCTCGGTGATCGGCGAGGACGGGCGGATGACCGAGGCGGCGGGGGAGCGCTTCGCCGGGCTCACGGCCGCCGAGGCGCGCGACGCCGTGGTCGAGGCCCTGCGCGCCGAGGGTGCGCTGCGCGCCGAGGAGCCCTACACCCACGCGGTGCCGTTCTCCGAGCGCTCCGGCGAGCGGATCGAGCCGCTGATCTCACTGCAGTGGTTCTGCCGCATGGACGAGCTCGCGGCGCCGGCGATCGAGGTGGTCGAGCGCGACGAGGTCCGGATCGTCCCCGACAACTACAAGCGGGTCTACCTCGACTGGATGCACAACATCCGCCCGTGGTGCGTCTCGCGCCAGCTCTGGTGGGGCCACCAGATCCCGGTTTGGTACGGGCCCGGTGGCGAGCAGATCGTCGCCGAGTCGGCCGAGCTCGCCCGCGAGGCGGCGGCGGCGCAGGGGATCGACCCCGACTCGCTGACCCAGGAGACCGATGTTCTCGACACCTGGTTCAGCTCCGCGCTGTGGCCGTTCGCGACCCTCGGCTGGCCGGATGAAACGCCTTATTTGCGGGCCTTTTATCCCACCAGCTTCCTGACGACGGCCCGCGAGATCATCTTCCTCTGGGTCGCGCGGATGGTGATGATGGGGCTCGAGTTCACCGGCGAGATCCCGTTTCGCGACGTCTACGTGCATCCGGTCGTCCAGGCGCCCGACGGTCGCCGGATGTCGAAGTCGCTCGGCACCGGGATCGACCCGCTCGAGGAGATCGACGCCAACGGCGCCGACGCGCTGCGCTTCGGCGTGCTCGCGGTCTCGACGACCCAGGACGTGCGCTACTCGCCCGAGCGGATTCAGCAGGGGCGCGACCTGGCGACCAAGATGTGGAACGCGTCGCGGCTGATCCTGCTCAACGCCGGCGACGCGCAGCCCGGCCCGCGCACCGAGCGCCCCGAGGACCGGTGGATCCTCTCGCGCCTCCAGCGAGCGATCGAGACGGTGAGCGGCGACCTCGAGGGCTACGACTTCGCCCACGCGGCGCTCGGCTTCTACTCGTTCTTCTGGTCGGAGTTCTGCGACTGGTACCTGGAGATCGTCAAGCCCCGCCTCTACGACGGCGATCCCGACGCGGCCGCGAACCTCCTGCACGTGCTCGAGCGGGTGCTGGCGCTCGCCCACCCGGTGATGCCGTTCGTGACCGAGGAGATCTGGGGCTACCTCCCGGATCGGGAGGGGATGCTGCTCGTGGCGCCCTTCCCGGAGGCCGACCCCGAGCTCGTCGACGCCGCGGCGGAGGCGGAGCTCGGTGCGGCGATCGCCGGCGTCCGCGCGGTGCGCCGCTGGCGCGACCTGGTCGGGGTGCCGGCGGGCGCGGTGTTGAGCGCCCGCGCCGCTGACGAGCAGCCCGAGCTGGTCGCGAGGCTGGCCCGCCTCAGCTTCGACGCCGGCGGCGGCGATCCGCTGGCCCGCATCGGCGCGATCGAGGTCCTCGCCTCGGACGAGGTCGACGCCGAGCAGGCCGTGGCGCGGATCGAGGGCGAGCGCGACCGCCTGCGCGGCGAGATCGAGCGGCTGGAGCGCAAGCTCGCCAACGAGGGCTTCGTCGCGAAGGCGCCCGAGGAGGTGGTCGCCGAGGAGCGCCGCAAGCTCGCCGGGTACGAAGCCGAGCTCGCCGAGTTGGATGGGTAGTTTCGCCGCTCGCCGTCCGCCGCTCGCCGCTCGCAGTTTGGCCGAGCGCCGAGCGGCGAGGGGCGAGCGCCGATGAACGCCTGGACCGCAGACGACGCCGAGCGCTACCTGCGCTCGCTGACGCCCCTGGGCATGCGCTTCGGGCTCGGCCGCATCCGCAAGCTCGTCGCCGTGCTCGGCATGCCGCAGCACCGGTTCGCCTCCGTCCACGTGGTCGGCACCAACGGCAAGTCGTCGGTGACCTCGATCACCGCCGCGCTGATCGAGGCTCACGGCCTCAGCACCGGGGCCTATCTCTCGCCGCACGACGAGCGGTGGCGCGAGCGGGTCCAGATCGGCGGCGCCGAGATCCGGCCCGATGCCTTCGCCGCAGCGGTCGAGCGAGTCGCGGCCGCGGTCGAGACGGTCAATCGGACCCTCGACGAGGGCGAGTCGGTGACCCAGTTCGAGGCCGATACCGCCTCGGCGTTCGTCGCCCTCGCCGCCGCGCGGGTCGGCGTCGGGGTGATCGAGGCCGGGCTCGGCGGGCGCCTCGACGCGACCAACGTGCTGCCGTCCAGGGTCACGGTCCTCACCTCGGTCGGGCTCGAGCACACCGAGTACCTGGGCGACACCGAGGAGGAGATCGCGACCGAGAAGCTCGCCGTGCTGCGCGACCACTCGACCCTGATCACCGGGCCGCTCAGCCCGGCGGTGGCGGACGTCGCGCGCGCCGTCGCGAGCGAGCGCCGGGCGAAGCTGGTCACGGTCCGCGATCTGGCCCCGGCGGTCACCCTGCCGTCGGCGGCGCCCTACCTGCGCCGCAACTTCGCGGTCGCGCTTGCCGCCGCGGAGGCGATCGTCGGGTCGCTGGACCCCGAGCGCGTGCTCGCCGTCGCGTCCGGGCTGCGCCTGCCCGGGCGGATGCAGGTGATCGAGGGCGACCCGGTCGTCGTCCTCGACGCGGCCCACAACCCCGCCGGCGCGGCCGCCCTCGCCGAGGCGCTGCCGGCCGTTGCCGGCGGGCGCCCGGTGATCGCCTGCGTCGCGGTGCTCGCCGACAAGGACGCGGCGGCGGTGCTCGGTGCCCTCGCGCCGTCGGTGGCCGCGGTCGTCGCGACGGAGATTCCCGCGCAGCGCCTCGCCGAGGCCGGCAGGCCGGGGGCGCGGGCGCTGGAGGCGGCGGCGCTGGCCGAGGTGGCGCGCGGCGCCGGGGCGGGCGGGGTGGAGGAGGTCCGCGATCCCGCGGCGGCCATCGCGCGGACCCTGGAGATCGCCCGCGCCCAGGACGGCATCGCGCTGATCACCGGCTCGCACTACCTGCTGCGCTACGCGGCCTAGCCTCAGAGCCGCTTGCGGAACTCCTTCACGTCGCGCTTCAGCCAGTCGGTGTGGTCGTTGGTCCAGCCCTCACGATCCTCGAAGTAGCGATCGTCGTTGGCCATCGAGTGCCCGATCACCTCGCCGGTCCTGATCCCGTAGCGCGCCTGCAGCCAGCGGACCAGCCGCAGGGCGGCGGCCACCTGGCGGTGGCGGGAGAGGATCTGCTGGTCGGCCCAGTGGGAGCCGCGCCCGGTCGCCTGGACCATCTCGATTCCGATCGCGACGTGGTTGAGGCCGACGGCGTGGCGGCAGCGGATCCGCGGCGGGACGAGCTCGTCGACGGTTCCGCTCTGCTCGATCACGTAGTGGGAGCAGACGCCTGGCTTCTCGCCCAGGTTGGCGGCGTTGGACTCGAACGTGCTCCACACGGACGAGTAGCTGCCGGTGGCCGTGAAGTGCAGGACGATCACCTTCGGGCCGTTGAGCCGCCACTCGCGCTCGCCGTAGTGGCGCTTCGAGTAGGCGGCCATCTGACGCTTGCGAGCGTCGCCGTAGGAGATGTGATCCTCGGTGATCGCCGGCTTGCCCGCGGGCCTCGGCAGGGTGGTCCCGGGCCAGGCAGCGGCCGTCGCGGCCGCGGCCGCGAGGGTGGTCGCGAGCGCCCAAAATGCGACCCAACGCCGCAGCGAGCCGGTTTTCCGATTACCTTCTGTCTCCATTGGACAGGGGCGCGCGTTCAGAGCTACTCCACATGATGGGGTTGGTCGCGGCGGTGGTCGCGATCGTAATCCTGGTCTTCTTCGGCCTCGGTTACCTGTTCGGGCGCCTTTTCCTCTGATCACCCCCGACTACACTGCCCTGCCTCTATGACCGTAGCGCTATTCGGCATCACGAACGATGGCCTCAATCTGGCCGTCAACCTGCTGATCCTCTTCCTGATCGTCCTCTGGCTCGCCCTGGTGGCGTGGACCTTCTTCGACGCCCGGCGGCGGATCGAGGATCCCGTGCTGATCGCGTGCGCCACGGCGGCGTCGCTTTTCCCGTTCGTCGGCACGATCGTCTACTCGATCCTCCGCCCGCCGGAGTTCCTCGCCGACAAGCGCGAGCGTGAGCTCGAGATCCGCGCCTCGGAGCTACGCGTGCGCCAACTCGAGGAGGCGTCGTGCCCGAATTGCGAGCACCCGGTGGAGCGGAGCTTCCTGCGCTGCCCGAACTGTCGCGCCCGGATCAAGGACCCGTGCGAGTCGTGCGGAAAGCCGATCGACCCGCGCTGGGCGGTCTGCCCCTACTGCGAGGCACCGCAGCGCAGCGCGGCGCCGCCGGAGCACCGCCCGTCGCGGCGGCGGTCGAAGTCCGAGGGCGATTCCGAGGCGGCGCCCAAGCGCCGTTCGAAGTCGGGGCAGGCCGAGTCCTCCGAGGCCCCGCCGAAGCGGCGAAGCGGCGGCGGGTCGCGCTCGAGCGGGTCGCGCACGGGCTCGCCGAGCCGGACCGGATCGCCGAGCCGTTCCGGGTCGCGGGCGCGGACGAACTCCGCGGACTCGGGCCCGAGTGCCGACAGCGGCGGCGATGCCGCGCGCACGCCGGCCGAGCGCACGGCGGCCGAGGGCCGCACGAGCCGCGCCCGCTCGAGCCGCTCGTCGAGCGGCGAGCAGCCCTCCGAGTAGCCGCCGCACCTGACTGTGTAGGCTGCCGCGCCGATGGCAGATGAATCACGCACCCTGATCCTGATCAAGCCCGACGCCTTCGAGCGCGGGCTGACCGGCGAGATCCTCGCCCGCTTCGAGCGCAAGGGCCTGCGGATCACGCAGCTTCGGCTGCTGACCGCCGACGACCAGGTCGCCAATTCCCACTACGCCGAGCACGTCGAGAAGCCGTTCTTCGGCGAGCTGGTCTCGTTCATCACCGGCGGCCCACTGGTCGCCGCGGTGCTCGAGGGGGTCGAGGCGGTGCCCGCGGCGCGCCAGCTGATCGGCGCGACCAACCCGGTGGAGGCCGCGACCGGCTCGATCCGCGGCGACTATGGGCTCGAGGTCACCTTCAACCTCGTCCACGGCTCCGACTCGGATGAGTCCGCCGAGCGCGAAATCGGGATCTGGTTCGGCGAGTAACGCCCCCCTGATCCTCGCCTCGGCGTCCCCGCGCCGGCGGGAGATCCTGACCCGGCTCGGGGTCGATTACGAGGCCGTCGTGCCGGCGGTCGACGAGGTGCGCGAGGGCGTCCCCGAGGCCGTCGTGCTCGAGAACGCCCACCGCAAGGCGCGGGCCGGGCTCGAGCTCGCCGGCGGGCCGGGATCGATCGCGCTCGGGGTCGACACCGACGTCGCCCTCGACGGGCGCCTGCTCGGCAAGCCCGAGGACGAGGCCGGCGCCCGCGAGCGGCTCGAGGCGCTCTCCGGGCACACGCACGAGGTTCTGAGCGGCGTTGCCGTGCTCGGCAGCGGCGCCGGCACCGAGGTGCCGGTCGAGCGCGCGGCGATCGCGGTCACCCGGGTGCGCTTCCGCGAGCTCGACCCCGCCGAGCTCGACCTCTACGTGGCTTCGGGCGAGTGGGCTGACCGCGCCGGCGCCTACGCCATCCAGGGTCTCGGCTCGATCCTGATCGAGGCGATCGAGGGCGACTTCTCGAACGTGGTCGGGCTCCCCGTCCCGACCCTGCTGGAGCTGCTGCCGGGACTGCTCGACGCGGGCGCTTAGCGGGCGCCGTCTGATCCCGCCCCGATGGGATGATCAGGGCGTGAGCCGGGCCGGCACCGACGACGCGCAGGCGCTGCGCGAATTGGAGCGCATCGCCGTCGGCCTGCCCGCCGGGATCGAGGTGGTCTGGCTCGGGGTCTCGGGTTATCGGCTGACCTATGAGGGGGTGTCGCTGTTCATCGACCCCTACGTCTCGCGGGTGCCGCTGCGGGCGTTCTTGCTGCGGCGACGGACGCTGCCCGACGCGTCGATGATCGAGCGCTACGCGGGGGCGCCGGGGCCGGTCGCCGGCGTGCTCGTCGGACACACTCATTTCGACCACGCGGTCGATGCCCCGGCCATCGCTCGACGCTTCGACACCAAGGCCTACGGCTCGCCCTCGCTGGCCCACCTGATGAGGCTGCACGGGCTCGGGGACCGGGCCGTCGAGGTGGTCCCGCATCAGGCCTACGAGCTCGGGCCGTTCGTGGTCCGCTTCGTTCCCAGCCGCCACTCGAAGCTCCTGTTCGGGCGCAAGGTCCCGATGGACGGGCCGCTGACGTGCGAGCACCTGCACGGCCTGGCCCCGGGCGCCTACAAGTGCGGGGCGGTGTTCGGCATCCGGATCGAGGTCGGCGGCGTCTCCATCTACCACCAGGGGAGCGCCGATCTGAACGACGGCGAGCTGCGAGATGGCCCGGTCGACGTCTTCTTGGCGGGCGTCGCCGGGCGCAGCGTCACCCCCCGCTACTGGGAGCGGATCCTGCCTCGCCTCGATCCACGGGTGGTCGTCCCGACGCACTACGACAACTTCTTCTCGCCGCTTGGCCGGCCACAGGACTTCGTCCCGCGCGTCGACTTCGCCGACGTGCCGGACGAGGTCCGCCGCGTCGCCGGCAGCGCGACCGTGGCCGCGCTGCCGCGCGTCGACGCTCCGCCGGCCGGGTGAAGGTGGCCTCATCGAGGTCGTCGAACGACTCCCGGAGGCTTTTTGCACGGGGTTTCCAACCGACTTCGATCGCGCCGGCGTAGCCGCGCCGGCGACGCTCTCCGACGCGTTATCGCTGCAACCACCGAAGGTTGGGCGAAAACCCTAAGGCGAAGAATTAGCCTTAGAGTTTTTCAAAGGGCTCGATTTCGGCTTGAGGCCTGCAAATCAAGCGCTACACTCGGCCACAGGCCACGGTTCCTTTTTCCGCCCGCCGGGCCACTTCGCGATGGGAATTTTCGGCAACCTCTTCCGGTTCGGCGGCCGCGACATGGCGGTTGACCTCGGCACCGCCAACACGCTCGTCTACGTGCGCGGGCGCGGCATCGTGCTCTCGGAGCCGTCCGTGGTGGCGGTCGACTCACACACGGGCGAGGTCCACGCGGTCGGCGTCGACGCGAAGCGCATGCTCGGCCGGACCCCCGGGAACATCACCGCGATCCGCCCGCTCAAGGACGGCGTAATCGCCGACTTCGACGTCACCGAGGAGATGCTCCGCCACTTCATCCAGCGCGTGCATCAGAACCGGTTCGCGCACCCGCGGGTGGTCGTCTGTGTTCCCTCCGGGGTGACCGGGGTCGAGAAGCGCGCGGTCGAGGAGGCATGCCTCTCGGCCGGCGCGCGAAAGGCGTACCTGATCGAGGAGCCGATGGCGGCGGCGATCGGCGCCGGGCTTCCGGTCGCCGACCCGACCGGATCGATGATCCTCGACATCGGCGGTGGCACCAGCGAGGTCGCGGTGATCTCGCTGGGCGGGATCGTCGTCTCGGAATCGATCCGGGTCGGAGGCGACGAGATGGACGATGCGATCGTCGCCCACTGCAAGCACCACCACAAGCTCTTGATCGGCCAGCAGACCGCCGAGGAGGTGAAGCTCGAGCTCGGCTCGGCGACGCCCCTCGTCGACGACGAGGTGACCGAGATCCGCGGGCGCGACCTGGTCGGCGGCCTGCCGAAGACGATTCAGCTCACCGGGGCCGAGATCCGCCACGCGCTCGAGGAGCCGGTCAGTCAGATCGTCGCCGCGGTCAAGGAGACGCTCGACCGGACCCCGCCCGAGCTCGCCGGCGACATCATGGATCGCGGAATCACGCTCGCCGGCGGCGGCGCGCTCCTGCATGGGATCGACGTGCGGATGCGAGACGAGTGCCAGATGCCCTGCCAGCTGACGGAGTCCCCGCTCACCTGCGTCGCGGTCGGCTCCGGCCGCTCGCTCGAGGAGTTCGAGGTCATCCACCGGATGAACCGGACTACGGGCCGTCGGCGCGTCGGGGCGATCGCCTGATGTATCGCAAGCAGGTGAGGCGGCGCCGAGCGGTTCTCGTCGCCTTGATCGTCCTGTCCCTGGTGCTGCTGTCGAGCCACTTCTCGGAGGCCGACAGCGGCCCGCTGCACACGATCCAGCGCGGCGTCGCGACGGTCTTCGCCCCGGTCGGCGAGGTCGCCGAGCGCGCCCTGAAGCCCGGCCGCGATCTGATCAACTGGTTCGACGAGACGTTCGCCGCCCGCGGCGAGAACGAGGACCTCCAGGCGGAGGTCGAGAAGCTCCGCGCCGAGGTCGTCGCCGCCGAGGGCGCCGAGAACGACAACGAGCAGTTCCGCAAGCTCCTCAACCTCTCCGACGAGAACCCCGGGCTCGGCGAGTACGACCTGGTGACCGCGCGCGTCACCCAGCGCTCGCCCTCGGTCTGGTTCTCCGACGTCACCATCGATCACGGCTCGAGCTCGGGGATCGAGCGCAACGACGCGGTCGTCAACGGCGACGGCCTCGTCGGGCGGGTGACCGATGTCACGGCGGGCACCGCGCAGGTCCAGCTGATCACCGATCACGACAACGCGGTCTCGGGTCAGGTGCTGCCGTCCGGCCCGACCGGGATCGTCGAGCCCGAGGTGGGCAACCCGGAGGACCTGCTGCTGGACTTCATCGACAACGACGAGACCATCCAGGAGAACCAGACGGTCGCGACCGCCGGCTGGTCGAACGGAACCGTCTCCTCGGCGTACCCGCCGGGGCTGCCGATCGGCCGCGTCAGCCAGGCCGAGGCCGGCGAGCAGCAGCAGTTCCAGCGCGTGCATGTCGAGCCCTTCGCCGACCTGCGCCAGCTCGAGTACCTGCAGGTGCTGACCGGCGGGCCGGCGCGACCGGGGGTGCCCGGATGATCGTCACCCCCCGCATTGCCCTGCGCATCGCGCTGATCGTGATCGTCGCGGTGATCCTCCAGGTCTCGTTCTTCTCCTTCATCTCGATCTTCGGGGCGACGCCGTACGTGGTCCCGGTCGTCGTCGTCGCGCTCGGGCTGCTCGGCGGCGGCGTGGTCGGCGCCGTCTGCGGGTTCGCCGCCGGACTGCTGATGGACTCGCTGCTGCTTCAGACGCTCGGCGTCTCCTCGCTCGTCCTGCTGTCGATCGGCTATCTGGCCGGGCGCTACCGCGAGGGCTTCGAGATCCGCAGCGGCATCGTCCCGGCGCTGCTCGCCGGCGCCTTCACGATGCTCGCCGCCGCCGGCTTCGCCGCGGTCGAGCTGATGCTCGGGGTCGACGCACCGGTCAGCCTGCTGGTCGTCCGCGAGATCCTCGTCCAGGGCCTGCTCGGCGGCCTGCTCGGCTTCGCCGTCTACCCGCTCGTCCGCTGGGTCCTCGGACCGGCGCTCGTCGACTACAGGCCGTCCAGTCGCCTGCTCGGCGCGGGGCGCCTTCGCCGCCGCGCCGCTCGTCGCAGCCGCAGCCTCGAGCACACCGCGCCGCGGCGGCGCTCGCGCCGCGCCCCGGCGCATGGAGGGGTCTCCTGATGGGCCCGGACTGGCGCCGACCGCAGCAGCCCGCCCAGTTCGCGTTCCGGGTCGCCGTCCTCGGCGGCATCGGCCTGGTCGCGTTCGCGATCATCTTCCTGCGCCTCTGGTACCTCGAGGTGCTCTCGGGCGATCAGTACCTGGCGAAGGCGCAGAACAACCAGGTGCGCGAGTTCACCGTGCAGGCGCCGCGCGGCGAGGTCCTCGACCGCCACGGCGACGTGCTGGTCAACAACCGCACCGCCCTGGAGCTCCAGGTCAACGTCCCCGACCTGCCGAACTCGAAGCTGCGCCGCCAGCGCCTCTTCGAGCGCGTCAGCGAGTTCTCGGGCCTGCGACCAGCGCAGATCCGCAACAAGATCCGCTCCGAGGCCAAGGAGTGCGCGGCCTGCCCGGCGGTCCTGCGCCGCGACGTGCCCTACGACACCGTCTACTACCTGCGCGAGAACCAGAACCGGTTCCCCGGGATCTCGGTCGAGCGCGTCTACGTGCGCCACTACCCGCAGGGCTCGCTCGCCGCGCACCTGCTCGGCTACGCGGGCGAGGTCGACTCGACCCAGCTCGACGACCCGCGCTACGACGCGCTGCAGCCCGGCGACCAGGTCGGCAAGGACGGGGTGGAGTCCGCCTACGACAGCCTCCTGCGCGGCACGAACGGCGAGACCAAGGTCCAGGTCGACGCCGCCGGACAGCCGACCGGCGGCCAGCTCTCCTCGCGCGAGCCGCAGACGGGCAACGACCTCGTGCTGACGATCGACGACGCGGTCCAGCAGGCGGGCGAGCAGGCGATCGCCTCGATCGGCCTCCCCGGCGGCTTCGTCGCCATGAACATCCACACGGGCCAGCTCTACGGCCTCGGCTCCAGCCCGAGCTACGATCCCTCGATCTTCGCCAAGCCGCGGGTCCCCCCGTCGGTCTACAAGGCGCTCACCGACGAGGACCTGGGCGCGCCGCTGTTCGACCGCGCCACCAACGGCTTCTATCCGACCGGCTCGACCTTCAAGCCGATCACCGCGCTCGCGGCGCTCGACTCGGGCGCGCTCGGCCTGAGCGAGATCATCAACGACACCGGCGACTTCCCGCTCGGCGACGGCCAGGTGCTCCACAACGCCGGGGACGCGGTCAACGGGCCGATCGAACTGCGCCAGGCGCTCAAGGTCTCGTCCGACGTCTTCTTCTACACGCTCGGCTATCGCATGGACAGGGGCAACGACACCGGCGACGGCGGCCCGCTCCAGCAGTGGGCGAGGGCGCTCGGGATCGGCCAGCCCACGGGCCTCGACGTGGGCGGCGAGGGCGAGGGCCTGCTGCCGACGCCCGCCTGGCGCAACGCGCTCTACCGCAAGTCCCAGGACCCCGAGTCGCCGGGCGGCAAGGACGTGGTGCCCAACGACTTCTACAAGTACGGCGGCCTCGACCGGCCGTGGACGGTGGGCGACAACGTCAACCTCTCCGTCGGCCAGGGCGACCTGCAGGCCGACCCGCTCCAGATGGCGGTCGCCTACGCGGCGATCGCCAACGGCGGCGATCTGGTCCGCCCGCACGTCGGGCTGCGCGTCCAGGACCCGCAGGGGCGCACGATCCAGGAGATCGACCCGGCGGTCCGCGATCACGTGGACATCGACCCGGCCGCGCAGCGGACGATCATGGACGGCCTGCACGGCGCCGCGATGGAGCCGGGCGGGACGTCCTACCCGGTCTTCGGCGGCTATCCGATCGACATCGCCGGCAAGACCGGCACCGCGGAGCGCGGCGTCGGCGAGGCCGATCAGTCCTGGTACATGGCGGTGGCGCCGTACGACAACCCGAAGTACGTGGTCGCGGTGACGATCGAGCGCGGCGGCTTCGGCGCCGACACCGCCGCTCCGGTGGCGCGGCTGATCCTCGATCAGCTGCTCAAGGTCGACGAGTCCAAGGTCGACGAGGTCTCGAGCGACGGGCCGGTGGAGTGATGGAGGCCTATCGCCGTCCGCGGCCGCAGACCTTCGACCGCCGCTCGCGGGCGAGCCTGTTCGAGCGCGCCGGGTTCAACAGCCTCGACCCGTGGCTGCTGTTCGCCGGGATCGCGCTGATCGCGTTCTCGATCTACACGCTCGGGGTCGCGACCAGCGAGGACGTGCCCGGCAACCCGTACTACTACGTCGTCCGCCAGTCGATCTACGCCGTGATCGGGATCGCCCTGATGTTCGGCATGGCGCGAATCGACTACTCGCGCTTCCGCGAGCTGCGCGTCGGCATCTACACGGCGATGATCGGGATGATCATCCTGGTCCTGATGCTCGGCGAGGCGACCCGCGGGTCGCGGCGCTGGATCGAGCTGCCGTTCTTCACCTTCCAGCCGTCCGAGCTCGGCAAGGTGCTGCTGGTGATCACGCTGGCCGCGTTCGTGATCGACCGCTCGCGGCGCAGCGACTCCGACATCCGCCGGACGGTCCGCCTGCTCGCGCTGGGGCTGTTCCCGGCGGCGCTCGTCTTCATCCAGCCGGACCTCGGCACGGCCCTCGTCTACGGCGTCATCACGCTCGCCGTGCTGTTCATCGCCGGGGTGCCGTGGAGCCACTTCGCGGCCCTGATCGGCGGCGCGCTGGCGCTCGTCGCGACCGTGCTCGTGATCGCTCCGGCCGTCGGTGTCCCTATCCTCGCTGACTATCAGCAGGAGCGCCTGACCGCCTTCCTGCACCCCAGCGACGACCCCGCTGACTCCAGCTATCAGATCAACCAAGCTCTGATCGCCGTAGGCTCCGGGGGCAAGACCGGACGCGGCGATGACGCAACTCAGACAAACAACGGCTTCCTTCCGGAGCGCCACACAGACTTCATCTTCGCCGTCGTCGGCGAACGCTTCGGCTTTGTCGGAGCCGCGTTCTTACTTTCCCTATACGCCCTGCTCATCTGGAGGGCGCTGCGCACGATGACTCTCTCGAAGAACCTCTACGGCAGCATGATCGCCGGCGGAATCGCCGCGATGCTGATGTTCCAGGTCTTCGTCAACGTCGGCATGAACGTGGGGATCATGCCGATCACAGGCATTCCCTTGCCATTGATGAGCTCTGGTGGCTCGTCCGTGATCGTCACCTTCCTGGCGCTCGGACTGTTACAGAGCATTTACGTGCAAGCGCAGCTCTCCTCGAGACGGGGCTCAACTCCGTTTTGAGGTGATTTCAACTGAAGAAGCGAATTCTCGTCTCCGTTGACGCGGGTGAGACCCGCGTCGCGGTACTAGAAGGCAAGGGCTCGGCCCGCCAGGGCCAGAAGGGCCGGCCGGCGGCCAACCGCGCGACCCCGCGCGACGGCTTCAAGGTCGCCGAGCTCTACGTCGAACGGCGCAGCTCGCGCTCGATCGTCGGCAACATCTACAAGGGCGTCGTGGACAACGTGCTCCCGGGCATGGAGGCCGCGTTCGTCGACATCGGCCTGGAGCGCAACGGCTTCCTGCACGTCGACGAGATCGTCACGCCCGACGGCAAGAAGGCGCCGCGGCGCGGCCACGGCCACGGGCGGCGGATCGACGAGCTGATCAAGCCGAAGCAGGAGGTCCTCGTCCAGGTGGTCAAGGACCCGCTGAAGTCGAAGGGCGCGCGCCTCTCGATGCAGCTCTCGATCGCCGGGCGCTACCTGGTCTACATGCCGAGCGGCGCCGGCGTCGGCGCCTCGCGCCGGCTTCCGGACTCCGAGCGCGACCGCCAGCGCAAGCTGCTGCAGAAGATCCACGACGGCGAGGGCGGCGTGATCGTCCGCACCGCCGCCCAGGGCGCGCGCAAGGAGGACTTCGAGCGCGACCTCGCCTACCTGCACAAGCTGCACGAGGTCATGGAGCGCCGCGCCGAGGACGTGAAGGCGCCGAACCTGGTCTTCCAGGAGGCCGACCTCTCGATCCGCGTGCTTCGCGACGTGCTCACCAAGGAGTTCGACGCCGCGATCATCGACGATGAGAAGCAGCACCAGCGGGTGACGAGCTTCTTCCAGCGCACCGCGCCGGAGCTGGTCGAGTTCGTCGAGCTCTACGAGGGCGCTGAGCCGCTGCTCGAGCGCGAGGGCGCCGCCGAGGCGTTCGACCAGGTGCTGACCCGCCGCGCCGACCTGGCGTCGGGCGGCTATCTGATGATCGACTACGCCGAAGCGCTGACCGTCATCGACGTCAACACCGGCAGCTTCACCGGTCGCGGCAAGGGCCGGCTCGAGGACACGATCACCAAGGTCAACGTCGAGGCCGCCGAGGAGGTCGTGCGCCAGATGCGGCTGCGCGACATCGGCGGGATCATCGTCATCGACTTCATCGACATGGCGAAGGCGAAGAACCGCGACCAGGTCCTGAAGACGCTCAAGAAGGCGCTCGACGCCGACAAGACGAAGAGCTACGTGATGGAGGTGTCGCCGCTCGGCCTGGTCGAGATGACGCGCCAGAACGTCACCGACGGCGTCCGCGAGATCCTCACCCACACGTGTCCGACCTGCGAGGGCGAGGGCGTCGTGCGCTCGGCCGAGACGATGGCGATCGAGGTGATCCGCAAGCTGCGCCAGCTGGCGGCCGATGAGCCCGAGCCCGAGGCGTTCTTGATCCGGGTCAACCCGGCGGTGGCCGCGGAGCTGGTCTCCGAGGGCAGCGGGCTGGTCGAGCTCGAGGCAGAGACGTCGAAGCACTTCCACTTCGAGGGCGGCGAGGCGCTCGCGATCGAGACCTACGAGGTCGTCGACCGTGGCAGCCGCGACCAGATCGAGGAGCGGGCGCTGCCGTTCCGGGTCGGCGAGGAGGTGCTCGTGACGATCGAGGAGCCCCACATGTACAACGCCGACGACGCGATCGCCCGCGTTGACAGCTACATCGTCAGCGTCAGCGGCGGCGGCGCTCACGTCGGGGAGCGGCGCCTGGTGGCGATCGAGAGCGTCGCCCGTTCGGCCGCGACCGCCGCGCTGCTGGACGAGAACGGAGAGAAGATCGAGAAGCTAGAATCCTCCGCTCCCTCGGGAAGGCGTCGCGGTCGCCGAGGTGGCCGCCGACGTAGCCGCGCGCGCAGCGGAGGCGGCTCGAGCGACGAGGGCTGAAGACCATGGCAGACACTTACGCGATCATCGAAAGCGGTGGCAAGCAGTACCGCGCCGAGAAGGGCGGGACGCTGGTCGTCGACCGCCTGAAGGCCGACGAGGGCGCCAAGGTCAACCTGCGCGCGGTCATGTTCCGCGGCGACAAGGACGTGCTCGTCGGCGGCACCGACCTCGAGAAGGTCAAGGTCGAGGCGACCGTCACCGGTCACGAGCGCGGCGAGAAGATCCGCGTCTTCAAGTACCGCGCCAAGAAGGGCTACCGCAAGCGGGCCGGTCACCGGTCCGAGCTGACCAGGCTCGAGGTGACCGAGGTCAAGCTGCTGACCCGCAAGCCGGCCACCCCGAAGGCCGAGCCGAAGACCGCGCCGGCCAAGAAGGACGAGGGCGCGGCAAAGGACGAGGCAGCGACGGAGAAGCCGAAGGCGCCGGCGCGAAAGCCCGCGGCCAAGAAGCCGGCCGCCAAGAAGCCCGCGGCGGCCAAGCGCCGCGCCGCCAAGAAGCCCGCCGCGCGCAGGCCCGCGGCGAAGAAGACCGACGACAAGGAGGGCTAGGGACGATGGCGCACAAGAAGGGGCTCGGCTCGAGCCGCAACGGCCGCGATTCCAACCCGAAGATGCTCGGCGTGAAGATCTTCGCGGGCCAGCAGGTGGCCGGCGGCGAGATCCTCGTCCGCCAGCGCGGCACCAAGTTCCGCCCCGGCGACGGCGCCGGCCTCGGCCGCGACCACACGATCTTCGCGACCCGCGCCGGCACGGTCGAGTTCACCCCGGCCCGCAAGGGCCGCGTCGTCTCGGTCGTCGAGTCCGAGTAAGCGGCGCCCGGCCGCGGCCCCGGGCCTCGAGTGGTATCCGAGGCTCGCATAGCGAGCCCGATCGACCACTCGACCGCGCAGGGCGGGCCAGACGTCGCGATTTCGCCCGCCCGCGGCGGTTAGGCTGGAACCGGTGGAGGTCTCACGCGCCGACGATGCCGAGCTGGTCGCCGCGCTGCGCCGCGGTGATCAGGAGGTGTTCGCGGCGCTCGTGGACGAGCTCAACCCGGCGCTGATGCGGTTGGCCCTCGCCCACGTGGCGAGCCGCGCGGTCGCCGAGGACGTCGTGCAGGACACCTGGCTCGGCGTGATCAAGGGCATCGACCGGTTCGAGGGGCGCTCGGCTCTGCGGACCTGGATCTTCCAGATCCTCCTCAACACCGCCCGCACCAGGGGCAAGCGCGAGAAGCGCACGCTGCCGTTCTCGTCCCTGCGGCGCCGCGCCGAGGAGGGCCGGGACGAGCCCGCGGTCGACGCCGACCGCTTCCAGGGTCGCGACGGCCAGCGACCCGGCTGGTGGGCGCGCCCGCCGGCCGAGTGGGAGGGGGTCGACGCTCGGATCGAGAACGACGAGTTGCGCGACACGCTGCTCGAGGCGATCGCCGACCTGCCCCCGCGCCAGCGCGACGTGATCGTCCTGCGCGACCTGCAGGGATATTCGGCCGAGGAGGCGTGCAACATCCTCGACCTCAGCGAGACGAACCAACGAGTGCTCTTGCACCGGGCGCGGTCCAAGGTCCGCGCGGCGGTTGAGGCCCGCCTCGACGAGGAGCGGGCCGTGGGGGTGGGCGCATGAACCGCCAGGCACTCGGCGAGACGATGAGCTGCAAGGAATTCGTAGAACTGGTCACCGACTACCTCGAGGGGCGGATGGGCTCCGCGGAGGCGGAGCGCTTCGACGCCCACATGGAGGTTTGCCCTCCGTGCCGGTACTACCTCGACCAGATGCGGTCGACGCTCGACGCGCTCGGGCGGATCCCGGAGGAGTCGGTGTCCGACGCCGCGCGCGACGAGCTCCTGCACGCGTTCAGCGACTGGCACGCGCACCGCGCCGACGGCTGAGGCGCAACTCGGCGGCGAGCGGGCGACGCGGCCCTCCCCGAGCCGCGCCGCCGCATTCGCCTCGCGCGGCTACTTCAGCTTCAGTGAGCTGAAGACGCCCGCGTGGTCCGAGTCGTAGATCCCGTTCGCCGGGCTCGTCCCGGTCGCCGAGGAGTTGACCAACTTCACCTTCTTGCCCATGTTGGTCATCACGTGGTCGACCTTGTGGTCGAACGTGTTCGTGGGCGCGAACAGGTCGTTGATGCAGCAGGTCACCGGATCGGTGAGCGACCGCTCCGCGAACCCGCCCGCGACCAGGGCGTCGTAGGCCTGCTCGTCGCCCGGCTGCACCGGGGGGTTGTTCGAGTTGAAGTCCCCGAGGATGATCGTCTTCGGGCTCGCGGCCGGGCCGGCGAGCAGCTCGCCTGCCTGCAGCGCCCTGATGCTCGGGTGCTGGGTCTCGTCGTCGAACGCCTCGAAATGGGTGTTGACGAAGTGGAACTTGCGCTGCACCTTGTCCTTGCCCTCGCCGGACGTCGCGGTCGCGTCGACCGAGACCCAACCGCGGGTCACCGGCACGTCGATGCCCGAGATGTTCGGCGTGTAGAGGTTGGTGTAGTGACCCGACTCCGGGTTCTTCACCTTCACCGCGCCGCCCTTGCGGACGAGGATCGCGTCGCGCATCGTCAGGCGCCCCTCGATCTCGCCGCCCAGCAGGCCGGTGCTCTGATCGTTGTCGTAGTCCGTCGGCGCCTCGAAGTCGAACTCGCTACCGACGACGGCGAGCTTGTAGCCCTTGTACTTCTTGTCCGTGCCCTTGTTCAGCTGCTTCAGCAGCAGTTGGAGGAAGTCGTACTTGCTCGTGGTCGCCGTGTACTGGCCGGTGTCGGGGCCCTGCGTGTACGGCTTCGTCGGGTCCTGGGTCCCGGTCCGCCACCAGGCGCCCTCCTGGAGCCCGACCAGGTCCGGCTTCTTCGACTTGATCTCCGCCGCGAGGCCCTTGGCCCGCCTCGGGAAGTCGGTGCGGTCGACCTCGCGCAGGATGGCGCCGTTGGCCGCCGTGAACTCGTTGAACGTATCGGCGTTCAGCGCCGGTCCGAGGTCGGCGCCCAGGAACAGGTTGCGGGTCATGACCTTGACCTGAACGCCCTTGGCCTTCTGCTTCGCCTCGGCGCCGGGGACGGCGGCGAGGCCCGTGATCGCGACGGCGGCCGTCAGCGCGGCGACGGCGAACGCGCGCCGGCGCGGTCGATTTCTCTCTCTCAAAACGATGCTCCTTCTCGTGGTGCGGCGCCCATCCCGGGGCCTCCGATTCGCGGCGAGCCTGGTCGGGCCCGCTCTCTAGCTCACTTCAACACCTCTACGGTTCAAACGATGCTGCACGATCGCGCCAAGATCCACGTCGAGGCCGGAACCGGTGGTAACGGCGCGGTCTCGTTTCGCCGCGAGGCGCACGTCCCCCGCGGCGGTCCCGATGGCGGCGACGGCGGGCGGGGCGGCGACGTCGTCCTCGTCTGCGACCCGTCGCGCCGCGACCTGGCGGCGCAGCGGTTCACGCCTCACCAGCGCGCCGGCCGCGGCGGCCACGGGGAGGGCGGCCAGCGCCATGGCAAGCGCGGCGCCGACGCCGTCGTGGCGGTGCCGCCGGGCACCCAGATCGACGGCCTGGAGGGCCGCCGCTATGACCTGGTCGAGCCTGGCCAGCGCGCCGTGGTCGCCGTCGGTGGCGCCGGCGGGCACGGCAACAAGCGCTTCGCGAACTCGGTCCGCCAGACCCCCCGCTTCGCCGAGCGCGGGCTCGAGGGCGAGTCGGGCTGGATCGAGCTGCGGCTGAAGCTGCTCGCGGACGCCGGCCTGGTGGGACTCCCCAACGCGGGCAAGTCGTCATTGCTCGCGCGGCTGACCCGGGCGGCGCCGAAGGTCGCCGACTACCCGTTCACGACGCTCGAGCCGATGCTCGGGACGATCGACGACGGCGAGCGCCAACTGGTGCTGGCCGACATCCCGGGCCTGATCGAGGGCGCTGCCGCCGGGGTCGGCCTCGGCCACGAGTTCCTCGCCCACGTGGAGCGCTGCCGGGTCCTCGTCCACCTGCTCGCGCTCGGCGGCGACCCGGAGGCGGGCGAGCCGTCGCCCGAGCAGGCATATGAGACCGTGCGCGCCGAGCTCACCGCGCACGGCGGCGGCCTCGACCGCCTCCCCGAGCTGATCGTCCTCTCCAAGCGCGACCTCGTCCCCGACGAGGACGCCGAGCGCGAGGTCGAGGTATGGCGCGAGCGCCGCGGCGAGGCGGCGCTCGGGGTGCTCGCCGTCTCGTCGGCCACCGGGGCCGGGTTGAGGGAGCTGACCCGGGCGATCTTCGCCGCCGTGCCGTCGCAGGCGGCGACCCCGGAGCTCGGCGGCGAACGGGCCGCCGGCGAGGCCGAGTTCGAGCTCGACCACATGGTCTACGCGCCGGCCGGAGACGGGGGCTTCGAGGTCGTCAGGGAGGGGGAGGCGTTCCGGGTGCTCGGTCGCGGGGTCGAGCTGCTCGTGGCGCGCCACGACCTCTCGAACATCGAGGCGCTCGGCTACCTCGAGCAGCGGCTGCGCGAGATCGGCGTGATCGCGGCGCTCGAGCGGGCCGGCTTTCGGCCGGGCGGCGACGTCCGCATCGGCGAGGAGGAGTTCGAGCTCGACTGAGCGCCGCCTCGCCTTCTAGGCGGTTCGTCGCCGCAGCGTCCCCGCGGCGGCGAACAGGGCGAGCGCGGTCGCGCCGAGCGTGACGACGACGTCGACGACCCCGGCGCCGCCGAGGGAGCCGTCGACCGTGACCCTGTGGAGCGCGTCGAACGCGTACGACATCGGCAGCGCGTACGAGACGGCCTCGAGGACGGGCGCCATCTCGTCGCGCGGCGCGAACAGCCCGCAGAGCAGGAGCTGGGGGAAGATGAACGCGGGCATGAACTGGACCACCTGGAACTCGGTCCGCGCGAACGCGCTGGCGAGCAGGCCCATCGCCATCCCGAGCAGCGCGTTGGCGATCGCGAGCAGGACGACGGCGATCGTCGAGCCCGCCGCGTCGACCCCCAGCACGGCGAACGCGACGATCGCGGTGACGGTCGCCTGCACGGCTGCGACGAGGGCGAACGCGATCCCGTACCCGAGCAGCAGGTCGAGCTTGGCCAGCGGCAGCGTCATCAGCCGCTCGAGCGTTCCGGTGGTGCGCTCGCGCAGCATCGTGATCGAGGTGATCAGGAACATCATGATCAGCGGGAAAAGCCCGACCATCGGCCCGCCGAGCGACTCGAACGACCCGGGCGAGCCCTCGAGCACGCCCTTGAGCAGTGCGATCAGGGCCGCCGGAACGACCAGGATCATCGCCACCGTCCTCGGGTCGCGGCGCAACTGGCGCAGCACGCGGAGCGCGGTCGCCAGGGTGATCCGGGGGCTCATCGTGTCGGCCCCTGCTCGATCAGCCTGAGGAACGCGCGCTCCATGTCCTCGGCACCGGTCCGCTCGAGCAACTCGTCGGGCGACGAGGCGGCGAGGATGTCACCCTCGCGCATCAGCAGCAGGTGCTGGCAGTGCATCGCCTCGTCCATCACGTGACTGGAGACGAGCAGCGTCGTGCCGTTGGCGGCGAGCCGCCCGAACTCCTGCCAGAGCTCGGCGCGCAGGACGGGATCGAGGCCGACGGTCGGCTCGTCGAGGACGAGCACGTCCGGCTCGCCGAGCAGCGCCGAGCCCAGCGAGACGCGAGCCTGCTGGCCGCCCGAGAGGTTGATCACCTGGCGCCCGGCGTACTCGGCGAGCCCGACCGTCTCGATCACCGAGTCGATCCGGGCCGCCGGGGCGTCGACGATCCGGGCGAAGTACTGGAGGTTCTCGCGCACGGTCAGGTCGGCGTAGACCGAGGGCGCCTGGGTGACGTAGCCCACGCGCGAGCGCAGGGAGGGGGAGCCCGCCGGCTCGCCGAGCACGGTCACGCGCCCGGACTCGACGATCTGGACGCCGACGATCGCGCGGATCAGCGTGGTCTTCCCGGTCCCGCTCGGACCCAGCAGGCCGGTGATCGCGCCGGCGGAAATCTCGAGCGAGACGCCGGGGAGGACGAGCTTGCCGCCGCGGCGCACCGTCAGCTCGTCGACCACGATCGCGGAGGCGTCGCTCACGGTGCTGGACGCTATCGCCCGCAAGGGTCGTCGCCGGGTTCCTAGACTGGGCCGCCGAATGACGGTGGTGGTCAAGCTCGGGTCGTCGATCGTCGCCGACGAAAACGGCGAGGTGCGCGGCGCCGTGCTCGACAGCGTCTGCGCCCAGGTGGCCGAGCTCCACCACGCGGGCGAGGACGTCGCGATGGTCACCTCGGGGGCGATCGCCTTCGGCTGGCGGCTGATGGAGCTGGCGCAGCGCCCGCGCACGGTGGACGAGCTGCAGGCCGCATCGGCGGTCGGGCAGGGGAGCGTCTTTCGCGCCTACGAGTCGCGGCTCGCCGAGCGCGGCGTGCACGCGGCCCAGGTCCTGCTGACGTCCCACGACCTCTCGGTCCGCATGCACTACCTGAACGCGCGCCAGGCGCTGCGCAAGCTGCTCGAGTGGCGCGCCGTTCCCGTCGTCAACGAGAACGACACCACGGCGACCGACGAGATCACCTTCGGCGACAACGACTTCCTCTCCGCGCAGCTCGCGTTGCTGCTGGGCGCCCGGCTGCTCGTCCTGCTGACCGACACCGACGGCCTCTACACCGCCGACCCCGCCCGCGAGGCAGAGGCGCGCCGCGTGCCGGCGGTGGACGAGTTCGCCGAGCTCGACCGCTACGAGATCGGCGACCGCACCTCGCTGTACGGCTCCGGCGGCATGCGCAGCAAGGTCGCCGCCGCCGGGATGGCGAGCGCCGCCGGGATCCCGGCCGCGATCTGCGACGGCACCGCTACGGGCTCGCTGCTGGCCGCCGCCCGCGGCGACGACGTCGGCACCCGGTTCGCGCCGCATCCGGAGCGCACGCCGTCGTTCAAGCTCTGGCTGCGCCACGCGAAGCCCGCCCGCGGCCGGGTGGTCGTCGACGCCGGCGCCGCGCGGATGCTCCGCGAGGGCGGCTCCAGCCTGCTGCCGGTCGGGATCGTCGCGGTCGAGGGCGAGTTCGCGGCGGGCGACGCCGTCGAGGTCGTCTGCGACGGTGCGCTGGTCGGCAAGGGGATCGTCAACTACGCTGCGGCGGAGCTGGTGAGGATCATGGGGTTGAAGTCGGCGGAGGTGGCGGAGCTGCTTCCCAACGCGTCCGAAGAGGCCGTGCATCGCGACCGGTTCGTGCTGGCGTGAGCCCCCGGTCGCGGCCCGCGGGAGCCGCCGCACTCGCGCTCGCGCTGATGGGGATGGCCGGAGCCGGTCCGGCCTTCGCCGGCGCCGAGGTCGTCGAGCGCGCCGCCGGCCCGCACCGGGCCAGCTGGTGGACGGCGCAGCGCATCGCGAGGGCTCGCCCGCTGACCGTGACCCGCGGCGGCGGTGGTCCGACGCTGAAGCGCGCCGCGGTGCCGCCGCCGTTCGAGAGCTTCGAGGTGCCCGACCCGAGCGCCCCGCCGCTTCCCGCGCACGGGAAGGTGTTCGGGGTCCTGCCGGGGTTCGGCAAGTTCGAGTGCTCGGCGACCGTGGTCTCGACCCGGGGCCGGAACGTGGTCATGACCGCCGGCCACTGCGTCTACGACCCGCACTCGCGAGTCGCGGCGAGGCGGCTCACGTTCATCCCCGCCTACACGTCCGGCGCGCGGCCGTTCGGCCGCTGGAGCGCGGTCGAGACCCGTAGCACCCGCGAGTGGATCCGCCGCGAGAACTTCGACTTCGACTACGCGACGCTGACGATGCGCCCGCTCGGCGGTCGGCGGATCGAGGACGTGGTCGGTGGGCGGCCGCTCGCGGTCGAGACGCCGCGCGCGCAGACCTACAACGCCTACGGCTACCCGGTCAACTTCGCCAACGCGAACCGCCTCTGGACCTGTCGCGGCGGCTACGCGGGCGACGACCCGCGGCCGATCCCGGGCGGGCCGGCTCCGGTCGGGATGGGGTGCAACATGAAGGCGGGCGCAAGCGGGGGCGGCTGGGTCGACGAGCTCGGCCGGCTGGTCTCGGTCACCAGCTTCGGCTACCGCAAGCGCCAGGGGTTCCTCTACGGGCCGTACCTGACCTCCAAGGCCGCCCGTCTGGTGGCCCGCTCGGACTGAGCGAAACACGGTCGGCGGCGGCGTTACCCTTTCCAGGATGGCGATCGCGACGAGGACCGTGACGGATGCGTGCGAGAGCGCGAAGCGCTCGGCGCGCGCGCTCGCGACCGCTTCGACCGCGACCAAGAACCGCGCCCTGGAGCGGCTCGCCCAGCTGCTCGGCGAGCGCACCGACGAGATCCTGAGCGCGAACGCGCTCGACCTCGCCGACGAGCGCGCCGCGGGGCTCTCCGACGCGCTTCGCGACCGCCTCTCGCTCAGCCACGAGCGCGTCGAGGCGATGGCCGAGGGCGTGCGCGAGATCGTCGCGCTCCCCGACCCGGTTGGGGAGGAGCTGGAGCGGCGCACGATCCAGGACGGGCTCGACCTGCGCAAGCTCCGCGTCCCGCTCGGGGTCGTCGCGGTGATCTACGAGGCGCGCCCGAACGTGACCGTCGACTGCGCCGCGCTCTGCCTCAAGAGCGGCAACGCGATCGTCCTGCGCGGCTCGAGCTACGCGGAGCGCTCGAACGCGGCGCTCGCCGGGTTGGTCCGCGAGGCGGTGCTCGACGCGGGCCTGCCGGAGGGCGCGGTCGAGCTGCTCGCCGGGGACCGCTCCGAGCTCGAGCAGCTCGCCACGGCGGAGGGGCTCGTCGAGCTGGTCATCCCGCGCGGCGGCGAGGGGCTCAAGGAGGCGCTGAAGGCGGTTGCGACGGTGCCGGTGATGTACGCGGCCGGGGGCAACTGCCACGTCTACGTGCACGCCGCCGCCGACCTCGAGATGGCGCGGCGGATCGCGATCAACGCGAAGGTCGACCGCCCCGGGGTCTGCAACGCGGCCGAGACGTTGCTCGTCGACGCGGCGGTCGCCGGGGAGTTCCTGCCCGGCGTCCTCTCCGACCTCGACGCCGCCGGGGTCGAGCTGGTCGGCGATCAGCGCGTGCGCGCGGCGTCCGGAGCGGTGCGCGTTGGCGAGGCGACCGAGGCGGATTGGGACACGGAGTACCACGGGATGAAGATGACCGTCGGGGTCGTCGACTCGCTCGCCGATGCGATCGAGCACGTCAACCGCCACGGGACCGGGCACACGGAGGCGATCGTCACGGCCGACGACGCGGCCGCCACCGAGTTCTCCGATGGCGTCGATGCCGCGGTCGTGTTCGTCAACGCCTCGACCCGCTACACCGACGGCTACGTGTTCGGGATGGGCGCCGAGATCGGCAACTCGACCCAGAAGCTGCACGCGCGCGGGCCGATCGGGCTGCGCGAGCTCACCACGACCAAGTACGTCGTCCACGGCAGCGGCCAGGTCCGGGGGTAGGGACCGTCTCGGGCCGCGCCTACGGCGTCCTCGGCGGCGCCTTCAACCCGCCTCACATCGGCCACCTCGTGCTCGCCCACGAGGCGGCGTTCCAGCTCGGCCTCGACGAGGTCCTGCTGATCCCGACCGGCGAGGCGCCGCACAAGCGGATCGAGCCCGAGCCGGGCCCGCGGGTGCGGCTCGAGCTGGTCGAGCGGGCGGTGGCCGGCGACGAGCTGCTCAGCGCGAGCGAGCTCGAGGTCGGCAGCGACGGCCCGTCCTACAGCTTTCGTACGCTGGAGTGGTTGAGTGAGCAGCGGCCCGGCGACGAGATCCACTTCCTGATGGGAGCCGACGTCGCAGCGCAACTGGAGGGCTGGAAGCGTCCCGAGCGGGTGCTCGAGCTGGCGCGGCTCGGGATCGCCGGCCGTCCGGGCACGGCGCTCGACGAAGCCGAGGCGGCGCTCGAGCGGCTCGGCGGCGCCGACCGCGCCGAGGTCGTCCGGATGCCCGAGCTCGAGGTCTCCTCGACCCGGATCAGACGGCGGATCTCGGCGGGACGCCCGGTGCGGTACCTGGTCCCGGATCCGGTGCTCGAACTGATCGCCGAGCGCGGCCTGTACCGCGAGCGGGTGACGGCGTGAGCGCCGGCGCCGAGGGCGCGCAGGCCCCCGAGGTGCGGGCGCCGGCCGACGCCGCCGAGCTGACGCGGCTGATCGCCGGGATCGTCGACGACAAGAAGGGCGAGGAGATCGTGGCGCTCGCGGTCGCCGACCTCGTCTCCTACGCCGACTACCTGCTGATCGCGACGGCGCGCAACGAGCGCCACGCCAAGGCGATCGTCGACGAGGTGCAGCTGCGCCTGAAGCGGGAGCACGGCCTGCTCCCCGCGCGGGTCGAGGGCGAGGCCGAGGCCGAGTGGGTGTTGCTCGACTATCTCGACTGCGTTCTGCACGTCCAGACTCCGGAGATGCGCGACCGCTACAGGCTCGAACGGCTCTGGGGCGAGGCGGGACGGCTCGAGCTCGAGCTGGAGGGCGCCGCGGACTGACCGCGCCGCGGGCGGCTCTCCGTCCGACGCCGCGCCTAGCTTCTCGGCCGTGAAGGCGTTCAAGCGTTCGCTGCTGGGCTACCGGCGCAGCGAGGTGGATGAGGCGCTGGCGGCGCGTGACGCGGCGCTCGCCGATGCGGCGGCCGCGATCGAGCTCAACGAGGGGGAGCTGCGTCAGCACCGGGCCCGCGTCGCGCAGCTCGAGGCGGTCTGCGACCGGCTCTCCACCGAGGTCGTCGCCGGGCGCGGCGAGCGCGACCGGCTGCGGGCCGAGCTCGCCGTGGAGCGCTCGCGGGTCGAGCGCTTCGAGCAGATCGGGACGCAGGCGCGCACGCAGGCGACCCGGATCCGGATGCGGGCGCTGCATGACGCGGTCGATCTGGCGGCGCGCCTCGAACGGCTCGAGGGGGCGCCCACGCACACGCGCTCGCGGTTGCTCGACTCGGTTCGCGAGGCGATCCAGCGGCTCGGCGCGCAGGGCGATCCGGCTCGGGCGTTGGCGAGCGGCGACAGCGCGGCCGAGGCCGAGGTCTTCGAGGGCATGGTCGAGGTCGAGGTCGGCCCGCTGGAGGACTTCTCGCAGCTGGTCGGGTTCGAGGACGCTGCCGGGGCGATCGGCGCGACGTCGGAGATCTCGGTGCGCCGCTTCGCGCGCGGCCGCGCGACGCTCGAGATGCGACTCGACGAGCCGGTGGACCTGCTGCACGAGCTCGAGCAGCGCTCGCCGTTCGAGTTCCGGGTGCGCGATCGGCGCTTCGATCGCCTCGTGCTCGACGTCGAGGACGAGTAGCCCGCAAGCGTTCGTGATCGGCGCCTGCGCGGCCGCGCTCGGCGGCTGAGGTCGGCGGCTTCCGTCCGGTCGACATGCGAACATCCGTTCGTGTTGTCCCCAAACGACAAAGGCAACATCGCCGAGGCGGAGATCGTGACGGCGGCGACCAGGCTCGGAATCGGGGTTCTGAGGCCCACCGCCGAGCACGGCCGGTACGACCTCGCGTTCGAGGTCGGGGACCGGCTCGTGCGGATCCAATGCAAGTGGGCGCGGCTCGAGGGCGAAGTCGTGATCGTCAACCTCGCCGGCTACCGGTACACGGCGCGCGGTCAGGTTCGTTCGAAGTACGCGGAGCACGAGATCGACGCGGTCGTCGCTTACTGCGACGCGCTGGATCGCTGCTACCTGCTTCCGGTAGAGATGGTGGCCGGAAGGACCGCTCTCCAACTGCGACTCGCGCCCCCGAAAAACATGCAGCGGGCTTGTCTAAACTGGGCCGCCGATTACGAACTCCCCGGGGCTATAGCTCAGCTGGGAGAGCGTCTGCGTGGCACGCAGGAGGTCGCCGGTTCGAGCCCGGCTAGCTCCACTGATTCGACGGGAACGGTGCTCGGCGCGAACGAGTTCCGCGAGCGCTTTGGCTGGTACCTGGAACGCGCCAGCGCCGGCGAGACGTTTCAGGTCAACCGCTTCGGCAAGCCGTACGCTCGCCTCAGCCCGCCGCACGACCAGCTCGACCTCGCCGAGCCCACGGCTGCGGCCGACGTGGTCTCGATCAACCGAGCCAAGGAGCCAGCATGACCGTCCCGTCCCGACTCTCCGTGGTCACGGTCGGCGCCCGCGACCTGCCCGCCCTGCGCGCCTTCTACGAGCGGCTCGGCTGGGTCACGAACACGAGCGCCGGCGACTTCGCCGCCTTCCCGCTCGGCGGCGCCGTGTTCACGATCTACGAGATCGCGAAGCTCGCCGAGGAGGCGGGCGGCCTCGAGGTGCCCGAGCCCGGGGGCTTCAACGGCGTCACCCTGGCGATCAACGTCGACGAGCGCGACCAGGTCGACGCCGCGATCGACGCCGCGCAGGCCGCGGGCGCCACGCTCGGCGCCGCGCCGACCGACCGCGAGTGGGGTGGGCGGTCCGGCTACTTCGCCGACCCGGAGGGCAACGTCTGGGAGGTCGCGTGGCTGCCCGGCGCCGAGTTCGACGAACGCGGTGCGCTGATCTGGCCGTTCTGAGCGAGCGCGGCGCCGCGCGCGCCCGGGCTAGGCGGTTTCGGCCTCGGCCGCTTGCGCCGCGCGGGCGACGTCGCAGGTCGAGCCGATCGTCTCGAGCATCTGGCGCACCTCGCACGGATCGCCGCCGAGCGCGGGGAGGAAGTCCTCGGCGATCCCGCGCGCGTACACCGGCCACATCCGCTCGAGCATCCGCTCGCCTTCGTCGGTCAGCTCGATGTGAAAGCTGCGCCGGTCGTTCGGGCACGCCGTGCGCCGGACCAGCCCGTCGCGCTCGATCCGGTCGATCAGCCGGCTCAGCCCGCTGTTGGAGAGCAGCACCCGCTCGGCCAGCTCGACCTGGCGCAGCGTGCTCTCGGGGGCGTCGCGCAACGCCGCGAGCACGTCGTACCACGACAGGGGCGGCAGCTCGGCCTCGTCGAGGTCGGCGCTGATCCGCCTCAGCATCGTCGAGTGAGCGCGCAGGAACGCTCGCCACGCGGCCATCTCGTCCTCGCCGATCTGCTCCTTTGCGGGGCTTTCGCTCATGCCGGCGATTGTAGCTCCCCACTCGTTGACTGCGCAACAATTATCTGTATAATCGTTGTATCAGCAACAGTTGAGATAACATCAAAAGGAGACTTCAGATGAGCGCAGCAACCACGGAGAGAATCGTCCCGAACGGGACCTGGAAGATCGACGACGCGCATTCGAGCGCCAACTTCGAGGTCGAGCACGGCGGCGTATCGGTGTTTCGCGGCGGCTTCAAGCCGATCGACGCGAGCCTGACGGCGACCGACGGCGGGCTCGGGCTCGAGGGCAAGGTCGAGGTCGAGAGCATCAGCATCGACGACGAGAACATCCGGCCGCACCTGCTGTCGCCGGACTTCTTCGACGTCCTGCGCAATCCTCGGATCACCTACCGCTCGACCGAGATCGCCGGCGGCCCCGACGACCTCACGGTCACGGGCAAGCTCTCGATGGCCGGCATCTCGCTCCCGGTCACGGCGACCGGCCGCGTCCGCGGCCCCGTCTCGTTCGGCGAGGGGCTCGAGAAGATCTCCGTCTCGCTCGAGACGACGGTGGACCGCCGGGCCTTCGGCATGGTCTGGCAGATGGAGCTCCCGGGCGGTGAGCAGGCGCTCGCCAACGACGTCCGCCTGGTCGTCGAGCTCGAGCTGCTCAAGGACCGGGGCTGATCGCGATGCGGATCCTCGCCATCCCCGGCAGCGTCCGCCGCGATTCCCACAACGCGCGCCTGCTCCGCCACGCGGCGGAGCGGGCGCCCGAGGGCGTCGAGGTCGAGCTCTGGGAAGGGCTCAAGTCGATCCCGCCCTACGACCAGGACGACGACACGGAGGTCCCGCCCGCGCCGGTCGCGGAGCTGCGCGCGGCGATCGCGGCCGCCGACGGCCTCCTGTTCGCGACCCCGGAGTACAACTCGTCGATCCCCGGCGTGCTCAAGAACGCGATCGACTGGGCGTCGCGCCCGCGGTCGACGACCCCGCTGCAGAACAAGCCGGCCGCCGTGGTCGGCGCCACCACCGGGGCCTTCGGCGCCGTCTGGGCGCAGGCCGAGCTGCGCAAGGTGCTTGCCTCGAGCGGCGCCCGCGTGATCGACCTCGACCTGCCGCTCGCCCGCGCCCACGAGGCATTCGGCGCCGACGGCGCGCTGCTCGACGCCGGCCACGACGCCCGCGTCGGCGAGGTGCTCGAGGCCCTCGGCGCCGAGATCGCCACCGACCTCGAGCTCGCGCTGGCCGCCTGAGCGCCGCGCCGGCTCGGTCGCGCACCGCGGGCGCGGGTCGCCTCCGCTTCGCTCCGCCTCCCGGGCGCTCGTAATATCGGGGCCGATGGACGCCGCCGAGGACACGGAAATCCGGTACGAGCCGCACGAGATCGAGCGCCGCTGGCAGCGCGTGTGGGCCGACGAGCGCACCTGGGAGGTGCCGAATCCGGGCCAGCCGGGCTTCGACGGGTCGAAGCCGAAGTCCTACGTGCTCGAGATGCTGCCCTACCCGTCGGGCGAGCCGCACGTCGGCCATCTCAAGAACTACACGATCGGAGACGTGCTGGCCCATTACCGCCGGCGCAACGGCGCGCAGGTGATCCACCCGATGGGCTATGACGCCTTCGGGCTGCCGGCCGAGAACAACGCGATCCGCACCGGCGTCCACCCGCGCGTCGCAACGGAGGCCTCGATCGCCGCCTACAACGAGCAGTTCCGCGCCTGGGGGATCTCGATCGACTGGTCGCGCGAGGCGTCGAGCCACACGCCCGAGTACTACCGCTGGACTCAGTGGATCTTCCTCCGCCTGTACGAGCGCGGCCTCGCCTATCGCCAGGAGGCGGCGGTCAACTGGTGTCCCAAGGACGCGACCGTGCTCGCCAACGAGCAGGTGATCGACGGCCGCTGCGAGCGGTGCGGGACCGTGGTCGAGCGCCGCGAGCTCGAGCAGTGGTTCTTCAAGATCACCGACTACGCGGACCGCCTGCTCGCCGGGCTCGACGAGATCGACTGGCCGGCGCATGTGAAGACGATGCAGCGCAACTGGATCGGTCGCTCCGAGGGGGCGCAGGTCGAGTTCGTCTGCGAGGAGCTCGGGCTCGCCTACGAGGTCTTCACGACCCGGCCCGACACCCTGTTCGGCGCCACCTTCTTCGTGGTCGCGCCCGAGCACCCCGACGTCCTCAAGCTCAGCGACTCGCCCGAGGTCCGCGCCTACGTCGAGCGCGCGAAGGGGCTGGGCCACGATGAGCTCGAGCGCGAGGACCCGCATCGCGAGAAGACGGGCGTGGCCCTCGGCCGCACGGTGACCAACCCGGTCAACGGCGAGCGGATCCCGATGTACGTCTCCGACTACGTCGTGATGGGCTATGGCACCGGGGCGCTGATGGCGGTCCCCGCCCACGACGAGCGCGACCACGAGTTCGCGCGCAAGTTCGGGATCGAGATCCGCGAGGTCGTCTCCGGCGGTGACGACGTGCAGGCGGAGCCCTACGTCGGCGACGGGCCGCTGGTCAACAGCGGGCGCTTCGATGGGATCAACAACCGCGAGGCCTACGGCGAGATCGTCGCCTGGCTGGCCACCGAGGGGAAGGGCGAGCCCGCGGTCAACTACCGGCTGCGCGACTGGCTGCTCTCGCGCCAGCGCTACTGGGGCTGCCCGATCCCGATCGTCTACTGCGAGCGAGATGGCATGGTCGAGGTGCCCGACGACCAGCTCCCCGTCGAGCTGCCCGAGGTCGAGGACTACGCGCCGAAAGGCAAGAGCCCGCTCGCCGCGGTCACCGACTGGGTCAACACCGAGTGCCCGAAGTGCGGCGGCCCGGCGGTCCGCGAGACCGACACGATGGACACGTTCGTCGACTCCTCCTGGTACTTCCTGCGCTACCTCGACCCGCAGAACACCGAGCTGCCGTTCGCACGCGAGCCGGCCGACTTCTGGATGCCGGTCGACAACTACATCGGCGGGGTCGAGCACGCGATCTTGCACCTGATGTACGCGCGCTTCTTCACCAAGGCGTTCGCGGACATGGGGATGCTCTCGGTCGAGGAGCCGTTCGCGAGCCTGTTCACCCAGGGCATGATCACGATGGGCGGAGCGAAGATGTCCTCGTCGAAGGGCAACACGGTCAGCGCGATCGAGACGGTCGAGCGCTACGGCGCCGACACGGCGCGCGCCTACGTCTGCTTTCTCGGCCCGCCCGATCGCGGCGGCGACTGGGTCGCGGAGGGGGTCGAGGGCGTCCACCGCTTCCTCATCCGCCTCTGGCGCCTCGCCAACGAGGTCTCGTCGAAGACCGAGCGGCGAGCGGCGAGCGGCGAGCGACCGAGCTCCGGCGACGCTCACGACCTGCTGGCGAAAGCACACTGGGCGATCGCCAAGGTCAGCCGCGACATCGAGGCTTTCCAGCTTCACACCGCGATCTCGGCCGTGATCGAGCTCGTCAACGACTCCTACCGGCTCAAGGACGAGCTCTACGGCGATCCGGAGGGCGAGGCGGCGGTGCGGTTCGCCGCCGAGACCGCCGCGTCGCTGATCTTCCCGTTCGCCCCCCATCTGGGGTCGGAGGCCTACGACACCCTCACCGGGGCCCGGGTCTGGGAGCAGCCGTGGCCGCGCGCGGACGAGTCGCTGCTCGCGCGCGACGAGTTCACGCTGGTCGTCCAGGTGAACGGCAAGCGCCGCGACCAGATCACCGCGGCCGCCGACACGCCCGAGGCGCAGCTGCTCGAGCTCGCCCGCACGAGCGAGAACGTCGTCCGGCACCTCGACGGCAAGGAGATCGTCAAGGAGATCGTCGTCGCCGGGCAAGCTCGTCAACCTCGTCGTGCGCTGACGAGAAGCCGCTCCGGTCGGCCCGGGACGCGAAGCGGAGGACATGGCCCGAGGTGTTCTCTGCTAGAAAGCGCGCGTGCTCGTCAGGCGCCTCTCCGACGCCGCCGTGACCGAGGTTCACGGATTGCGCCCGCACATCCTCATGGACGCGGGCGAGCTCGGCTCGCGCAACCTCTCCGTCAACTGGCTCGAGGTGCCGCCGGGCGTCTCCGAGGAGCTGCGCTCCCATGAGGAGGCCGAGCAGGTCTACGTCGTCGTGAGCGGGGCCGGGACGATGACCGCGACAGGCGACACCCAGCGGCTCGGGGCCGGCGATCTCGTGTTGATCCCGCCCGCCACCGACCACGCGGTCGCCAACGACGGCGATCAGCCGCTGATGCTGGTCTCGGTCCAGTCGCCCGCCGTCTCCGCCGACGAGCTCTACAGCCGTCGCCTCGCGACTCAGGCGACGGGCTACGACGACGACGATTACGAGTGAGCGCGGCGCCGACGTGGTGATCGCCCGGCGCGCGATCGTCCGCGGACGGGTTCAGGGCGTCTTCTTTCGCGACACGACCCGCCGCCGCGCGACCGCCGAGGGCGTCGCCGGGTGGGTGTCGAATCGCGCCGACGGCACCGTCGAGGCGCTGTTCGAGGGCGAGCCCGAGGCGGTTGAGCGCCTGCTCGAGTTCTGCCGGCGCGGGCCCGACGGCGCCGGGGTCGAGCGGGTCGACGTGAGCGAGGCCGAGCCCGCCGGGCTCGAAGGTTTCACGATCCGGTAGCGCTTGCTCCACACGGGCGCGCCACCCGTGCGCCGCGATCCCCGACGATCGCCGCATGCCCGATTTGAGCCGCGCCCAGCTGGTCGTCTACGCCGCGATCGCCGTCGCCCTGCTGCTGCTCGGAGCGCGCTGGCTGCGCTCCGCCCAAGCGGACGACGCCCGGGCGGGTGCGTTCGGCGGGGTCGAGCCCGCGGGATCCGAGCGCTCGTTCGAGCTCGATCGAGGCGGTGGCGGAGTGGTGGTCCACGTCGCCGGCGAGGTGCGGAAGCCGGGCGTGTACGAGCTCGCTGCCGGCGCCCGGGTCACCGACGCGGTCGAGCGCGCGGGCGGGACCACCGGCGCGGCGGCCGTCGACTCGATCAACCTCGCGGCGAAGCTCGCCGATGGCCAGCAGGTGGTGGTGCCGGCGCGCGTCGGATCGCCGGGCGCCGCCGCGACCGGGGCGGCGACGACCGAGGACGGGCCGATCAGCCTCGGGACGGCGACCGTCGAGCAGCTCGACACGATCGAGGGCATCGGGCCGGTGACGGCCCAGGACATCATCGGCTACCGCGACGAGCACGGCGGGCTCTCCTCGGTCGACGAGCTCGATCAGATCAGCGGGATCGGCCCGGCGACGATGGAGGCGCTGCGCGACCGCCTGCAGCCCTGACCCGAACGCGCCGACCCCGCGCAGGCGGCTGGCGCCGCAGCTCGCGGTCGCGTGGCGCGGCGCGGCCGCAGCGGGCCTCGCGGCCGGGCTCGCGGCGACCCCGCTGCTCGGGCCGCCGGCGGGCGCCCCGTGGCCATTGGCGATCGCCGCCGCGCTCGCGGCGATCGGGCTCGCGACATCCGCCCCGCGACGCACCGACGGCGCGCCCGGGCGTCCCGGCGTCGCCGCCATCGCCTGGCTGGCGCTCGTCGCGACCGCAGCGGGCGCGGCCGGGGTCGCGGTGGCGACCGAGCGCCTCGCGGCGATCGACGCCGGGGCCCTGCGGGGCGAGCCCGGCTCGCAGGTGCGGGTGCGTGGCTTCGTCGCCGCGGTGCCGCGGCGCGCCGACGGCGAGGTGGACGTGCGGGTCGCCACCCCGGCCGGCCGCCTGCTGGTCGAAGCGCCCGAGCCGGTGCCCGACCTCGACATCGGCACCGCGATCACGGCGACCGGGACGCTGCGGGCGCCGTCGGACTTCGAGGCGCCCTACCTGCGGCGGTTCGGGATCGACCGGGTGCTCTCGACCCGCTCGATCGACCTCGGCGGACCGGCCCGCGGCGGTCTCACCGGGGCGCTGGACCGGGTCCGAGCGCGCGCGCAGGAGGCGCTGAGCGCCGGTACCCCGGAGGCCTCGGCGGCGCTGCTGCGGGGCTTCGTCCTCGGCCAGGACGATCGAATCGACGCGCAGACGACGACGGACTTCAAGCGCTCAGGGCTCGCTCACCTGCTCGCGGTCTCCGGCCAGAACGTCGTCCTGCTGGCGATCCTCGCGGCGGCCGCGCTCGCGCTGCTGGGCGTCGGCGCGCGGGCGCGGCTCGTCTGGATCCTCGTCCTGATCGCGATCTACGTGTGCGTCACCGGGGCCGGCCCGTCGATCCAGCGCGCCGGGGCGATGGGTGCGGCGGCGATCGTCGCCGCGCTCGCCGACCGGCCGCGCTCGCGCTGGTACGCGCTGGCGCTCGCCGCCTGTGCGACGCTCGCTCTCGATCCGCGTGCGGGCGCCGACATCGGCTGGCAGCTCAGCTTCGCCGCGGTCGTCGGCATCCTCGTCTTCGCGGCGCCGCTCGCGCGACTGCTCGGCGGTTGGCAGCCGGGGGCGGTTCGGCGGGCGCTGGCCGAGGCCGCCGCGCTGACGGTCGCCGCCACGGCCGCGACGGCGCCGCTGATCTCGTTTCACTTCGCCACCCTCTCGCTCGTCACGCTGCCGGCCAACGTGCTGGCCGTGCCGGCCGAGGCTCCCGTCATGTGGCTCGGGATGGTCGCCGCGGCGCTCGGCCAGATCCCCGGCCTTCCGGTCGAGCCGATCACCTGGCTGGCAGGGCTGCTCGCCGGCTACATCGCCGCGCTCGCCCACGCGTTCGCCGCTCCGGGCTGGGCTCAGGTCGAGCTCGGCGTGCCCGGGCTCGCGGCGCTCGCGGCGATCTACGCCGGGCTCGGCGCGACGCTGGCGCTCGCCCTGCGCTGGGCGCAGCGCCGCCGTCGGCTCGGCGCTCGCCGCGCCGCGCGGCGAGCGCTGGCCGCGCTCGCGCTCGCCGCGGCCGGGGCGATGCTGGCCTGGGCGGCCGCGGGCGGAGCCGTGCTGCCGCGGGCTCCGGGCGACGATGCGAGAGCGTCGGGCCTGCGGGTCGAGTTCCTGGACGTCGGGCAGGGCGACGCGATCCTCCTCGAGCCCGCCGGCGGCGAGCCGGTGCTTATCGACGCCGGCCCAGCCGCGGCCGATGTGGCCGGGCAGCTCGCGCAGCGCGGCGTCACGCGGCTCGCGGCCCTGCTCGTCACCCATCGCGACTCCGACCACAGCGGCGGTGCGCCGTCGGTGCTCACCGAGATCGGCGCCGAGCACCTGATCGCCGCGCGCCCCGGCCGCTCGGTCCTCGGCGCGGCGCGCGCCGCCTCGACCCCGATCGAACGGGTCGCTGCCGGGTCGGAGCTGCGCAGCGGCCGTCTCGTTCTGCGGGTGCTCTGGCCGCCGCGCTCGGCCGGGCCGGCCGCGCTCACGAACGCGCGCTCGCTGATCCTGCTCGCCCGATGGCGCCGTTTTCGCCTCCTGCTCACGGGCGACGCCGAGGCGGAGCTCGCCCCGGTCCATCCCGGCCCGGTCGACGTGCTCAAGGTCGCCCACCACGGCAGCGAGGACGCCGGCCTCGAGCGGCTGTTGGCGGAGGCCGAGCCCGAGCTCGCGGTGATCTCCGTCGGCGCTGACAACCCGTACGGGCACCCGGCGCCGCCCACCCTCGCCGCCCTCGGAGCGGCACGGGTTCCGGTCATGCGCACCGACCTCGACGGCGAGATCACGATCGCCGCCGGCCGCCGCGGTTGGAGCGTCGATTCCGACCGCTGAGAGGCGGTAGGGTGCCGCGTCCCGGCAAACGCCAGGTGTCTCGCAGTCTCGCCTCAGGAGGGCAGCACGAATGGAATCCAGCGGAACCCCCACGCCCCCGGCCGGCTCGCCCGAGCCCGCTGCGACGCCCCCTCCGCCACCGCCCCCGGCTGCGGAGCCCGCGGCTGAGACGCCCGGCGCCGGCTGGCGCGTGCTCGCCGTGATCCTCGCCCTCGCCCTCGCCTTCGCCTGCGCGGTGATGGTGATCGCGATGGCCGACATCGGCGATACGCCCACCTGCGCCGACGTGCGCTCGGGCGCCGCGCCGCTGCCGAGCGATCTCGAGTGCTTCGACGGCTCGTCGGCCCAGAAGACGATCTCGCTGATCCTCGGCTGGCCGAGCGGCATCCTCGCCGGGATCGCGGCGCTGATGGCGCTGTTCTTCGCGATCACCGGCCGGTACGGCAGGCTCGTCCTGCAGCTGACCGGGGCGGCGATCGTGCTCGGGGCAGCCAGCCTGATCATCGGCAGCCTCTAGGCGGCCGCAGCACCCGGCGGCGGCCGGGACGGCGAATACACTCGGCCGACCGTGGCCGAGGCCTCAGACAAGAGCGCGCTCGCTCCCGCGTTCCTGATCGCGGGCACCGACGCGGCGAAGATCGACGCCGCGGTCGGCCGTCTGCGCCGCCGCGCCGAGGCCGAGGGCGGCGCCGGGGCGCTCGAGGCGTTCGCGCCGGCGCCCGGCTCGAGCGCCGGCCCGGACGCCGAGGCGCTGGTCGCGGCGATTCCGGCCCTCTCGCTGACCGCCGCCCGCCGCTACCTGGTCGCCGACGGGGTCGAGCGCTGGTCGGCGAAGCAGGCGGCGCCCGTCGCCGAGGCGCTCGCCCAGCTGCCGCCCGACGTCACCATCGTCCTCGTCGCCCGCGAGCAGCCGCCGAAGCTGAAGGCGCCGAAGAAGCTCGCCGAGGCCGTCGAGGCCGCGGGCGGGCGGGTGCTCGCGTACGCGGCGCCGAAGCCGCGCGACCTGCCCCGCTGGCTGGTCGCCGAGGCCGCCCGGCGCGAGTTCGAGCTCGAGCCCGACGCGGCCCAGTTGCTGGTCGCGCGGATGGGGGACGCGACCGTGCGGCTCGCCACCGAGCTCGACCGGCTGGCGGTGTGGGCGGGACCTGCGGGCGTCGTCACCCGGGCCGACCTCGAGGGGATGATCGCCGATACCTCCGAGGAGGTGGCCTGGGCGCTCTCCGACGCGCTGGTCGACCGCGACCCGGCCGGCGCGCTGGCCGCGGCCGAGCGGCTCGCCGACCAGGGCGAGGCGGTGACGCCGATGATCTACCAGGCGGCGAAGCGGCTGCGCGAGGCGCACCTTGCGCTCGAGCTGCTCGAGCAGGGCATGTCCGCGCGCGAGGTCGAGGGAGCGCTGCCGATGCACCCTTACGCGGCGAAGCTGCTGGTCCGCCGGCTCGGCTCGCGGTCGCGGGCACAGCTTCGCGCCTCGACCTGCGCGATCGCCGACCTCGAGTGGTGGACCCGCGGCGGCGAGGATTATCCGGAGCGCGTCGCGCTCACGCTCGCCGTGCGGCGCGCCGCGGGAGCGTGAGCCGTCAGCTCGCGGCGCGGATGCGAGCGGCGCGCGACTTCTTGCGGGCGCCGGAGTTGCGATGCAACGCGCCCTTGCGGACCGCGGTGTCGATCCGCGAGCAGAGCGCCTTGTGCTCGGCGTCGGCGGCGGTGTCGTCGCCCGCCGCGACCGCGGCCTCGAGCCGGCGGAAGTGGGTCTTCACCGCGCTGGTGACGCGCCGATTCTCGTCCCGCTCGCGCATGGAGCGGGCGTTGCGCTTCTTCTGTGACGCGATATTGGCCATCGGACGAGCGCGCACTATAGCGGGGCCGCTGTGAGAAAAAGCCCCCGCAGGGCGGCCGCCGAGGCGGGTTCGCGATGAGCGATCGCGACGATCGCGAGCCGTCGGCGGGCGAGCTTGCCGATATCGCCGCGGCCGAGGTCTCGCCCCACGAGGAGGTCGAGGCGCCGCGACCGCGGGCCGGCCGGCTGGCGCGCTCGACCGCGTTCTTCTCGTTCGCCACCGGCCTCTCGCGGATCGCCGGCCTGGTCCGCGAGATCGTCGCCGCCTCCTACTTCGGGGTCAGCGGGGCGATGTCGGCCTTCACGATCGCCTTCCAGGTCCCGAACCTGGTCCGCAGCCTGTTCGCCGACGCGGCGATCCAGGCCGCCTTCGTGCCGGTGTTCACCGAGAAGCTCGAGCGGGGGGATCGGCGCGAGGCGTTCCGGCTGGCGACCAATCTGATCTACGTCGTCACCCTGGTGCTCGGGGCGCTGACCGCACTGTTCATCCTGATCGCGCCCGTCCTGATGCCCCTGTTCGTGCCCGCGTCCGACGGGGCGATCGCCGACCTGACCGTCTCGCTGTCGCGCGTCCTGTTCCCGATCCTGATCCTGCTCGGGGTCACCGGGATGGTGGTCGGGATCCTCAACAGCTACGACCGCTTCGGCGCCTACGCGATCTCGCCGTTCTTCTGGAACGTCGCGATCATCGTCGTCCTGGTCGGGCTCGCGCCGGCCTTCCCGAAGGGCGACGAGATCTACGCCTACGCGGTCGGCGTCCTGGTCGGCACCGTGATCCAGCTCGCGATCCCGGTCGTGGACCTGCGCAACACGCCCTATGGCCTGCGGCGCTTCCTGAAGGCCCCGTTCACCGCCAAGGCCCGCGAGGCGTTTCGCGACATCGACGTCCGCCGCGTCCTGCTGCTTGATGCTGCCGGTGACGATCAGCCTCGGCCTGATCAACTTCAACCTGCTGATCAACAGCACCGCCGGCTTCCTGGTCTCCGAGCGCGCGCCGGCGGCGATCGACAAGGCCTTCCGCATCTACATGCTCCCGCAGGGCATGTTCTCCGTCGCCGTGGCGACCGTGTTGTTCCCGACCCTGGCCCGGTTCGCGGCCCGTGGCGACTACGACCGGCTGCGCTCGACGATGGCGAGCGGGATGCGGTTGATCCTCCTGCTGCTGATCCCGGCGACGGCGGCGATCCTCGTCCTCTCCGAGCCGATGATCCGGCTCGTCTATCAGCGCGGCGACTTCGGCCCCGGGGCCACCGAGCTGGTCTCCACGGCGCTGTTCTGGTTCGCGTTCTCGCTCCCGTTCAACGGGCTCTTCCTGCTGCTGACGCGGACGTTCTTCAGCCTCCAGCGCCCCTGGGTACCGACCGCGATCGCCGCCGGCAACCTGGCGCTGACGGCCGCCGCGGCGTTCGCGTTCTACGGGCCGTTCGGGGTCGGCGGGATCGTCGCCGCGACCGCGCTCGCCACCGCCGCCAGCGTCGCCGCGCAGGCGTTCGTCCTGCGCCGGGAGCTCGGGCGGCTGGAGCTCGGCCGCCTCGCCTGGACCACGCTCAGGGTGCTCGCCGCCTCCGCGGCGCTCGCCGCGGTCAGCTACGCGATCTGGGATGTGCTCGACGCCGAGCTCGGTCGTGGGCTGTTCGCCCAGGTGATCTCGCTGGGGGCCGCGCTCGTGGTCGGCGCGGTCGTCTACGGGATCGCCGTCACCCTTCTGCGGATCCCGGAGGCGGATCGAATCCGCTCGCTGCTGCGTCGCCGCGAGGCCGAGGCGCCGGATCCGGCCGCGCAGGAGGAGGATGGAGCGATGCAGGCTTCGCTGACCATCCAGTCCGGCGGCGGTCGGGCCGGGGACAGCTTCCCGCTCGAGCGCGAGCGGACGACGATCGGGCGCTCGCCCGAGTCCGACGTCTTCCTCGACGACGTCACGGTGTCGCGCAATCACGCGCTCGTGGTCGAGACCGACGAGGGCTACTACATCGACGATCTCGACTCCCGCAACGGCACGTTCGTGAACCGGACGCGGATCGAGTCGCACTGGATCGCCGACGGCGACGAGATCCAGGTGGGCCGCTACAAGCTGATCTTCCGCGAGCCGCCGATCGAGGACGAGCGGCAGGGCTGAGCTCCGCGCAAGCGTTATTGCAAGCGCAGTATGTGTGACACCGGTCACACATCCGGTAACTACGCCGCTTCAGGGTGTTGAACCCGAAGAGCGCCCGCTCACCGACCGGCTGATCGCCGGCGCGGGCGCCGAGACCACGCCCCGGGGGGCCCCGTTTGCACGGCCCTCCGAGCGGTTCCGAGCGGACCGGGGGCAGGCGCCGCGGCATCGACGCGCGCTGAGACCGAAGGGGAAAGCCCAACATGCGCAGCAACCGATCGAAAAACCGAGCCCGGACCGTGGCCGCCGTCCTCGCCGCGACCCTCGTGGTCGCCGGGTCGGCGACCGCCGCCGAGCCCTCCGGGACGACGGCAACCGGCGCCGCGATCCACGGCAAGGCCGGTCGCGCGCTCGAGCGGGTTGCCGATTGGGCCGCGCGCACCCATCGCGAGGAGCGCCGCAACGCCGCCGGCCCGTTCCTGCCGATCGTCGGTCCGATCGACTACGGCACGGCCGAGAACGCCTTCGGCGCCTCGCGTTCCGATCACGTCCACGCCGGGCAGGACATGTTCGCCGCGCCGGGCACGCCGGAGGTGGCGGTCACCGACGCGGTGGTCGCCGAGACCGGGAGCGACGGCGGGCAGGGCAACTACGTCTACCTGTACGACCGCAAGCGCGACCGGACCTACGTCTACATGCACATGATCGAGCCGGCGCACGTACGCACCGGTGAGGCCGTGCACGCCGGCCAGCTGCTCGGCGGCGTCGGCTGCACCGGCTCGTGCTGGGGCGACCACCTGCACTTCGAGGTCCGCGACGGCCGCGGCTACGAGGGCGAGGCCCGCGACCCGATGCCGCTGCTCGAGGGCTGGCGCTCGCCCGACCGGCCGCGCTGAGCGCTCAGGTGCCGCAGACGACGCAGCCGCCGTTCGGGCCGCAGCAGTAGTTCGAGAGGCTCGACCGAGCCGGCCGTAACCCGGATGTCGTCCGAGGGCAGCGCCGCGTCCGGGTTGGTGTTCATGAGGATGTCGATGCTGCGGATCTCGGTCAGCATCTTTCGCAGGCGCTTGCGGCTATACAGGACCTTGCGCACCGCCTTGACGTCGCCCCGACTCGCCATCGGGCGAACCCTATCCCGCCATACTGACCGCGCCAAATGGACCGCATCCGAAACTTCTCGATCATCGCCCACATCGATCACGGCAAGTCGACCCTTGCCGATCGGATCCTCGAGCTGACCGGCACGGTCGCCTCGCGCGACCACATGCCCCAGCTGCTCGACTCGATGGACCTCGAGCGCGAGCGCGGGATCACGATCAAGGCGCAGGCGGTGCGGGTCGACTACGTGGCCGACGACGGCGAGACCTACCACCTGCACCTGATCGACACCCCGGGGCACGTCGATTTCTCGTACGAGGTCTCGCGCAGCCTCGCCGCCTGCGAGGGCGCGATCCTCGTCGTCGATGCCGCCCAGGGGGTCGAGGCGCAGACGGTGGCCAACACCTATGCGGCGGTCGAGGCCGGGCTCGAGCTGGTGCCGGTCCTGAACAAGGTGGACCTGCCCGGCGCCGAGCCCGAGCGGGTGATCGGCGAGATCGTCGACCTGATCGGCTGCGACCCGGACGACGTCCTGCGGATCTCGGCGAAGACCGGGGAGGGGGTGCGCGAGGTGCTGGAGGCCGTGGTCGAGCGGATCCCCGGCCCCGAGGGCGACCCCGACGCGCCGCCGCGGGCGCTGATCTTCGACTCCGAGTTCGACCAGTACCGCGGTGTGATCGCCTACCTGCGGATGTTCGACGGCCGGTTCCGCAAGGGCGAGCCGATCGTCGCGATGCAGGCCGGGACCGAGGCCGAGATCGATGAGATCGGGTTCTTCTCGCCCGCGATGCGCCCGGTCGAAGGGATCTCGACCGGCGACGTCGGCTACGTCATCTCCGGGCTCAAGGACGTCTCGAAGCTGCGCGTCGGCGACACGCTCACGGCGAAGCAGCGGCCGGCCGCCGAGGCGTTGCCGGGCTATCGCGAGGTGCAGCCGATGGTCTTCGCCGGCCTCTATCCGATCGAGACGGACCGCTACGAGGACCTGCGTGACGCGCTCGAGCGGCTCGCGCTCAACGATGCCGCGCTCAGCTACGAGCCCGAGACGTCACAGGCGCTCGGGTTCGGCTTTCGCTGTGGCTTTCTCGGCCTGCTCCACATGGACATCGTGCGCGAGCGGCTGGAGCGCGAGTACGACCTCGAGCTGATCTCGACCACCCCGAACGTCAGCTACGTGGTCACGCTCACCAACGGCGAGGTGATCGAGGTCCACTCGCCGGCCGAGCTCCCCGACCCGGGCGTGATCGAGTCGATCTCAGAGCCCTACATCCGCGCCTCGGTGATCACCCGGTCGAGCGACGTCGGCGCGGTGATGGAGCTGTGCCAGCGAAAGCGCGGGACCCACGTCGACATGCACTACCTGTCGCCGGAGCGGGTGCAGCTGCACTACGACCTGCCGCTCGCCGAGATCGTGCTCGACTTCTTCGACCAGCTCAAGTCCCGCACCGCCGGCTACGCGTCGCTCGACTACGAGCCGATCGGCAACCGCGAGTCGGACCTCGTCCGGGTCGACGTGCTGCTCGCCGGCGACCGGGTCGACGCGCTCTCGCAGATCGTTCATCGCGACGCCGCGTACGACGCCGGCAAGCAGCTCGTCGCGCGGCTCCGCAAGACGATCCCGCGGCAGCAGTTCGACGTCCCGGTGCAGGCCGCGGTCGGCGCCCGGGTGCTGTCGCGCGAGACCGTCAAGGCCCTGCGCAAGGATGTGACCGCGAAGCTCTACGGGGGCGACGTGACCCGGAAGCGGAAGCTGCTCGAGAAGCAGAAGAAGGGCAAGAAGCGGATGAAGCAGGTCGGCTCGGTCGAGGTCCCGCAGGAGGCCTTCCTGGCGGTGCTGCAGGTCGATGAGTGACGACGCCCGGATCGAGCTCCTGCGAGCCGGCGTGGACGCCTTCAACCGGGGCGACGCCGAGCCGGCGCTGGCGATCTTCGCCGACGACGTCGAGTGCCACGTCGCCCCGGACCTGATGAACACCGGCACGTACCGGGGTCACGACGGTTATCTCGAGATGATCGCCGCCTGGGGCGAGGCGTGGCAGCGGGTCGAGGCTGAGATCGTCGGCGTCGACGAGCTCGACGCCGAGCACCTGCTGACCGAGATCCACCAGCGCGCGGTCGGCGCCGGCAGCGGCGTCCCGGTCGAGATGACGCTGTTCTGGCTGTTTCAGTTCCGCGACGGCGAGGTCGTTCGCTTTCACCTCTACGGCGACCGCGAGGCCGCGGTCGCCGCTGCGGCCGGCGGTTAGAGCCATAGACTGCCCGGCGCCATGCCAGTGAACGACCAGGCGGTCGGCAAGACCTATCCGGCGGCCACCTACGAGGTCGGTAGCGAGAAGATCCGCGAGTACGCGAGCGCGATCGGCGCCGACAATCCGGTTCACCACGACCGCGAGGCCGCCCGTGCCGCCGGCTACCGCGACGTCGTCGCCCCGCCGATGTTCTGCGTCGTCTACTCGGCGCGCGCGGTCGGCGCCGGCGTGCTCGACCCCGAGGTCGGGATCAACCTCGCGGCCATGGTTCACGGGGGGCAGAAGTTCGAGTGGGGCGAGCCGGTCTGCTCGGGGGACGAGATCACCACCGAGGCGAAGGTGGCCGAGATCCACGAGCGCCGTGGGATGGGCTTCTACGTGTTCGAGAGCGTGTCCACCAACCAGAACGGGGCCGAGGTCGTGCGCGGCACCTGGACCAACATCGTCAGGGGTGTCTGAGATGGCCGAGGCGAGCGCGATCGAGGCCGGGGCGGCGATCCCCGAGCTGCGGGTGACGCCGGACAAGTACCTGCCGCACCGCTACGCCGGCGCCTCCGGCGACTTCAACCCGATCCACATCGACCCGGAGTTCGCGAAGGCCGTCGGGCTGCCGCAGAACATCCTCCATGGCCTCTACTCGATGGCGATCACCGCGCGCGGCTGCGCGGCGCTCGCCGGCGGCGACCCGCGGGCGCTGAAGTCGCTCGAGGTCCAGTTCCGCGGCATGGGGATCCCCGAGCACGAGATCGTCGTGTCCGGGACGATCAGCGAGGTCGACGGCCACCGCGTCGCGGTCGAGCTGATCGCCGAGCAGAGCGGCAAGAAGATCATCCGCAACGGCCGCGCCGAGCTCGAGCTCGCCGACTAGGGCGGGTCGCTTGGCCTTGAACGGACCGCGAGTTGCGCTGCCGGGCGCCGAGAGGCGGTTTCCTACGGCTAGGCGGGAGTAACCCGCCTCTCGACGGCTCAAGCGAGTGGGTTGGCGCGCAGCCAGGCCAGGATCTCGCCCGCGTGGCGGTCGGGCGGGAAGACCGGGTACCAGACGCGCTCGATCGAGCCGTCGCTGATCAGGAGCGTCAGCCGCTTGATCAGCGTCCGGCCGGCGACCTCGAAGGTCGGCAGCCGCAGCGCCCGGGTCAGCGCCAGCTCGGAATCCGAGAGGACCGCGAACGGAAGCCCGAGCCGTTCGGCCAGCTCGCCTTGATAGGCGGTGTCCTGGGTCGAGAGCCCGAACACCGACTCGGCGCCCGCGTCGAGCAGGTCGGCGTGGTGGTCGCGAAAGCCGCAGGTCTCGGGCGTGCAGCCGCGCGCCCCGGGGATCAGGTCCCAGTCGTCGGCGAGCAGCGCCTGCCCGGGACGACCGGTCCACGGGTAGGCGTAGACGACCGCACGGCCGGCGAGCGCCGCCGGCTCGACCCGGCTGCCGTCGGTCGCCGCGAGCGCCAGCCCGGCCGGGAGCGGCGCCCCGGGGAGGTGGTCGGCGGCCCCGTCGTCAACCGGCTCGGGGAGGTCGTCGGGGAGGGTGTAGGGGTCGGCCATCGGGTCGATCCTAGAATCGGATCATGCTCTCCGAGCGCCAACAGCGGATTCTCAACCTGGTCGTCGGCTCCTACCTCGAGTCCGGCAAGCCGGTCGGCTCGGCGGCGATCGCCGAGGATCCGGACTTCGACTGGGGCTCGTCGACGGTGCGCGCCGAGCTCGCGGCGCTCGAGCGGGAGGGCTATCTCAGCCATCCCCACACGTCCGCGGGGCGGGTGCCGACCGACTCCGGCTACCGCTTCTACGCGGACGCGCTCGTCGTCTCCGGGGCCCGCCCGGGACCGACGAGCGGGCTGCTCGACCTGTCGCAGATGCGTCGCGAGGTCGAGGAGGCCCTGCGCGAGACGGCCGCGACCCTGTCGCGGATGACCGATCTCCTCGCGGTCGCCACCGCGCCGCCGCCCTCGGCCGCGCGTATCCACCGCGTCGAGGTGCTGTCGCTGCAACCGCGGACCGTGATGGTGGTGGTGATCGCATCCAACGGCGCGGTGACCAAGCGCGTGTTCAACTTCGAGTCCGCGGTCGACCGCGGACTGGTCGAGTGGGCGTCGAGCTTTCTCAACGAGCGCCTCAGCGGGCTCGCGCTCGGGGCCCGGATGGCCGGCGACCGCCTCGACGACCCGGAGCTCGGCCCGGCCGAGCGCGGCTTCCTGGCCGAGATCTCGGACGCCTTCGCCGGGCTCGAGAGCGAGGCCGAGAGCGACCTCTACGTCGAGGGCGCGGCGCGGCTCCTGTCAGCGGACCACGCCCCGGACCTGCCGCGCGCGGACTCGCTGATGCGGGCGCTCGAGCGGCGCGCGAACCTGCTCGAAGTACTGCGCTCGACCCTCGACCAGCGCTCGGTGTTCATGTGGATCGGTGGCGAGAACCCGGCTCCGGAGCTGCGCACCGTGAGCGTCGTCGGCGCGAACTACGGCCTCGGGTACCGCAACCTCGGCACGGTCGGAGTCGTCGGGCCGCTGCGGATGGACTACGCGACCGCGATCAGCTCCGTCCGCGAGGCGGCCGGCGAGCTCTCCCGATTCTTCGAATCCGTCTACGACTGAAGCCAGTGCCGACCGATTACTACGAGCTGCTCGGGGTCGACCGAACCGCGTCCGACACCGAGATCAAGAAGGCGTTTCGCCGGCTCGCTCGCGAGTTGCATCCGGACGTCAACAAGGAGGACCCGGACGCCGAGGAGAAGTTCAAGGAGGCGGCGGAGGCCTACGAGGTGCTCGCCGACCCCGAACGCCGTCGGACCTACGACGCGTACGGGCACGAGGGCCTGCGCAGCGGCGGCTTCTCGCCGCACGCCGCCGGCGGCATCGACGACATCCTCTCGGCCCTCTTCGGGCAGGGGAACTCGCCGTTCGGCGACATCTTCGGCGCCGGTCGTCGCGGCGGCCCGGCGACTGGTGCGGACATCGGGGTCGAGGTCGCGATCGGCCTCGACGAGGTCGTCACCGGGGCCCGCCGGGAGGTCGCGTTCGACTCGATCTCGCCCTGCGAGCGCTGCCGCGGCAACGGCGCCGAGCCGGGCACCCCCATCCACACGTGCGAGACCTGCGGCGGGGCGGGGCAGGTGCAGCAGGTTCGCAGCAGCGCGTTCGGCCAGCTGGTCCAGACCGGCCCATGCCCGAGGTGCGGCGGCGCCGGCAAGATCCCCGAGCAGCCGTGCGAGCGCTGCGACGGCTCCGGCCGTGAGCGCCGCGAGCGGACCTGGGAGGTCGAGATCCCGGCGGGGATCGAGTCGGGCCAGCGGATCAGGATCGGCGGCGCGGGCCACGCGGGCGAGCCGGGGGCGCCGGCCGGCGACCTCTACGTCCTGGTCACGGTCGCCGACGACGAGCGCTTCGAGCGCCGCGGCGACGACCTCGTGACGACCCTCGAGGTCCCGGCGACGCTGGCGATGGTCGGCGGCGCGCTGACCGTCGCAACGCTCGACGGCGACCGAGAGGTCAAGGTCCCGGCCGGGTCCCAGCAGGGCGACTCGCACCGGCTCAAGGGGCTCGGGCTGCCCTCGCTTCGCAACGGCAAGCGCGGTTCGCAGTACGTGCTCTTCGACCTCGTCGTCCCTCGCAAGCTCTCCCGCAAGCAGCGCGACCTGGCCAACCAGCTGCACGAATCGCTCGACGGCAAGTGATCCGCCTGGCGGTCCGCTGCCGGCCGGAGCTCGCCGAGCGGGTGCTCGCCGACCTGCTCGAGCTGGTGCCGGGGGGCGTCGAGGAGGAGCGCGGGGCCGAGTGGGTCGAGTTTGCGATCTACGGGCCGCCGGGCGAGGTCCCGCAGCTCCCGGACCTCGAGGCGGCGGCGGGCGACGGCCTGGTCGAGATCAGCTCGACGGAGATCCCGGACGACTGGGCCGACCGCTGGCGCGACTTCCACGTCCCGATCGCGATCGGCGACGGGCGGATCATCGTCCGCCCCTCGTGGGAGAGCGCCAACCCCCATCCCTCCACTGACCCCCGTCCCTCCGCCAACCCCCGTCCCTCGACCGATCCCCGCCCCTCCGCCGACCCCGGCACCCCCGGACGCGAAGCGGAGGAGGTGCCGGGCAGTAATTCGGAGGAGGTGCCGGGCATAGATGTCATCGTCGACCCCGGGCAGGCTTTCGGCACGGGCGCGCACGCGACGACGAAGCTCTGCCTCGAGCTGCTGCTCGAGCTCGCGGACGCCGGCGAGGCGTCCGGCCCGCTCGTCGACCTCGGCACCGGCTCCGGCGTGCTCGCGATCTGCGCCGCGAAGCTCGGCTGGGGGCCCGTCGTCGCGGTCGACAGCGAGCCCGCGTCGATCGAGGCCGCGGCCGGCAACGCCGCCGTCAACGGGGTCGAGCTCGAGCTCGAGCGCCTCAACCTGCGTGAGCGGCCGCCGCCGGCCGCGCCGATCGTGGTCGCGAACCTGACGGCGCCGCTGCTCGAGGCGGTCGCGGAGCGTTTCGAGGCGCCGCCGGCGACCATGGTCTGCTCGGGCCTGCTGGCGACCGAGGTGGAGCGGGTCGCCGCAGCGCTCGGCGCGGCGGGCCTCGCGGTCGCGTCGGAGCGCTCCGAGGGAGACTGGGCCGCCCTGCTGGCACGGGCGAAATAGCGGGATTCCGCCTACGGTCGCGAATAGGGTGCGCGTATGCAGACACTCGCCGTGACCTTCTACGACGTCGTCGTGTGGCTCCACATCAGTTCGGTGGTGCTCGCCTTCGGGCCGACCTTCGCCTTCGGCATCTACATCGCCCTGGCGCAACGCAAGTACCCGCGGGCGATGCCGGCCGTGCTCGAGTCGCAGATCACGATCAGCCGCTCGATGGTGACGATCGGCGCGGTCCTGCTCCTGATCACCGGCCTCTATCTCGCCGGCAAGTCGTGGGAGATGAGCGACTTCTTCGTGATCTGGGGCCTGTTGGCGACCATCGCCCTGCTCGGTCTCGTGCACGGCTTCTTCATCCCCAACGACTCGCGCGCGCTGCGCGCCGCGAAGCGCGACATCGACGCGGCCGGGCCCACCGGCGAGGTCGAGTTCAGCCGTGAGTTCGCGGAAAACTCCGGCCGCAGCGCCCGCATGGGACCGATCGCCGGGTTGATCGTCATCCTGACGATCTACGTGATGGCCGCGAAGCCGTTCCTCTAGGCGCGCGCCGCGATCAGCACGGCGGCCAGGGCCAGCACGCCCGCGGCGATCAGCGTGGCTCGCGGGTTCGGCTCGCCCATCACGGCGCCGACCGCACCGGCGGACATCACCGCTTGGCGCGAGCCCGCGGACATCGCCGAGCCGACCGACCCGACCGAGGCGATCGAGAACGCCGAGGCCCCGGACCCGACCGAGGCGATCGAGAGCGCCGAGCCGACGGAGCCGATGGAGAGGACCGAGCCCTTCGAGCAGATCGAGAGCAGCGAATCCTCGGACCACAGCGAGAGCTTTGAACCGTCGTCGCTCGCGGGCATGCCCCCAGTCTGTCAAGCGGCGACAATTCGGCAGTGACCCCCGGCCCCGACCCGTCGCTGCCGATCGCCGTCTTCGATTCCGGCGTCGGTGGCCTCACCGTCCTCCACGAGTGCCTCGTCTCGCTGCCGGAGGAGGACTACCTGTACCTCGGCGACGACGCGCGCTTTCCGTACGGCGCGAAGACCGAGGAGGAGCTGCGCGCGTGCGTCGAGCGCAGCACCGCATATCTGCTGGATCGCGGCGTGAAGCTGATCGTGATCGCCTGCAACTCGGCCGCCTCCGCCGGGCTCGAGGCGACGCGGCGCCAGGCGGCCGAGCGCGGCGTGGAGGTCGTCGCCGTGATCGAGCCCGAGGCGGAGATCGCCGCCGCGATCACCGACAGCGGCCGCGTCGGCGTGCTCGCGACCGCCGCGACGGTCGCCGGCGGCGCCTATCTGCGCGCGCTCGGGACCCAGCACCGCGAGCTCACGGTGACCCAGGTCGCGGCGCCCGACCTCGCCGCGATCATCCAGCGCGGCTTCCCGTTCTCCGAGCAGGTGGTGGAGACGGTGCGCTCCTATTGCGCCCCGCTGAAGCGCGCCCGGGTCGACACGGTGATCCTCGGCTGCACTCACTATCCGCTCGTCCGGCCGATGCTCCAGCGCTTCCTCGGCCGCGACGTCCGCTTGGTGACGGCCGGCCACGCCCTCGCCGCCTCCGCCCAGCGGATCCTCGAGTCGCGAAGCCTCGAGACCGCGAACCGGGACGAGGGCGCCTACCGGTTCCTGTGCACGGGCGATCCGCAGGCCTTCCGCGAGCTCGGCACCCGGTTCCTGCAGCTGCCGCTCGGCGAGGTCGAGCGGGTCGACCTCTGAGGCGCCGTTACCCTTCTCTCGATGGCGATTCTCGAGCAGGTACAGGCGGATACGAGGGCGGCGATGAAGGCCGGCGAGCGCGAGCGCGTCACGGCGCTGCGCATGGTCGCCGACGCCCTGCAGAAGGACGCGAAGGACGGTGGCTCGGATGAGATCGCCGTGCTGCGCCGCGAGCGCAAGCGCCGGCTCGAGGCCGCCGAGGCCTATCGCGACGGCGGCAGCGGCGACCGCGCGGAATCGGAGGAGGCCGAGGCGCGCGAGATCGAGCGCTACCTGCCGGCCGAGATGTCGGACGCCGACCTCGCGACGATCGTGGACGAGGCGATCGCCGAGTCCGGCGCCGAGGCGCCCGGCGACATGGGCAAGGTGATGGGGGCGTTGATGCCGAAGGTCGGCGGCCGCGCCGACGGCAAGCGGGTCAGCGCCGCGGTGCGCGAGCGGCTCGCGGGATAGCCCTTGGCCCGCCGCCAGCTGACCCTCGACAACACGATCGCCGCCGAGCTCGCGGGCTCCGAGGACACGGTCCTGCGCGAGCTCGAGGAACGGCTCGGCTGCGAGCTGTTCCTGCGCGGCAACGTGCTCACCCTCGACGGCGACGACGATGACGTCCGCCGCGCCGCGACGATGGTCGACGAGCTCGTCGGCCTGGTCGAGCGCGGCCACGACCTCGCCCCGGCGACGATCGAGACCGTGACCGGGGCGATCGCGGCGGAGGAGAAGCCGGCGGAGATCCTCGAGGACGTGATCTGGCGGCACCGGTCGACGAAGGTGGCGCCGAAGACCGTCAACCAGAAGCGCTACACGGACTCGATCCGCCGCCACACGGTCACCTTCGGCATCGGCCCGGCGGGCACCGGCAAGACCTTCCTCGCGGTGGCCAGCGCGGTCGCGGCGCTCGAATCGCGCAAGGTCAGCCGGATCATCCTCACGCGGCCGGCGGTCGAGGCGGGCGAGCGGCTCGGCTTCCTGCCCGGAGACATCCAGGCGAAGGTCGACCCGTATCTGCGGCCGCTGTTCGACGCGCTCTACGACATGCTGGACCCGGAGAAGGTCCTGACCTACTTCGATCGCGGCGTGATCGAGGTCGCGCCCCTCGCATTCATGCGCGGACGGGCGCAGCCGGTCACGAGCCAGGTGCTGACTCCGGATGGCTATCGCGCGATCGGCGAGCTGCGGGTGGGCGACCTGGTCACCGGGTCCGACGGCCGACCCACCCCCGTGCTCGGCGTCCACCCGCAGGGCCGCAAGGAGGTCTTCCGCGTCCGGGCGCAGGACGGTGCCTCGACCCTGGCCTGCGGCGAGCACCTCTGGCACGTCTTCACCGCCAGTGACCGCCGCCGCGGGAGGCCCGGCCGAGTCATGCAGACCCGGGAGATGATCGGCAACCTCCGCACGGCTCACCAGCGCCGCTACGAGCTTCCGCTGCTCAGCGCCGCGGCTGAGTTTCCCGCTCGCGAGGTCGCGATGGATCCGTACGCCCTCGGCCTGCTGCTCGGCGACGGTTGCCTGACGACGACGACCACGCCCATGTTCTCGACCCGGGATCCGGAGCTGGCAACCGCGCTCGAGGACGCGCTCGACGGAATCGAGCTCCGCGAAAAGGGCGAGGGGGACTACGTGCTTCGCAACCGGGAGGCCCGTCGCGGCGGCGTCGCGGTCGCCAACCCGGTGACCGCGATCCTCCGCGAGCTGATGCTGGCGGGGGCGACCTCGGTGACGAAGTTCGTCCCGCTCGACTACCTGCTCAACTCGAGTGAGGTCCGCATCGCGCTGCTTCAGGGTTTGCTCGACACCGACGGCGGGCCGGTCACCCAGGCGGGGCGGACCTGCCGGATTCAGTACACGACCTGTTCGGACGTTCTGCGCGATGACGTCGTGTTCCTGGTCCGCTCGCTGGGCGGCGTCGCCTACTGGCGGTGTCGCTCGGCCGCCGGACGCAAGCCGGGTCGTGCCCGTGGGCGGCCGGTCCATCACCGCGCTGACGCCTACGCCCTCGACATCCGCCTTCCGCAGGGGATCGAGCCCTTCCGCCTGAAGCGCAAGCGGGCGCTATACGAGCGGGACGGCGGGGGTCGCCCCGCCCGGTTCATCGATTCGATCGAGCCCGAGGGCGAGGCGGAGACCGTCTGCATCCAGGTCGCGGCGCCCGACTCGCTGTACGTCACCGACGACCTGCTGCTGACCCACAACACGCTCAACGACTCGTTCGTGATCCTCGACGAGGCCCAGAACACGAGCCCGGAGCAGATGAAGATGTTCCTGACCAGGCTCGGGTTCGGGTCGAGGATGGTGGTCACCGGGGACATCACCCAGATCGATCTGCCCCGCGACCAGCGCTCCGGCCTGGTCGTCGTCAGCGAGATCCTCTCCGCGGTCGACGACATCGCGTTCGTGCGCTTCGGCGGGGACGACGTCGTGCGCCACCAGCTGGTCCAGCGGATCGTCGCCGCCTACGGCGAATACTCGGAGCGCAACCCCCCGAGTTGACCTACGAGCTCGACGTTCCGGCCGAGTTGCGCCCGGCGGTGGAGGCGGCGCTCGGCGCGGCCGGCGTCGACGACGGCCATCTGTCGGTGGAGCTCGTCGGCGAGGACCGGATCCGCGAGCTCAACCGCGAGCACCGCGACCGCGACCGGCCGACCGACGTGCTCAGCTTCCCGATCGACGGCAGCGGGCCGGCCCCCGGCCCGCGCGAGCTCGGCGACGTGGTCATCTGCCCCGAGCACACAACGGACCTGACCGAGGCGGCCGTCCACGGCGTCCTGCACCTCTGCGGCTACGACCACGAGACCGACGAGGGCGAGATGCTCGACCTGCAGGCTGAGGTCCTGGCGGCGCTCGAGCGCCCGGCGCCGAGCGGCGAGCCGCGCAGCACGCGCGCCGGCTTCATCGGCCTCGCCGGGCGCCCGAACGTGGGCAAATCGACGATCGTCAACGCGATCGTCGGCTCCAAGGTCGCGATCGTCTCCGATCGCCCGCAGACCACCCGGCGCGCGAGCCGCGGCGTCGCCACCGACCTGGCCGCCGGCTGGCAGCTGGTCCTGGTCGACCTTCCCGGCGTCCAGCGGCCACGCGACGTGCTCACCGAGCGCATGCAGCGTCGCGTCGAGCAGGAGCTGGAGGGCGCCGACGCGGTGCTCCTCGTCGTCAACGGCGAGCAGGGCGTCGGCCCCGGCGACCGCTTCATCGCCGACCACCTGCTCGAGGCGCGGCCGGGCGTCCCCGTCATCTGCGCGGTCAACAAGATCGACCGCCTCTCGTCCTCCGAGACGACCGAGGTGCTCGCGGCGGCCGCCGCGCTGCCGATCGTCGACGAGATCTTCCCGGTCTCGGCGAAGCGGGGGACGGGTATGAACCCGCTGATCGACCGGCTCGCCGAGCTGATCCCGGAGGGCCCGCTGCTCTATCCGCCCGAGGACCGCACCGACCAGCCGAGCGAGGTCCACCTCGCCGAGCTGATCCGCGAGCAGGTGCTGCGGCGCACGCGCGAGGAGCTTCCGCACGCGGTCGAGGTCGCGGTGCTCGAGATCGGCCGCCGCGAGGATGGCCTGATCGAGGTCCGCGCCCAGGTCTGGGCCGAGACGGAGTCGCAGAAGGCGATCCTGATCGGCAAGGGCGGGCGGATGATCCGGGACATCGGCACCGCCGCGCGCAAGGAGCTCGAGCGCGAGCTCGGCGGCAAGGTCTTCCTCGACCTCAACGTGCGCGTGCGCGAGCAGTGGCGCCGCGACGAGGGCCTGCTCGACCGGCTGGGCATCGACTAGCGCCTACGATTGCCCGATGGACGACGCCGTGCGCTTCGACGCCGATGGCCTCGTGCCGTGCGTGGCCCAGGACTGGCGCACGGGGGAGGTGCTGACGCTCGCCTACATGAACGCGGAGGCCCTGCGCCTCACGCGCGAGACCCGTGAGGTCCACTTCTTCAGCCGCTCACGCCGGGAGCTGTGGCACAAGGGCGCGACCTCGGGCAACGTCATGCGGCTGCGCCAGCTGCGCTACGACTGCGACGGGGACGCGCTGATCGCGATGGTGGAGCCGCAGGGCCCCGCCTGCCATACGGGCGAGCGCACCTGTTTTTACCGCGACCTCGAGGGCAGGGCCGACGGCGCGGTCGACGCCCCGGCGGCCGACGGCGAACCGGAGCCGGCCGTCCACGAGGCGCTGCCGGCCCTCGAGCGGACCCTGCGCGAGCGCCGCGACCGGCGCCCCGACGGCTCGTACACCGCCGAGCTGCTCGCCGATCCCGACCGGATCGGCGACAAGGTCCGCGAGGAGGCCGACGAGGTCGCCCGCGCCGCCGCCGGCGAGTCCGACGAGCGGGTCGCCGAGGAGGCCGCCGACGTCCTCTACCACCTCGAGGTGCTACTGCTCGCGCGCGGGCTGCCTCTCGCCGACGCATTGGAGGTCCTCAATGGCCGTCGCCGCTGAGCCCGGGCCGGTGGTCGAGCCGAGCCTCGACCGCGCCCGCGAGCTCGCCCGGTCCGCGAACGTGATCCCGGTCTCCTACCGGTTCGTCGACGACTGCGAGACGCCGGTCGCGGCGTTCCTGAAGCTGCGCGAGGTCTTCACGGGGCCGTCGTTCCTGCTCGAGTCGGCCGAGCAGGGGCGGCTGGGGCGGTACTCGTTCCTCGGCTTTCGCCCCCGGCTGGAGCTGCGCTGGGCGGACGGCACGATGACCCGGACCGAGGACGGCGAGCTGACCAAGAGCGCGGTGTCCGACCCCTACGGGGCGGTCGCCCAGACGCTCGCCGAGTTCGAGGTCGCCGAGCCGGAGCGCCTGCCGCCGTTTGCCGGCGGCGCCGTTGGCTTCTTCGGCTACGACCTGGTGCGCACGGTCGAGCCGCTGGCGGCGCCGAACCCGGACCCGCTCGGGCTCCCCGACCTGGCGCTGATGGTCTGCGAGCTGATGCTCGCGTTCGATCACCTTCGCCACGAGGTCACGGTGCTGGCCTACGCGTTCTGCGAGGACGAAGCCGTGGTGGCCGACGCCTACGATCACGCCCTCGGGTTGATCGACGAGGTCCGCGAGTCCCTGCGCGGCCCGGTCCCGCCGGCCCGCCCGCGCCCCGCCGTCACCGCGGAGCCGCCGCTTGCGCCCGGGTCGTTCGAGCCCGAGGGGATCGAGGGGCCGTGGCGGTCGAACCTGAGCCGCGAGCACTTCGAGTCCAACGTCGCCCGGATCGTCGAGTACACGCACGCCGGCGACGCCTTCCAGGTGGTCCCGTCGCAGCGGTTCAGCGCCCCGGCGGCGGTCGAAGCCTTCTCGATCTATCGCGGCCTGCGCACGGTGAACCCGTCTCCGTACATGTACTTCCTCGACTTCGGCGACTTTCAGATCGCAGGCGCCTCGCCCGAGCCGCTGGTCAAGGTCAACGGCCGCCGCGCCGAGACCCGGCCGATCGCCGGCACCTACCCGCGCGGTTCGAACGAGGAGGAGGACCGCGCCCAGGCGAAGGCGCTGCTCGACGACCCCAAGGAGCGCGCCGAGCACGTGATGCTCGTGGACCTCGGCCGTAACGACCTCGGACGCGTCTGCGAGTACGGGAGCGTCTCGGTTGACGAGTACATGGCCGTCGAGACCTACTCCCACGTCTTCCACATCGTCAGCCAGGTCTCGGGGAGGCTGCGCGAGGGGGTGACGGCCATGGACGTCCTGCGCTCGACGCTGCCGGCGGGGACCCTGTCCGGAGCGCCGAAGGTCCGCGCGATGCAGATCATCGACGAGCTCGAGCCGCACAAACGCTGCTCCTACGGCGGCGCGATCGGCTACCTCGGGTTCACGGGCGACCTCGACACGGCGATCCACATCCGCACGGCCGTGGTCAAGGACGGCCTCGTCCACGTGCAGGCGGGCGGCGGCACGGTCGCGGACGCGAAGCCGGATTACGAGTATCGGGAGAGCGTGGCGAAGGCCAGGGCGATGTTCGAAGCCGTGGCCCTTGCTGAGGGGCAGAGCGAGTGGGGGTAGCTCGCCGCTCGCCGTTCGCCGTTCGAGCGCCGAGCGCCGAGCGCCGAGCGCCGAACCGTCCATCCCGGATTGAGCTCGCATGAACGTCCTGGTAATCGACAACTACGACTCCTTCACCTACAACCTCGTCCAGTATCTGGGCGAGCTCGGGGCGGAGGTCGAGGTCGTGCGCAACGACAAGGCGACGGTCGCCGAGCTGCTCGAGCGCCGGCCCGACCGGCTGGTGATCTCGCCCGGGCCGTGCACCCCGGCCGAGGCCGGGATCTCGATCGAGGCGTCGAGGCTGTTCCCGGAGGCCGGGATCCCGACCCTCGGCGTCTGCCTCGGCCACCAGGCGATGGTCGAGGCCTTCGGGGGGCGGACGATCCGCGGCGAGCCGATTCACGGCAAGGAGGCCGAGATCGAGCACGACGAGGGCGGGATCTTCGCCGGGCTGCCGAACCCGCTGCGCGCCGGGCGCTATCACTCGCTGATCGCCGACCCGGAGCTGCCGGCCGAGCTCGAGCGCACCGCGTCGCTCGGTGACGTCGTGATGGCCGTCCGCCACCGCAGCCTGCCGGCGACCGGGGTCCAGTTCCACCCAGAATCCGTGCTCACGCCGGACGGCAAGCGGCTGCTGGCCAACTTCCTCGGCTCGAACGGCGAGCGACGAGCGACGAGCGACGATGCCTAACCCCATCCTCACGCGCGCCATCGACGAGGTCGCCTCCGGCAGTCACCTGACGGCCGACCACGCCTCCGCCGTCCTCGACGAGGTGATGGAGGGCCGCGCCGGCGAGGTGCAGACCGGCGCCTTCCTGATCGCGCTGCGGGCCAAGGGCGAGACGGTGGCCGAGCTGGTCGGGTTGGCGCGGACGATGCGGCGGCTCGCCGCCTCGGTCGAGACCCGCCGCCACGACCTCGTCGACACGGCCGGAACCGGTGGCGGCCCATCGACCTTCAACATCTCGACCGCGGCGGCGCTGGTCGCCGCTGGGGCGGGATGCGCGGTCGCCAAGCACGGGAACCGCTCGAACACCAGCCGCTCGGGCTCGGCCGACCTGCTCGAGGCGTTCGGGGTGCAGATCGACCTCGGCCCCGACGCGGTCGCCAGATGCATCGAGGAGATCGGCTTCGGCTTCATGTTCGCCCCGCGCCACCACGCGGCGATGAAGCACGTGGTCCCGGTTCGCAAGGAGCTCGCCGTGCGGACGATCTTCAACTTCCTCGGGCCGCTCACCAACCCCGCCGCGGCCGAGCGCCAGCTGCTCGGCGTCTCCGACCGCCGCTACCAGGAGACCATCGCCGAGGCGCTCGTCGGGCTCGGCTGCGAGCGCGCTCTCGTCGTCTGCTCCGACGACGGCGTCGACGAGATCAGCGTCGCCGACCGCACGCGGGTGATCGAGGTCGCCGACGGCGGCACGCAGGAGTGGTTCGTGACGCCCGAGGATCTCGGGATCGAGCGCGCCGACCTGAGCGCGATCGCCGGCGGCGAGCCGGCCGAGAACGCCGCCGTCGTGCGCGCCGTGCTCGGCGGCGAGCCCGGCCCGGCCCGCGACGTGGTCGTCCTCAACGCGGCGGCCGCGATCCTCGCCGGGGGCGGCGCCCACGATCTCGCCGCCGGGGCGGACCGGGCGCGCGAGGCGATCGACTCGGGCGCCGCGCTGGGCGTCCTGGAGCGGCTCGTGCGGCTGAGCCGCGAGCTGGCGGCCCGATGACTACCCTGATCTGCGCATGAGCAAGCTCGACGAGCTCGTGGGGGCAGCGCAGGAGGACGTGGCACGGCGCAAGCGGTCGGTCCCGGCCGAGGACCTGCGCGCCGCCGTCGGCACCCTGTCCGGCTCGCGCCCGTTCAGCGAGGCGCTGGTCCGGCCCGGGCTCTCGCTGATCGCGGAGTTCAAGCGCCGGTCGCCGAGCGCCGGCGACATCGCCGCCGGAGCGACGGTCGCCGAGGTTGTCTCCGCCTGCGAGCGGGCCGGCGCCGCCGCGCTCTCGGTGCTCACCGATGAGCGCCACTTCGGCGGCACCCTGGAGGACCTACGCGCGGCCCGCGCCGCCTGCGGGCTGCCGATCCTGCGGAAGGACTTCATCGTCGATCCGTACCAGCTCTACGAGGCCGCGGTCCATGGCGCCGACGCCGTCCTGCTGATCGTCGCCGCGCTCGACGACGAGCGCCTGCGCTCGCTCTACGAGGAGGCGCGCCTGCTCGACCTCGACTGCCTGGTCGAGGTTCACGACGAGCCCGACCTCGAGCGGGCGCTCGAGCTCGACGCCGACGTGATCGGGATCAACAACCGCAGCCTCGCCGACCTCTCGGTCGACCTCGAGACGACCCCCGAGCTGATCACCGACGTCCCGGCCGGCAAGACCGTGGTCTCGGAATCGGGATACGACCGCGCCGAGCAGCTCGTCGAGCTCGAGCGGATCGGCTGCGACGCGGTCCTGATCGGCGAGACGCTGATGCGCTCAGGCGACCCCGAGGGCGCCGTCCGCGAGTTGACGATGGACGAGGAGCGCACCCGCGAGCACTACATGGATCGCGCTTCCGAGAGCTGATCAGAGCGGTTCGGCCGCCGTGCGGCGACTTCTTAGCCGCGCTTACGGTTCGCGTTAGCCGCCTTTAGGAACGCCCGGCCAACCTCGGGCGCATGAAGAAGCTTCTGAAGACCCCATTCGCCTCCGCGCTCGCGGGGGGAGTCGTCGTCGCCGTCCTCGGTCTGGCCGCCATCGGCACCGGGCTGGTCGACGCCGGCGGCGATTCGACGACCACGACGACCACCGTTCCCGCCGACAACGCGCAGACGGCGCTCGCCTCCGACGACCAGGGCAAGGCCCTGAGCGTCAACCAGATCTACAGCGAGGACTCGCCGGGCGTCGTATTCATCACCGCCGAGCAGAAGGCGGAGCCCACCCCGTTCAACCCGTTCGGGCAGTCCCAGGGCGGGACCGCGACCGGCTCCGGGTTCGTGATCGACAACGACGGCCACATCCTCACGAACAACCACGTCGTCGCCGGCTCCGACAACGTCACCGTGCGCGTCGGCGGCGAGGACGGTCAGACGTTCGACGCCAAGGTCGTCGGCACCGATCCCTCGACGGACGTCGCGGTGCTCGAGGTCGACTCCGGCTCCGATCAGCTGCAGCCGCTCGAGCTCGGCTCGTCGTCCGGCGTCCAGGTCGGCGATCCGGTGGTGGCGATCGGCAACCCCTTCGGCCTCGACCGGACCGCGACGGCGGGCATCGTCTCCGCGGTCCAGCGTCAGATCAGCGCCCCGAACGGGTTCACGATCGAGAACGCGATCCAGACTGACGCCCCGATCAACCCCGGCAACTCGGGCGGCCCGCTGCTCGACGCCGAGGGCAAGGTCATCGGGATCAACTCGCAGATCGAGTCCGGCGGCCAGTCCGAGGGCAACGTCGGGATCGGCTTCGCCGTTCCCATCGACACCGCCCAGGAGATCGCCCAGCAGCTGATCGCCAACGGCTCGGTCGAGCACGCCTTCATGGGCATCAGCGGTGGCGACCTGACCCCGGACATCGCCGACGTCCTCAACCTCGACGCGAACAGCGGCGCGCTGGTCCAGTCGGTCGTCCCGGGCAGCCCCGCTGACAAGGCGGGGATCCAGGCCGGGGACGCGACGGTGACCGTGGCCGGGCAGCGGATCCGCGCCGGTGGCGACGTGATCACCGCGGTCGACGGCAACCCGGTCTCCGGCATGGACGACGTGATCGCGGCCGTCGACGCGAAGCACCCCGGCGATTCGCTCCAGCTCACTCTGCTGCGCGGCGGCGACGAGCGGACCGTGAGCGTCGAGCTCACCGACCGCCCCGCGCAGGCCGGCGGCTGACGAGACGTTCGTGGAACCCGGGCGGACGGGCCGGCATCGACCGGCCCGTTCGCTCGCCCGCGCTCAGCCGCGGTCGGTCTCGAGCCCGTGGCGCATCGTGTTCTCGGTGATCACGCGCGAGCGGGTGAACTGGCGCAGGTAGTCGGGGCCGCCGGCCTGCGCGCCGATCCCGGAGAGCCGGTTGCCGCCGAACGGCTGGCGGGCGACCATCGCGCCGGTGGTCGAGCGGTTGACGTAGAGGTTGCCCGCCGGGACCGAGCCCGCGACCAATTCGATCACCCTCGGGTCGCGTGAAAAGAGGCCGGCCGTGAGCGCGAACGGCAGGGAGTCGACCAGCTCGAGGCCCTGCGCGACGCCGTCGATCGCCTCGACGCTGAGCAGCGGCCCGAAGATCTCGTCGCGCAGCGCCGACGAGCCCGGGGCCAGGCCGCTCACCACGGTCGGCGCGCAGTACCAGCCGTCGTCGGGCACCTCGCGCGCCTCGGTGACGATGCGCCCGTCCGCGCTTGCCTCGGCTCGGTAGCGCTCGACGCGGTCCCGGGCCTCGGCCTCGATGAGCGGCGGCACATCGGTCGCGAAGCTCTCGGCCCCGCCCACGGCGAGCGCGTCGGTCGCCCCGGCGAGCCGTTCGAGCAGATCGTCGGCCACCGCCTCGTGGGCCAGCACGCGGGATGCGGCCGAGCACTTCTGCCCGGCGTATGCGAACGCCGATTCCACGATCGCGGGGACGGCGTCGTCGAGGTCGGCGTCGGCGTCCACGATGATGCAGTTCTTGCCGCCCATCTCGGCGACGACCCGTTTCACCCGGTCTTGGCCGGGCCGCGTGTCGGCCGCGGCCCGGACGATCTCGAGGCCGACGGCGCCGGAGCCGGTGAACGCGATCAACCCGACCCGCGGGTCGCGGACGAGCGCCGCGCCGGCGTCGCCCTCGCCCGGGAGCAGCCCGAGCGCGGCCGACGGGACGCCGGCGCCGTGCAGCGCCTCGACCAGCGCCAGCGCGCACCCCGGCGATTGCTCGGCGGGCTTCAGCACGACCGCGTTGCCGGCCGCGAGCGCCGCCGAGGTCATCCCCGCCGGGATCGCGAGCGGGAAGTTCCAGGGCGAGATCACCGCGGCGATCCCGACCGGTTCGTAGCGCATCGTGTTGCGCTCGCCGGGCGCCTGGGCGAGCTCCGGCCCGCGGTCCAGCGACGCCGCGCCGAGCGCGTAGTACTCGAGGAAGTCGATCGCCTCGCAGACATCGGCGTCGGCCTCGGGCCACGGCTTCGCGCACTCGCGGACCTCGAGCGCCGCGAGCTCCGCGCGTCGCGCGCGCAGGGTCGCGGCCGCGGCGCCGAGTACCGCCGCCCGCTCGGCGCCGCTCAGCTGCCGCCACTCGGCGAGCCCCCGCTCCGCCGCGTCGACCGCGCTCGCGGCGTCGGCCTCGCCGGCTCGTCCAGCGATCGCGACGAGCCGCTGCGGCGCGCCCGGGTCGGTCGACTCGAGCCCGGCGGCGGCGCCGCGCTCGCCGTCGATCAGGATCGGCACCTCGAGCGGCAGGCGCGGCTCGAGCTCCGCCAGCGCCGCGGTCAGGCGCTCGCGCTCGGCGGCGCGCCGCAGCTCCAGCGTCGGCTCGTTGCGAAAGCTGGCCGGCGGCGCGCTCACGGTGCGGCCAGCAGCTCCTCGACCGGCACGCCGCTGTGGTGGGCGCGGAGGAACGAGTCGTTGGACGAGTTCTCCAGCAGCCGCCGGACCAGGTAGGCCATCCCCGCCACCAGGTCGCCGACCGGGCAGTAGCTGCGCACCCGCAGCCGGTCCGAGCGCAGCGCCTCAGCAAGCTCGTCGCCGAGCCCGCGGAGCACCTGCAGCTCGAGGTCGCGATCCTCGCCACCGCGCAGGCGGTTGTACGCGATCGCGTGAGCGACCGACCGCAGATTGTGGCTCGCGACCTTGACCCGCACCGCGGGCCTTGCGTCGAGCAGCCGCCGCGTGAGCTCCTCGAAGTTACGGTCGCAGTCGGCCTTGTCCTCGAACACGGGGGTGTTCCAGCCGTGCTGGCGCGCCTCGACCACCTCGTGGTCCCAGTAGGCGCCCTTGACCACCCGCACGACCAGCGGCGATGCCCGCGGCGTTCGCCGCGCCCAGGACAGCAGCCGCTCGAGCTGTCCGGGCGAGTCGCGCAGATAGGCCTGCAGGACCACCCCGGCGGACGGTCCGTCGGCGAACTCGGGCTCGGCGAGCAGCCCGAGAACGAGGTCGGTCGTCGTCTCGATCGAGTCGACCGACTCCATGTCGACGTGGAGGTGAGCGCCGCGGTCGCGGGCCAGCTCGAGCAGCCCCCGCAGCCGCACGGCGGCATCCTCGCGCCCGACCTCGGGGGCTCGCGGGCGCATCAGCGGTGTCAGGGCGGTGACCTTGACGGAGAGGTTGACCCGCGGCACGGCGCCGGCGGAGTCGCGCTCGAGCCACTCTCGGGCGGGCCACCCGGCCGCGGCCTCGCTCACGGTCTCGAGCGCCTCGCGGCACCGGTCCGCGTAGCGATCGGCCTCGGGGGCGGTCACGGTCGCCTCGCCGAGCAGGTCGACGGAGGTCGCGATCCCGCCTCTCCACAGCCGCTCGAGCGTGCCGAGGGCCGCGGCCGGGCTCTCGCCGACGATGAACCGGTGGGCCATGTGGCGCACGCCGGCGGCCGTGGCCCGCCCGAGTGCCTTGCGCCCGGCGGCGCTGTCGGCGAGGCGCAGCGCCGCCTCGATCGAGGGCGGCCGCTCGTCGACCTGGTCGAGGTAGGCGACCAGGTGCGAGCTGAGGTCGTCGACCGAGCGGCACGCGGGCGTGACGTCGACGAGCCGGAACAGCGCCGCCGAGAGCTGCTCGTCGCGCGCGGTCAGCTGCATCGCCTTCTGGTCGAGCGACCGCAGAGGATGGCGGGCGGGGGAGGGGAACCGGGCGGCGACCTCGCGGCCGATCCGCTGGATCTCCGCCTCGAGCTCGGGGGGCGGCGAATCAGGCCCGCCTGATCCGGGTGCGACCACGATCCCTACGCTACTCCGACCGGATGCGAGTCAAGTTCTGCGGCATAACGAGGGCCGAGGATGCGCGCGAAGCGGTCCGTCTCGGCGCCTGGGCGATCGGCCTCAACTACTGGCCGCAGAGCCCGCGCCGGTGCGATCCGGCCACCGCGGTCGCGATCAGCGCCGAGCTGCGGCGCAAGGCGATGATCGTCGGCGTGTTCGTGAACGCTTCGCTGGGCGAGATCGCCGCCGCGGCCGAGGACGCGCAGCTCGAGGGCGTGCAGCTGCACGGCGACGAGGGGCCCGCGTTCTGCCAGGAGGTCGCTCGCCGGACCGGCTGCAAGGTCATCAAGGCGCTGCGGGTGCGAAGCGGCGCCGATGTGCGCGCCGCCGAGATCTTCCGCACGGATTACCACCTGCTCGACGCGCACAGCCCGGAGACGCCGGGCGGCACCGGCGCGAGCTTCGACTGGGTGCTGACCGCCGAGCGCAATTCGACCGTGCCGCTGATCCTCGCCGGCGGGCTGACGCCGTCGAACGTCGCCGAGGCGATCGAGGTCGCCCATCCGTATGCGGTCGACGTCGCCAGCGGGATCGAGGCGGAGCCGGGGGTCAAGGACCACGCGCTGATGGCGAGCTTCGCCGAGGCGGCCGGCGTCACGGTCCCGGCCGCGCCCGGGACGCTGCCGTGAGCGGACCGGCAGGCGCCGCGGGCGGCCTCGGAGCCGAGGCCGGCGTCGACGAGCGCTTCGGTCCGTACGGCGGCCGATTCGTCCCCGAGGTGCTGATCGCCGCGCTCGACGAGCTCACCGCCGCCTGGGCGGAGGCGACCGCCGACGCCGGCTTCGCGGCCGAGCTCGACCGCCTGCTGCGCGACTTCGTCGGCCGTCCGACTCCGCTGTACCTGGCCGAGCGGCTCTCCGAGCGGGTCGGCCGCCGCGTTTATCTGAAGCGCGAGGACCTCGCCCACACCGGGGCCCACAAGATCAACAACGCCGTCGGCCAGGCGCTGCTCGCCCGCCGGATGGGCAAGGCCCGGGTGATCGCCGAGACCGGCGCGGGCCAGCACGGGGTCGCGTCGGCCACGGCGTGCGCGCTGCTCGGGCTCGATTGCGTCGTCTACATGGGCACCGAGGACATGCGCCGCCAGGCGCCCAACGTCGAGCGTATGCGCCTGCTCGGCGCGGAGGTCGCCCCGGTCGAGGTCGGGGCCCGGACGCTGAAGGAGGCGGTCAGCGCCGCGATCCGCGACTGGGTCGCCAACGTCGCCGACACGCACTACATCATCGGCTCGGCGGTCGGCCCGGCGCCGTACCCGGCGATCGTCCGCGACCTGCAACTCGTGATCGGCTCCGAGGCGCGCGAGCAGGCGCTCGCCGCCGAGGGGGCGCTCCCGGCCCGGGTGATCGCCTGCGTCGGCGGCGGCTCGAACGCGATCGGCACCTTCGTGCCGTTCCTCGACGACCCCGGGGTCGAGCTGATCGGGGTCGAGGCTGCGGGGGAGGGGGTCGACAGCGGCCGGACCGGGGCGTCGTTGACCGCCGGTGCGGTCGGGGTCCTCCACGGGGCGCTCTCGGCGGTGCTCGCCGACGAGGACGGCCAGATCCTCGAGGCCCACTCGGTCTCGGCGGGCCTCGACTACCCGGGCGTCGGCCCGCAGCACGCCTACCTGCGCGACACGGGCCGGGTCCGCTACGAGGCGGTCACCGACGATCAGGCCCTGCGCGCCTTCCGCGAGCTCACGCGGCTCGAGGGGATCATCCCGGCGCTGGAGCCTTCCCATGCGATCGCGTGGCTGCTCGACAACCCGGGGGCCGAGGGCTTCGACGTCCTGACCCTCTCCGGGCGCGGCGACAAGGACCTCGCCGAAGTCGTCGCCCGCACGAGCGGCGAATGAGCGATCCCGTCGCTGCGGCGTTCGCCCGTGCGCGCAGCGAAGGCCGCGCCGCGCTGATGCCGTACATGATGTCCGGCTTCCCCGACCGCGAGACCTCGGCCGCGGTGATCGACGCCTACGCCGACTCGGGCGCGGACCTGATCGAGCTCGGGGTCCCGTACTCGGACCCGCTCGCCGACGGCCCGGTGATCCACGACGCCGCGACCCGGGCGCTGGCGGCGGGGGCGACGCTCGAGGCGGCGCTCGCCGACTGCGAGCGCGTCGCCGCCCGCCTTCCGGTGATCCCGATGGCGTACGCGAACATGATTCTCGCGCGCGGGCCCGAGCGCTTTGCCCGCGAGCTCGCCGATGCCGGAGCCGCGGGCGCGATCGTTCCGGACCTGCCGCTCGAGGAGGGCGGCGAGGTTGCCGCAGCGCTGCGCGCCGCGGGCCTGGCGCTGATCCCGCTCGTCGCCCCGACGACGCCGCCGCAGCGCCGCGCCCGCATCTGCTCACAGGCCGAGGGGTTCGTCTACCTCGTCTCCGACACTCGGACGACCGGCGAGCGCGACAGCCTCCCAGAGTCGCTCGGGGCGCTGATCGAGGCGACGAAGGCCGACTCCCCGGTCCCCGTCGCGGTCGGGTTCGGGATCGGCACCCCGGAGCAGGCGGCGACGGTCGGCGCGATCGCGGACGGCGTGATCATCGGGACGCGGCTGGTCCGCGCGGTCGACGAGGCGGGTGATCCGTCCGCCGCCGGCGCGGCGGTCGGCGCCTTCATCGAGGCGGCACGCGCCGCGATCGAGTCCTAGGTGCCGCCCGAACGGGTAGATTGCCGCCCGTGCGTCTGCTCGTCTTCACCGTTGTCGGACTGATCGCCCTGATGGTCGCCTACGCCTTCTCGCTGGGCGGCACCGTCGCTGCGCTGATCTTCCTGTTCATCCTCGTCAACGGCATCATCGACCGCTGGGCGAAGCCGTTGATCGAGTGGATGAAGGCCTGACCCGCTGACGTAACGCCCGCGACCCTCGGGCGACAGAGGCTCCGAATGGAGTCGGCCGTGAGCGAGGAGGAGCGATGAGCGAGGACGACGGGCGCGCGCTCGAGCACGACGGCCCGGCTATGGTCGAGGTGATGGCCGACGCGGAGCTCGTCTGATGGCGCTCGCGGCGCTCCCTCCGACGTTCAGCGGGACGCGGGAGGCGCTTCATCGTGTCGCCGAGCTGATCGTCGCGCCGGCCCGCAAGCCGGACAACGAGATCGCGTTGAGCCAGACGCCGGGCGGCTTCGGGACCCCGCCGTTCGAGTTCGAGGGGCGGGCGCTGCAGGTCCGGGTCGAGGGAGCCGAGCTGGTGGTCGCGGATGACGGCTCCGAGCGCCGGGGGCGGCTGGAGACGATCGCCGGCGCGGCCGAGCTGGTCGGCGCCGACCTGTTCCCGGGCGGCGCCCCGACCGACTCGACCCCGCTCGGGATCGACGACGCCGCGGCGGTTGCGCTCGGGTCCTTCTACGAGTTCGCGGCCGAGGCGCTTGCCGACCTGCTCGCGACGGTCTCGCCGGCCGACGAGCCCTCGGCGATCAACCTCTGGCCCGAGCACTTCGACATCGCCTTCGAGTCCGGGGCGGAGTCGCTCGGGCGGCGCGCCAACTACGGCGCCTCGCCGGGCGACGGCGATCATCCCGAGCCGTACCTGTACGTCGGCCCGTGGCAGCCGCAGACCCGGGGCGGCCTGTGGAACGCGACCGGGTTCGACGGCGCCGAGCTCGGCCACCGCGACCTGCTCGAGGCCGCCGATCCACTCTCGCTCGCGGCGGACTTCTTCTCGGTCCGCCGCGAGGCCCTCGCCGACTAGCGCGCGCCCCGCGGGTATCGTTGGCCGCGTGCGACTGGGAGTGCTGACAGGCGGCGGCGACTGCCCCGGGTTGAACGCCGTCATCCGGGCGATCGTCCGCAAGGGCGTCGCCGAGTACGGCCACGAGTTCGTCGGCTACCGCGATGGCTGGCGAGGCCCGCTCGAGGGCGACTGGCGGCCGCTCGGAATCCCCGAGGTGCGCGGCATCCTCCCGCGTGGCGGGACGATTCTCGGCTCCTCGCGGACGAACCCGCTGAACGAGGAGTCGGGGTCGCAACGGGTCGCGGACAACCTCGCGCGCGACGGCGTCGACGGGCTGATCGCGATCGGTGGCGAGGACACGCTCGGCGCCGCCCGCGGGCTTCACGACGCCGGAATCAAGGTCGTCGGGGTCCCGAAGACGATCGACAACGATCTGGGCGCGACCGACTACACGTTCGGCTTCGACACCGCGGTCAACATCGCGATGGGCTCGATCGACCGCCTGCACACCACCGCCGAGAGCCACAAGCGCACCCTGATCGTCGAGGTGATGGGCCGCCACGCGGGCTGGATCGCTCTGCACGCCGGGCTGGCCGGCGGCGCCAACGTGATCCTGATCCCCGAGCACCCGTTCGACCTCGGTCAGGTGTGCGACTACATCGTCCGCCGCTTCGAGAGTCAGTACGCGCCGATCGTCGTCGTCAGCGAGGGCGCCGAGCCCAAGGGTGGGATGCCGGTCGCCCGTGATGCGCCGACCGATTCGTTCGGCCACGTTCGCCTCGGCGGGATCGGCCAGTGGCTCGAAGCCGAGATCGAGGGGCGCACCGGGCATGAGGCGCGAGCCACGGTGCTCGGACACGTGCAGCGCGGCGGCACGCCGACCGCGTTCGACCGCGTCCTCGCCACGCGATTCGGGCTGCACGCGATCGACGCCGCCACCGAGGGCGAATGGGGCAAGATGACCGCGCTGCGCTCCACCGACATCGCCCTCGTCGAGCTCGCGGAGGCGACCGCGGAGCTGAAGGTGGTCCCGGACTCGCTCTATCGCGAGGCCGAGGTCTTCTTCGGCTGACGGCATGAGGTCGGCGGCAATCGCGCTGCTGCTCGCGGCGGCGCTCGTCGGCTGTTCGGCGAGCGGCGACGACGGCGGCGACCCGACCTTGACCGTGTACGTCAGCCTGCCGCTGAGGGGTGAGCTCGCGGCCGACGGGCGCGACGCCGCCGACGGCGCCCGGCTGGCGCTCGCGGACGCCGGCGGCGAGGCGGCCGGGACCGCGGTTGAGGCCGTGTACCTCGACGACACCGAGGGCACCGGCGCCCGCGCGCGCTGGAGCCCGGTCAGCGCTGCGGCCAATGCCCGGCGCGCCACCCAGGACGCGACCGCGATCGCATATCTCGGCGACTTCGAGTCCGGCGCCACCCGCGCGTCGCTGCCCGTCACCAACACGGCCGGGCTGCTCCAGGTGTCGCCGGCGAGCGCGGCCGGCGACCTCGTCGCTCCCTCGCCGAGCTCGTCCGACGTCCCCGAGACCCAGCCGAGCGGCAGCCGGACGTTCGCCCGCGTGATCCCGAGCGACCGCGCCCAGGCCGAGGCCGGCGCCGGCTGGGTCGGCGACCTGGGCCTGCGCCGGGTCGCGACCGAATCCGACGGGACCCCGTTCGGCGACGCCGTCGTCGACGCGTTCGAGGTCGCGCTCGGCGATGTCGCTGCGGTCGAGGCCCGACCGCAGCTCCTCTACTACGGCGGCGAGGCCGCCAACCAGCCGGCGGCCCTGGCGCGAACGGCGCCCAGGCTGATGGTCACCGACGCCGAGCTCGCTCCCGAGGTCGGCGAGAGCCCCGGGACCCTGGCGACCTCGGCGGCGCTCGATCCGTCGCAGCTGCCGGCGGCGGGGCGGCGGTTCGCGGCTGCCTTCGAGGACGCCTACGACCGCGCCCCGGGCCGGTACGCCGCCTACGGCTACGAGTCGATGGCCCTGATCCTGGCGGCGATCGAGACCGCCTCGGACGCGACCGACCGGACCGCCGTCGCCCACGCCGTCTTCGGCCTCGCGCGACCGGATTCGATCCTCGGCCCGTACGAGATCAGCGCCCGCGGCGAGACGACGCTCTCGCGCATGACGGGGTACCGGTTCGGCCGCGGCGGGAGGGTCCGGCCCGTCGCCAGGATCGGGAGCTAGAACAGGTCGGCGAGCGCCGCGTCGAGCTCGGAGAAGCGGAAGCGATAGCCCAGGTCCTGAGCCCGGCGCGGGATCACGCGGTAGCTGCCGGTGATCTGCTCGGTCAGCTCCTCGCCGCGCAGGGCGCGGATCGCAAGCCGCGGTGCCGGGATCAGCGACGGACGGTGGAGCGCCTTGCCAAGGGACTTCGAGAACTCGCGGTTGGTGACCGGGCGCGGAGCGGTTGCGTTCAGGGTGCCGCTGACCGCGGCGTTGTCGAGCGCCCAGAGGATCAGGCCGACCTCGTCATCGCGATGGATCCACGGCATGTAGAAGTCGCCGCCGGCGAGCGGGCCGCCGACCCCGAGCTTGAACGGCGGCACCAGCTGCTTGAGCAGCCCGCCGTCCGGATCGAGCACGAGCCCGGTGCGGAAGATCACGACGCGGACGCCGCCCGCCTCGGCCCTGCGGGCCTCGTTCTCCCACTCGACCACGAGCTGGGGGAGGAAGTCCGGGCCCGCCGGGGTCGACTCGTCGACGATCGCCTCGCCGCGGTCGCCGTAGATCCCGATCGCCGCTTGGCTGATCAGGGTCCGCGGGTTGGGCGTTGCCGCCAGCATGCCGTCGACGAGGTTCTTGGTCGCCCGCACGCGACTCTCGCGGATGCGCTGCTTCGCCTCGTCGGTGAGCCGCTGGTTGATCTCCTCACCGACCAGGTTCACGACCGCGTCCACGCCCTCCAGCGCGGCGGCGGGCGGGCGTTCGTTGGCCGGGTCCCAGGCGTGCCAGGTGACTGTTGGGTTGGTCGTGCGGGCCTTTGCCGGGTCACGGCTGAGGCCGACGACCTCCTCGCCGCGGGCGAGCAGGGCGTCGCAGACCGCCGAGCCGATCAGTCCGGTGGCACCGGTGACGAGAACGCGCATATCCAGCCTTTCCTAGTTCCGAGAGGGTCCCGCCTCGCGACTCACTCGATGGTCGAAAACGTACCCGTCTCCTCGGAGACGCGGGCGATGCCGTCGCGGCGCGCCTCTTCGATCACGGCCTTGGCGACCGCGGGGGCGACGTCGCGGTCGAACACCGAGGGGATGATGTAGTCCTCGGACAGGTCCTCGGCGGCGACCACGTCGGCGATTGCCTGCGCCGCCGCCAGCTTCATCTCCTCGGTGATCCGCGGGGCGCCGGCGTCGAGGGCGCCGCGGAAGATCCCGGGGAAGGCGAGCACGTTGTTGATCTGGTTCGGGTAATCCGAGCGGCCGGTGGCCATGATCCGAACGTGCGGCTCGGCCTCCTCGGGCATCACCTCGGGGGTCGGGTTCGCCATCGCGAAGACGATCGGGTCGGCGGCCATCTTCGCCAGGTCGCTCGCCTCGATCAGTCCGGGGCCGGAGACGCCGACGAACAGGTCGACGCCGTCGATCACCTCGGCGGGGCCCCCGAGGCGGTGCTCCGGGTTCGAGTTCTCCGAGTACCAGCGCTTGATCTCGGTCATCTGCTCGTAGTCGTCACGGGTGGTCGACAGCGCGCCCTTGCGGTCGCAGCCGATGATGTCGGTGATCCCGGAGGCGAGCATCATCTTGGTCACCGCGACGCCCGCCGCGCCCAGGCCGAGCACCAGCACCCTGAGGTCTGAGATCGGCTTGCCGACGATCTTCAGCGCGTTGAACAGCGCCGCCATCGTCACCACCGCGGTGCCGTGCTGGTCGTCGTGGAACACCGGGATGTCGAGCTCCTCCTTGAGCGTCTCCTCGATCTCGAAGCAGCGCGGGGCGGAGATGTCCTCGAGGTTGATGCCACCGAAGGTCGGGGCCATCAGCCGCACCGCCTCGATGATCTTCTCCGGGTCGTTCGTGTCGAGGCAGATCGGGAACGCGTCGATCGCGGCGAACTCCTTGAACAGCATCGCCTTGCCCTCCATCACCGGCATCGCCGCCTCGGGGCCGATGTCGCCGAGCCCGAGCACCGCCGACCCGTCGGAGACGACCGCGACCGTGTTCTTCTTGATCGTGAAATCGAAGGCCTTCTTGCGGTCAGCGGCGATCTCCATGCAGACGCGCGCGACGCCCGGCGTGTAGGCCATCGAGAGGTCGTCGCGGGTCTTCAGCGGGTACTTGTTGTGCTGCTCGATCTTGCCGCCGCGGTGCATCGCCAGCGTGCGGTCGACGTAATCGATCACCCGGGCGCCCCGGGTCGAGCCGATCGCGCGCAGGATCTCCTCCCAATGCGCCCGGTCGCGGGCGTCGATCGTGAACTCGCGGACCCGCTTGCCCTCGGCGCCGGCGCCGGGGACGAGATCGACCCCCTGCAGGGCCCCGCCGGCCTCCGCGATCGCCGCGGTCAGCTTGCCGAGCGGCTCGGAGCGCGCGTCGAGCTCGACGCGCACGGTGACCGAGAACTGTGCGGAGACGCTGGCCATGGGCGAGCGCGGAGTTTATGGGGCGGAGTTTGGCTGGGCAAAGGGGGGCGGGCCCGGCGTGTGTGGGGTTTGTCCGGGGATGGCCGACAAACGCCACACACCCGACCTCCTCATTGCCCGGATCGCGGCCCGGCAGCACGGCGTCGTCGCGGTCTCGCAACTGCTCCGCTCGGGCTTGAGCCGCGACGCGGTCCTTGGCCGCGTCCGGGCTGGACGCCTGCATCCCGTGCACCGGGGCGTCTACGCGGTCGGCCACGACGGCCTGACCCACCACGGGCGCTGGAAGGCCGCGACGCTCGCGGTCCCGCGGGGCGTGCTGTCGCACCGCAGCGCCGCCGAGCTCTGGGAGCTCCTGCCGCCCGCCGGCGCCAAACCTCACGTCAGCGTCGCCTACCCGGCCTCGCCCGCGAAGCGGGCGGACCTGACGATCTACCGCTCCCGCACGCTCGCCCGCGCCCGTACGACCAGTCGCGACAACATTCCGGTGACCATGCCGGCCCGCACCCTCGCCGACCTGGCGTCGGTCGCGTCCGCCGCCGACGTTCGCCGCGCCACCCGCACCGCGGAGAAGCGCGGGCTGCCGCTCGACCCTGGCTACCTCTTCGATCGGACCGAGAGCGATCTCGAGCGGGATTTCCTGGCCATCTGCCGCCGCTACGGAGTTCCGGAGCCCGAGGCGCAGGTGTGGATCGGCCGCTACCGCGTGGACTTCCTCTGGCCCGCCGAGCGGCTGGTCGTCGAGGTGGACGGCTACATCTATCACCGCGGGCGCCGGGCGATGCGCGAGGACAACGACCGGGATCTCGAGTTGGAGCTGGCCGGATACAGGGTCGTGCGGGTCGAGGACACGCGGATCAACGATGATCCGGCGGGCCTGGCCGCAGCCGTGCTCTGCCTTCTGCAGGCGGCCCCATAAGATCGAAGCGATGGCGAAGAAGGACTCAAACGGGCGCGGGGAGGAGGTCTTCCTGATCGACGGGAACTCGCTCGCCTACCGCGCGTTCTTCGCCCTCCCGGAGTCGATCGCGACCGCCGACGGGCGCCCGACCAACGCGATCTACGGGTTCGCGTCGATGATGGCCAAGATCCTCATCGACCACTCGCCGAAGGCCGTGATCGTCGCCTGGGACAGGGGCTGGTCCGGGCGCGAGAAGGTCTACGCCGAGTACAAGTCCCAGCGCAAGTCCCGCCCCGACCTGCTCAAGGAGCAGTGGCCGCACCTCGCGCCGCTGGCCGAGGCGTTCGGGTTCAAGAACGTGGACGTCGAGGGCTACGAGGCCGACGACGTGATCGCCACCCTGGCCCGCCAGGCGAGCGAGGCGAAGGTGCCGGTGATGATCGTCTCCGGCGATCGGGACGTCTACCAGCTGGTGCGCGACGGGGTGCGGGTGATGACCACCTCGCGCGGGGTCACCGACACCAAGGTCTACGACCGCGACGGCGTCGTCGAGCGCTACGGCGTGCCACCGGAGCGGGTCACCGACTTCATCGGGCTCAAGGGCGACACCTCCGACAACATCCCGGGCGTCCCCGGGATCGGCGACAAGACGGCTGCGCAGCTCCTGCAGCAGTTCGGCGACCTCGAGGGCGTGCTCGGCTCGGTCGACGAGATCTCGGGCGCCAAGCGCAAGCAGAACCTGACCGAGCACGCCGACGACGCCCGTGTCTCCAAGCAGCTCGCGACCATGGTCGAGGACGTCGCCGTGCCACTGAAGATCACCGAGGCGCTGCGCTCCTCGCCCGACCGCACGAAGCTGCGCGACGCGGCCAACCAGTTCGAGCTGCGGGCCGTGATCCAGCGCCTCGACGACGAGTGGGACGAGGTCGTGCCCGGCCGCATGGTCGAGGAGACGATCGAGGTCGATGCCCAGGAGGGCACGCCGGACGACCTCGCCGACGGCCCGGTGGCGCTCGCGATCGGCGGCGGCCGGTGGGCGGCCAGCGACGGCGCCAAGGTGATCGCCGGCGACGCCTCGGACCTCGCGGGCCTCGCAACCGCGCTGCGCCCGCACCCGATCGTCGGCCACGACATCAAGGAGCTCGGCGGCCACGGACCCAACAGCCTGCTCTCCGCTGCAAGACCCCAGGGCCTCGACCTCGCCCATGACACGATGGTCGCCGCGTACCTGATCGACCCGGCCCGGCGCACCTACGAACTGCACGAGCTGGCCGCCGACGCAGGGCTCGCCGCCGCCCCGGCCGGGGCCGAGGACGGCCAGCTCAGCCTCGCGGCCGAGGAGGGCGAGGCGGCCGGCGACCCGGCCGTCGACGCACGGCTGACGGGTGAGCTCGCCGAGCGCCAGCGCGAGCGCGTGATCGAGTTCGGGGTCGAGCGCCTGCTGAACGAGGTCGAGATGCCGCTGATCGAGGTGCTCGGGGAGATGGAGCGGATCGGGCTCAAGCTCGACACCGAGCGGCTGGCCGAGATCGGCGCCGGAATGGAGGAGCAGATCGTCGAGCTCGAGGCCCAGATCTACGAGGACGCCGGCCACGAGTTCACGATCGGGTCGCCGCAGCAGCTCGCCACGGTCTTCTTCGACGAGCTCGGGTTGACCAAGAAGCGCCGCGGCAAGACCGGCTTCTCGACCGACGCCCGCGTCCTCGGCCAGCTCCGCGACGAGCATCGGATCGTCGGCCGCGTCGAGCGCTGGCGCGAACTGACCAAGCTCAAGAACACCTACCTCGACTCGCTGCCGACGCTGGTCGACGCGAACTCGCGCATCCACACGACCTTCAACCAGGTGACCGCGGCCACCGGGCGGCTGTCGAGCACCAACCCGAACCTCCAGAACATTCCGATCCGCTCCGACGTCGGCCGGCCGGTCCGGGCCTGCTTCGTCGCCGAGCCGGGCAAGCGGCTGCTCTCCTGCGACTACAACCAGGTCGAGCTGCGGGTCCTCGCCCACGTGGCGGGCGAGGACGTCCTGCGCGAGATCTTCGCGTCGGGCGAGGACGTGCACTCGGCGACCGCGGCGGGGATCATCGGGGCCGACCCCGATGCGATCACCGCGGCGGAGCGCTCCAAGGCGAAGATGGTCAACTACGGGATCGCCTACGGGCTCTCGGCCTTCGGGCTCGCCGACCGCCTCAACATCTCGCGCGAGGAGGCGGCCACCTACATCGACCGCTACTTCGAGCGCTTCCCGGCGGTGCAGCGGTTCATCGACGCGACGATCGCCGCGGCCGCGGAGGAGGGGTACGTGAGGACGCTGTTCGGCCGCCGCCGCAACATCCCGGAGCTGCGCTCCGGCAACCCGCAGCGCCGCAGCCTCGGCGAGCGGCTCGCCGTCAACACCGTGATCCAGGGCACCGCCGCCGACATCATCAAGGTCGCGATGGTCAACTGCCATCGCGCGATCGCCGCGGCCGAGCTGGAGACCGACCTCGTGCTGCAGATCCACGACGAGCTCCTGTTCGAGGGGCCGGAGGCCGAGATGGACGCCGCGGCCGAGATCGCCCGCCGCGAGATGGTCGGCGCGTTCGAGCTCGACCCGCCGCTGGCGGTCGACGTCGGCGTCGGCGCGGACTGGCTCGCCGCCAAGTAGGGTCGCGCCGTCCCTCAGCCGGCTCCGCGCTCAGTCCGGCTCGGGCTCGCCGCCCGGGCCGCTGTGGTCGTCGACGCGTCGCCATCGCCGTCCGGACCGCTGTGGTCCTCGATCCGGCTCGACCGGCTCGCTCTCGGTCTCGACCGGCTCGACTCGATCGGTCGTCACCGTCACCGGGGCCGCTGTGGTCCTCGGTCTCGACCGGCTCGACCGCGTCGTCCGACCCGTGCCCGCCGGAGCCCGACGAGCCGCTGCCGGAGTGCCCGAGCTGCCGCCCGACCCGGAGGGAGGCTGGGCGCTCGGCCCGGAACCACCGCCGGATCCGTCGTCGCCCGAGCCGGATGACCCACCGTCGCCGCCGCTGGATCCGGAGCCTGAGCCGGAAGGCGCTCGAGCCCGCGCCGGACCGGACGAGCCGGAGCTCGAGCCGCCGGCTCCGCGGCGCCGGCGGCCGCCTGCGTGACGGGCGCGCCCGCCGGATCGACGGCCGCGGTCAGCGTGGCCGTGCCGCGGCGCGCTGGAGGCACGCTCGCTCGGCGGCGGGGCCGTTCGTCGCGGCTCGGCCGGGCCCGAGGCGGCATCGCTGTGCTGCTCGCCGCGCTCCCCGGAGGTCACCGCGCGCTCGATCGCCACCCCGGAGCCCGCTGCGACCGCCCCGATCGCGGCGACCGCGAGCGCCTTGCCCGCGAACGAAGCGCCGCCGATCGCGCCTCCGGTGGCTGCGCCTCCGGCGGCGCCGGCGACCGCTGCCGGTGCCGGATCCGGCCTGGGCGATCGCCGCGACCAGCGGCAGCGGGATCACCGCGCCGACGCCGTGGCGGACGGCGAGCCGGGCGCGATAGATCAGCTGGCGCACCGAGCCCGGGGTGGCTCCGATCGCCGTCGCGATCTGCTCGTGGGTGTGGCCCTCGAGCGCGCTTCGCACCAGCGCCTGGCGCTGCGCCTCGGGCAGCGCCGAGACCGCTGCGACGGCGCGGTCGAGCTCGTCGCGCTCGAGCACCACCTCGGGTGGCTGGGGAACCCCGTCGAGCCCCTCCGGGAGCTGCTGGGTGGGCCGCTCGTCGCGGCGCGCGTTCAGCGCTCGATTGCGAACGATCGTGTAGAGCCAGGGCTTCAAGTTCATCTCCGTGTTCGACTCACGCAGCGCCTCCCAGGAACGGGTGAGGCTCTCCTGGACCACGTCCTCGGGATCCGGCGGGCCGTAGGCGGCCGCGAAGGCAACGAGCGGCGCGCGATAGCGCCGCACGATCTCCTCGAAGGCGGCGTCCGTGCCGTCGCGCACGAGCGCGACCAGTCGGTCGTCGCGTCTGCGTGCGCAGGACCGCTCTCGCAAGCGGTCCAAATCTCGTGCTGTACGCGCCATCGCCTCCTTCGTATCCCTTCCTACGGACGGTGGCGGTCGATGGCTTGGATGATGCCGAAGCCATCGCCGCCCTCCGTCCGTGGGGACTACTTGAGCTCGATCTCCTCGTAGACCAGCCCGTCAGCGGTCAGGTCGAGCTCGGCCTCGCGGACGATCGCGCCCGGGACGAGGGCGTCGACGGTGCAGTTCTCATCGTCCTCGCCGTGGTCGTCGAGCCGTCGTGGTCGCTGCGCTCGTGACCGGGGCCGCCGTGGCCGTCGTCGTCGGACTCGTCCTCGACGCCGTCGTCGCCTTGGTCGTCGCCGATGTCATGGTTGGGGCCGTCTCGCCCTCGTCGTCGCCGACGTCGTCGCCGTGGTCGTCCGGCTCGGTCGCGTCGTCGTTCTCGCACTCGATCTCGGTGTCGGCATTCGACGGTGCCGGTGACCGTGTCGCCCGAGAAGACGTTGATCACGAGCTCGCCGGTCGTCGCGTCGAACGAGGCGATCGTGCCGGCGCCCTCGTCGCCGTCCTCGACGCCGTCATCGTCGGAGTCGTCGTCGCGCGGGTCGAACCTGGCCTGCCACTCACCGCGGTTGCGAAGGCTGTCGGAGTCCTGGTCCTTGCGGGCCTGGTTGACCTTCAGCGAGAGCCCGTGCTTGGCCTCCCAGCGGTCCGGAATCCTGTCGTGGTTGCGGTCCTTGGAAGCCGCCGAGGCCGGCACCGCGGCGATCAGCACGCCCACCAGGGCGGCGGCCGCGACGGCCAACGCCTTGGCGATCGGGTTCGAGGGTCTCATCTGCGCTCCTTGTTCTTTGGCCAATCGATCCGAGGATCGATCCATCTGCCCTCGAACACGAGCCCGGCGCGAGGATCACGGACGAATTTCACGACTGGACGGCTGATCTAGAGTCCCGGCCCATGGATCGAGGCGTGGCGGTGCTGGGAATGGCGGTGACCGGGGGGCTGATCGCCCTGCAGCCGGCGATCAACGCCGGGCTGGGCAAGCAGACGGGCAGCCTCGCCGCCGCGTTCGTCTCGTTCGCGGTCGGGGCCCTGCTCCTGGCCGTGATCGTCGGGATCAGCGGCCAGGCCGGCGGCCTCGCGTCGACCTTCGACGTGCGCTGGTATTACCTGCTCGGCGGGGTGCTCGGGGCCGCCTACGTGTTCATGGCGCTGAAGACCGTCGGCACGATCGGCGCCGGCGGCGTCGCGGCGGCGACGATCACGGGCCAGTTGACGATGTCGGTCCTGATCGACCGGCTCGGGGTGCTCGGGCTGACCGAACAGCCGATCACGGCCAGCCGCGCGGTCGGCGTCGCGCTGCTGCTCGCCGGGACCTTCCTGATCGTCCGCTAGCGATTGTCGAGGCGGGTGCTTCAGGCGGCGACGGGCACGCCGGCGTCGCTGGCCGCGGGCAGCGCCGGGGCCTGCGCGAACGACGGGTGGGCGATCCGCAGGTAGTGGCCGAACGACCAGTCGACGAACGAGCCGCGCTCCATCCCGCGCAGGGCGAGCGAGAGCATCCGCGGCGGCACCCGCGGGACCAGCTTCTGCGTCCTCAGCATCCACTTGAACTGCCATTCGTGGCGAGCCGAGAAGGCGCCGTAGCGGCGCAGCGCCGTCGCGGCCGAAGCCCGCCCCTCGACCACACGGCGCAGCTCGCGCCCGCAGGCGATCCCGAAGTAGAAGGCGGTTCGGATCCCCTCGGCGGTCAGCGGCAGGCAGTGGCCGGCGGAGTCGCCGACGAAGAAGACGCCGTCCGCCGTCGCCGGGCGCAGCTTGTGCGGGATCCAGTTGCCCTGATAGCGGACCGCCTCGCTGTCGAGGTCGGTCGCGAGGCGAACGGTCGGCTCCTTGACGTGAAAGCGGGGATCGAAGGAGCCGACGCCGATCCGGACCTCGTCGCCGGCGGGGAAGCTCCAGCCATAGCCCGCCGGGACGTAGCCGCGGTCGATCCAGATCTCGAGCGAGTCGCTCGCGCCGTGCGGATGCACCTCCAGGCCCCGCGAGAGCGGTGCGTCGGGCGGCTGGTACTCGTTGCCGGCGAGGACTCGTTTCCAGCCCAGGGCGTCGACGACGAGCGGCGCGCTGATCGGGCCGCGGTCCGTTTCGACGGTGATCGGCGTTTCGGGTCGCCGCTCGCCGCTCGCCGCTCGCCGCTCGATCTTTGCCGTCTCGAACGTTGCGTCGCACTGCTCCCAGAGCAGGCTGCAGAGCTGGCGGTAGTCGAAGGTCGAGAAGGTCCACGGGAGCCGGAAGTCGACCTTCGTGTGCGGCGTGTGGACGACGAGGGTGTCGAAGGTCTGGCGGATCGAGTCGCGGACCCCCATCGCCTCGAGCCACTCGGTCGGCGCGGCGCAGGCCGAGGTCTGGCGCTCGCCGATCTCGTAGCGGTCGAGCACGAGGACGCGGGCGCCCGAGCCCGCCAGTTCGCGGGCGATCGTCAGCCCGGCGAAGCTGGCGCCACAGACGAGCACGTCGCACTCGCCCTCGAGCGGCGTCCGCTCGTCGCCGCGCTTGGTCGCCCGCCGTGGCATCAGCTCGCGAGGGTACCGTTCGGCGCATGGAGTACGCAGCAACTCCGCCGGCGGTAGCGACCACCGACGCGCAGGGCTTCCTGGCCAGGGTCTTCGGCTGGATGTTCGCCGGCCTGCTGATCACCGGGGCCGCCGCCGCGGCGATCGGGTCGAACGACCAGCTGCTCACCGACATCACGGAGAACCCGCTGATCCTGATCGGCCTGATCGTGTTGCAGCTCGGCCTGGTGATCACCATCTCGGCGGCGATCGACAGGCTCTCGCCCGCGGTGGCGCTCGGGCTCTTCTTCCTCTACGCCGCCAGCGTCGGGGTGATCTTCGCCTTCATCTTCGAGCTCTACACGACGCAGTCGATCTTCACGACCTTCCTGATCACCGCGGCGATGTTCGGGGCGGTCGGCCTCTGGGGTTACGTGACCAAGCGCGATCTCTCGACCATGGGCACCGTCCTGATCATGGCGCTGGTCGGGCTGATCCTGGCGACGATCGTCAACCTGTTCGTAGCCAGCGAGGCGCTCTACTGGATCACCACCTACGCCGGGGTCGCGATCTTCGCCGGGCTGACCGCCTACGACATGCAGAAGATCAAGGGCTACGCGCACGCCGGGCTCGAAGGCGACGCCGAGCAGCGGGCCTCGATCCTCGGCGCGCTGGCCCTGTACCTCGATTTCATCAACCTGTTCCTTTACTTCCTGCGGATCTTCGGGCAATCGCGATAGCCGCGCACGCGTACTGACGGCTTTTCCCTATCATCGCTGGCCGTGTCCGCGACAGACACAACGACCGACGCTGCCTCCGAAGCGCCCGCGGCCCCCGTGGCCGCCACGAACGGGGGCTCCACCGACCTGCTGATCGAGGTCGACGGCAAGCTCGTTCCCAACTACGACGCGACGATCAAGCCCTTCGAGGAGGGCGACGTGGTCGCCGGCGAAGTGGTGCGGATCGACAAGGACGAGGTCCTGGTCGACATCGGCTACAAGTCGGAGGGCGTCATCCCGGCGAACGAGCTCTCGATCCGCCGCTCCGTCGATCCGGCCGAGGAGGTCGCGCTCGGCGAGCAGGTCGACGCGCTCGTCCTCACCAAGGAGGACCAGGAGGGACGCCTCGTCCTCTCGAAGAAGCGCGCCCGCTTCGAGAAGGCCTGGCGCAAGATCGAGGTCGCGGCCGAGACCGGCGAGCCGGTTGAGGGCAACGTGATCGAGGTCGTCAAGGGCGGCCTGATCCTCGACCTCGGGGTGCGCGGCTTCCTGCCCGCCTCGCTGGTCGACATCCGCCGAGTCCACAACCTCGACGAGTTCAAGGGCCAAACGCTCGAGTGCAAGGTGATCGAGCTCAACCGCTCGCGCAACAACGTCGTCCTCTCGCGCCGCGCGGTGCTCGAGGAGGAGCGCAAGGAGGTCCGCGAGCAGATCCTCGGGCGCCTGCAGCCCGGGATGGTCGTCGAGGGCAAGATCTCCAACATCGTCGACTTCGGCGCCTTCGTCGACCTCGAGGGCATCGATGGCCTGATCCACATCTCGGAGCTCTCCTGGAGTCACGTCAACCATCCTTCCGAGGTGCTGTCGATCGGCGAGACGGTCCGGGTCAAGGTGCTCGACATCGACCGCGACCGCCAGCGGATCTCGCTCGGCCTCAAGCAGACCCAGGAGGACCCGTGGCAGACGGTCCTCAACGAGTACAAGCCGAACGACATCCTCGAGGGCAAGGTGACCAAGGTCGTCGCCTTCGGTGCCTTCGTCGAGATCGTCCCCGGGGTCGAGGGGCTCGTCCACATCTCCGAGCTCGCCGAGCACCATGTCGAGACCCCCGGCGAGGTCGTCCAGCCCGGTCAGGAGACCTGGGTGCGGATCCTCGAGATCGACGAGGAGCGCCGCCGGATCTCGCTGAGCGTCAAGCGCGCGCAGCGCAACGACAACCTGCCGCTTCGCGACCTGATCCCGCCTGAGCTGCAGCCCGACGCGCCGCAGCCGCCGGTGGCGGAGCCGGGCGCCGAGACCGCGGACCTCGGCCTCTCCGAAGAGGTCTTCTCCGAGCCGGCCCCGCCGGCTCCGGAGGCCGAGGCAGCGGCCGACCCGGCCCCGGCCGAGGGCGAGCAGCCGAGCGGCGAAGAGCCGCCCAGCGAAGCCTGAGCCCCGCCGGGCAGGGGGCCGTACGCGCGGCCTCCTAAGCTGCGGCGGGTGGCATCGACGCCCGACAAAGACGAGACGCCCTTCATCGGCCTCACCGGGTCGATCGCTTCAGGCAAGTCGGAGGCGCTGGCCGCGTTCGGCCGCCACGGCGCGGCGACCCTGTCCGCCGACGCGGTCGTCCACGACCTGCTCGGCAGCGAGCGCATGCGCGAGTTGCTGGTCGATCGCTGGGGCGGCGAGGTCGCGCCCAGGGCGCCGTGGATCGTGGCCGGATCGGCGCGATCGTCTTCGAGCGCCCCGACGAGCTCGCCTGGCTCGAAGCGGCGTTGCACCCGCTCGTCGGCGAGCGGATCGTCGGCTGGCGCGCGGCGCTGGACCCGGCGGTGCCGCTCGCCGTGGTGGAGGTCCCGCTGCTGTTCGAAACCGGGATGGAACCCGCCTTCGACGCCACCGTCGCGATCACCGCGCCCGAGTCGTTGCGGGTCGATCGGGCCGGTGCCCGCGGGACGTCGGAGCTCGAGGCGCGCGCTGGGCGTCAGCTCCCGGAGGACGAGAAGGCGCGCCGCGCCACCCACGTGATCAGCAACGAGGGCGGGATCGACGACCTGGATCGAGCGATCCAGCAGCTGGTCGCCGAGCTGTCCCGGGGGGCGGCGTGAGCGCCGCGAGGGCGAGGCGCGGTCGTCCGCGCGGCCGCAGGCGGACGCGCAAGGACGCGCGCACGCGGCGGGTGCGACTGCTCGTGATCGCGGTCGTGCTGGGCGCCGCGACGGCCCTGATCGTCAGCCGCCTCGACCTCGGCAAGGCGATCCGCGAGGTCACCCTGCCGCTGCGCCACGAGGACATCATCCGCCAGCAGGCCGAGCGCTTCGACCTCGATCCGGCGCTGGTCGCCGCCGTGATCAACCAGGAGTCCGGGTTCTCCGACCAGACCTCCCACGCCGGGGCTCGCGGGCTGATGCAGATCACGCCGGCCACCGCCGACACGATCGAGACCCTGAGCGGGGGGGAGACATTCGTCTACGACGACCTCGCCGACCCCGACCTGAACATCCGTTATGGCACCTTCTATTTGCGCCACCTGCTCGATCGCTTCGGTGGCAACGAGATCGCGGCGCTCGCCGCCTACAACGGGGGCCCCGAGAACGCCGAGTCCTGGGGCGGCGCCGAGCTGGAGGCCGACCAGATCCCGTTCCCGGAGACCCGCGCCTACGTCGAGGAGGTCCTCGACCAGCGCCAGCAGTACCGCGACACCTACGCCGACGAGCTGGGGCTCTGAGGGCAGCCGCTCAAGGACACCGGCCAACCTGCCGATTAGGGGGTCCAGGAAGGATCGGGAGGCGATGTCGTCGAAGGATCCGCAAGTTGTGCGTTTTTTCCGACCGACGGCTCGCATACGGTCGTTTAGGACGTTTGGCCACAGGTAGGGTCACGGCGCGCACGGACTGTGGGCGCCCGGGAATGAAACTGGATAACCGTCGCAAGGGTGTCCCTTCGACGCGAAATGGAGGCATCGAAGGTGCATCGGTCTTTTCTCGGCGCGGTCCTGGTTGGCGCACTCGCAATCGCCGCACTGGCCCCATCGGCCAGCGCCCAGACCGTCTACTTCTGCAAGATCAAGAAGGGCCCCGACAAGGGGCTCGCGAAGGTTGTGAAGAGCCCGAGCAAGTGCAAGAAGAAGACTGGGAAGCTGATCACGGTCAACAGCGAGGGTCCGGCGGGCGCCCCCGGCGCACCCGGGGCCGCCGGCGCTGATGGCAGCAACGGTGCCGCCCGGCGCCGCCGGCGCGACCGGCCCGGCTGGCGCCGGCGCGACCGGAGCGACGGGCGCAACCGGTGCGGATGGTCTCGACGGCGCGACCGGCGCCGACGGTGCGAACCGGTGCGGATGGCGCCACGGGCGCTGACGGCGCAACCGGTGCGGATGGTCTCGACGGCGCCACAGGCGCTGACGGTGCCACCGGTGCCGACGGTGCGACCGGTGCGGATGGCGCCACGGGCGCTGACGGCGCAACCGGTGCGGATGGTCTCGACGGCGCAACCGGCGCCGACGGCGCCACAGGAGCCGATGGTGCCACCGGCGCCACCGGCCCCATGGGCCCCCAGGGTCCGATCGGCGCGACCGGTCAGACCGGTGCTACGGGCGCAAACGGCAACGCGGGTGCGGCCGGCGCGACCGGCCCCGCCGGCCCGACCGGGCCCGCCGGCGCGACCGGCCAGAAGGGTGCGACCGGTGCGAAGGGTGCGACCGGCGCCAGTGGAACCAACGGCACGAACGGCACCAACGGCACGAACGGCACGAACACCTCGATCACCGGCGGCGGCGGCAACCACACGGTCGTCGCCAACGCGATGGGCACCGTGTTCTTCGGTCCGCTCATGGACGCAGGACCCGACCACCACGGAGGCAATAGCTGCGCAGGCATTCCCGGTGGCCGGCAGCCTCTCGAATCTCAACGTCCGCCTGACCGGCCAGCCGGGCAGCGGTGGTGACAGCGCCACCGACTCATACACGTTCGTGCTCCGCGCCGCCGGCGGAACGAACGGCAATGCCCAGACCTGCACGATCACCGGCACGCAGGTGGCATGCGCGGACGCGACCGGAAGCCTCCCGGTCGCCGCCGGCGCCCTGGTCACTATCCAGGCCACCGAGGCGAGTACGCCGGCCACTCAGCAGATGCACTGGATGGCTCAGTTCACGTCGACCCCCTAACGCGAAAGGGCTGGTGCAGTAACGATGTCGACGGAGGCCGTGCCGGCCCTGGACGCGCCGCGTAGGAGCAGCGACGGACGGGGGCGGCCGCGCACCGGCGCGGTCATCGCCATCGCTCTCCTCGCGGCGTTCCTCGTCTGGGTCCTGCTGATCCGCGACGGCGGCGGAACGGCGCCGGCGGCCGGCGCCGGTCCGGTGGCGGTCTCCGAGGATGACCTCGCGGCATTGGCCGACGAGGTCGGGCACCCGGTCTACTGGGCAGGGCCGCAGGAAGGTGCGGAGCTCGAGGCGACCAGGACCGAGAACGGGCAGGTCTACGTCCGTTACCTCACCGACGGCGCCGAGGTCGGTGACGAGGGCGGCGACTTCCTCACGGTCGGCACCTACCCGTTCCCGGACGTGCAAGCGACGCTCGAGGGCCAGGCCGACAAGGCCGGGGCGCTCGTCAACGAGACCCCGGACGGCAATCTCGTGGTCACCAACCGCAAGCAGGCGAGCAGCGTCTACGTCGCCGATCCCGAGGACGAGCTGCAGGTCGAGGTCTACGATCCCGATCCCGCGCGCGCGTTCACGCTCGCGACCTCTGGTGACATAGTTGCGGTCAAGTGAGCGCCGCCGCTCACTGATCTACCCCGGACCCGCGCCCTTCCCGGCCTCGCCGGGCACCTGAGCCTTGCTGGTCGCCTGGATCGTCTTTCCGCTCGTCCTCGCCGTGCTCTGCCTCGGGTGCGGGCTGCTGGTCGAGGTCCTGAGCCGTCGCCGGCTCGGGTTCGCGCTCCTACCGGTCGCCGGGCTGGCCCTGATCGTCGTCGTTGGCCAGTTCCTGACGCTGTCCGACGCCACCGCCGAGCTCATCAGCCCGGCGGTCGTCGCGCTCGCGGTCGCCGGGATCGGCCTCTCGCTGCCGGCGCGCGACCGTCGGCCGAGCGCCTGGGGTCTGGCTGCGATCGCGGGCGTCTTCGCAGTCTTCGCGATCCCGATCGTCGCCTCGGGCGAGCCGACCTTCGCCGGTTACATCCGCCTCGACGACACCGCGACCTGGATGACGCTGACCGATCGGGTCATGGATGCGGGCCGCAGCCTCGACGGGCTCGCCCCGTCGACGTATGAGGCGACCCTGGCGTTCAACCTCGGCGACGGCTATCCGGTCGGCGTCTTCCTGCCGCTCGGCGTCGGGACCGAACTGGTCGGCACCGACGTCGCCTGGCTGGTCCAGCCCTACATGGCGTTCCTCGCCGCCGTGCTCGCCTCGTCGCTTTGGGCCGTCGCCGGACCGCTGGTCCGCTCCCGCGCGGCGCGGGCCGCGATCGTCTTTCTCGCGGCCCAATCGGCCCTGCTGTTCGGCTACTACCTCTGGGGCGGGATCAAGGAGGTCGCCGCAGCGGCGCTGATCGCGACCTTCGCGGCCCTCGTCGGCCGTTCGATCGCGGCCCGGTTCTCGTTCGGCTCGGTCGTGCAACTGGGGCTGGTCGGAGCCGCCCTGATCGGGGTCCTCGACGTCGGGGGGGTGGTCTGGATCGCGCCGGCGCTGCTGCTCGGACTCGCCCTCGCGGCCCGGACGCTGCCCCTGCGCCAGGTCGCCGCCCGAGCGGCGCTGCTGGCGGGCATGCTCGTCGTCCTCAGCCTGCCGGTGCTGACGTCGGGCGGGCTGTTGCCGCCGACCTCGTCGCCCCTGACCGACGAGAGCGCCCAGGGGAACCTGATCGGGCCGCTCGAGCTGCCTCAGGTCGCCGGGATCTGGCCGTCCGGCGATTTCCGCGTCGACCCGGTCGAGCCGGGGCCGACCAACGTGCTGATCGCGGTCGTCGTGGTCGCGGCGGTCGCCGGGGGCTATTACGCCTGGCGCAGGCGGTCCTGGGCCGCCCTCGCGTACGTAGGCGGCACCCTGGTGGCTTGCCTGGCCCTGTTCGCCGTCGGATCCCCGTGGGTGGGCGGCAAGGCGCTGGCGACGGCCTCGCCCGCGATCCCGTTCGCGGCCGGGCTCGCGTTCGCGTGGCTGTTCGCCCAGGGTCGCCGGATCGAGGGAGCTGTCCTGGCCGCGGTGGTGGCCGGGGGCGTGCTGTGGTCGAACGTCCTCGCCTACGGCGACGTCGCCCTGGCTCCGCACGACCAGTTGGTCGAGCTCGAGCAGATCGGCGATCGGGTGGCGGGGGAGGGGCCGTCGTTGATGACCGAGTACTCGCCCTACGGCGCCCGGCACTTCCTGCGGGAATCCGACGCCGAGGGCGTCTCGGAGCTGCGCCGCCATCGGATCCCGCTTCTCGACGGCAAGACGGTGCCGAAGGGTGGGGCGACGGACACGGATCAGATCGACCCGACGGCTCTCGGCTTCTACAGGACCCTCGTCCTGCGCCGATCCCCGGCCCAGAGCCGGCCACCCGCGCCCTACCGGCTCGTCTACCGCGGTGACTACTACGAGGTCTGGCAGCGCCCCGAGGGCGAGCTCGGGATGCCTGCGCGGATCCCGCTCGGCGACCGCTACGACCCGTACGGCGTCCCCGACTGCGCCGAGGTGCTCGACCTCGCCTCCCGAGGGGACCTGGTCGCGGCCTCGGGCCCGGCGCCGGTGATCGTGCCGTTGTCTCAGGCCGACTACCCGGCGGCGTGGGCGACGCCGAGCGCCCGCTTTGCACCCGTGCCAAGGACGCCCGGGACGATCGCGGCCGAGGTCGGCGTGCCGAGGGCCGGCGATTACGAGATCTGGCTCGGCGGGTCGGTGCGCCCGCGGGTCGAGGTTCGCGTCGACGGCGAGCCGGCGGGGACCGTTCGCCACCTGCTCAACAACGAGGGCCAGTACGTGCGGCTCGGCGCGGCGCGGATGAGCGCCGGCCGGCATCTGGTCGAGATCGAGATCGCCGACGCGGACCTGCATCCCGGGAGCGCCGGCTCGGCGGGCGCGATCGGGCCGCTCGTGCTCTCCGCGGGCGACGCGGCGGCCTCCCGCCTGATCGAGGTTCCCGCCGCCGATGCGAGGAGCCTTTGCGGACGAGCATGGGACTGGATCGAGCTGGCGAGCTGAACCCGGACCGGCGCCTGCGCCGCGCGCTGGCCGTCGCGGTCGCGCTCGTGCTCGCCGACTCGTCGGTCGTCGTCCTCGCGCTCCCCGAGATCTACCGCGAGCTCGACGTCTCGGTCACGGCCGTCACCTGGGTGCTCGTCGCGTTCAACCTCGTGCTCGCGCTGGCGGCGCTGCCGGCCGCGAGTGCCGCGCGGCGCTTCGGCCCGGGCCGGGTCGCGCTCGCCGGCCTGCTCTGCTTCGGGCTCGCCAGCCTCATCTGCGGGCTCGCGGGGTCGATCGGGCTACTGCTCGCGGCGCGTTGCGCGCAGGCGATCGGCGGCGCCGGCGCCGTCTGCGCGTCGCTCGAGCTGCTTCCGTCCGCGGTCGGATCGGAGCGGCGCGCCGCCACGATCTGGGCGGCCTCGGGGGCGCTCGGGGCCGCGCTCGGGCCGGGGATCGGCGGCCTGCTCACCGAGCTGATCTCGTGGCAGTCGATCTTCTTCGTCCAGGTGCCGGTGGCGCTCGCCTGCGCCGTCGTCCTCGTCCCGACCGCCCGCGCGGAGCGCTCCCGGGCCACCCTGGTGGCCGAACTCGAGCCCGCCGGTCGCCCGCACCTGGCCGCGAACGCGGCGCTGGCGCTCATCTCGGCGGCGCTGGCCGCGGCGCTGTTCTTGATCGTCCTGCTCTTGATCGAGGGCTGGCGCCTGACGCCGATCGCCGCGGCCGCGGCGGTCACCGTGATGCCGATCTGCTCGCTCGCCGCCGCGCCGCTCGCCAACCGGGTCGAGTCGGTCGCTGCGCGGGCCGCCGCGGGCGTGATCCTGATCAGCGGCGGCCTCGCCGGTCTCGGCCTCCTGCCCGATGCCTCGCTGGCCCTGACCCTGCCGCCGCAGGCGCTGGTGGGGGCCGGACTCGCGCTGGCGCTCTCGGCGCTGACCGAGGCGGCGCTCGCCGGGCGCTCGCCCCAGGCGATCCACGGCGGCTGGACGATCGCCGCTCGCCACGCCGGGGTGGTCGCCGGGCTGCTCGTGCTGACGCCGGTGTTCACCGCCGACCTCGAGACCGAGCGCGCCGACGCCGAGCAGGCGGGGATCGCCGCCCTGCTCGACGCGAGCGTCGACCCGTCGTCCAAGCTCGACCTGGCCTCGCGGATCGCCGACCAGATCGACGCCGAGGGCGACAAGGTTCCGGTCGTCGGCCCGGCCTTCGACCCGCTGCCCACCGATCCGGCCGAGCGCGCGGCAACGGTCGCGCTGCGCGACCGGATCGAGTCCGAGGTCGACAGCGCCGCCACGCACGCGTTCAGCGCCTCGTTCCTGATCGCGGCGGCGTTCGCGCTGGCGGCGCTGCTGCCGATCGTCCTCTCGCGCCGGCGGGTGGAGCTGTGAGCGGCCGGGCCCTGGTTGCATCGGCGACCGCCGCGGCGGTCGCGCTCGTCTGCGTCTACCTGGCGGCGGGCGGTGGCTCGTATGAGCCAACGCCGGTCGCCGACCCGTGTGCGCCTCGCGAGTGGACGTCGCCCGAGGGCGCGGAGGAGATCGCCCAGCAGTTCCTGCTCTCGGCGCTGGACGGGGCAGCGTGCGAGCTCGGGGTCAGCCGCGAGACCGTCGCGGCGGCGCTCGCGACCGATCAGTCGCGCCGGCGCTTTGCCGCCGAGCAGGGAATCGACGACGCCGAGCTCGAGGCCGCGGTGCGGGCCGGAGTGGTGCGGGCGATCGACGATGCCGAGGCCGCCGGCGCGATCGGCTCCGTCGTCGCGTCGGGCCTGCGAGCTCTGGCCGAGCGGCTCCCCGTCGACGAGGCGATCGGGCTGATCGCCGACGCGAGCTCGCTGCTCGACGGCGCCGACGGAGCGGTCGGCGGGCTTCTCGACCAGGTCGGAGGGCTGTTGCCTTAGCTCAGCAGCTCCGCGGCGCTCCAGCAGTGCCCGAGCGGGCGAACCCGGGTGGGGTGATGTCGCCCTCGTAGTGGGTCTTGAGGCCCGGCGGCGCGGCCGTCGGCGTGTCGACCATCATCAGGAAGCCGGTCGTCCCGGTCAGGCCGCCGCTCGCCGCGACGATGCGGTGGGAGCAGGTCCCGAGCTCGATCACCTCGCCGTCCTGAATCGCGGCCCAGTAGCGGAACCTGAACTCCAGCTTGCCGGCTGGATCGCCGCTGCACGAGCCGTCGCGGGCGACGTCGACGCAGCCGTTGAAGCGCTCGCGTCCCTTTGCCTTGAACACGGGCTTCGTCTTCTTGACGTGGAAGGCGGTGACCTTCCACTTGCCCTTCAGACCTCCGGTCATCCGGAACTTCTCGCCGTTGTTGCCGACCGGCTTCTGCTGGCCCGACACGTAGAAGGCTCCGGCGGTCGGGACAACGACCAGGATGAGCAGAATCGAGAGCGCGAAGCCGAACCGCGCCGATCTGAGTTGCATGGGGGCTCCCTTCGATTTGTCGACGCGGCTTCCGGTCGCGTCGATCCGACCCTAACCCCGCCCTTGCGGAGCGTCAAATCCACGCCCGGCCAAGGTCGCTAGTCGGTGGCTCGCCACGCCCAGAGCATGGCCAGCGGCTGCAGCGGCAGTCGCAGCCACAGGAGCGCGCGCGGGATCCGGTCGATCGGAACGCCGCGCCCGGCGACCGCCGCCGGGTCCGCCGCCATGTGGACGTTCGCGGGGAAGACGGCCAGCAGCAGGCCGAGCAGCCACCAGCGCCCGAACCGCCGCGTGCGCGCCGGCAGCACGGCGAGCCCCCCGACGATCTCGGCGTAGCCGCTCCACCGGACCGCGTCCTCGGGTGAGATCGGGATGTACTCGGGCACGGTCGCCTCGTACTCGCGCGGGCGGATGAAGTGCATCGCCCCGGCGAACAGCCAGAAGACGGCGAGGGGGAGTCGCGAGCGGTTCACGGCCCGATCGTCTCAGCTCACCGGTCGACTTGCGCCGCCGCCGTGCCCGTGGCCAGGTCGCGCTGCGGGGCGAAGACCAGCGCGACCTCGCGTCCGCTCGCCGCGAGCGCCGCGAAGCCGCCATCGAGGCTCCAGGCGCCGCCGCCGAGCGCCCGAGCGCTCAGCCCTTGTTCGAGATACGGGGCCGCGGCGCGTTCGAACTCGCGCGCGTCCGCCTCGGTGTCGAAGGCCCACTCGGCTGCGAGCGCCAGGTCGGCGCGACACGGGTACTCGCAGTCGCCGGGCGCAACGTCGCGGCGCCAGAGCTCGTAGCGGTCGCCGTCCCAGCCCGCCGCGGCGCCGGCGGCGAGCGCGGGCTCGGCGCCGACCCGGAGCAGGTAGGAGGTCGCCAGCTCGCCGAACACGTTCGCGTCGGCGAGCCGCCAGCCACGCTCCCGCAGCGGAGCGCCGTCGATCCGGAGCGGCCCGGGGCGCTCATCGCGCACGTACTTGCGCGGATGCAGGACCTGCTCCGTGCTCGCCGGCGGGCGCGAGCCCAGCGCGTAGTCGACGAGCTTCCAGCCGCCGCCGAGCGCCCGGAGGTCGGCGACGAAGCGCATCCCGCCGAGGTAGGACCAGGTGAGCTGGTCGACGTACGCCTGCGGCACGTCGCCGGTGCCCTCGTCGATCGTCTGGCTCGCGGCGAGCAGCTCGAACGGGTCGAGGTAGCGCTGGCCGAACTCGGTCATCAGCTCGGTCGCAGATCCCTCGGTCAGCGCCTGGCGGGCGAGCGCCTCGTCGTCGTTCAGACGGGAGCCCCCGCCGATCCCGAAGGCCTGGTCCTCGAGCGCGTGGTCGAGCTCGTGGGCGAGGACGAACTCGACCAGCGCCCGGTTGGCGACGACCGCGTCGGAGACGATGTAGAGCCGCTTCGTCTTCGGGTCGTAGGCGGCCGCCGCGAGATCGCCGGTCGACTCGTAGGCGGATTCGAGCTGCTCGCCCGGCTCGAGCAGGCCGATGATCGCTCCGGTCGCGTCGTCGGCCCCGAGGCCGAGCCCGCCCGGCTGGTCGGCGAGCTCGCGCAGGCCGAGCCGGTTGAGGAAGGCGCTGGTCACGACCTCCGGCTTCGGCAGCTCGTCGAAGCGAAGGCCGCGCACCCGCTCGACCTCGCGCGCCACCCGGGGTGTCGCGGCGATGCTGATCCTGGTCAGCTGCTCGGGGTCGAGCCGATCGCCGGCCTCCGCGGCGGCCGGCTCGGCCGCGGGGGCGGGCTCGCCCGCCGGCCCGGCGAGCGCCAGCGCCCCGCCGAGCGCCAGCAGGATCAGCAGTGAGGACCAGAGCTGCGCCCGCCGCATCGGTGCCGAGTATGACGGCCGCTATGTTGGGTCGGCGATGCCCGACTTCAAGCTCAACCCCGCCTACTCGCCGACCGCGGACCAGCCGCGGGCGATCGAGTCGATCGCCGAGGGTCTCGAGGCGGGCGAGGAGTTCGTCACCCTGCTCGGCGCGACCGGGACCGGGAAGACGTTCACGATGGCGGCGACGATCGAGCGGGTCCAGCGGCCCGCCCTGGTGATCGCCCACAACAAGACCCTCGCCGCGCAGCTCTGCAACGAGTTCCGCGAGTTCTTCCCCGACAACGTGGTCGAGTACTTCGTCAGCTACTACGACTACTACCAGCCCGAGGCCTACGTCCCTCATCAGGACCTCTACATCGAGAAGGACTCGTCGATCAACGACGAGATCGACCGGCTGCGCCACGCCGCGACCGCCTCGCTGCTGGCCCGCCGCGACGTCGTCATCGTCGCCTCGGTCTCGTGCATCTTCGGGATCGGCTCGCCGGAGCTGTACCGGCGCCAGATGCAGCTGTTCAAGGTCGGCGAGTGGATCGACCGCCACGAGCTCTTCCGCAAGCTGGTCGGGATGCAGTACACGCGCAACGAGACCGCGCTCACCCGCGGCACCTTCCGGGCCCGTGGCGAGATGCTCGAGATCTTCCCCGCCTACGCCGAGTCCGCGTATCGCGTCAACCTGTTCGGCGACGAGATCGAGTCGATCCACCACTTCGACCCGCTGACCGGCGAGATCTACGACGAGATCGACCACGTCGCAGTGTGGCCGGCGAGCCATTACGCGACCGAGGAGGAGACCCTCGAGCGCGCGGTGATCGAGATCAAGGCCGAGCTCGACGAGCGGCTGGCCTGGTTTCACGAGCGCGGCAAGGAGCTCGAGGCGCACCGCCTGCTGCAGCGCACCCAGTACGACATCGAGATGCTCAAGGAGCTCGGCTTCACGTCCGGGATCGAGAACTACTCGCGGATCTTCGACGGCCGCGAGCCGGGATCGCCGCCGCACACGCTGATCGACTACTTCCCCGACGACTTCGTCACCTTCGTCGACGAGTCCCACCAGACGGTGCCCCAGATCGGCGGCATGTACGAGGGGGACCGCTCGCGCAAGCAGACCCTCGTCGACTTCGGCTTCCGGCTGCCCTCGGCGATGGACAACCGGCCGCTCAAGTTCGACGAGTTCCTGCCCCGCGTCGGCCAGCTGGTCATGGTCTCCGCGACCCCCGGCGAGTTCGAGCGATCGACCGCGAGCCGGATCGTCGAGCAGATCGTCCGCCCGACCGGGATCGTCGACCCCGAGATCGAGGTCCGCGAGACCCGCAACCAGATCGACGACCTGATGAACGAGGTCCGCCGCCGCGCCGACCGCCAGGAGCGGACGCTGGTGACGACGCTGACCAAGAAGATGGCCGAGGACCTGACCGGGTACCTGCTCGAGCATGGGCTCAAGGTGCGCTACCTGCACTCCGAGGTCGACACGCTCGAGCGGATCCAGATCATCCGCGACCTGCGCCTCGGCGAGTACGACGTCCTGGTGGGCGTCAACCTGCTGCGCGAGGGCCTCGACCTGCCGGAGGTGACGCTGGTCGCGATCCTCGACGCCGACAAGGAGGGCTTCTTGCGTGGCGAGACGTCGCTGATCCAGACGATCGGGCGCGCCGCCCGCAACGTCGACGGCAAGGTGCTCATGTACGCAGACCGGGAGACGGCGGCGATGCGCAGCGCGATCTCCGAGACGGACCGCCGTCGCGAGATCCAGCTCGCCTACAACCGCGAGCACGGGATCACCCCGGAGACGGTCAAGAAGGGCATCTCCGACATCGCGGAGTTCCTGTCGATGGAGACGCGCGCCACGCCCGACCGGCGTCGCCGCGTCAGCGCCGGCGACGGCGAGCCGATGAGCCGCGAGCAGCTCGAGAAGGTCGTGGTCGAGCTCGAGGAGGAGATGCTCGCCGCCTCGGAGGAGCTGCGCTTCGAGGAGGCCGCGCGGATCCGCGACGAGCTCAAGGAGCTGCGCCGCGACCTCGAGGGCCTGACCGCCTGAGCGCTGGGCATGTCGGCGCTCGGCGACCTCTCGGCGGCGCTGCTACCTCCGGAGGCGGGAGGCCCCGGTCCCGAGCGCGTCGCCGGCGCGGCGCGGACGATGATCGCCGCGATGCCAGCCTCCACCCGCGTGGCGCTGGGCGCCGGCCTGCTGGCGCTCGAGGGGGCCTCGCTGGCCCGCTACGGGCGCCCGCTCGGGCGGCTGGCGCCGCGCCGGCGCAGCGCGCTTCTGGGTTCGCTCGCGGCCTCGGGCGCGCTCGGGGCCGGGGCCGTCGACGCGCTCAAGGCGGTCGTGATGATGGCCGCCGGGGCGCAGGAATACGCCGCCGAGATCGCTGCCACCGCAACCCGCCTTCCGCCGGTGATCCCGGATCCGCCGCTGACGCTGGTCGCGGCGGGCGAGATCGGGCCGACGGCGTGCGACGCGATCGTGATCGGGTCCGGCGCGGGCGGCGCCTTCGCCGCCCGCGAGCTCGCTCGCGCCGGTCTCGGCGTGCTGGTGCTCGAGGAGGGCGAGCGGTGGGACTCGGCCCGCCTGCGGGCCGCCGGCCCGTTGCAGCGGTTTGCATCGCTGTATCGCGACGGCGCCGCGACGATGGCGCTCGGGACGCCGCCGATCGCATTGCCGCTCGGGCGCGCCGTCGGCGGCACCACCGTGATCAACTCGGGCACCTGCTATCGGCCCCCGGAGGCGGTGGTCGCCCGCTGGCGCGACGAGCACGGCAACGCGCTGGCCGGTGACGGCTACGCGGACCGCCTGGCCGAAGTCGAGGCGGCGATCGGCGTCGGCCCGGTGCCCGCCGAGGTGATGGGCCGAAACGGCGAGCTCGCGCTCGCGGGAGCGGCGGCGCTCGGCTGGCGCTCGGGGCCGCTCCAGCGCAACGCTCCCGGGTGCCGGGGCGCCTGTCAGTGCGCGATCGGGTGTCCCAACAACGCGAAGGCCGGCGTGCACCTGAACGCGCTCCCGGACGCCTGCGAGGCGGGCGCGAGGATCGTCACCGGGCTGCGGGTCGAGCGCGTCGTGCACGATCGGGGGCGCGCGACCGGGGTGCGGGCGCGGCGCCCGGACGGCACGATGGTCGAGCTCCGAGCGCCGCGCGTGATCGTCGCCTGTGGAGCGATCGAGACGCCGCCGCTTCTGCGCCGCAGCCGGCTCGCTGGTCACCCGCAGCTCGGTCGGGGGCTGTCGATCCACCCGGCGCTCGCCGTCCACGGCTCGTTCGACGAGCCGGTGTTCGCCTGGCGCGGGGTGTTGCAGAGCGCCGGGATCGAGGAGCTGCACGAGCGCGACGGGATCCTGATCGAGGCGACTTCGACCCCGCCCGGAATGGGGGCGATCGCCTATCCGGGGGCCGGGGAGGAGCTGGTCAGCGCGCTCGCGAGAGCCGAGCGCACCGCGACGCTCGGGGCGATGATCGCCGACGGTCCCTCGGGCCGGGTGCTCGGCCGCCGCCGCCCGGTGGTCCTCTACCGGCTCTCGGCCGCCGACGGGGAGCGCCTGCGCCGGGCGCTGGCGGCGGTCGCCCGCATCCTGCTCGCGGCTGGAGCCGAGCGGGTCGAGCTCGGCGCGGGCCTGGCACCGGCGACCGCTGCCGATCGCCTCGACGAGGTCGTGGTCGAGGCCGACCTGCGGCGGTTGCGCCTCGCGGCGTTTCACCCGACCGGCACCGCCGGTGCGGGCGCCGACCCGGCTCGCCACCCGGCCGGCCCGACCGGGGCCCTGCGCGGCGTCGACGGCGTCTGGGTCGCGGACGGCTCGATCCTGCCGAGCTGCCCCGGCGTCAACCCGCAGGTCTCGATCATGGCGATGGCGAGCGCGGTCGGCGCGGCCGCCGCCACCGTCTGAGTACCCTGACCCGTATGGATGGAGAGCAGATCGTTCACGAGGTGGCGGAGAAGGTCAGGGCCCTGATCACCGATGCGGAGGCGAGGGCGGCCGAGATCGTCCGCGACGCCGAGGCGGAGGCGAAGCGGATCCGCGAGTGCGCGCAGGCGGAGTCCGACGAGCGGCTCGCGGCAGCGCGCAGCGCGTTCGAGGAGTTGCAGTCGAAGCTCGGGCTCACCGGCGAGGTGCCCGGCGGGCCCGTGCCGACCCCGGAGCCGACCCCGCCCTCGATCCCCGAGCCGACCCCGTCGCCGCCCGACCCGGCCCCGCCGCCGCAGCCGGTGCCCGAGCCGGAGCCGCCGCTGGTCCCGGAACCGGCCCCGCCGCCCGACGAGGGGACGCCGCCGCAGATCGCGGTCGAGCCCTCCACCAACGGCGCCGCACCCGGCGAGGCCGAGTCCGACGATCCGGCCGCCGCCCGGCTGGTCGCGATGAACATGGCGCTCGACGGCGCCTCGCGCGAGGCGATCGAGGCCCACCTGGCCGCCAGCTACGACCTCCCGGACGCCGGCGCGATCGTCGACGACGTCCTCCAGCTCGCCGGCAAGTAGCCGTCGCGGAGGGGAACATCCGTTCGCCCTCGTACAATCGAGGGTAAGTGTCGCCGTCTGGACAGATCGTGATCTCGGGCGCCCGGGCCCACAACCTGAAGGGCGTCGACCTCACCCTGCCGCGGGACGCGCTCGTCGTCGTCACCGGGCTCTCGGGCTCCGGCAAATCGAGCCTCGCCTTCGACACGATCTACGCCGAGGGGCAGCGCCGCTACGTCGAGTCGCTGTCCGCCTATGCGCGCCAGTTTCTCGGCCAGATGGAGAAGCCGGACGTCGACTCGATCGAGGGACTCTCGCCGGCGATCTCGATCGACCAGAAGACGACCTCGCGCAACCCGCGCTCGACGGTGGGCACCGTCACCGAGATCTACGACTACCTGCGGCTGCTCTGGGCGAGGATCGGAAAGCCCCACTGCCACAACTGCGGCGAGCCGATCGCCGGCCAGTCGATCGAGCAGATCACCGACCACGTGATGACGCTCGCCGAGGGCACTCGCTTCATGGTCTGCGCGCCGGTCGTCCGCGGGCGGAAGGGCGAGTACGGGAAGCTGCTCGAGTCGATGCGCGCGCAGGGTTACGCCCGCGCGGTGATCGACGGCGAGCTGCGGCGCCTCGACGAGCCGATCGAGCTCGACAAGAAGTTCAAGCACGACATCTCGATCGTCGTCGACCGCCTGGTGATGAAGGAGGGGCTGCGCAAGCGGCTCGCCGAGTCGCTCGAGGCCGCCTCGCAGCTCGCCGAGGGAATCCTCGAGATCGAGATAACACCTCCCGCCGCCTCCTCCGCTTCGCGTCCGGGGGCGTCGGGGTCCGAGGGGGCCCGCGCCGAGGGCGCCACCGAGGGGCCCGGGGCCGAGGTGCTCTCCGGCCCGAGCGCCGGCAAGCGCGGCGAGGTGCTCGTCTTCAGCGAGAAGTTCGCGTGCCTCAACTGCGGCACCTCGATGCCCGAGCTCGAGCCGCGGATCTTCTCGTTCAACTCCCCGCACGGCTGCTGCCCGCGCTGCCTGGGGCTCGGCTTCCAGCGGGTCATCGACCCGGAGCTGATCGTCCCCGACCCGACGCTCTCGATCACGGAGGGCGCCCTCGAGCCGTGGACCAAGGCCGCCTCCGTCTACCACCGACGCCTGCTCGAGGCGGTCGCGGAGGCGAACGGCATCGATCCCGAGGTTGCGTGGCGCGACCTGCCCGACTCGGCCCGGGAGCTGTTGCTCGAGGGCACCGGCGAGCAGCGGCACACGATCTCCTACCGCAACCGCTTCGGCCGCCAGCGCAAGTACACGGTCCGCTTCGAGGGCATGCTGCACAGCCTCCAGCGCCGCTACGAGAACACCGACTCCGAGAACACCCGCGACCGGGTCGAGTCGTTGATGGCGCTGCAGCCGTGCCCGGAGTGCCACGGCGCCAGGCTGCGCCCGGAGAGCCTCGCGGTCACGGTCGGCGGGCTCAACATCTACGAGTACACCGAGCTGTCGGCGAAGGCCGCCCTCGCCTGGATCGAGGCGCTCGAGCTGACCGAGACCGAGCGCGCGATCGCCCGCCTGGTGGTTCGCGAGATCGGCGAGCGGCTGCGCTTCCTCGACTCGGTGGGGATCGGCTACCTGTCGCTGGAGCGGTCGGCGACGACCCTCTCGGGCGGCGAGGCGCAGCGGATCCGGCTCGCGACCCAGATCGGCTCGAGCCTGGTCGGCGTCCTCTACATCCTCGACGAGCCCTCGATCGGGTTGCACCAGCGCGACAACGAGAAGCTGATCGGGACGCTGGAGCGGCTCCGCGAGCTCGGCAACACGGTGATCGTGGTCGAGCACGACGAGGGCACGATCCGGTCGGCCGATCACGTGATCGACATGGGCCCGGGCGCCGGCGAGCACGGGGGAGAGGTGGTCGCCGAGGGCACCCCGGCGGAGATCCTCGAGCAGCCGGCCTCCCTGACCGGCCAGTTCCTGGCGGGCGAGCGCGCGATCGAGGTCCCCGCCGAGCGGCGCACGGCAGACGGGGAGATCGTCGTCCACGGCGCCCGCCAGCACAATCTCAAGAACGTCGACGCCGCCTTCCCGGTCGGCACGTTCACGGCCGTCACGGGGGTGTCCGGATCGGGCAAGTCCACCTTGGTGAACGAGATCCTCTACCGCGCCGTCTCCAACCGGCTGCACCGTGCCCGGCTGCGGCCCGGGACCCACGATCGGATCGACGGCATCGAGCTGGTCGACAAGATCATCAACATCGACCAGTCGCCGATCGGGCGCACGCCGCGCTCCAACCCGGCGACGTACACCGGCCTCTTCGACCACATCCGCCAGCTCTTCGCCGGCACCCGCGAGGCGCGGGCCCGCGGCTACAAGCCGGGGCGATTCAGCTTCAACGTCAAGGGCGGGCGCTGCGAGGTCTGCCGGGGCGACGGCCAGATCAAGATCGAGATGCACTTCCTGCCCGACGTCTACGTGCCATGCGAGCAGTGCCACGGGCGCCGCTACAACCGGGAGACGCTGGAGGTCCGTTACAAGGGCAAGTCGATCGCCGACGTGCTCGAGATGTCGGTGGGCGAGGCGGTCGAGTTCTTCGAGCCGGTGCCGAAGATCGCGCGCCGCCTGCGCACCCTCCACGACGTCGGGCTCGACTACATCCGCCTCGGGCAGCCGGCGACCCAGCTCTCGGGCGGTGAGGCGCAGCGCGTGAAGCTGGCCACGGAGCTCTCGAAGGTCGCGACCGGCGACACCCTCTACATCCTCGACGAGCCGACGACCGGCCTCCACTTCGCCGACGTCGAGCGACTGCTGGAGGTGCTCGATCGCCTGGTCGAGCAGGGCAACACGGTGATCGTGATCGAGCACAACCTGGATGTGATCAAGTCCGCCGACCACCTGATCGACCTCGGCCCCGAGGGCGGCGAGGCGGGCGGCGAGATCATCGCCGCCGGCACGCCCGAGCAGATCGCCGGGTCGCCGACCTCCTACACGGGCCACTTCCTGCGCGAGCTGGTCGAGGCGGAGGAGCCGGCGCCGAGGCCGCGCCGCACGAAGCGCAAGCGCGAACCGGTCGCGGCCTAGCCGCTCGCGGCTCGCTCGCTGCGCTTGATCAGGCGCTTGACCGCGCGGCGCAGGCGCCGCTCGCGAATGCCCTCGACGAGCTCACGGTAGACGTCGACGAGCAGCGGCTGGGCGCCCGGGATCGCGTCGATGCGGGCGACGAGGTCGTCGTGTGGGAAGACCGTGAACCGATCGAGCCGGTCGCACATGGTGAGCACGAGCATCGTCCGCACGCACTTCTCGCATTCGCCGCAGTTGCCGGAGGGAGCCCGGTTCTCCCAGCAGACCCGCAGGTTGCGCTGCACGACCGGCTCATCGGCGATCCGCTGGAGCTTGACCGCCCGGCGCAGCTCGGCGCCGACGTGAGTGACCCGCAGGCGCGCCGACGACCAACCGGAGTCGGTGCGGTGATGCGAGCCCCACGTCCCGCGGGCGTAGTAGGGGAGCGAGGCCGAGATCAAGAGGTCGCCGATGCGATCGACGCGGCAGTGACCGAGGGCGGCGATCGCGCCTCCGTGCGAGCGCTCCCAGTCCATGTGGACCCCAGCGGGATGCTCGCGTAGGTTCGTTCGGATGACGGTCGCGGCCACGCCGGTCCCCGCGCTGACTTCGGCGAGCGAGGTGCGCACGGCGTCGATGCGGGCCGCGTCGGCGAGCGGGATGTCGTAGCCATGGGCGACCAGCAGCTCGTCGATCTGGTGGTCGGATCGCAGGAGTGAGTGGAACGAGTCGACCCCGAGGGTGAAGCACAGGGCGGTCCCGGTCCCGAGGCTCGCCACGGGCGCCGACCGCTCGGCGCGGATCACGCGGTCGATGTTCCCCTCGGTATCCCACCACTCGTTCCAGACCCTGAGCGTCCTGGCGGCGTTGCGGGTCCAGATCGGGTCGAGTGGCCCCTCGAGCTCGAGCTGGGCGCCGGCGAACACGGCGATCGGGAGCAGCGCCGTCGCGAACGCCTCCGTGGTCGCCGCCAGCGGTGTTCCATCGGACTCGAACCACAGTTGCTCGCCGAGCACCTCGGCGCCGGCGCGTGGCACCGCACCCGAGCTCGCCGACGGCTCGCCGACCGTGATCACGCCAAAGTCGTTCGGCGTCGCCGAGGCGCTCACGAGCTGAGGGAGGATCCGTCGGGGATCAGTCGCGGCTGTGGTCCGGGTCGGCCGACCGCATGTCGACGACCGAGGCGTCGAAGCGGTTGCGCTTCGGCAGGTCGAGCGGCCGCGGCGTGATCATCCGCGAGCGCTCCGCCGCCATCGCCTCGACCATGTCCTCGAGCGCCCGCAGCCGCGCCTCTCGCCGCGCGGCGCCGCCGGCGATCAGCGTGCGAGCACGCTCGACCTCGTCGATGCGCCGATCCAGCTCGCTGAGCTTGTCCCGCAGCCGCGCCTCTCGCGCGGCCTCGGCCTCGGCGACCGCCTTGATCAGGCCGACCAGCTCGCGACCGAGCCTCCCGGGCTGATTCAGCGCAGCTTCGTCTGGCGGACGTGGGGGCACGGTGTGGACTTCGACCCGCGCGGGGAGCGTCCTGCCCTTGGGTCAATACTCGCCACCGAGGCCGAACATGTCCGTGGCGAGCGCGCCCGCCGGCTTCTTGTGGCGCAGCGCGTTCGCGGCATCGGCGATCCCGCCCAGCCCGCCCTTCGGGATCGCGAAGCTCGAGCCCGCGCCGCCCCGGCGGAACTTCTCCGTGTACTCGGCAATCGTCTCGTCGCTGATGTCGAACATGCCCATGCGTCGGTTGCCCCCTGGTGATGTTGGTCGCCCCGACCCTAGCCACTTCATCTGCCAAGGTGCGGGCATGGGCGAGCTCGGCGACTGGCGCACCTGGTGGGTGAAGCGCCGCTGGTACGAACGCAACCGGCGGCTCGCCCGGCGCTGGCGGATCAATCGCCACATGGCCCGCAACGGCGCGTTCATCCGGTACCCGGTGGAGGGGGAGGTGCTCGAGGCGCTCGACTCGGGGAGACTGCGGATCGGCGACTCGACGCTGCTCGAGCCCGGATGCTGGCTCACGCTCGGTCCCGAGGCCGAGATCGAGATCGGCAGCGGCTGCTTCCTGAACCGCGGGACGATGCTGGCGGCGGTCGAGCGGATCGAGATCGGCGACCACGTGATGTTCGCCAACGGCTGCTTCGTGGGCGACGGCGATCATCGTTACGACGACCCGGACGTGCCGATCACCTGGCAGGGGTTCGTGCCCCGGGGCCCGGTTCGCATCGGCGACAACGTCTGGTTCGGCGTCAACTGCGTCGTCACCGGCGGCGTCGAGATCGGCGCTCGGGCCGTGATCGGGGCGAACTCTGTCGTCACCCGCGACGTGCCCGCGGGAACGATCGCCGCCGGGGCGCCGGCGAAGGTGATCCGCGAGATCGAGTTCAAGCCCCGCATGGACGGGTAGCCTCGCCCCGATGCGCCGCGCCACCGCCTGCCTGTTTGCCGCCGCCGCGCTGATCGCGGCCGGCTGCGGCGACGATTCGTCCGATTCCGAGCCCACCACGGTTTCGGTCCCGGTCCCAGCCGCCTCGACGACCACCGCCGCCGACGAGTCGACCGCGCCGGTCGCCCCGGATGACAGCGCGGGTGACCCGGAGGCCGCCGACGACCCGGGCGCCGACCGCCCGCGATCGATCGAGGACGTGGTCACGGCCGTGCTGACCGGCTCCGAGACCCCGGCGACGATCTGCGACAGCCTGGTCACGCCCGCCTACGTCAAGAAGGCCTACGGCGACCGCGAGGGTTGCCTCGCCGCGCAGCAGCCCGGCTCGCTCGCGAAGTCCGTCGAGGTGGGCGACGTCCAGGAGGCGGACGCGGCGGCGAGCGCGGTCGCGGTTCCCTCCGGAGGCCCCTACGACGGCGTCGACGTCGAGGTCGAGCTGGTCCCGGCGACCGACCTCGAGGGCGCTTGGCTGGTCGACTCGCTGCTCGCCGACGTGCCCGCCGGGCCCTGAGCGGCGAATGACCTACTCGATCGTCGCCCGCGACTCGGACACCGGGGAGCTCGGGGTCGCGGTGCAGTCGCACTGGTTCTCGGTCGGCTCGATCGTCGCGTGGGCGCGCCCCGGGGTCGGTGCGGTCGCGACCCAGTCGGTGGCCGAGCCCGCGTACGGTCCGCGCCTGCTCGAGCGACTGGCGACCGGCGAGCTGCCCGCCGACGCGCTCGGGGCCGAGCTCGCCGCCGACGAGGAGGCGGAGTTCCGCCAGGTCGCGGTGATCGACGGTGAGGGCCGGGTCGCGGTTCACACCGGCGGCGGGTGCATCGAGGCGGCCGGCGAGACCACCGGGGACGGCTTCAGCACGCAGGCGAACATGATGGCTTCGCCCGGCGTTTGGCCGGCGATGGCGGCCGCCTACGAGGAGGCGAGCGGTCCGCTCGAACGACGCCTGCTCGCCGCGCTGGAGGCCGCCGAGCGCGAGGGCGGCGACCTGCGGGGGCGCCAGTCCGCGGCGCTGGTCGTCGTCGCGCCCGAGGGGGAGCCGTGGGCGACCAAGGTCGACCTCCGGGTCGAGGATTCGGTCGGGCCGCTCGACGAGCTCGCCCGGTTGCTCGACCTGCACGACGCGTACGAGCTCGCCGGCCGGGCCGATTCGCTCGCCGCCGCGGGTGACCACGATCAGGCGGCGCGCCTCTACGTTGCGGCGGCCGACGTGGCGCCCGGCAGCGAGGAGCTCGCCTTCTGGGCGGGGCTCGGCCTCGCGGCCGCGGGCGACCTCGAGCGCGGCGCCGAGCGGATCGCCGGGCTGATCAGCGCCGACGACCGCTGGCGCGTGCTGCTCGAGCGCCTCGACGACCGCCTTGCGCCGTCAGCCCCCAGCAGTCCGCAAGCACCTCGGCCTGTAGTCGAGCGCCGAGCGGCGAGCAGCCGAGCACCGAGCGGCGAACCTAAATCTCCGTCGCCGACCAGTCACCTCCGAACGAGTCCATCGCCTCGGCGCGCTCCTGCTCGAGGTAGCGCCGGAAAGCCTCGAGCTCGGCCTCGTCGACGACGTAGCCGTGCTCGGGCCCGGGGAACGCCCGGCTCCGAACCTCGCCCGCGTAGGCGGCGACGCCGTCGATCATCTGCTCGCGGACCTCGGCGTAGCGCTTCACGAACTTCGGCGAATGGCCGCCGAAGATGCCGAGCAGGTCGTGGAACACGAGCACCTGGCCGTCGGTCGAGCCACCCGCGCCGATCCCGATCACCGGGATCGTCATCTGCGGCATCAGCGCCTCGGTGATCTGCGCCGGGATCGCCTCGAAGACGATCGCGAAGCAGCCCGCCGCCTGCAGCGCCTGGGCCTCCGCGGCGATCTTCGACGCCTGGCCGGCGGTCTTGCCCTGCGCGCGGAAGCCACCGAGCGCGGTCGCCGTCTGCGGGGTGAGGCCGACGTGGCCCATCACGGGGATTCCGGCGTTCACGATCGCCCGCGCCCGGTCGACCGAGGACCCCCCGCGCTCGAGCTTGACCGCGTCGCAGCCGGCTTCCTTGACGAATCGCTGCGCGTTGGCGATGGCGAGCTCGTCGGACTGCTCGTAGGAGCCGAACGGCATGTCGCCCACCAGCACCGGGGTGCGCAGCCCGCGCCGGACCGCGGCCGCCAGCATCACCATCTCGTCCATCCCGACCGGGACGGTCGAGGGGTAGCCGAGCACGGTCATCGCCGCCGAATCGCCGACCAGGACCATGTCCACGCCGGCCGCCTCGGCGACCTGGGCCGAGGGGTGGTCGTATGCGGTCACCATCACGATCGGCTCCGCGTTCAGCTTCATCTCCGCCAGGGCCGGGAGGGTGACCGGCTTGCGCTCGGAATCGCCGCCGAGCTCGGGCTGGGTGTGGACGCTCATAGCGATGCCTCCGGGTTTCGTTCGATCAGCTGCATTGGTTCCTCTTCAATCGGCCGGCGCCGCGCCTGCGTCGCCGGTGCCCCGATCACGACGTTGTCGATCAGCCGCGCGCGCCCGAGGCGCGCCGCCACGGCGACGAGCACGGGCCGCCCGTTGAAGCTGGTCGCTGCGCTCAGGTCGTCGGCGTGGCGCGCCTCGACGTACTCGGGCTCGATCCCGGCCGCGGCGAGCTCGCGGCGAACGGCCGCGAGCACCTCGGGCGCGTCCGTCTCGCCCGCCTCGACAGCGGCGGCGGCGGCGCGGAGCCCGCGGCTCAGCGCCGCGGCGCGAGCGCGCTCCTCAGCGGTCAGGTACGCGTTGCGCGAGCTCATCGCGAGCCCGTCGGCCTCGCGGACGGTCGGCACCACGACGATCTCGACCGCGAAGTCGAGGTCGCGTGCCATTCGCTCGACCACGACCGCCTGCTGGGCGTCCTTCTGGCCGAAGAAAGCGACCGCCGGGTCGACCGTGTTGAACAGCTTCGCGACCACCGTGGTGACCCCGTGGAAGTGCTCGGAGCCGCGCCGTTGCGGGTCGCCGTCGAGCACCGCGGTCAGTGGCCCGCCGACCTCAACCGAGGTCGCGAACCCGTCCGGGTAGATCTCGCCGATGTCCGGCGCGTAGACGACGTCGACCCCCGCCGCCTCGGCGAGCTCGAGATCGCGCTGCTCGTCGCGGGGATAGGCCCCGAGATCCTCGCCGGGGCCAAACTGGGTCGGGTTCACGAACAGGGACATGACGACGACGTCGCAACGCTCGCGCGCCGCCGCGAGCAGCGCCAGGTGGCCGTCGTGAAGCGCTCCCATCGTCGGCACGAGGCCGATGGCCCGGCCGGCCCGGCGCTCGGCGGCGAGCATCTCGCGCAGCTCGGCCTTGGTGCGCGCGACGGTCATCGGCGGTCCTGGGCGAGCTCGCGGGTGCGCTCGGCGAGCGCCTCGTAGAGCGGGATCAGCTCCGGAGCCAGTTCGCGCAGCGCCGCGAGGTGGCGGGCGACGGTGGCCTCGTCACCACGGGCGATCGGCCCGGTCAGCGCCGCGCCGCCGCGCTCGGACCAGTTCGCCGCGGTGCGCAGGACCAGGGGCGCGAGCAGCTCGCGCCCGTTGCCGACCCCTGCGGCGCTGAGCAGGTCGGCCGCGGACTGCTCGAGGGCGACGAGGAAGTTGGAGGCGATCGCCGCGGCGGCGTGGTAGGCGGCGCGCCGCTCGTCCGGGACCTCGAACGGCCGCATGCCGAACCCCTCGGCGAGCCGCCGCGCGAGATCGAGCGCCGCCTCGTCGGAGCCGCTGATCGCCGCCGGGGCGCCCGTGAAATCGGTGGCGGCATCGGGGGCGGTCTGCAACGGGTGCAGCGAGAAGGTGGAGGCGCCCGCTGCCCGCAGCGGCTCCAGCGCCGCGAGCGGAGACGCGCCGCTGGTGTGACCGGCGAACCGCAGCCCCGGAGCCGCTGCGGCGATCTCGGCGGCGGCCTCGGCGATGGCTGCGTCGGGCACGCAGAGCAGCACCGCATCCGCCTCGCGTGCTCGCTCCGCGGCCTCGGTGCGGCCGGCGAGCGTGCACCCGATCCCGGCGCGCTTGGCGGCGGCGGCGAGCGAGCTGCCGACCTTGCCCGCGCCCACGATCACGAGCGCCGGGGTCACGGCGTCGGTGCGGTGCGCGCTGGCGCTGGGGGTCGGGGGATCCCGTTCCAGTTCTCGCATCGGAGATACCAGACGGTGGTGTCTGTGATCGGTCCTGCTGGCGGCCGAAGCCGTCGTGTCCACGCCCTCGGTGGGTCGCGGCACCGCAAATGGTAGCGGCGCCGGGGGCACCCGGCGGCGGCCGGCGTTTACCATCGGCGCGTGCCGATGTACGAGTTCCGATGCGGCTCCTGCGGGGAGCGCTTCGAGGCGCTGGTCGACGTCGGCACCGCCGCGCTCGAGTGCCGCGTCTGCGGCGCCTCGAGAGCGGAGCGCGTCTACTCGGCCCAGGCGGCCCCGTTCGGGCTCGTCAAGACCCCGGGCGCGGCTCGTGCCCAGGAGCAGCGCAACGCGAAGCTGCGTGAGCGCACCAAGGCGGACTTCAAGGCGCGGCGTCGGCGCGCGCGGGAGGGGCGCGGGAAGCCTTGAGTGCTGACGCCGAGCGCCGCCGCGAGCAGCTGATCGCCCTCTATCGCGAGGTCTCCGAGTGCACCCGCTGCCCGCTGCACGAGGGGCGAACCAAGGCCGTCTTCGGCGCGGGGAACTCCGACGCCGACCTGATGTTCGTCGGCGAGGCGCCCGGGGCGGAGGAGGACCGCCAAGGCCTGCCGTTCGTCGGCCGCGCCGGGCAGTTGCTCAACCAGCTGCTCGAGGGGATCGGGATGAAGCGCGAAGACGCCTTCATCGCGAACATCCTGAAGAGTCGCCCGCCCGGCAACCGCGACCCGCACCCGGAGGAGATCGACGCGTGCTGGCCGTACCTGGAGCGCCAGATCAGCCTGATCGAGCCGCGCGTGATCGCCACGCTCGGCAACTTCGCGACCAAGAAGATCACCGGCAGCCAGACGGGGATCACCAGAGTTCGTGGGACGCCCCAGGTGCACCCGATTGGGGGCCGGACGGTGTTCGTGTTCCCGCTTCTGCACCCGGCGGCCGCGCTGCGCACGCCGTCGCTGGTCGACACGCTGCGTGAGGACTTCGCGAAGCTCCCGGCGCTGCTGACCGAGCCGCTGCCCGAGCTCGAGGGCTCGTCGGCCGCCGAGGACAGGGACACCGAGCCGCCGGAGGCCGATCCCGACAGCCAGCTCGACCTGTTCGCTTGACGGTCGAGCGCAGCGATGGCCCGGAGGCAACCGAGCGCTTCGGGGCGCGCTTGGCGGCGCGCCTTCGTCCCGGCGACGTCGTCCTCGTCAGCGGCGAGCTCGGCGCCGGCAAGACGACCCTGGTCCGCGGCGCCTGCCGCGAGCTCGGCGTGACCGAGCCGGTGGTCTCACCGACCTTCACGATCGGGCGCCGCTACCGGGGCCGCGAGCATCCGGTCTCGCACCTCGACCTCTACCGGCTCGACGGGCTCGACGCCGAGGAGCCCGGCCTGCTCGACGACTACCTGCGGCCGGACTCGATCGCGTTCGTGGAGTGGCCCGAGCGCGCCGAGGCCCTGGAGCTCGCCGACGGAGTCCGCCTGGCGGGCGTGGTCAGCCTCCGTCACGCCGGGGGCGATCGCCGCGAGCTGGAGTTCGCGGCGGGGTCTCGGTAGCCGCTCGGCCGCGCCGCGACCTACTCGCGCTCGTTGGTGACCTCGGCCTGCTCGATGCTCCGGCGCTGGGCGCCTCGGAGACGTGGCCGTCTGACCGGTCGGCCGCGTCGTTGAGCTGTCCTGGGCGTCATCGCCGCATCCGGTGGCCGCCACCCCCGCCGCCGCGATCGCCAGCGCCGCAAGCGCTGCCCTCGCGCGTCCCGCCTCCATTCCGCCCATGAGCCCGCCTCCTCGTTCGGCTCGGTTTCGCATCTAGTCTGACGCCGATGACCGCCGTCGGCATCCTCGGCCTCGACACGGCCACCGCGGATACCGCGGTCGCGGTCGCGGTCGACGGCGCGGTGGTCGCCGAGCTGCGAACCGGGCCGGAGGGCGACGGCCGCCCGCGCCACGCCGCCGCGCTGCTCGAGGAGGTCGAGGCGGCGGTCGAACGGGCGGGGGGGTGGGGAACGGTCGGCCTGATCGCGGTCGGGATCGGGCCGGGCACGTTCACCGGGTTGCGGGTCGGGATCGCCACCGCTCGGGGGCTGGCTCAGGGCCGCGGGCTCCCGCTCGCCGGGGTGGACTCGCTGGCTGCCCTCGCCCGCGGGATCGCAGCTGAGCATCCGGGTCGCGACGCGATGCCGCTGATCGACGCTCGCCGTGGCGAGGTGTTCGGGGCGGTCCACGGCGCCGGCGGCGAGCGCCTGGGCGGGCCGATCGTCGCGGCGCCCGAGCGGATCGCGGCGACGCTGGCGCAGCGGGAAGCAAGACCGCTGGCCGCGGGCGATGGCTCGCTACGATTTCGTCGACAGCTCGAGTCCGCAGGCGTGGAAGTGCTTCCCGAGGCGGATCCGGCCCACCGGATGGCGGCCAGGCACATCTGCGCCCTCGCCGCCGAGGTCGAGCCGGGGCTGCCGACAGACGTCACCCCGGCCTACTTGAGACGACCCGACGCAGAGGTATGGCGTGAGCAACGAGATCTCGACCCAGGATCCGAACCGGGATCGCCAGGTGGCTGAGCCGATCGTCCGCAGGCTCGTCTACGGGGACCTGCCGGCGGTGCTGGCGATCGAGCGACGGTCGTTTCAGACACCCTGGTCGCTGGCGATGTTCGTGCTGGAGCTCTCGAAGCCGTCCGGAATCTGCCTCGGGATCGACGACGGCCGCGGCGGCCTCAGCGGCTATCTGGTCTGCTCGCGCTACGCCGACGTCTGGCATCTGATGAACATCGCCGTCGCCCCCGAGCGTCGCCGGGCCGGGATCGCAACGATCTTGATGCGGAGCCTGTTCGACGCCGCCGGGGCCGACGCTCGGGTGACGCTCGAGGTCCGGACCTCGAACGCGGCCGCGATCCGGATGTACGAGCGCTTCGGCTTTCGCCCGGCGGGCCACCGGCGCCGCTACTACCACGACAACGGTGAGGACGCCCTGATCATGTGGCTCGAGCCGTCGGCGGTCGGCACCTGACCGGATCGCAGAACGACGCGACGGCGAGGGGGCGGTTCACGTGTCGGTGATCCTCGCGCTGGAGACCTCCTGCGATGACACCTGCGCGGCCGTCGTCGACGGCGCCGCGATCCGCTCGAACGTGATCTCGTCGCAGGCGGCGGCCCACGCGCGGTTCGGCGGCATCGTCCCCGAGGTCGCCTCGCGTCATCACCTCGAGCTCGTCAATCCGGTCGTCGACGCCGCGCTCGCCGAGGCAGGGATCGGGCTCGGCGACGTCGACTCGCTCGCGGTCACGCGCGGCCCGGGGCTGATCGGCGCGCTGCTGGTCGGGGTCAGCACCGCGAAGGCGCTCGCCGCGACGACGGGCAAGCCGCTCGCCGGAGTCGATCACCTGCACGGTCACGTCGCCGCCAACTTCCTCGAGCCGGAGCCGCTCGAGCCGCCCTTCCTCTGCCTGATCGCGAGTGGCGGCCACACGCTGCTCGCCGGGGTGACCGCCCACGACGGCTACGAGCAGCTCGGCCAGACGCTCGACGATGCGGCGGGCGAGGCGCTCGACAAGGCGGCGCGCCTGCTGGGGCTCGGTTATCCGGGCGGTCCTGCGATCGAGCGCGAGGCGACCGGGGGCGATCCCGACGCGTTCGAGCTGCCGCGCGCGATGACCAACGATCCGCGGCTGGACTTCAGCTTCAGCGGGCTGAAGACGGCGCTCCTCTACGCGGTGCGCGAGCTCGGGCCCGAGCGCACCCGCGAGCGCCGCGCCGACCTCGCGGCGAGCTTTCAGGCGGCGATCGTCGAGCAGCTGGTCGCGAAGCTGCGCCGCGCGGCCCGCGGCGGCAGCAACCGTCACCGGGACCCGAAGGCCGCCTGGCGCGCCGTGGCCCTGGGAGGCGGCGTCGCCGCGAACTCGCTGCTGCGCGAGCGGGTCGACGAGCTCTGTGAGCGCGAGGGCTTGGAGCTGAAGCTCGTCGCTCGCGAGCTGTGCACCGACAACGCGGCGATGATCGCCTCGGCGGCCCGCTTCGTCGAGGCGCAGCCGTTCGATCGCTACGCCGGCTGGGACGCTCGTGCCTGAGGTCGTCCTCTACGGGCGACCGGGGTGCCACCTGTGCGACGTCGCGCGCGAGCGCGTCCTCGGCTTCGACGGGGTCGAGTTGCGAGAGGTCGACATCGAGTCCGACGAGCGTCTCTTCGCGGCCATGCTGGAGCGGATTCCGGTGGTCGAGGTCAGAGGCCGGGTCGTCAGCGAGCTGGAGTTCGATGCCGACGCATTTTCGGCCGCCCTGCATACTGTCTCGCCGTGAGCGACTCAGAACTCACCCCCGCGGCGACCACGACGGACCCCGCCGTGCCCCTGTCCGACGGCGATCGGCTGTCGCTCGGCGTCGCGGCGCGCCTCTCGCGGTACCTGCAGGTGCTGATCCAGGCCCGCAAGATGGGCCGCGAGACGATCTCATCGCAGGAGCTGGCCGAGTACACGCACATCAACTCGACCCAGATCCGCCGCGACCTCTCCGGCTTCGGCAAGTTCGGCAAGCGCGGGGTCGGCTACCGGGTCGACTCGCTGGTCTCGGAGATCCGCAAGATCCTCCACACCTCCGGCCAGCACAACATCGCGCTCTTCGGAGCCGGCAACCTCGGCCAGGCGATCGCCAGCTCGGACATCTTCGCCGACCACGGCTTCCGAATCGTCGCCATCTTCGACTCCGACCCGGGCCTGGTGGGCGCCGAGCACGGCGGCGTGCCGGTTCGAGCGCTCGCCGACCTCGAGCAGGTCGTCGCCGAGGAGGAGGTCGTGGTCGGGGTACTGGCGGTGCCGCCCGGCGCCGCCCAGGAGGTCGCCGACCAGCTGGTCGAGGCCGGGGTGAAGATCATCTTCAACTACTCCGAGCAGCTGCTCCAGGTCCCGCCCGAGGTCACCGTCCACACCTCGAGCCCCGCCGTCGACCTGCTCTACGCGCTCTACTTCTACCTCGCCTGAACCGATGCACTCGGCTGGGCAGGATGCCCCGGACAGCCTCGACCTGGCGCACGCCCGGGAGGTCTTCGAGGCCTCGACCGACTTCACCATCGGGCTCGAGGAGGAGTTCGCGCTGGTCGACCCGGACAGCCTCGAGCTCGTCCACCGCTTCGAGGAGCTGCGCGACGCCAGCGCCGCTGACCCGCTGCTTGCCGAGTCGGTCGCCGGCGAGCTGATCGACACCGAGATCGAGATCCGCTCGGGGCGCGCCGAGGGCTTCGCCGAGGCGACCGAGCTGCAGATCGAGCGCCGCCGGCGACTGTTCGACCGCGCGGGGGCGCTCGGGATCGGGCTCGCGGCGACCGGGACGCACCCCTGGGCGAACTACCTCGACCAGCAGATCATCGACACCGAGCACTACAACCGGCTGCGCGAGGAGCTGCGCTGGGTCGCGCAGCGCAACAACACCTGGAGCCTGCACGTCCACGTCGGGGTCCGCGGGGCCGATCGCGCGATTGCGGTCTGCGATCACCTGCGCAGCGTGCTGCCGCCGCTGCTCGCGCTGTCGGCCAACTCGCCGTTCCTCGACGGCCAGGACACCGGGCTCGGCTCGGTGCGGACCGAGATCTTCACCCGCACCTTCCCTCGCTGCGGCGTTCACGAGCCGTTCGGCAACTGGGCCACCTACGCCGACTTCGTCGACCTGCTCGCGGCGACCGGGCGCGTGGTCGAGGCGACCCAACTGTGGTGGAGCGTGCGGCCCCATCACGCGTTCGGCACCGTCGAGTTGCGCATCTGCGACGCGCAGACGCGGGGCGACGAGGCGTTCGCGCTCGCGGCGATGATCACCGCCTGCATCGCGCAGTCGGCGCTCGATTACGACGAGGGGCGTCTCGCGGCTCCGGCCCGCCACCGCGAGATCGAGGAGAACCTCTGGCAGGCGATCCGCCACGGCCTCGAAGGGACCCAGATCGACTTCGAGCACCGCGAGGTGATCGAGATGCGGGCGGCGCTCGAGCGCTTGATCGAGTGGGCGGCGCCGGCCGCCGACGCTCTCGACCTCGACCTCCGGGTTCCCGAGCAGAACGGCGCCGCGAGGATGCGCGCCCGCCTCGAGGACGGGATGCCGCTCGCCGACGTCTACCGCGAGGCGGTCGCCGAGACGGCGGCCACCTATCCGCCCGAGCGGGTCAGCTCTTCTTCTTGACCTTCCACTTGTAGGTCGTCGTCGAGGCGTTGCCGAGCGCATCCGTGGCCGTGACCACGAGCTTGTGCTTGCCGGTCGGCACCGTGCGCCTGAACTTCGGCCCGCACGGCAGGGCCGCTGCCTTGTCCAATGCGCACGTGAGCGTCGCCTCCGCTTCCGAGCGGACCTTGAACGTTGCCTTGTGCTTGGTCGTCCGCTTCTTCGGCCGCTTCGCGAAGGTGATCGGCGGCGCCGTGGTGTCGACCGTGAACGACGCCGACCCGGAGCCCGCGTTGGCGAAGTAGTCCGTGGCGCTGACCGCGAGTGTGTGCTGGCCATCGCCCACCGGCGACGCGGGGGTAAAGGGCGAGGAGCACGGCGCGAGGGCGCCGCCGTCGACCGAACACGAGAGCGTCCTCAGGTGCCGGCTGCCGGACACTTCGAAGGTCGGAGTCGAGTCGCTCGTCACCGCAGGACCCGTGACCGACACGTTGAGCGGCGTGGTGGGCGGCACGGAGGCGATCGCCGCCTGCGCGTCGATGAGGCCGCTGCCGACCTCGAACGGCCCGAAGGCGCCGACCGGGACGGCGGTGTTGCGTTGCGTCGCGTAGATCTGGGTGGGGGTCAGGTCGGGGTTCGCCTCCTCCTGCAGAGCGCCGACCGCGGCGGCGTGCGGGGCGGCTGCGGAGGTGCCGAAGAAGCGGTCGTTGTTTCCGAAGAAGGTGTTCTGGACCCCGTCCGTGGCGGCGACGTTGGGCTTGCTGACCGTTTGCGGCGAGGGCAACGGCGGGGCCGGGGTGACACCGTTCGCAGGCTCGAAGTAGTAGGTCACCGGCCCGCGGGCCGAGAAGGACTCGAGCGTGTTCGGGTTGTCGAATCGGACCGCGGCGAGCGTCTGGGCCGCCGCGGCACCGTTGTGGCCGAAGATCGTCGGCCCAAAGGTGTCGGTGCTGTTCGAGCTGTTGTATTCGGTTGGCGTCGCGCCGGTGAACCCGGCGCCCGCGTTGTCGCTGTTGATCCACTTGATCGCCGGCGTGCCGGTGTCACCCGGAGCTCGTCTGATCACGAGCTGGTAGGTCGTGAGCACGTTCGGGCTGAGGCCGAGGAACTCGAACGCCTTGCCGCTGGTGGCGTTGTTCTGGGTCGAGCTCGCGAGGACCGCGGTGCCGGTCGAGTTCAGCGCATAGAAGTCGATGTCGTCGGTCACCCCCTCCTGCGGCTCCGCCCAGCCGAGACTGAGCCGGATCGAGGCGTCGGCGGCGGCCGTGACCTGGAAGGTGGGATCGCCGCCGCCCCCGCCCGGGTTGAAGTCCATGCAGTCGCCGCCGGCCGGCACCGCGGCTGGGCATGCGGTGGGGCGATACGCCGGCGCCTCCCAGGAGTTCACGTTGCGCCCGCCCACGATGCGGTTGCTGTTGTAGGCCATCGAGAAGTAGTCAACGCCCTGCGCGGTGACGTCGTCGACCGCCGCAGCGATCGGGCCGTCCTGGTAAATCGGCTCGGCGAAGTAGAGGATGTCGTCGGCGATCACGTCGGCGCCGTTGGCGGCCAGCTGGCGGATATTGGTCGCGAAGCCGAGCTCGCCCGTGAATGCGGTCGCGAATGCGAGGTCGGCGCCCGGCGCCAGGTCGTGGACGATCTGCAGCATCGCTCGCCCCTCGTCGGCTCCGCCGACGTCCTGGAGGACCTGGACCGGCGTCGTCCGGCCGCACGGATTGCCCGGCCCGGGCAGGTTGCTCGTGACCACATCGCTGCTCTGACCACCAAGTGAGTTGAAGGAGTCGGAGAGGACGCCGACTTTGATCCCGCTCCCGTCGACGTCGAACTGGGATCGCGCCGCATTCGCCTTCAATTGGGCGTCGCCTTCGCTGATGATCCCGGTTTGGCAGGTGTTGATCGTGCCGTTCGCAGCGCCGTCCGGGAGGCTTTCGGCGACGCCGGTCATCGGGGTGAGCACCTCGTTGACGGCCTCGACCCCGGGAGCCTCGCCCAGCTCGCGCAGATCGGCGACGGGAACCGCCGCGGTGATCGTCCGATAGCGGGGCGAGACGTTGAGGACGGCGCTGGCCCCGGCATTCTTCAGGCCGTCGACGCGGCTGGACGTGCGGCCGTCGACCCGGACCTCGACCACGACCGGGTCGCCGAGGCGCAACAGGCTGCCGGCGCCCCGCGCGGGCAGCGAGAGGGCGTCGCCGATCTCGCCGGCCGAGGCGGAGCGCAGCGCGCCCGAGCTGAGCTCATGAAGGCGGCTCGACAGTGCCCCCGCGTTCGGGTGGGTGGCGGCGTCGGCGCTCGGCGCGAGCAGCAGCAGACCGACCGCGACCGCGAACGTGCGTCCCTTCATTGGATTCCCGCCTTCCCTCGTCCCTGTGGTGTGCCCGTCGTTTCTTATACCGTCGTGACGATGAGTGCGCAAGGTTCAGAGCCGCCCGGCGGCGCCGAGTCGCCCTCCGAGGAGGAGCTGCAGCGGCGGCTCGAGGAGCAGGTGCGAAAGCTGCGGGTCCAGGACCTGCTGACCGAGAGCGTGGTCAGCATCCTCAACCTGGCGGCACGGCGGATCGCCAAGGAGGACGAGCGCGACCTCGAACAGGGGAAGGTGGGGATCGAAGCCGTCCGCGCCCTGGTCGATCTGCTCGACGAGGGCCCGCGCGAGCAGGTTCGCGAGGCGCTCTCCCAGGTCCAGATGCTCTACGTGCGCGAGACCCAGGGCGGGGGAGAGCCGGGTGAGGCCGGCGACGGGGAGGCCGGCGAGCCCCCGCAGCAGCCGCCGGGGCCGGGACCCGGTGGCCCGGAGCCGCCGCCGCGGCTGTGGACCCCGGGGTCGTCATAACGCCGCCGGTTCCTCTACAGTTCCCGCCGCCTCGCGGCCGGGCGTTTCCCGGCCGCTTCTGACTGATTAGAGCCAACGGAGGACCTGTCTTGACCGATTTCCTGACCGATTACGGCGTTGTCATCGCGCTCATCTGCGCTGGTGCCGCCGTCCTGTACGGAGCGCTCGTGACTCAGCGGCTGCTGCGCCGCTCGCCGGGCAACGACCGCATGCAGGAGATCTCCGAGGCCGTCCAGCAGGGCGCCAAGGCCTACCTCAATCGCCAGTACATGATCATCGGCGTGGTCGCCATCCCGCTCGCGATCCTGCTGGCGATCATCCAGGACCCGGTCACCGCAATCGGCTTCGTGATCGGCGGGGCGCTCTCGGGCGCGGCCGGCTTCATCGGGATGAACCTCTCGGTCCGCGCCAACGCCCGGGTCGCCGAGGCCGCCCGCGGCGGGGTCCCGCCGGCGCTCGACGTCGCCTTCAAGGGCGGCTCGGTCACGGGCCTGCTCGTCGTCGGCCTGGCGCTGTTCGGCGTCGCCGGCTACTTCGGCATCCTCGTGCTCACCGACCACACCGACAAGGAGGCCGTCGACGCGCTCATCGGCCTCGGCTTCGGTGGCTCGCTGATCTCCGTCTTCGCTCGGCTCGGCGGCGGCATCTTCACCAAGGCGGCCGACGTCGGCGCCGACCTGGTCGGCAAGGTCGAGGCCGGGATCCCGGAGGACGATCCGCGCAACCCGGCCGTGATCGCCGACAACGTCGGCGACAACGTCGGCGACTGCGCCGGCATGGCTGCCGACCTCTTCGAGACGTACGCGGTCACCTCGGTCGCGGTGATGCTGCTCGGCGTGCTCACGTTCGCCGAGGACTTCGCCCGCGAGGTCGCGCTCTACCCGCTGGTCATGGGCGGCGTCGCGATCCTCGCCTCGATCGTCGGGGCGCTCGCGGTGCGGACCAGCTCCAACCGGGTTGAGGGCGCCCTGTACCGCGGCCTGATCATCTCCGCGCTGATCTCGGCGGTGGCCTTCTACCCGATCACCGACTGGCTGATGAGCGACGCGCTCTCGAGTGGCTTCCTCGCCGCGAGCGCCGACGTCGTCAGCGTGAGCGACCTGTGGCTCTGCGCCCTGATCGGGCTCGTCGTCACCGGTGGCCTGTTCGTGATCACCGACTACTACACGTCGACCCGGTTCCGCCCGGTGAAGACGATCGCGTCGGCCTCGCAGACCGGCCACGCGACCAACATCATCCAGGGCCTCGCCCAGGGCTTCCAGTCGACCGCCGCGCCGGCGCTGCTGCTCGCGATGGCGATCCTCGGGGCGAACGAGCTCGCAGGGATCTACGGAATCGGGATCGCCGTCATGGCGCAGCTCTCGCTGTGCGGCCTGATCGTGGCCCTCGACGCGTTCGGCCCGATCACCGACAACGCCGGTGGCATCGCCGAGATGGCCGAGCTGCCCGAGGACGTGCGCAACGTCACCGACCCGCTCGACGCGGTCGGCAACACGACGAAGGCCGTCACCAAGGGCTACGCGATCGGCTCCGCTGCGCTCGCGGCGCTGGTGCTGTTCGCCGCCTTCAAGGCCGAGTTGGTGCCCGAGGCGCCGTCAGGCTTCGACCTCGGCGGCCTCTTCAACCTCTCGAACCCGGACGTCCTGATCGGCCTGCTGATCGGCGGCATCATGGTCTACCTGTTCGCCGCACTGGCGATCGAGGCGGTCGGCCGCGCCGGCGGCGAGGTCGTCGAGCAGGTCCGCAAGCAGTTCCGCGAGAAGCCCGGGATCATGGAGGGGACCGAGAAGCCCGACTACGCCGACACGGTGGCGATCGTCACCGCCGCGGCGCAGCGGGAGATGATCCTCCCGTCGCTGATCCCGATCGTCGTCCCGGTGGTCGTCGGCCTGCTCTCGGTCGACGCGCTCGGTGGCCTGCTGATCGGCGTGATCGTGGTCGGCCTGTTCATGGCCCTCTCGATGACCGCCGGCGGCGGCGCGTGGGACAACGCGAAGAAGTTGATCGAGGACGGCGCCTTCGGCGGCAAGGGCTCGGAGGCCCACGCCGCGTCGGTCACCGGCGACACGGTCGGCGATCCCTACAAGGACACCGCCGGACCGGCGATCAACCCGATGATCAAGGTCGCCAACATCGTCGCGATCCTGATCATCCCGATCGTTCACTTCTAGTTTCGCCGCTCGCCCGAGCGGCGGCCTCAGTCTCAGCTGCGTTCGAGGATCTCGATCCGATACCCGTCCGGATCGCGCACGAAGCACAGCCTCGAGCCGCCGTCGCGGATCGTGTACGGCGGTCGCTCGGGCTCGATCCCGAGCTCGGCGAGGCCGGCGAGGGCGCCGTCGAGGTCGTCGGTGGTGATCGCGATGTGGCCGTAGCCGGTGCCCATCTCGTACGGATCGGTGACCCCGTGGTTGAAGGTCAGCTCGAGCCGCGGCCCGTCCCCCGGCAGGCCCATGAAGACGTTGGTCGCCTCGTCGCGGATCGGCATCCGGCGCAGCTCCTCGAAGCCGAGCTTCTCGTAGAAGGCGACCGAACGGTCGATGTCGGTGATCCGGTAACAGGTGTGGATTAGCTCGCTCATGCCGTTCAGCCTACGGCTTGTGTTCGTCCGTATAGTCGCGCCGTGCCCGAGGCCGAGCCGATCAACGTCGCGGACTACGAGCGGCTCGCCGCCGAGCGCCTCGAGCCCGGCGTTCATGGCTATTTCGCGGGGGGCGCAGGGGACGAGCGCACGCTGCGCGACAACGTCGCCGCCTTCTCCCGTCACACCCTGCACCCCCGGGTGCTCGTCGACGTCAGCGAGATCGACCTGACGACGACCGTGCTCGGGACCGAGATCTCGATGCCGCTGCTCGTCGCCCCGGTCGCCTTCCAGCGCCTCGTGGACCCCGACGGCGAGGTGGCGATGGCGCGCGCCGCCGCGGCAGCCGAGACGATCATGTGCCTGTCGACGATCGCGACCTCGCACCCGGCCGAGATCGCCCGCGAGGCGCCGCCCGCGCCCCGCTGGTTTCAGCTGTACTGCTTCCGCGATCGCGGCGTCACGACGGCGCTGATCGACGAGGCGGTCGAGTCGGGCTTCGACGCGATCGCGCTCACCGTCGACGCGCCGCGAGCAGGGCGGCGTGAGCGGGACTTTCGCACCGGATTCGTCGTCCCGCCGGACGTCACCGCGCCGGCCGTCGCCGCGGCGGTCGGCTCCGAGCGGCCGATCAGCGTCAAGGAGGTGTTCGAGCTCGTCGACCCGACCCTCACCTGGGATGCGCTCGAGGAGCTCGCCGCCGAGTGCGCGCTCCCCGTGGTGCTGAAGGGCATCCAGACGGGCGCCGACGCGGCCCTCGCGGTCGAGCATGGCGCGGCGGGGGTGATCGTCTCCAACCACGGCGGCCGCCAGCTCGACGGCGTCCCCGCGACGCTCGACATCCTGCCGGAGGTCGTCGACGCGGTCGCCGGGCGCTGCGAGGTGCTGATGGACGGCGGCATCCGCCGCGGGACGGACGCGCTCACCGCGCTCGCGCTCGGCGCCCGCGCGGTGCTCGCCGGCCGGGCGCCGCTCTGGGGGCTCGCGGTGGGTGGCGAGCGGGGGGCGCGCGACGTGCTCGAGATCCTGCGCGCGGAGATCGAACTCGGCATGGTCCTGCTCGGATGCTCGAAGCCGGGTGAGATCGGCCCTGAGCACGTCCGCGGCGGGCCTAGACTCGCTTGAGAGATGGCTGAGCGGCATCCACGCGAGGCGGCGCTGCGACGCGTCCACGGCTCTGGCGCCCTGTTCTCGGCGGCCTACGGGAACGTCGGCTCGTCGATCTACTACGCGCTCGGCCTCGTCGCGCTGTACGCGCTCGGCCTCACCCCGCTCACCTTCATCATCGCCGGCGCGATCTTCGCCTTCACCGCCGCCACCTACGTCGAGGCGACGGTGCTCTACCCGGAGGCGGGCGGGTCGTCGAGCTTCGCCCGTCGCGCCTTCAACGAGTTCGCGTCGTTTCTCGCGGCGTGGGCCCAGATGCTCACCTACATCGTCACGATCGCGATCTCGGCGTTCTTCGTGCCGCACTACCTGGCCGTCTTCTGGGAGCCGCTCGGCCACGGCCCGGGCGACGTCTTCTTCGGGATCGCGCTGGTCGGCCTGCTCGCGCTGCTCAACATCAAGGGCACCGAGGAGTCGGCGCGCCTCAACCTGGTGCTCGCGATCGCCGACCTGCTGACCCAGATCGTGCTCGTCGGGATCGGCCTGTTCCTGGTCTTCAACCCGGAGCTGCTCGTCAACCAGATCGACCTGGGCACCGCGCCGACCTGGGGTGACTTCGCGCTCGGGATCGCGGTCGGGATGGTCGCCTACACGGGGATCGAGACGATCTCGAACATGTCGGAGGAGGCGCGCGAGTCGTGGCGCACGGTGCCGCGCGGGACCGGCATGGTGGTCCTCGCCGTCGTCGGCCTCTACGCGCTGCTGCCGGCGATCGCGCTCTCGGCGATGCCGGTCACGCCGGACGGCTCGGGCGGCTTCACGACCGAGCTGGCGACCGTTTACAAGGACGATCCGGTGCTCGGGATCGTCGAGAACATCGGCCTCAGCTCCGGGCTCACGGACGTGCTGCGCGTGTACGTCGGGATCCTCGCCGCCGTGATCCTGCTGATCGCCACCAACGCCGCCCTGATCGGGCTCTCGCGGCTCACCTTCTCGATGGGCCATCACCGCCAGCTGCCCGAGATCCTGCGCGCGGTCCACCCGAGGTTCAAGACCCCCTACATCGCGATCCTCGTCTTCTCGGCGGTCGCCGCGATCGTGATGTTGCCCGGCCAGGCGACGTTCCTGGGCACGATCTACGCCTTCGGGGCGACGCTCTCGTTCACGGTCGCGCACGTCTCGGTGATCAAGCTGCGCAAGCTGCGACCCCTGGACGAGCGACCCCTGACGCCCGACGGGACCAGGATGTGGCGCTCGCCGGGCAACATCAGGATGGGCAGGTTCTACCTCCCGGTGCTGGCCGTGCTCGGTGGGCTCGGCACCTTCGGCGCCTTCGTCGTCGCGATGGTGCTCGACCCGGTCGTGCTCGCGACCGGCGGTGGCTGGATGATCGCCGGAACGCTGCTCTACGTCGGCTATCGCCGCTACAAGCAGCTGCCGCTGACCGAGACGGTCATGGTCGAGACGCTCACCCCGCTCGGGGTCGAGGAGGTCGAGTACCGAAGCGTGCTGGTCGCCTTCGACGAGGACGACCCGTTCTCGGAGGAGGCCGTCGCCACCGCGAAGGCGCTGGCCGCACGTCGCAGCCGCGCGATCCACGTGCTCTCCCTGGTCACGGTTCCCGCCAACCTGCCGCTCAGCGCTCATCTCGACGGCGCCGAGCTCGGCGCTCGGAACAAGCTCGAGCGCGCAAAGCTGATCTGCGGCCGCCGGGTCTCCGGCTCGGTCGAGCGGGTGCGCCAGGGCGGCTCGGGCAAGGCGATCGTCGAGGAGGCGCGCACGATCAATGCGGCCGCGATCGTGATGCCGCTGCGCTACCGGGGCGGTGCCCCGCTGTACGGCAAGACGCTGCAGACGGTGCTCGCGAAACGGCCGTGCCGCGTGATCGTGGCCGCCCATCCGACCGAGACCGCGGTCGACGGGGCCCCGGCGCGGATGGAGGCCGTGTGACCGACCGGCCGCCGCCCGACGAGGTCTACCGAGGCGTCACGAAGGCGTTCGGGGCGATCATCGCCTGCTTCGGCGCGGTGATCATCATCGTCACGCTCGCGCACGGCGGCAACGCGGGCGCCGGCGGGATCTGGATCGGGCTGATCTTCCTCGGCCTCGGCCTCGGCCGCCTCTACATCGCGTTGAAGGCGGACCGCCGGTGATCGACCCGTTCAGCTCCGGGCCGAAGCGCTCGCCCCTGTCGAGCCGCTGGCTCGGGGTCCCGCTGCTGTTCGCGGTGGCCTACTCGGCGGTCGGCTTCTCGCTCTACTTCGCCCTCGGCCTGGTCGCCGAGCGCGGCCTCGGGCTGACGCCGCTGATCCTGCTCGGGGTCGGGCTCGTGTTCGTGCTCAACACGCTCACGTACGTCGAGGGCGAGGCGATGGTGCCCGAGCGCGGAGGCTCGGCGACCTTCGCCCGTCACGCCTTCAACAACGAGCTGATCAGCTTCATCGCCGGCTGGGCGATCCTGATCGATTACGTGATCGTGATCGGGCTGGCGGCGCTCTCCGTCCCGCATTACCTGACCCCGATCTGGTCGGGCTTCGCCGACACGGTGCCGGAGGTGATCACCGGCTCCGTCGTGATCGTGCTGACCGCGGCCCTGACGATCGCCGGGGTCACCGGGGTCGGTCGCCCGCGCCTGCTGGTCGTGATCTCGATCGCCGGCGTCGGGCTGCTGCTGGCGGTGATCGTCGTCGGGCTGATCACCTCGTTCGACCTCTCGGCGCTGACCGCCGAGCTCGACCCGTTCACGAGCCCCAGCCTCGAGGACGTGATCTACGCCGGGGTGATCGCGACGGTCGCCTTCGCGGGGATCGAGGCGGCGGCGAACCTCGCGCCGGACATCGAGAGCGCCCCGGTCGACCTGCGCAAGCTGGTGGTGGTCGCGGCCACCCTGGTGCCGCTGATCTACGTCGGCGTCTCGGTCGTCGCGCTGATGGCGCTACCGGTCCATCCGGCTCCCGGCGGTCCCGAGACGGACCTCGGCACGACTTACCTGGAGAACCCGGTCCTCGGGGTGGTCGAGAGCTTCTCGCCGGCCTGGCTCTCCAACGTAATGCAGGCCGCCGTCGTCGCGGTCGTCCCCGCGGCGCTGATCTGGGCCGCGAACACCGCGATGCTCGGTCTCTCGCGCCACGTCTACGTGCTCGCGACCAATCGCCAGATCCCGAGCTGGCTCGGCAAGCTCAACCGCCGCTTCCGCACCCCGCACGTCGCGATCGTCGGCGCCGCGGTCGCCGCGATCGCGCTGATCATTCCCGCCGACGTCGCGCTGCTCGGCGGGCTGTTCGCGTTCGGAGCGACGATCGCGTTCACGGTCGCCCACCTGTCCGTGATCCGCATGCGGATCACGGACCCCGACCGCGAGCGGCCGTTCCGGATCCCGTTCGACGTGACCATGTTCGGCGCCCGGGTGCCGCTGCCGACGATCATCGCCGCGATCCTCACCGCGCTCGCATGGGTCAGCGTGATCGTCTACCACGACACGGCCCGCTGGGTCGGCGGCGGCTGGATGGTGTTCGGCCTCGTCGCCTACGTGATCTACCGCAAGGGGATCGAGGGGACGACGCTGACCGAGCGGGTCGAGGTCCCGGCCGAGGCGCTGGTCAAGGACCAGGTCGCGGTCGAGTCCGGCGACATCCTCGTGCCGGTGTTCGGGACGAAGCTCGACGATGACATCGTCGGCACGGCCGGGCGGCTCGCCGACGCCGCAGACCGCCCCGGCGAGCTCGCCCCGCGGCTCGAGGTCGTCTACGTGCTGGACCTGCCGCTGACCGTGCCGCTCGACTCGCCGCCGCCGCCCGACCGCGCCGCCGCGGCCAACGCGGCGCTGGAGCGCGCGAAGCAGGTCGGGGAGGAGTACGAGACGGTCGAGGTCCACCTCTCCGTGGTCCGGGCTCGCTCGGTGGGCGGCGGGATCGTCGAGGCCGCCCGCGACCGCGATGTCGAGATGATCGTCATGGGAGCCGAGCCCCCGACGCTCATCCGGGGCGGCGCGGTGCTCGGCGGGATCGGCGGCTCGCGCCCAGCCGAGATCGGGCCGGTTACCGAGTACGTGCTCCGCCGTGCCCCCTGCCGGGTGCTGGTGACGGCCCCGGTCACCGACGGCTCGCGGCGCATCAGGGCCGGATCGCGCGCGACGGCACCCGAGGAGGCGGTCGGCGGCGAGGCCTCCCTGCCCGTCCCCGAGTAGCCGGGCGCCGCGACGACTAAGATCCGCCGCATGTTCGTGCTCATCGTCGGGGCGGGCCGGGTCGGTTCCTCGGTCGCCCGCAACATGCTGGCCGAGGGCTACGAGGTTTCCTGTCTCGACGAGGACCCGGAGTCGCACGCGCGGCTCGAGATTGGGCTGGACAAGCCGTGGGAGGACCTCGGTGGCCATTTCACCGTCGGGACCGCGCTCGAGCTCGAGGCGCTGACCGCAGCCGGGATCGAGCGCGCCGACGTCTTCGTCGCCTCGACCGACGGCGACAACACGAACATCGTCATCGCCCAGCTGGCCAAGCGCCGCTTCCACGTCCCGCGGGTGATCGCCCGCATCCTCGACCCGTATCGGGCGAAGTGGTACGCCGAGCAGGGCCTCGACACGATCTGCCCGACCAAGGTCGCGATCGAGATGCTCGAGCAGGAGATCCGCGAGACCGCCGAGCGCGGCACCGCCGGCGTCCCGGCGGCCGGCGCGGTCGACCACGAGGACGCCGACCTCTAGATGCCCGAGCGCCAGTACATCATCATCGTCGGGGCCGGCAAGGTCGGCTGGAACCTCGCCCGCGAGCTGATCGAGAAGGGCAACGAGGTCACCGTGATCGAGTCGAATCGCGAGCGGTACCTCACGGTCGAGCAGGAACTCGAGCACAACATCCAGTACGGGGACGCCTCCGAGCTCTGGGTTCTCGAGCGCGCCGGGATCTCGCGCGCCGACATGGTGATCGCGGTCACCGGCGACGACGAGGACAACATGCTGATCTGCCAGGTGGCGAAGGAGAAGTACCTGGTGGCGCGGATCATCGCCCGGGTCAACAACCCCCGCAACCGCGAGCACTTCGACCTGCTCGGGATCAAGCCGGTGGTCTCGGCCACCGACCTGATCCTGCGCCTGATCGAGCACGAGGTCCCGGAGTACGGCCTCGTCCACCTGCTCGACCTCCCCGAGCAGCGGCTGGAGATCATCGAGATGGAGCTGCCCGCGGACTCGCGCGCGGCCGGGACGAAGGTCGGCGAGCTGTCCATGCCCGAGGGCTCGCTGCTGATCTCGGTGCTGCGCGAGGGAACCGGCTTCGTGCCCAACGCCGAGACCGTGTTGCAGGCGGGCGACGAGATCCTCGCCGTGCTCGACCCGCGGGTCGAGGAGGACCTGACCGCGTACTTCGGGCCGAACGGTTCGTCGGGCGAGTAGCGGGTAGGCGCCGGGGGATGGCCGATCGAACGGTCGACTTCCTGATCGTCGGCGGCGGGCTCGCCGCCGCGTACTGCGCCTCGGAGCTGCGCAAGCAGGGCGCCGAGGGCTCGATCCTGCTCGCCGGCCGCGAGGCGGAGCCACCGTACGAGCGCCCGCCGCTCTCCAAGGAGTACCTGCGCGGCGAGGCCAAGCGCGAGGACGCCTACGTCAACCCGACCGGGTGGTACGAGGAGAACGGCGTCGAGCTGCGCATCCGCACCAACGTGATGGGGCTCGACCCTCAGGCGCGGACCGCGAAGCTCCAGGGCGGGGAGGAGGTCGGCTTCGGCCAGGCGCTGATCGCCACGGGCGCGAACGTCAACATCCTCAGGGTCGAGGGGGCCGAACTGGAGGGCATCCACTACCTGCGGGCGTTCGGCAACGCCGACGCGATCCGCGAGCAGGCCGCCGACGCCGGGCGCGTCGTCCTGATCGGCGGCAGCTACATCGGCGCCGAGGTGGCCGCGTCGCTGCGCGCGCGGGGGGCCGAGGTCGCGATCGTGATGCTGGAGGAGGTGGCGCTCTCGCGCACCTTCGGCGAGCAGGTCGGCCGCTTCTTTCACGACGCGCTCGCCGAGCACGGGGTGGAGCTTCACGGCGGTCAGGAGCTCGAGGCGTTCGAGGGCGACGGCAACGTGCAGGCGGTCGTCACCAAGTCCGGGCTCACGGTCGAGGGCGACATGGTCGTCGTCGGCGCCGGGGTGCGCCCGGACCAGATGCTCGCCGAGCGCGCCGGGCTCGAGGTCGGCGACGGGATCGTCTGCGACGAGCGACTCGAGACCTCGGTCGAGGGAATCTTCGCCGCCGGCGACGTCTGCAGCTATGCGAGCGTCGTCCACGGCCGCCGGCTTCGGGTCGAGCACTGGGACGTCGCCCTGCAGCAGGGCCGCCACGTCGCCAGGGCGATGCTCGGCTCGGAGGAGCCGTACCGCGAGATCCCGTACTTCTTCAGCGATCTCGCCGACTGGGCGTCGATGGAGTACGTCGGCCCCGCCGACGACTGGGACGAGGTGATCTGGCGCGGCGATCGCGACGCCGGCGAGTTCACCGCGTGGTATCTCGACGGGGGCGTGGTCAGGGGCGCGCTCGCGGTCGGGCGCTCGGAGGACCTGATCCACGCGCGCACGCTGATCGAAACCGGCGCGGACGTGTCGGCCCACGCCGAGGCGCTCGCGGACCCCGATTCAGAGCTCGAGTCGATCGGGCGATAAGGGCCACCGGCCCGCTATCTTGTGCCCGGGCCGCGGCCCGGCCCGCCAGCGTTGCGCCCTGGTGTAACGGCAGCACGCCTCGCTCTGGACGAGGTAGTTGGGGTTCGAATCCCTGGGGCGCAGTCAACTTTCCCGCCTCCGCGGGCGTTGAAAACGCCCGCCCAGGAGCCGTTCTCCCCTCTGAAACGGTCAATCGCCCTGTTAGCTTTGGGCACGTATGGACGTTTACCAGCGCAGGCGCCTCGTCGCGCTGAGCGCGATCGCGGTGATCTTCATCATCTTCGTGCTGTTGATCCGCAGCTGCGGCGGCGACGACGAGCCGACGGCGGTGACGCCGGTGTCGGGGGCCTCGGGGGCCTCGGGGCTCACCGGGGCAGCGGCGCTGTCGCAGGCCGATTACGTCGATCAGGGCGACGCGATCTGCCTCGAGGCCAACACCTCGCTGGCGGCCGTCGACGAGTCCGATCCCGCGACCGCCGCGAGCGATCAGGCGGACATCATCGCCGGCGAGTTGCAGCAGCTGCAGACGCTCCCGGCGCCGGACGACGGCACGGACAAGCTGAACAAGTTCCTCTCGTCGCTCGAGAAGCAGTCGACCGCCTACCAGGACAAGGCGACCGCCGCCGAGCGCGGCGACGACGCGGCCGCGTCGGAGCTCGACGCGACGATCGAGGAGGCCGGCAACGACGCCGCCGACGCGGCGCAGGCGTTCGGGTTCGACGTGTGCGGCGACCCGTCCAAGACCGGGGACTCGTCCAGCGACAGCTCGTCGAGCGACACCACCGACTCCGCCTCGACCACCGACTCGGGCGGCACCGTGAGCCCGACGACCACCGCGGTCGCGCCCGCGACGACGACGCCCGCGCCGGTCACCCCGGCGCCGACGGAGGACGCCGGTGGGGCCGCGCCGGTCGCCCCGGCGCCGGCCGATGGCGGCACGGACAGCGGCGGGTCGAGCTCCGGCGGCGTCAGCCCGTAGCGCCTCGCTAGGCGGCCGCCGACTCCGCCCAGCTGCCGTAAAGCTCGGCGTAACGGCCGCCGGCGTCGATGAGCTCTTCGTGGGTGCCGGACTCGATGATCCGGCCGTGCTCGAGGACGACGATGCGCCCGGCGCGGCGGATCGTCGACAGACGGTGGGCGATCACGATCGCGGTGCGCCCGGCGAGCAGCCGCTCGAGCCCGTGCTCGATCACCCGCTCGGTGCGGACGTCGATGTTCGACGTCGCCTCGTCGAGGATCAGGATCCGCGGCTGGGCGAGCAGCGCCCGGGCGAAGGCCACGAGCTGGCGCTGGCCCGCCGACAGGTGGGCGCCGCGCTCGCCGACCTCGGTCTCGAACCCGTCCTCGAGCCGCTCGATGAACTCGAGCGCCCCGACCGCGCGCGCGGCGTCGCGAATGTCCGCCTCGTCGGCGTCGGGGCGCCCGAACGCGATGTTCTCGCGGATCGAGCCCGAGAACAGGAAGCTCTCCTGCGGCACGATCCCGAGCTGGCTTCGCAGGCTCTCCGAGCGCAGCCCGCGCAGGTCGTGGCCGTCGACCAGCAGCTGGCCGCGCTGCGGGTCGTAAAAGCGCGCGATCAGCTTCGCCAGGGTCGACTTGCCGGCTCCGGTCTCGCCGACCAGGGCGACCGTTTGTCCCGCGGGGATGTGCAGGTCGATGCCCTCGAGCGCCCAGCCCGGTCGGTCGCCGAGCTCGTCGGCGCTCGCGTCGCCCCCGCCGGCGTAGGAGAACCAGACGTCGTCGAGCTCGATCTCGCCGCGCAGCATGCCCGGATCGATCGCGTGCTCGGCGTCGACCATGTCCGGATCCGTGTCGAGCAGGTCGAAGATCTTGTCGAGCGCCGCCATGCCCTGCTGGTAGGTCGTGTAGAGCTGCGAGATCTGCTGGATCGGGTCGAAGAACTGCGAGAGATAGCCGATGAACGCGACCATCACGCCGATCGCGATCTGCCCCTCGATCGCCTGGTAGCCGCCGTAGAGGATGATCGCCGCGGTCCCGATCGCCGAGAGCAGCTCGACCGCCGGGAAGTAGGCGGCGTTCAGGTAGATGGTGCGCATGTTGACCTCGCGGTTGGCCTCGTTGAGCTCGGTCATCCGCGCGACATGGCGATCCTCGCGCCCGAACGTCCGCACCACCCGGATGCCCGAGAGCGTCTCCTGCAGGTAGGCGGTGATGTCGGCGATCTTCTCGCGGGTCATCCGGTAGGCGCCGGCTGATGCGACCCGGAAGATCAGGCTCCCGACGAGCAGCAGCGGGAAGGTGATGAAGGTGACCAGGGCGAGCTCCACGTCGAGGGCGAGCAGGATCCCAACCACGCCGAGCAGGGTCAGGGTGCTGGAGAACAGGGTGATCACGCCGTCGGTGACCAGGCTGTCGAGCGCCTGCACGTCGTTGGTCATCCGCGAGATCAGGACCCCGGGCTTGCGCCGGGTGAAGAACCCGATCGACATCTTCTGGATGTGCACGTAGATCCGCTCGCGCAGGTCCTGGAGCGCGCGCTGGCCGACCCAGCCGACCAGGTAGGTCTGCGCGTAGGACGCGGCCCAGTACAGCGCGACCGAGGCGATGAAGACGATCACGATCACCGTCAGCGCGCTCTCGTCGCCCGCCTGGATGCCGTCGTCGATCGCGCGGCCGGCGAGGTAGGGGGGAGCGAGCGCCGCGGCCGTCGCGATCAGCAGCGCGATCGACATCAGGACCACCTGGAGCCGATACGGGCGCAGCAGGCCGAGCAGCCAGCGCACCTTGCGCGCCCGCTCGTCCTCGCCGCGCAGCAGCCGCCAGACATCGCGCAGCATGAGCAGCGTGCCCGCGAGCCGCCCGGGCTGGTTTGCCTGGTCCTCCGTCTCGTCGGCGACGTCGGAGCGCTGCGTTTCGGGGTCGGCCTCGGTGACGGCGTCCACGTCCGAGCGGCGAGCGGCGAGCGGCGAGCGGCGGCGTCTCATAGGCGGGCGAGCTCCTCGCGCTCTTCCAGGTCGCGCTGCAGGAAGAGCACGTCCTCGCACCCGAACTCGGCGATCTCCGCGTACAGGGGACAGCGCTCGAGGAGCTCCGCGTGGGTGCCGCGATCGACGATCCGCCCCGACTCCATGACGACGATCTCGTCGGCGAGCGAGATCGTCGAGAGCCGGTGGGCGACGACGAAGGTCGTCCGGCCGGCCATCGCCTCGCGCAGGCCGAGCTTGATCGCCTCCTCCGTGGTCGCGTCGACGGACGAGGTCGCGTCGTCGAGGATCAGGATGCGCGGCTCGGCGATCAGCGCCCGGGCGATCGCGATCCGCTGGCGCTGCCCGCCGGAGAGGGTGAGGCCGCGCTCGCCGACGACGGTCTCGTAGCCGTCGGGCAGGGACTCGATGAAGTCGTGGGCCTGGGCCCGGCGCGCCGCAAGCTCGATCTGCTCACCGCTCGCGTCCGGCCGCCCGTAGGCGATGTTCTCCGCGACCGAGGCCGAGAACAGGAACGGGTCATCGGCGACGAAGGCGATCTGTCGCCGCAGCGAGGAGACGTCGACCGACCGCAGGTCGGCCCCGTCCACGCGAATCTCACCCTCGGTCGGGTCGTACAGGCGCGCGAGCAGGGCCACGAGGCTGGTCTTACCGGACCCGGTCGGCCCGACCAGCGCGACCGTGGTGCCCGCGTCGACCTCGAGCTCGATCTCGCTCAGCGAGGGGGCGCCACCGTCGTAGCGCAGGCCGACGCCGTGAAACTCGACGCGGCCGGGGCCGGGCGGCAGCGGCGGCGCCTCCGGCGGGCTGACGATCTCCGGCTCGCGGTCGAGGATCTCGAACAGGCGGTTGCCCGAAGCCACCGCGCGCTGCGCCATCCCGAGCGCCATCCCGAGCATCCGCATCGGGCCCATCAGCATGATCAGGTACGTGTAGAAGGCGGTGAAGGCGCCGAGCGACATCGAGCCCTCGATCACCTCTCGCCCGCCCACCCAGAGCACGACCGCCAGCCCGAGGCTGGGGATGAAGCCGAGCATCGGCGAGTAGAAGGCGCGCAGCCTGGTCGAGTACACGTTCTGGTCGAAGACCCGGGTCACCTGGCGGCGAAAGCGGCCCAGCATGTGCTCCTCGCGCGCGAACGCCTTCACGATCCTGATCCCCGAAACGCTCTCCTCGGCCTCGGCGGTGAGCTCCGCGATCCGCTGCTGGATCTCCTGGACGGCGGGCCGCGAGAGGCGGCTGAACCGCGCCGCGGCGTAGATCACGAACGGCACGGGCGCGAGCGCGAGCAGCGCCAGCGGCGGGTTCAGCGCCACCATCACGATGCTCGCCAGCACGATCGTGAGGGCGTTCTGGGTCAAGAAGATGAGGCCGTAGCCGAGAAAGAAGCGGATCGACTGCAGGTCGACGGTCGCCCGCGACATCAGCTGGCCGGTCTGCTGGGAATCGAAGAAGCCGAGCTCGAGTTGCTGCAGGTGCTGGTAGACGCCCTCGCGCAGGTCGAACTCGACCGCGAGGGAGACCTTGCCGGCGATCAGCCGCCGGACGACGGTGAGCCCGAGCCGCAGCACGCCGGCGCCGACGAGCCCGAGCGCGAGCGGCAGCAGGGCGCTGCGATCGCCGTCGTTGATCGCGTTGACGGCGGCGCCGACCAGCAGCGGGATCGTCACCGTCATCACCATCGCCAGCCACGCGAAGACCAGCGACCAGATCACCGTGCGCCGGTACGGGCGCAGGAATCCGAACAATCGCTTCAGGGTCGCCATCGCGCTCGACTATACAAAGTGAAGTGGTGGCTTTCGCCCGCTCACGCGGCAATACTGGGCCGGTGACGAAGCCGGCGGCGGGCCTCTGTGACTCCTGCGCGCACCAGCGCGTGGTGCGCAACACACGCGGCTCGGAGTTCTCCCTCTGCGAGCGCTCGCGCACCGACCCGGCCTATCCCAGGTACCCGCGGCTGCCGGTGCTCGAGTGCCCGGGGTTCGAGGCACGAGCCGAGCCCGAGCGCGGCTAGGTGCAACTTCTCCGATTGAGGACCCTTCCAGACGGGTCAGCCGCGCGATCAGCCGCGCCGGAGACGGTCCATCTCATCGACTACCTGCTGATCCGTAATCGGTCGTTCGAAGATCTTGAACAGGTCGAGCACCAAGAAGACGGCCCAGATCCCGGTGACGATCGCCGGCCACATGTCGCCGGTGTTCGCGCCGTTGAGTGCCCAGATCGCCCAGAGGCCGGCGTTGACCAAGACGAAGATCACGGCGTTTCGGACGAACTCCCGCTTCTTCTTGATGCGCTCAACCGCCTGACTCCGTAGCTCGTCGTCCGCGGCCAATACGTCGCTCATCGCCTGCTCCTCGCCTTGGGACACCCTGGTTGCGACCCTAGGCGCACCGAAGGGCCTGGTCATCCGTAGCAGCCCCCGTCCACCGGCCGGGCCGATACCGAGCCAACTTGACGGCTGCGTACGGATGCGAACCGCCCGGCCCCGAGCCTAGGTTGAGCCGATGAGAGTCCTCGTCGTCTACGCCCATCCCAATCCGGAGTCCTTTACACACGCCGTTCTCGAACAGATCACGAAGGGTCTCGACGATGGCCCTCACGCCTATAAGGTCAGCGACCTCTACGCGAGCCGCTTCGATCCGGTCTTCACGACTCGGGACGCGCTGCAGTTCATGCATGAGTCGCTGCCAGAGGAGCTCCTCGAACAGGCCAACCCGCGAGCAGCGGTGCTCGACTCGGCCCGCGGTCCGCTGCGTCGGTATCTGGCGCGGCGGTGGCTTCGCGACAAAGACAACCGCGAGATTGCCCGCGCACTCGCCGAACATGTGCCTGAGGACGTGCGCGCACAGCAGGCGCTGGTCGCCGAGGCGGACAGTCTGATCTTCGTGGCGCCGGTGTTCTGGATGGGATTCCCGGCCATTCTCAAGGGCTGGTTCGAGCGTGTCTTCGCCTACGGCTTTGCCTACACCCTCGACCACGCTGGATGGCAGGGCGACCTCGAGGGTCGGACTCCACTTCTGTCGCAGAAGAAGGCGCTGATCCTCACGCCGACGTTCTTCACCGAGGAGGAGTACGACAAGGGCTGGCGCGACGCCATGGACACGGTCATCTGCGATTGGGGTCTGAAGATGGCCGGCGTCGGCGAGGCCGAGCACAAGTACTTCTATGCGGTGGTCGCTGCCGACGATGAGCGGCGGCGGGGCTACCTCGAAGAGGCCTACCAGCTAGCGAGGAACTTCTAACCCGCACGAGGTTCGGCACCCGGTGGTCCGCTCAGCCGATGAGGCCGTGCGTCCAGGCGATCACCGGCCCCGTGCGTCGAGCAGCTGCACGGCCTCGCCGAGCTGTCGCGGCCTCGTCGAGAAGCGACCGGCCTGCGGCTCCGACGCGGCGCGTTGCTCAGCCCTCGGCCGGTGGCGGCGCGGCGCGCAGGGCGCCTGCGCTGGCGGCGACGACGAGCACGATCGCGACGACCTCGGTTGCGGAGAGGCCCTGGCCGAGGCCGACGAAGCCCACCATGGCGGCGACCGCCGGCTCGATGCTCATGAGCACGCCGAAGGTGCCCTGGGGAAGGCGGCGCAGCGCCTCGAGCTCGAGCGAGTACGGCAGCGCCGAGCTCAGCACCGCAACCGCGAGGCCGACGGCGAGCACGGCCGGGTCGAGCAGGTCGCCGCCGGACGCGGCGACCCCCGGGACCAGCAGCACGGCGGCGGCGACGAGCATCGCGAGCGCCAGCCCGTCGCCGCCGCTGAACGCCCGGCCGATGCGCGCCGAGAGGACGATGTAGGCGCCCCAGAAGACGCCTGCGAGGAGCGCCAGCACGGCGCCGAGGGCGTCGAGGCCATCGCCGAGCCCCGGGGACAGCAGCACGATCCCGGCGGCCGCGAGCCCGGCCCACACGAAGTCGGCTCGCTGTCGCGAGGCGGCGAACGCGACCCCGAGCGGGCCCACGAACTCGAGCGTGACAGCGATCCCCAACGGGATGCGGTCAAGCGCCAGGTAGAAGCTCGTGTTCATCCCGGCGAGGGCGATCCCGAAGGCGACCACGTCGCGGGTGTGAGACCCGCGCAGCGCCGTCAGTGACGGTCGCCAGATCGCGACCAACAGCAGCGCCGCGAAGGCGAGCCGCAGCATCACCGTGCCGACCGGCCCCACCTCGTCGAACAGCTCGGTCGCGAACGCGGCCCCGGTCTGGACCGAGACGATCGCGACGATCACCAGGGAGATCGATGCCGCGCGTCCGCTGCCGTCGCTCACGCGGGTACGGTACGAGTTCCGCTAGGCGCCGGGGCTCAGCCGGCCCGGTCGATCCGGAAGTGGACCTTGCGGGGACGGCTGGTGTTGTTGTCGTAGTCGGTGGCGCGCAACTCGGCGACGTAGCGGCCCGGCTCGGCCTTGAAATGCTCCCCTCGGCGGCCGAAACGGACCTGGTTGATGCCGATGTAGGACTTCCACTTGTCCCAGCCGGCGAAGCTGCGGCGGCCGTTGCGATCGATCCGGTAGTACTCGCCGTCGAGCTTCGCCTTCTCGCTGATCGAGAAATGCAACTGCTCGCCGCGGCCGCGGAAGGTCTTCCGGGCCAGCGAGATCTGGCGGATCTCCGGCGCCTTCAGGTCGACGTTGTTCTTCGGCACCGGCTGGGCGGGCTCGCCCTCCGGGTTCCCGGGCGTGTTGGATACCGTCACCGTGCCACGCACGGAGTTGTGGAGCTTGCAACGGAACGGGTAGACCCCGGGTTGGCTGAAGTCGACCTCGAAGCTGTCGCCGACCGGGTGGTTGGGGAGCGGGTTGCCCGGGTCGGAGTCGATCCCGGCGTCGTTCGGCGCGTCGCCGGTGACCGAGTGGACCACGTCGGGGCCGGTCCAATACCAGGTCACGTGCTCGCCCAGGTCGATGTGGATGTCGGGGATCGACCACTGGTAGTTCGAGATCGCGATCCGCTGATTGGTTGCCTGGGCGGCGGGTGCGGCGGCGAGCACGCCGATCAACGCGAGCGCGACGCCGAGGGCGGCGCGAGCGGTCAATTGACGATGTACCACCCGTTCATCCCGCTGGTGATGTGGGACCAAACGTGGCAGTGGTAGAGCCAGCGGCCGGGGTTGTCCTCGGTGAAGGACGCGGTCATCGAGTCGCCAGGGCCGAGCGTCTTGTTGTCGATCACCGTCCCCGACTCGTCGACCCAGCGGTGGCCGTGGATATGGAAGGTGTGGAAGTTATTGTCGATCGCGAACACGTGTAAGGCGACGCTCTCGCCGACGTTCGTGTTGAGGGTCGGCGCGTTGCCCGCGTAGGCGTAGCCGTTGATGCAGGAGAACGACGTCGACAGCCCGGTTGCCGGTGGGTCGAAGGAATGAAAGGCGATGAAGAACTCACGGTCGGCGGGCGTCGATCCGGCCGGGCGCACGATCAGCGGCCCGAACAGGCCCTTGTAGACCGGCATCGGCTCCATCGGCCCGTGGTCGTGGTAGAGCCACGAGCCCTCGGTGCCCGGCACGGCCTCCCACACGTACTGGAACACCTGCTTTTTCTGCACGAAGCCGCCCGGGTCCGTATAGCGGCCCTTGTAGGCGCCGTCCATCTCCAGGGAGTAGAAGATCCCGTGCGGGTGCATGGTCACCGGGGAATCGACCTTGTTCTGGAAGTTGACGACGACGGTGTCGCCGACCTCGCAATCGATCGTCGGCCCCGGGATCGTCGGCGGGCCGATCGGGGCCTCGAAGTTCGGCGAGTAGGGGCGATAAGCCCAGGCGGTGAACTTCGTCTTGCCCCGGATCTTCTGGTCCATCATCGCGTCGCGGCCGGTCGGGACGATGTTCCACTTCGCCTTCTCGGCGCGGATCCAGTACTCACGCCGGGTCCCCGTGCTGGCCGCGAGCAGCGACTGAGAGGCGACCCCCGTCGTCCCGCTCGCCTGGGCTGCGGCCACCTTCGGCGGGACGGGGACCTCCTCGGAGAGCTTGCCGAGGTCCGCCTCACCGCGGTCGGCGAAGATCTTCTGGCCGGCGATCGTGCAGAGGAAGAGCCCGCCGGTGCCGGCGAACAGTTCCCTGCGGCCGAAGGGCTGGTGGCTCATCGCTGGACCCCGAGCTACTTCTTGACCTTGACGTCCATCTTCATCACCGACTTGTGGTACGTGCAGATGAAGCCGTACGTGCCGGGGACGGTGAACTTGCGCTTGAACTTGGCGCCGACGGAGTAGCTGCCGGAGGTGAAGTCCTTCGGCTTGACGCCCTTTGGGTGCGTGCCGGTGAGCTTGACGTTGTGGGTCTGGGTGTTGCTCGATGACCAGACCCAGTTCACCTTCGAGTTCTTGTCCACCTTGAGGTCCAGCGGCACCGTTCCGGTGCACTTGCCGCAGGCGAAGTAGTTATCGGCCACGGTGACGCTGGTGGTCGCCCGCTTCGTCTCGACCCCGCCGAAAGCCGGCACCGCGACCGCGGCGATCGCGGTCGCGGCGACGGCCGCGCAGGTCAGCGCTCGCCGCCTCATGGGCACGTCGGCCCCGGGGTGACCTCGACCGGCGTGAACCCCTGGTAAGCCGGGTGGGAGTGCATCGCCCAGGAGCACTGCTGCTTCTCGGGCGGGCTGGTGACGACGTAGCTGATCGTCTCGGCCAACTGGGGGCCGGTGCTGGTGCCGTTGCCGCCCGTGCCGGCCGGGGCCGGGCAGTTCGGATACAGCTCAGCGTCGGACACCGACGGGCTCGGATCAAAGGTCGAGCTCACGTTCCCGGAGTAGCAGTTCGCGCTACCCGCACCGTCGGTGAAGAAGTCCACCTGGTTGGTGTCGGTCCCGCCGCGGCCCATCTCGTTGGTGAGGAACTGGTTGTTCATCGAGATCGCGTTGTCGCCCTCGTTGGTCGGGTCGGAGACCACCCAGGCCCCGGCCTTGAAGTTGCCGAAGATCTGGTTGTTCTGGACGGTCCACCCGTCCGCCCCGAGCAGGACCACGCCGACTCCGGTCGGGTACTGGATCGTGCCGATGCCCTCAACCGTCCCGAGCCCACCGTTGCCGACCGTGGCGACCCCGGAGTTGGGCAGGAAGTAGTTGAAGTTGTTCCAGAAGATCGCGTTGTTCTCGATGATCCCGGTCGCCGTCGGCTCGAAGTCCTCGCTGTCGAGCGTGTTCGGGACGACGCCGACGCCGTTGTTGTAGAAGTTCGACTTCGTGATCTTCACGTACTTGGAGTTCGTGCCCGAGTAGCCGAGCACGTTCTCGTGGCCGTCGAGGTGGTCGAGCTTCGTCCACTTCGGGTTGGTCTGAGGCGGAGTCTCGCCGACGTAGTAGGCCGAGTCGCCCTGTCCGAAGCCGACCGATTCCGTCATCCGCCCGCCCTTGCAGTTGAAGGCGAACAATCCATAGGCGCGGTTGTGGTCCGCCACCAGGTTCTTCATCAAGTAGTTCTTGCAGTTGACGACGTGGAAACCGTTGGCCAGGTAGTTGGCGGCGGTCATGTTCTTCAGCGTCACATCGTCGACGTTCACCGTCTCGATCCCGTTGTTGGCCGGCTGGCCGTCGGGGTCCTTGGCGTTCTTGCCCTGCAGGAGGACCTTCTTGGCGTTGCTCTTGGTGCCCTTGATCGTCAGCCCGTCGAAGCGGTGGCCCTGGGCGATCACGCCCTCCTTGTAGGTGCCGGGCTTGACGTTGATCGTCGTGTTCTTCTTCGCGTGGTCGACCGCATCCTGGATCGTGCGGTACTTGCACCCGTGCTTACAGACCTCGAGGGTCTTGCCCTTTTTCGCCATCGCCGAAGCGGGGACGGCGGCGAGGACTGCGACCAGCGCGAGCAATGCCGCGCAACACCAACGATTCATCCCTGATCCCTCTCTTCGCATTCTCTTGCTTTCCTCCGTAGCCGGACACTACAACCACTTGGGGTCCCGCGAAGTTGCGGTCGGGGGTTGAACTGCCTGCAAGCGACGATCCCAGTTGTTGTCGCCACTTCCGCCGGGGCCGATGTGTATGCTGCCCAGCGTTCTTGGACCCGTTGCCTAATCCCGGTCCGTACGCGGACTGGGAGCGGGGGAACCAAGTCGTTGGGGCTAACCCACCTCGTTTCGGTGGGGGCGCTGCTCCTTAGAGCGCCAGCCCGTCAGCTAACCCCGCAGGCAGACAAAGGAGAACGGATCAGTGCTCAGGTCATCGTTTGCCCGCAAGCCCGCAGCCGCGATCGGCGCCTGCGCGGTCATCGCCGCGCTCGCGTTGCCCGCCTCGGCGATCGCCAGCTCCGGCGGGGTCGGCCCGTCGTCCGCGCCGCCGCCCCCGGTCGCCGGTAGCAAGGCGAAGCTGCTGCGCAGCGGCCTGGCCCGGCCGCCGGCGGACGCTCCGGTCGAGGTCCAGCGTGCGATCGAGGCCGCGAACGAGATCGACGACACCGGCTACTGCACCGGCGGCGGGCACCGCACGATTCACTCGCGCTGCTACGACTGCTCCGGCGCGGTCAGCTACGTGCTCGGCCCCGAGGGCGCCGACATCCTCGACTCGCCGCTTGACTCCGGCTCGCTCGAGCGCTGGGGCGAGCGCGGCAGGGGCAGCTGGATCACCGTCTACACCAACGCCGGCCACGCCTACGTGGTCGTCGCCGGACTGCGCTTCGACACCTCGATCCCCGATGACGGCCAATCGGGGCCGGGCTGGTCGAAGGACGTCAAGGCCGGGCTCGTCAACGGGCCGTTCCGCAAGCGCCACTTCGAGGGCCTCTAAGCCACCCATCGGCGCCGCTCCGGCGCCGACGGGTTGATTTCGCCAAAGGGGGCAACGGTTTCAACCCGTCGGCCCCGGGGGTCGTCGGCCCGGGACTGGCGGGCGCCTACGCGTTGAGGCGGACCGGCAGCGTCTTCAGCTGATTCAGGAACATCGAGCGCGCCTTCGAGGGCTCGCCGGCAAGCTCGATCCGCGGGAAGCGGCGCAGCGTCTCGGTCAGCAGGGTCCGAATCTCGAGCCGCGCGAGCGCCGCGCCGAGGCAGAAGTGCCGGCCGCCGGCGCCGAACGCCTGGTGGTCGGGGCGGCGGGTGACGTCGAGGCGGTCCGGGTTCTCATAGACGTCCTCGTCGCGGTTGCTCGCGACGTACCAGAGCAGCACCTTGTCGCCCTCGCGGATCGTCTCGCCGCGCAGCTCGTAGTCGCGGGTCGCGGTGCGGCGGAAGTGGGCGAAGGCCGGGTACATGCGCAGCAGCTCCTCGACCGCGCCGTCGATCAGGCCCGGGTCGTCGAGCAGCAGCCGCAGCTGGCCCGGGTTCTCGAACAGGCCGAGCATGCCGCTCGTGAACACGGCCCGGGTGCTGTCGTTGCCGGCCGCCCCGAGCAGCCCGAGGCCCATCCAGATCTCGGTCTCGCTGAGTCGCTCGCCGTCGATCTCCGAGTGGACGAGCACGTCCATCAGGTCGTTCATCCCGGGGTTGTCGCGCCGCTCGCCGATCATCTCCATCGTCTCGTTCCACGAGCGCGTCATCAGCTCGGCGACGGCCTCGTCGCTCGGGCGCAGGTCGTCGTCGCCGAAGCCGAGGACCAGGTTGGTCTCCTCCATGTGGCGGCGGTCGTCCTCCTCGGGGGTGCCGATGAACGAGCCGATCACCCGGGAGACCACCGGGCCGGCGACGTCGTTGACGAGGTCGCACTCGTCGCCGCGCTCGGCGGCCCGGTCGAGGACCCGATTCACGATCGCGCGGATGCGCTCCTCGTGCTCGGCGATCCGCCTCGGGGTGAAGCCGCGCTGAAACAGGGCCTTGATGCGGTCGTGGCGCGGCGGGTCCATCGAGATCATCTGCTGCTGCTGGGCCTCGAGCGGGATCCCGATGTCGTTGAGCACCAGCACGCCGCCGATGTAGGACGAGAACGACTCGTGATCGAGGCTCACACGGCGGACGTCGTCGGCCTTGGTCAGCGACCAGAATCCCGGCCTCGGCGGGATGCGAGTCGAGCGGGCTCCAGTGCACCGGGGCCTCCTGGCGCAACCGGGCGAACAGGTGGTGGGGAGGGCCCTCGACCCAGTGCTCGAGGTCTCCGAGGTCGATCCGGTCGAGGTCCTGCTCGGCGATCACGCTCATAGCCGCTCCTTGGGTTGTCCTGACGCCGCTCGGTCGGGCATACTACAGATGTAGTGGAGGCGACGCAGATCCAGCTCCCCGACCGCCGGGCGACCCTCGCCGAGGCCGCGCTCGCGGTGCTCGAGACCGAGGGCGGGCGCGGCCTCACCCACCGCGCCGTCGACCGGCGCGCCGGCCTCCCGCAGGGCTCGACCAGCAACTACTTCAAGACCCGCGAGGCGCTGCTGACCGGGGCGCTGCTCCGGCTCGCCGAGCTCGAGCGTCCCGCGGTCGAGGCGATGGAGGCGCTCGTCCCGGACGGGCCGTACGCGCCTCACCGCGCCGCCGAGCTCGTCGCGGAGGTGCTGCGCGGTTGGCTGACCCCCGACCGCGCCGGGCTCGCGGTCGCGCGGTACGAGCTCTTCCTCGAGGCGCGCCGCCGCCCGCAGTTTCAGCTCGCGCTCGACGAGGTTCGCCGCGAGTACCTGCTGCTCGCCGAGCAGCTGCTGCCGACCGCCGGCTGTCGCGACCCGCACCGCCACGCGCCACAGCTGCTCGCGCTGCTGGACGGGCTGATGCTCAACCAGCTCCTGCAGCCGGCGACCGAGCTGCCCGACGACGGCCTGATCGAGCAGCTCGAGCGCTTCTTCGCCACCTGCTGAGAAGGGCTAGCTTCGTCGGGAATGGACGAGGACGAGCGAATCCTGAATCGGGTCCGGGCGGTGCCGGCGGGCTTCGTCAGCGCCTACGCGGACGTCTGGCCGCCGGCTCCACGTCTCGCCGGGCGCGTGCTCGCTCGCTGTGACGACCCGACGGTGCCCTGGCAGCGGATCGTCCATGCCGACGGCTCGCTCGCCGTGGGCGATCGCCAGCGGCGCCTGCTGGAGGACGAGGAGGTGCCGTTTCAGGGCGCACGGGTTCGCATGGAGGTCGCCCGGGTACCGGCCGAGGCGCTTGATCAGCTGACCGAAACCGAGGGAGAGTCGTGAACCGAGTCAACATCGCCAACCCCGAGTTCGAGTACGACGCCGAGGATCCGGAGGGCTTTCGCTGCGGGATGGTGCGGCCGGGCCCCGGGTTCGGCGCCAAGCAGACCGGGACGAGCGTCTACGAGATGCCGCCGGGCCAGGCCCTGTGCCCGTATCACTACGAATACGCCGAGGAGGAGTGGCTGCTGGTGTTGGAGGGGACGCCGACGCTGCGCGATCCCGGCGGCGAGACCGCTCTGGAGCCTTGGGACCTCCTGATGTTTCCGACCGGCCCCGACGGAGCGCACGGCATCTACAACCGCACCGGCGAGACGGTCCGGATCCTGATGTGGTCGACGGTGATCACGCCGGCGGTCACCGTGTATCCGGACAGCGACAAGGTCGGGGTGTGGACCGGGAACAAGGCCGACGACCTGCTCGCCCGGCGCTCCGCGAAGGTCGACTACTACGACGGCGAGGTTTGAGCCGCTCGCGCCGAAGCCCTACCCTGCCGGCGATGGGTGCAGGGACTCACCGCCGCGTCGCGGCCGCGGTCATCGCCGTGCTCGCGGTGGCGCTGATCGGCGCCGGCTCGGCCTCGGCCGCCAAGGACAAGACGGTCTGGCTGTGCAAGCCGGGGCTCGCCGACAACCCGTGCAAGCCGGGCTTCGGCACGACGACGATCTCGCCGACCGGCGAGGTGCTCGGCACCGAGACGCCGAAGGCGGATCGCAAGCCGCAGGCCGACTGCTTCTACGTCTACCCGACCGTCTCCGACGACCAGGGCGTCAACGCCGACCTCTCGATCGACCCCGAGGAGCGCTCGATCGCGCTCTACCAGGCGGCGCGCTATTCGCTGCACTGCCGGGTGTTCGCGCCGATGTACCGCCAGATCACCCTGCAGGCCCTGTTCGGCGGTGGGGTCACCGACGAGGCGGGCCGGCTTGCCTACGACGACGTGGTCAGCGCCTGGAAGACCTACCTGGCGAACTACAACAAGGGCCGCGGCGTGATCCTGATCGGGCACTCGCAGGGGACCTTCGTCCTGCGCCAGCTGATCCACGACCGGATCGACCGCAGGCCGGGCGTCCGGAAGCTCCTGATCTCGGCGATCCTGCTCGGGGGCAACGTCGTCGTCAACGAGGGCGCCAAGGTCGGCGGCGACTTCAAGCACATCCCGGGCTGCACGAAGCCGAAGCAGACCGGCTGCGCGATCGCCTTCTCGACCTTCAACGCCCCGGTCCCGGCCGATGCCGTCTTCGGGCGCCCGACGAGCGCGCTCAACGATCTGCCCGTGACCGGCGACGTGCTCTGCACCAACCCCGCAGCGCTCGGCGGCGGCCCCGCGCAGCTGCGGTCGGTCTTCCCGAGCGCCCCGTTCGCCCCGGGAACGACGATCGGCCTCGCGACCGAGGCGGTCGGCGTCCCACGTCCGCCGGTGACGACGCCGTGGACGCAGGCCGACGCCTACACGGGCGAGTGCTCGTCGGCCGACGACGCCGACGTGCTCGAGATCAGCTCGGTCGGCGGCGCGCCCGTCCTCAACCCGGTTCCGGACGCGACCTGGGGGCTGCACCTGGTCGACGCGAACATCGCGCTCGGCAACCTGACCTCGGTCGCCGCGCGCGAGATCAAGTCGTACCTGAAGGCCGGCGCTTAGCTTCGCGCTGAGTCGGCGGCGGCGAGCAGCCCGGCGAGGCCGCGCTCGAGCTCGTCGGTGCGCGGCCAGGCGAACCCGAGCCGGAACGAGGTGCGCGGTTGCCCGAACCAGTGCCCCGGCCCGACGTAGGTCCCGTGGTCGCCGAGCAGCGCCTCGTAGAACCGATCGGGGTCGAGCTCGACCGCGGGCCGCGCCCGCGGGAAGCCGACCACCCCGGCGGCAGGCTCGACCCACTCGAACGTCTCCTGGGAGCCGATCCAGTCGCGGACGATCGCGAGGTGCCGCTCGACCCGGCCGCGAACGCCGGGCAGGATGCGATCGCGCTCGGCGAGCACCCGGAAGGCCATCTCCTCGTCGACGGTCGAGCCGCAGATCAGGATCTGCTCCTTGGCGGCGAGCAGCGTCTCGGACAGCTCGGCGTCGCGGCAGGCGAGCCAGCCGATCCGCAGGCCGGGGAGGCCGTAGGTCTTGGACATCGAGCCGACGCTGATCGCGCGCTCGGAGAGCGACGCCACCATCGGCAGCGGCTCTGAGTAGGAGAGGTCGCGGTAGGTCTCGTCCACGAGCAGCCGCGCCTTGCCGTGGCGCTCGACCAGCTCGACGACCGAGCCGAGCGTCGCCGGGTCGATCATGGCCCCGGTCGGGTTGTGGGGATAGGTGAGGCTGACCAGCTTGGTCTCGGGCCGCAGCGCCGCCGCGAGGTGCTCGAGGTCGAGCGCCCAGCCGTCCTCGAAGCGCAGCTCGAGCGGTTCGAGGTCGGCGTCCAGCGCGAGCGGCGTCTCGAGGTTGGTGGCGTAGTTGGGGCTCTCGATCAGCGCGTGGTCGCCGGCCCCGAGCAGCGCGGAAGAGACCGCGAACAGCGCCGCCGCGGCGCCCGCGGTCACGATCACGTCATCGGCGCGCAGCGGCGCCCCCGCGGCCGCGACCACCTCGCGCAGGCCCGGATGACCGCGGTGGTCGCCGTACTGGAGCAGCAGTTCGCCGACGTCGGACTCGATCCCGTAGTCGGCGAGGCGCATATCCGAGAACGAGCTCTCGGAGAGGTTGTTGGTGATCGCGTCGTAGCCCAGCTCCTCGGGCGACTCGATCTCGATCGGCATCCGGCGGTATCGCATCGAGGCGATGCTATTCGGGGCGGCCCCGCAGCCGTCGGCGCAACCTTCGCTCGGCGGCGGGGTTTTCGAGCCTGATGTCGAGTCCTGCCCGCGGCCTGACCGCGGTCCTGATTGTCCTCGCCGCGGCGGTGTCCGCGGCGCCCTCCGCCGAAGCCGCGAGCCCGAAGCTGAAGCTCTCGGTCCTCTCGAGCAAGGCCGACATGGTCTCCGGCGGCGACGCGCTGGTGGCCGTCGACGTGCCGAGCAAGGTGAAGGTCTCGAAGGTCAAGATCCGCCGCAACGGCCGCGACGTCACCCGGGCCTTCGCGCCGTCGGAGGCGAACCCGCGCCGCCTGGTCGGTCTCGTCGGCGGCCTCGCCGACGGTGCCAATCGGATCTCGGCGCTTGCCAAGGGCGCCACCAAGGCCTCCGACCTGACCGTCTTCAACAGCCCGATCACCGGGCCGCTGTTCTCGGGGGCCCACCAGAGCCCGTTCATCTGCACCACCGACGCGGGCGGTCTCGGCCCGGCGACCGACCCCGACTGCTCCGCGCCGACTCGGGTCGAGTACCGCTACATGTCGACGAACGGCAACTTCAAGCCGCTCGCCGATCCGACCCAGCGCCCGGCCGACCTCGCCCAGACGACGACCCGCGACGGCCAGACGGTCGACTACGTGGTCCGGGTCGAGTCCGGCGTGATCAACCGCGCCATCTACCGCTGGGCGGTGCTCGCGCCCGGCGGGGTGACCGGCCAGGGATGGAACCGGCGCCTGATCTACGGGTTCGGCGGCGGGTGCGGCGCCGGCTACCAGCAGGGTTCGAGCGGAATCGGGACCGTGCTCGACGACCGCCAGCTCTCGCGCGGTTACTCCACCATGTCGTCGAGCCTCACCGTCCTCGGCACCGCGTGCAACGACGTGCTCTCGGCCGAGACGGTCTCGATGGTCAAGGAGCACGTGATCGAGAGCCTGGGCGAGGCGCCGGCGTGGACGATCGGCGAGGGCGGTTCCGGCGGCTCCGTCCAGGCGCAGATGATCGGCCAGAACTATCCGAAGCTGCTCGACGGGCTGCTGCCGTCGGCGAGCTTCCCCGACAACTCCGCGCCGGACTATCCCGACTGCCGGCTGCTCAACAACTACTACGCCACGGCGGAGGGCTCGAGCCTGACCGGCGCGCAGCGCAACGCGATCAGCGGGCTCGCCAACCCGAACGGCTGTCTCGCGCTCGGTGCCGGGGCCGACGTCGTGAACGCGACCGAGGGCTGCGACGAGGCCGTGGTCCCCGCAGCGCTGATCTTCGACCCGGTGACCAACCCCGGGGGCGCCCGCTGCACCGTCTGGGACAGCATGGTCAACATCTACGGCCGGGACCCGTCGACCGGCTACGCGCGGCGCACGCTCGACAACACGGGGGTCCAATACGGGCTGCGCGCGCTGCAGTCGGGCGCGCTCACCCCGGGCGAGTTCCTCGACCTGAACGAGGGGATCGGCGGCTATGACAACAACGGCTTCGTCGTCGACCGGCGCACGGTCGCCGACGACGGCGCGCTCGCGGTCGCCTACCAGACCGGTCGCATCAACCAGGGCATGGGCGGGATCCCGACCGTGCCGATCATCGACGCCCGCGTCTACGTGGACGACGAGGTCAACGTGCACCAGTACTTCAACACGTACCGGTTCCGCGCCCGCCTGCAGCGCACCAACGGCACCTACGCCAACCAGGTGATGTTCCGGGCCCAGGGGGGCTCGAACACCGGCCCGATGAACGACACGGCGCTGGACCTGATGGGCCAGTGGCTGGACGCGATCGCCGCCGACGACTCCGGCCGCAGCGACGCCGAGCAGGTGGTCGCGAACAAGCCGGCCGGCGCGGTCGACGCCTGTTGGGCGAACGGCGGTGAGCGCACCAACGGCGCCGCGATCATCGGCGACGACAACTTCTGCGAGAACACCTACCCACCGCACTCGCTGCCGGTCAACCAGGCGGGCAAGCCGACCGACTCGCTGGTCGCGAAATGCCAGCTGAAGCCGGTCGACCCCTCCGATTACCCGGCGCTCAACAACGCTCAGCAGAACCGCCTTGCCGCGATCTTCCCCGACGGGGTGTGCGACTGGTCCAAGGCCGGAGTGGGGGAGCAGGCGGTCAACGGGACCTGGCAGTCGTTCGGGCCCGACCACCGGGTGAAGGCCCGCAAGCGGACGCTGAAGTTGAAGGCGTCGCCGCGCCACCCCGCCGTCGGTAAGCGCACGACCCTGAGCGCGAAGCTGCGCCCGTGCCCGGCGACGACCTGGCAGCGAATCTCGTTCGAGCAGCGCCGCACGGGCAAGTGGCGCCAGATCGACGCGGACGTCGCCAAGGGCTCGAAGTGCAAGGCGACGCTGCGGCTTCGGGTCGAGGGCCCGATCAAGATCCGCGCAAGCGCGAAGTCCGCCGAGGGCTTCGCCGGCGCGCATTCGAAGCGGATCAAGCTCGGCGCCTAGGTCATCGGCCACAATGGGCCGGTGCCCGGGGTGGTCAAGCAGAAGCCGGAGTGCCGCCACTGCGGGGCGACGCTCGACCACGCGCTGCAGAAGTGTCCGCGCTGCGGCAAGCGCTCGTGGCTGAGCCTCGTGCTCGGCGGCATGGGCCGGCGGTACTGAGGTGATCCGCTACATCGTCGACGGCATGAACGTGATCGGGACCAGGCCCGACGGCTGGTGGAAGGACCGCGACCAGGCGATGGCGCGGTTGGTCGACCGGCTCGAGCGTTGGTCGGCGCACACGGGCGCGGACGTGATGGTGGTGTTCGAGCGCAAGCCGAACCCGCCGCTTCGCTCGACCGTGATCGAGGTCGCCCACGCTCCGAAGCCCGGGCCCAACTCGGCCGACAACGAGATCATCCGGATCGTCCGCGCCGACGATGACCCCGGGTCGATTCGCGTCATCACCTCGGACCGGATGCTCGAGAACGCGGTCTTCGCGGCCGGGGCGTCGACCGAGCCGGCGGCATCGTTTCGCGACCGCATCGACTGAGCCGCAGCGAGGCTTGCGCGGGCCGCCGTCGAAAGGGCGGGGATGGCGCGCGTCTACGTGATCGAGCTCGCCGCCGGTGCCGGGCGCCGGCGCGACCCCCGGATCCCGTGGGTCTACGTCGGCTCAAGCGCCCGCGAGGCCGAGATCCGCTTCGAGCAGCACCGGCGCGGTTACCGGTCGGCGCGGTTGGTGAAGCGCTTCGCGGTGCGGCTGCGCCCGGACCTCTACGACGATCTCCCGGCGTTTCGCGGGTCGACGGCCGCCCGCGAGGCGGAGGAGAGCCGCGCCCGCGAGCTGGCCGGGTGTGGCTTCGTCGCCCATTGCGACGGCGTCTCACATGGCGCCCGCGGCGGCGACTGGACCGAGTGGGGGCGCGAGCGACTCGCCGCCGTCGGCGAGCACGTCGACGGTGCGATCGAGCAGCTGGTCGAGTCGGCGTTCGAGCCGCTCAGCCCGCGGCGCTGCGCTCGGTTGCTGTACGGCGAGCGCGGCTTCTGGGTCGCGGACTTCCTCGATCAGGACGACCCGCCGCCCGCCTACGGCCTCTTCCCGCACGTCAGGCTCGACGCGCTGGAGCAGCGCGCCGCGACGCTCGGCGTTGCCGCCGGATAGCGCCTGACGCCACCATCGTGAGGTCCCGACCCCGGGGCCGCCCTGGGTCAGGCCGATTCGGCCGCCGCGACCTCCGCGCCGAGCGCCGTGAGCTGGTCCCGGGTGAGTCCCGACTCGACCAGCGGGAAGAGCTCGCGCTCCTCGAAGCGGACGTGGCGTTCGAGTAGCTCGCCGAGCTCGATCAAGCCGTCGGCGGACGAGAGTCCCTCGCGCAGTCCCTGGGCGGCGTCGAGGATCTCGGCGTGCTCGGCCGACACCCGGGCCGCCAAGGCCGCATCGGCGTCCGCGTCGCCGGCCAGCCATGCGGGCAGCACGATCTCCTCCTCGATCCGAAAATGCTCGCGTCCGTGGCCGTCGAGGAAGTCGAGAAACGAGCCCTCGGCCCCGGCCGCGCCACGCTTCAGTTGCATCGCGACGAACAGCGCCTGGTGGTGATCGCGCGAGAGGGGTGCGAGCTGGTCGCTTCGCTTCATCGCCGGCGGGCCTCCGCGGTGGCGATCCCGTCGGCGGCCGGCGCCCGCTCTTGGGGAGCGCCGCGGCGCCTGTACAGAATCGGGCTTCGCCGCGGGAAGTCGACCGGGACGCTCCACGCGTGCACCAGCCTGCTGAAGGGCCAGAACGCCACCAGCAGCCAGACGACGGTGACGTGGGCCTGGAAGATGAAGGTGACGTGCTGGCCGGTCATCAGTTCCGGCTGTGGATTGAGGACGAGCAGGTTGCGGAAGTACGGGCCGACCGACTCGCGGTAATGGACGACGTCGCCGATGTTGGTCAGCGTCGCCAGCATGCCGGTGACGATCCCGAGGCCCAGCAGGCCGAAGGTGATCAGGTCGGCTCGCGTAGTGGTGACCCGGACGCGGGGAAAGCGCAGGCGCCGGTAGACGAGCAGGGCGAAGCCGACGCAGACCGCGCCGCCGGCCGCGATCCCCCCGACCACGGCGATCACGTGGTAGGCGCTGTCGTCGAGTCCGACCGCCTCCGTCCACGACTTCGGGATCAGGATGCCGAGCACGTGGCCGCCGATCGCGGCGAGCACCCCGACGTGGAAGATCGTGCTCGCGTACTTGAGCACCCGGCTCTCGAGCAGCTGGGTCGAGCGCGCTCCCCAGCCGTACTGATCGCGGCGATAGCGCCAGAGGTGACCGACGAAGAAGATCGCCAGCGCCGCATATGGCAGCACGACGTAGAGGAGCAGCTCCCCGCGGCTCATGTGGCGTCCCAGCCGCCGACCATCGGTCGCGCCGATGCCGGGTCGCCGACGGGCATCACCTCGGGCGGCGCGAACGGCTCGAGGCCGACCTCCTCGGTCGGCGGGCCTTCGGCGGCGAGGCGGCGGATGCGGGCCAGCTTCGCCGAGCTGAGCCGGCCAAGGCCGGCGGCGACGGCGTCCAGCACCGGCTCGAACGGGCTGCGGTCGCGCTTGAGGCCGGCGCGGACGAGCTCGATCGCGACCCGGTGTTGCTCCAGCAGGTCGGCGCCCGCGCCCCGCGGGGCGAGAGCCGCGAACTCGAGCATCAGGGGCAGGTAGTCCGGCAGCTCGTCGCCGGGCGGCTCGAACCCGGCGACGCGATAGGACTCCTTGAGCGCCAGCAGCGCCAGCCCGCGCTGGCGGCGGTCGCCGTGCACGTGGTAGGTGAGGTGGAGGCTGCACTGCTTGCTGAAGTCGAACGCGTCGACGTAGAGGCCTTGAAGCTCCGGGACCGGCCGCGCCGCGTACCACCCGCAGAACTCGTGCAGCCGGGCGGCCTGCCGGCCGCGGGCCGGCGCGATGTCGACCTCGCTGGCGACGGCGGCCGCCTCCCGCAGCGCCGGGCTCGGATACTGGAGCAGCAATGACGCCAGCTTCAGCGGATGGACCGCCTCACTCATCGCCGTGCTCCCTGCGCCGCACCACCAACTTGTCGCGCAGATCGAAGTCGGAGGCGACCGCGGCCGCGTCGTAGTTCTCGAGCCCGTTGTCGTTCGCCGCCGCCGGCGAGACCGTCGCGGTGACCCCGGAGAAGTCGATGCCGCACGAGCCCTGTTCGGCGAAGGCGTCGGGCGAGGTCTCGCCGTGGCGCTTCGGGATCACGTAGCGGTCGTCGTAGTCGCCGATCGCCACCATCTTGAACATCGCCTCGATCTCGGCCGGCTCCATCCCGACGTCTGCGGCGATTGCCGTATCGACGCGGCCATCGACGTTCGCCGCCCGCATGAACCGCCGCATCGCCGCGAGTCGCGCCAGCGAGCGCCGCACGGGATCCGGGTCGCCCGCGGCCATGAACGACGCCAGGTACTCGACCGGGATCCGCATCTCGTCGACGGTCGCGAAGAGTCGCTCGGGGTCGAGCTCGCCGTCGTCGTCGGTGACCATGCTCTCGACCGGCGACAGCGGTGGCACGTACCAGACCATCGGCATCGTGCGGTACTCGGGATGCAACGGCAGCGCGATCCGCCAGCGCTTGCACATGGCGTAAACGGGGGAGCGCCGCGCCGCCTCGATCCAGTCGGCAGGGATCCCGTCGTACAGCGCCCGCTCGCGGATCTCGGGGTCCTCCGGATCGAGAAAGAGGTCCAGCTGGGCCTCGAGCAGGTCCTTCTCGTCAGCTACCGAGGCGGCCGCCTCGACGCGGTCGCTGTCGATCAGCACGATCCCGAGGTGGCGCAGGCGGCCGACGCAGGTCTCCGAGCAGACGGTCGGCAGCCCGGCCTCGATGCGCGGGTAACAGAAGTTGCACTTCTCGGCCTTGCCCGTGTTCCAGTTGAAATAGACCTTCTTGTAGGGGCAGCCGGACACGCAGAAGCGCCAGGACCGGCACGCCTCCTGGTCGACGAGCACGATCCCGTCTTCCTCGCGCTTGTACATCGCTCCGGAGGGGCACGAGGCGACGCAGGAGGGGTTGATGCAGTGCTCGCAGATTCGCGGCAGGTACATCATGAACGCCTGTTCGAACTCGAGCTTGACCTTGTCCTCGAGCCCGCGCCGGTTCGGGTCCGCGGCGGCCGAGGTGCTCGACGCGGCGAGGTCGTCGTCCCAGTTCGGGCCCCACTCGAGCCGCAGGTCGTCGCCCGTGACCAGCGACTTCGGCCGCGCCACCGGCTGGATCTCTGACGACGGGGCGTTGATCAGGTGGTCGTAGTCGTAGGTCCAGGGCTCGTAATAGTCGTCGAGCGACGGCAGGTCGGGGTTCCAGAAGATGTTCGCGAGCTTCTTCAGCGGGCCGCCGGCCTTCAGCTTCAGGCGCCCGCGGCGGTCGAGCTTCCAGCCGCCGTTCCAGCGTTCCTGGTCCTCGTAATCGCGCGGGTAGCCGCGTCCGGGTTTCGTCTCGACGTTGTTGAACCAGACGTACTCGGTGCCGGGCCGGTTGGTCCAGACGTTCTTGCAGGTCACCGAGCACGTGTGACACCCGATGCACTTGTCGAGGTTCATGACCATGCCCATTTGCGCGCGGACCTTCATCCGTAGTCGACCTCGCTCCGGCGCTTGCGCACGATGATCATCTGGTCGCGCTGGGGCCCGGTCGGGCCGTAGTAGTTGAAGCCCCAGGAGAACTGCGCGTAGCCGCCGATCAGGTGGCTCGGCTTGATCTGGATCCGAGTCAGTGAGTTGTCGGTGCCGCCCCGGGCGCCCGAGATCTCGGAGATCGGCACGTTCACGTGGCGGTCCTGCGAGTGGTAGAAGAGCGCCACCCCGGGCGGGACCCGGTGCGAGACGGCGGCTCGGCAGGCGACGTTGCCGTGGCGGTTGTAGACCTCGAGCCAGTCGTTGTCGGCGACCCCGATCTTCTCCGCGTCGACGCTGGACAACCACATCGCCGGGCCGCCGCGGAACAGGGTCAGCATCGTCAGGTTGTCCTGGAACTCGGAGTGGATCGACCACTTCGAGTGCGGGGTCAGATACCGGACGGTGATCTCGAGGGCGTCCTCGGCGGCGGGCTCGCCCGCGAGCCCGATCAGCTGCCCGGCGTCCACGGGGGGGCGGTATGCGGGCAGGCCCTCGCCGAGATCGAGCATCCACTCGTGGTCGACGAAGATCTGCTGGCGGCCGGTCAGCGTCCGCCAGGGAATCAACAGCTCGACATTGGCCGTGAACGGCGAGTAGCGGCGCTCGCGCGACTCGAGCCCCGACCACTCGGCCGAGGCGATCACCTTGCGCGGCTGGATCGAGATCTCGCCGAACGTGAGTCGCTCGTCGACCCGCTCGGCCGGGACCTGCGCGAGCTCGCGCCCGGTCTGGCGCTCGAGGGCACGGAAGCTCTCGACCGCGAGCCGTCCGTTGGTGGTTCCGGACAGGGCCAGGATCGCCTCGCAGACGTCGACGTCGCGCCGCAGCGACGGACGCCCGTCGGCCTTGCCGCCGCCGTTCGATCGGCCGTTGCGGCGGGCGAGCTCGGCGACCTCGGGCTCGGGCTTCCAGGAGACGCCCTTGGCACCGATGCCCGCGCCCTCGACGAGCGGGCCAAGAGCGGTCATCTTCTCGGCCACCGCGGTGTAGTCGCGCTCGACCGCGATCAGCTTCGGCATCGTCTTGCCGGGGATCGGCTCGCACTCGCCCGCCCTCCAGTCACGGACGCGCCCCATCGGCTGAGCGAGTTCCTCGGGCGTGTCGTGGAGCAACGGCGCCGCGACGAGGTCGGTGCGGCTCCCGAGGTGCTCTGTGGCCAGCTCGCTGAACTCGGCGGCGATCCGGTTGAAGGCGTCCCAGTCGGTCTTCGTCTCCCATGGGGGCGGGATCGCCGCGTTGAACGGATGGACGAACGGGTGCAGGTCGGTGCTCGACAGGTCGTGCTTCTCGTACCACGTCGCCGCCGGCAGGACGACGTCCGAGTAGATGCACGAGCCGTTCATGCGGAAGTCGAGGGTCGTGAACAGGTCGAGCTTCCCGATCGGCGCCTCGTCGTGCCACTCGACCTCGTCCGGGCGCTGCTCGGGGCTCGACTCGCTCGAGCGCACCGCGGCATCGGGGACGCCGAGGATGTGCCGAAGGAAGTACTCGTGGCCCTTGCTCGATGAGCCGAGCAGGTTGGCCCGCCACAGCGACAGCACCCTGGGGAAGTTGGCCGGGTCGTCGGGGTCCTCGCAGGCAAACCGCAGGCGGTCTTCCCGCAGCTCGGAGACGACGTGCTCGGCCGGGTCGACGCCCCGCTCGCGTGCCTCGTCGCAAAGGTCGAGCGGGTTGCGGTTGAAGCTCGGATAGGAAGGCAGCCAGCCGAGCCGGGCGGCGAGCGCGTGGCAGTCGGCGGTGTGGCGGTCCCCGAGCGAGCCGTTGCCGGCCGGCGACGTGAACTCGTCGGCGCCGAAGGTCTCGTAGCGCCACTGGTCGGAGGCCAGGTACCAGAACGGAGTCGCCGGCTGCTGGCGCGGGGGTCGAGACCAGTCGAGCGCGAAGGCGACCGTTGACCAGCCGGTGATCGGGCGGACCTTCTCCTGGCCGACGTAGTGGGCCCAGCCACCGCCGTTGACGCCCTGGCATCCGCAGAAGAGGACCAGCGCGAGCATCGACCGGTACGTCTGGTCGGAGTGAAACCAGTGGTTCGTCCCGGCCCCCATGACGATCATCGAGCGACCCTCGGTGCGCTCGGCGTTGTCCGCGAACTCGCGGGCGATAGTCGCGCAGCGGCCTCGGTCGACGCCGGTGATCGCCTCCTGCCACGCCGGCGTGTAGGGAGCGGAGTCGTCGTCGTAGCCGCTCGGCCACTCGCCGGGCAGGCCCTCGCGCCCGACGCCGTACTGCGCCAGCGCCAGGTCGAAGACGGTGGTCACGAGCCGGCCGCCGATCCGCTTCGCCGGCACGCCGCGGCGCATCGTCGTGCCGCCCTCGGTGGGGCCGCCCTCGAACCGGGGCAGGGTCACCTCGACCAGCTCGTCGGCAACGTCGAGCAGGGTCAGGGCCGGGTCGACGTCCTCGAGGTCCAGGTTCCAGCGCCCGGCTCCCTCCTCGCCCCAGCGATAACCGATCGAGCCGTTGGGGACGACCGCTTCGCCGCGGGCCGCGTCGTAGACGACGGTCTTCCATTCAGCGTTCTCGCCGGCGTCGCCGAGGTCGCTGGAGCGAAGGAACGAATCGGCGACCACGGAGCCGTCCTCGCGCTCGCGCAGCGAGACCAGCATCGGCATGTCGGTGTAGCGGCGCGCGTAGTCGCGGAAGTACGGGACCTCGCGGTCGACGTAGAACTCCTTCAGCGTCACGTGCCCCATCGCCATCGCGAGCGCTCCGTCGGTACCGGCCTTCGCCGGGAGCCACTGGTCCGCGAACTTCGTGTGGCCGGCGTAGTCGGGCGAGATCACCACGACCTTCTGGCCCTTGTAGCGCGCCTCGGTCATGAAGTGGGCGTCCGGCGTCCGGGTCTGGGGGATGTTCGAGCCCCAGAGGATCATGTAGGAGGAGTTCCACCAATCGGCCGACTCCGGGACGTCCGTCTGATCGCCCCAGATCTGCGGCGAGGCGGGCGGCAGGTCCGCATACCAGTCGTAGAAGGAGAGGCAGACTCCGCCGATCAGCGACAGGAAGCGGGTCCCGGCCGTGTAGGAGACCATCGACATCGCCGGGATCGGCGAGAACCCGGCGATCCGGTCGGGCCCGTAGCGCCGCGTCGTGTGCACGTGCGCGGCGGCGACCAGCTCGGCGGCATCGTCCCAGGAGGCGCGAACGAAACCGCCCTTGCCGCGCTGAGACTTGTACGCGCGGGCGCGCTCCGGGTCCTCGACGATCGACGCCCAGGCCTCGACCGGGTCTTTGAGGCGCTCGCGCGCCTCGAGGTACATCTCGAGCAGCACCCCGCGGACGTACGGGAACTTCGGCCGCAGCGGCGAGTACACGTACCAGGAGAACGAGGCGCCCCGGGGGCAGCCGCGGGGCTCGTAGTCGGGCGTGTCGGCGCCGTTCGAGGGGTAGTCGGTCTGCTGGGTCTCCCAGGTGACGAGGCCGTCCTTGACGTGGATCTTCCACGAGCAGGAGCCGGTGCAGTTGACGCCGTGGGTCGAGCGCACGACGCGGTCGTGTTGCCATCGCCGCCGGTACGCGGCCTCCCAGTCGCGCGCGTAGGTCGAGGCCTCGTTCCAGCCGTCGGCGGAGCGCTGGCTGGGCCCGAAGAACTGGCGCGCCCGCAGGAGCGCGCGGCCGTCCGTCATCCGCCCACCGGGGCCTGGGCGGGCGGCGCGGAGCTGGCCAACCGGTCGGCTCGGCCCTCCGCGCGCAGGACGATCAGCGCGATCGCCGCGACGGCGGCCATCAGAACGAAGCCCAACGTGTACGCGCCGGTCTGCGACTTCACCAAGGCCATCACGAGCGGCGGGAAGAACCCGCCGAGGCCGCCCGCGGCCCCGACGACGCCGGTGACGGCGCCGACTCGATCGGGGAACCACTCCGGGACGAGCTTGAACACGGCACCGGTGCCGAGGCCGAGGAAGACCGCCATGGACAGGCAGGTGAGCGTGAGCGGAACCATGTGCTCATAGAGGCCGGCGAGCGCGATCGCGAGGACGCCGGTGCCGACGAACGAGGCCGTGAGCACGTTCACCGCCCCGATCCGATCGGACGCCACGCCGCCGAGTGGGCGGGCGATCACCGCCAGCAAGGCGAAGCCCGCGGCCCGCGCGCCGGCGTCGGTCTTGCTCAGGTCGTGGACGTCGACGAGCAGCTTGGGCAGGTAGAGGAACATCGCGACGAATCCCCCGAAGGCCATGAAGTAGAAGAGCGTCAGCGCCCATGCGCGGCCGGCACCCTTGCCGCGGAAGGCGGCCAGGGACGCGAAGATCGAGCCGGTTCGCCCCTGAGCCGAGCCCGGGGCGTCCTCCGCCATCCGCCAGAAGACAACGGCCATCACCGCGACCAGGGCGGCGGCGATCCAGAACGGGGCGTCGATGCTCGTCGCATCGACGATCCGCGGCGCGGTGAGTGCGCCCAGCACGGTGCCGCCCATCCCGATCCCGTAGATCCCGAGCGCGAAGCCCTGGCGCCCGGCGGGGTACCACTTGTTCACGAACGGGACCCCGACCGCGAACGATGCGCCGGCGAAGCCGAGCAGGAAGCCGAAGACGATCACCGCGGTCCAGGAGTCGTTGAACAGGGCGAGGCCGACGAGCGGCAGCGGCGTGAACGCCATCAGGGCGGTGAACACCCGGCGCCCGCCGTGACGGTCGGTGAGGACCCCGAGCGGGATTCGCATCAGCGAGCCGAGCACGACCGGGATCGAAACGGTGAGCGCGAGCTGCGAGTCCGAGAGCCCGAGCTGCTCCTGGAGGTCCGGGCCCAGCGGGCCGAGCAGCGCCCAGGCGTAGAAGCAGAGCGCGAACGCGGTGGTGGCGAGGGTGAGCTCGCGCGCGTTACCTCGTGGTTCAGCTGCCGACATGGGGGGTCCTTTCCGAGTTGGCTTCGACTTCGACCACGCATCCCGCTCGGTCCGCGTCCTCGATCAAGAAGCGGCTCAGCCGTGCCCCCGGCTCGACCGCCTCGATCAGGCCGCGCGCGATTCCCCTGTGCAGCACGCAGACGACCTCGGGCTGAGCCTTGGCGACCGCCCGGTACGGGCAGTTGGTCAGCGTGAAGGTCGTCCGGTCCCCGTGGCGCTCGCACCGTGGACGAAACCCCATCGAAGCGAGCGCCGTCTCGAGTACCTCGGCGCTCGAACGTCCGGCGTCGGCCGGTGCCTCGGCGTGGCCGATCGCAACCCCGGCGGCCTCGACCTCCCGGGGGCCGATCCCGCCCGCGCTGAGCGCTTCGCCAAGCCAGCCGGCGAGCTCACGGTAGGCAACCGGCGACTCGCCATCGACGAGCGCTCCGCGGTCGACCGACCACTCGTGGCGCGGTCGACCGGGGCCGGAGCGAGCGCTGGTGCGCCTGACCAGGCCCGCGTCGGCGAGGCGGCCGAGCTGCAGGCGGGCGCTGTTGGGATGGAGGTCGGCACGGTCGGCGAGCTCGTCGGTGCTCAGTCGGCGCCGTGACGCGGCGAGCAGTGAGAACAGGCGCGCCGCCGTCGGTTGGTCGAGGGGGCTTCGAGCGTCGGGGTCGGGGACGTCCACACGCCGACTTTTTCACTGCCCGATTGTGAAAACGCCCGTACCGAGTACGGATCGGGTTCAGGGCTGAGCACCGCTCCGACGCTCAGCCCTTCGACTGCCAGAGGGCGAGCCCGCCGGCGTCGGGTGCCGTGATCACGCTGCGCCATCCGGCCGGCCCCTCGCGTGAGTCGAGCAGGACCTCGGCGCCGAGCTCGCGGGCCCGGGCGGTCGCGGTGCGGATCTCCGCGACCTCGACGTAGGGCAGCCAGAGCGGCCGCCGGACCTCGCACTCGACGACGCCGCCGCTGAGCCCGTTGCCGGGGTCGAGCGACCGGTAGGTGCCGGCGCTGGTCGTGACGCGCTCGGTGCTCCACCCGCACAGCTGGGCATAGAAGCGACACGCCCGGTCGAGGTCTCCGGTGTGGAGCTCGAGGTGGACGACTGGGTGGCCCATCGGGTGCATCGCCCGCTGAGACCGCCCTCGCGGCGGAAAATCATCGCCCGGCCGATGAATCCCGACGGCCGCAGTTGTCCTACCCTGGAGAGCCGATGACGCCGACCGTCTCCGAGACCGAGCAGCGAGACCTGCTCCAGCGCGCCCAGGCCGGCAGCGAGGACGCCTTCGCCCGCCTGGTCGAGCCCTACCGGGGCGAGCTGCAGGCGCACTGTTACCGGATGCTCGGCTCCGTCCACGACGCCGAGGACTCGCTCCAGGAGACGCTGCTGCGCGCCTGGAAGGCGCTCGACCGCTTCGAGGGCCGCAGCTCGTTGCGCTCGTGGCTGTACACGATCGCGACCAACAACTCGCTCAACGCGATCTCGAAGCGCCCGAAGCGGGTCCTGCCGATCGACTATGCCCCCGCGGCCGACCCGCACGGCGGCCCGCGCGAGCCCCTGGTCGAGTCCGTCTGGGTCGAGCCCTACCCGGACGAGACGCTCGCGGTCGAGGACGGCTACGCGGCCCCCGAGGCCCGCTATGAGCAGCGCGAGAGCGTCGAGCTCGCGTTCGTGGCCGCGCTCCAGCACCTGCCGGCCAACCAGCGGGCGGCGCTGATCCTGCGCGAGGTGCTCGGCTTCTCGGCGAAGGAGTGCGCGTCGACGCTCGAGACCACGACCGCGTCGGTCAACAGTGCCCTGCAGCGCGCGCGCAAGACGGTCGAGGACCGCCTCCCGGAGCAGAGTCAGCAGCAGACCCGGCGCGCGCTGGGAGACGAGCGCATGCGCGACGTCGTCGACGAGTACGTCGACGCCTGGCAGCGCGGCGACGTCGACGGGGTGGTGGCGATGCTGACCGAGGACGCCTGCTTCTCGATGCCGCCGATGAGCACCTGGTTCGGAGGCCCGGACGGCGGCCACGAGGAGCTGCGCATCTTCCTCTCCGAGTACCCGCTGAACGGCGTCTGGCGCTGGAAGCCGATCCAGGTCCAGGCCAACGGCCAGCCGGCTCTGGCCTACTACTCCTGGGACGACGACCAGGGTGCGTACCTGCCGTTCGCCCTGAACGTCCTCACCCTGCGCGGCGACAAGATCTCGGACGTGACCGCCTTCATCACCCGCTCGATCGAGGATCCCGACCCGGCGGTCCTCGCGCGGATGCCCGAGCAGGCGTTCGACCACAGCCGCCTGCAGGCCGCGTTCGGGAACTTCGGCCTCCCGGAGCGCCTCGACTGAAGCCGGTCAGGGTCGGCTGCGCGGGCTGGGCGTACCGCGAGTGGCGCGGCGAGCTCTACCCGGAGAAGATGCCGCAGCGCGAGTGGCTCGGCCACTACTCGCGCGCCTTCGACACGGTCGAGGTCAACAGCACCTTCTATCGGCTGCCGAGCGCCGACGCGGTCAGGGCGTGGGTGGCCGAGACGCCGAGAGGGTTCCGGTTCGCGGTCAAGGCGAGCCGCTACATCACCCACATCAAGCGGCTCAACAACCCGGAGAAGTACGTCGAGCGCTTCCTCGAGTCGGTGAAGCCGCTGGCCGAGGCCGGCAAGCTCGAGGCGATTCTCTGGCAGCTGCCGCCGAGCTTCAAGCGCGACGACGACCGCCTCGACGCCGCGCTGAAAGTGATCCGGGAGCGCGCGCCCGGGCGCCACGCGGTCGAGCTGCGCCACCCGAGCTGGTTCGTGCCCGGCGTCTACGAGCTGCTGCGCAGCCACGGCGTCGCGCTGGTGATCGCCGACGACCCCGATTTCCCGTTCTCGAAGCGCGAGCTGACCACCGGCTGGACGTACGTCCGCATGCACCGCGGCAGCCGCGGCAGCTACACGGCCGCCGAGCTCGCGACCTGGCGGCGCCGGATCGCCGCGTGGCGCGCGCGCAGCGCGGTGCTCGTGTACTTCAACAACACGGCCCAGGCGTCGGCGGCGATCAACGCGGCGCAGCTTCGCGACGGGCTCAGCTGATCGCCGGCGCCGCGAGCGCGGCGATGGCCACGCAGAGCGGTGCGTAGATCCGCCGGTCGAGCTCGCGAAACCGCTCCGAGGTCGACCCGGGCGCGATCATGTCGGTGCGCCCGGCGAGCCCGAGCGCGCCGCGCGTCCCCAGCACCGCGACGACGCCCGCGGACCCGATCCGGCTGACGGCCGGCGCGGTTCGGGGCCGGCCGCCGACCAAGGCGGCCGCGGTCGTGAGCAACCCGGCGACCGCGAGGCACGCCGCAGGGCCGGGGGCCTTGCCGGCCGGGCGCCCGGCGATCGTCTCGGCGAACTGCTCGCGGTCGGGCAGCGGCCAGCGCGACCCGGTGGCCCAGAGCACGTGCAGGCCGCCGATCGCGAGCAATGCCGCGGACGCGGTCCGGGTCGACGCGCTGCGCGGGCTCACGGGATCTCGACCTCACGCACCTCGATCACCTCGGTTCGCGCGGCCACGAACCGCGGCAGCATCTCGATTGCGGCGACGTCGCTCGGCGCCTCGACTCGCCAGAGCACGCAATGGCCGCCCGTGAGGCAGGTCGACGAGGCCGGCCGATGGCGAAGCGGGCTCGCGAAGCCGCTCCAGGCCGCGAAGGACCGGGCGCACTCGTCGGCGTCGTGGGTGTGGCGAAGGACGAACAGGGCCATGGAGCGGATTGTGGGCGATCACCGGCGAGCGAACATCGGGGATCGACCCTCAACCGGGACCCTGAGCGGAAGCGGGTCGTGGCGCCTGCGGTCGCGCGATCACCAGGTAGGCGAGGCCGACGACCCCGATCACCGAGAGCACCAGCGGCGCCGCCCAGACCTGGTAGAAGGGCGCGTCCGGAGGGGCGAGCGAGCTCCGTGGCCAGGCGATGTTGACGGTCTCGAAGGCGAGCCAACCGACCGCCGCGATGTTGATCGCCAGCCCGAGTCGCCCCAGGTTCACATGCCCCACCGGTCGCCAGGTGCGGCGCAACCGGGCGACGAGCGCCGCCGTCGCGACGAGCAGGAACGAGACGTAGATCGCCGCGGTGCCGAACGCGATCAGGCTGCCGACCGCGGTCGCCTCGAGTCCGAGCAGCAGTCCGAGGCAGGCGAAGATCGTGGTCGCGATGATCCCGCCGATCGGGGCGCGGCGCCGGTCGATCCGTGACAGGAATCCGGACGCCGGCAGGTTTCCGTCGCGCGCCATCGAGTAGACCGTCCGCGCCGTGACGCCCTGGGCGGCGACTCCGCAGGCGATGAACGCGGTCAGCACGACCGCCGCGAACGGCTTGTCGGACCAGGTGCCGAACGAGCTCGTGACCGCGGTGGTGACCGGGTCGAGATCGCCGCCGGCGACGATCTGGGCGGGATCGGGGTGAGCGAGCGTGACCGCGATCGCGTTCGCGATCACGAGCACGCCGACGCTGAGCAGCGCGATCCAGATCGCCCGCGGGATCTGGCGCGAGGCCTCGCGGGTCTCTTCGGCGACGCCGACCGCGCAGTCGAAGCCGATGAACACCCAGCCGCCCACCGCGAGGGCCGCGAGCATCGCCGCGACCACGGAGCCGCCCGAGAGCACCTCGGCGCCCAGCGTGTCGCCCAGAATCGAGAGATCCTGGTTTCGGAACACGAGCAGCAGCGCGATCGCAATCCCGACCGACGCCACCAGCTCGGCGGCGATCCCGGCTCGCACCACTCTCCCGAGCACGTCGATGCCGAGCGCTCCGACGAGCGAGCAGATGAGGACGAGCCCGATCCCGGCGAGCACGATCCCGCCGGGACTCGGCTCGACGCCGAGGAGGGACAGCAGCCATGGCGCGCCGAGATAGGCGATCGTCGTGTTGGCCGCCGCGTAGGCGCACATCGCAACCCAGCCGTTGAACCATCCGTAGGCGCCGCCGAGGAGCCGGCGGCTCCACTGGTAGGCACCCCCGGCGATCGGAAACTCCGAGGCGAGCTCGGAGTAGACGGCGAGCAGCAGGCACTGGCCGGCGAGCGCGACCGGCAGCACCCAGATCCACGCCGGGCCCGCCACCGCGGTCCCGACGAGGACGACGGCGTACAGGCCGACCACCGGCGAGATTCCCGCGAAGCCGAGCGCCGCCGTGTCGACGATCCGCAGGCTGCGCTTCAGCTCCTGGTCATAGCCGAGTTCCGCCAGGCGGGCCTCGTCGCCGACGAGCGCCGCGGGCTCGGAGCTCACGCGTCGGCCCGTCGGCGGTCCTCGCGCTCGATCGTGCGGGCGACGTCGACTCGCGACGAGACGCCGAGCTTGAAGAAGATGTTGCGCATATGCGACTCGATCGTTTTCTCGCTCAGAAACAGCTCGGCAGCCATCTCCTTGTTGGTCTTGCGATCGGTGACGAGGTCCGCGATCTCGGCCTCCCGCTTGGTCAGCGAGTCGAGCCCGGTCTCGCCCGCGGCCGGTCCGCGAGCCTCGCGCCGGACGCCGAGCTTGCGCAGTTCGCGCCGGGCGGCGTCGCGCTCGCGCTCGGAGCCGAAGGCGTCGAGGCGACGCTCGGCTTCGCGAAGCTCGGCGATCGCTTCGTCGCGGCGCCCGGACTCGGCGAGCACGCGGCCCAACAGGTTGCGGGAGTAGGCGGCCTGCAGATCGGCCCCGGCGGCCAACGTCCGCTCGACGCCGGCTCGGGCGGGCTCGACGGCCGCCTCCGGATCCCCGCCAGCCAGCAGGACGGCGGCCCGGGTGCGAGCGGCAAGGCCGGAGGGGAGGTGCAGATCGAGCCCGTCGGCCAGCGAGGCGGCGCGTTCAGCGTGCGAGGCGGCCGCCTCGGGGTTACCGGCCTCGAGCTCGGCAAGGGCGAGCAACTCCCAGTCGAAGCAGCGCTCGACCGGAACCGCGAACTCGATCTCCTCGCTGCCCAGGGCTCGCATCGCCTCAAGCCCCCGCTCGGTCTGCCCGGACGCGAAGAGGGCGACGCCCAGCGCCCAGCCGGGACCGCCGCCGGCCGAGGGGATCGTCCCGCCGGTCAGCCGATCGCCGTACTCGAGGCTCTCCTCGCAGGCCTCGATCGCTCCGGCCAGATCGCCGGCGAAGTAGCGCGGCCACGCGAGCTCGAACAGGGCCCAAAACAGGAAGTGGTGGTTGCCGGCGAGGCGCGCGGCCTCGACCGCCGCCTCGCAGACCTCCGCCGCCTCCGTCAGGCGGCCCTGCATCTCCAGCGGGTAGCCCTTGCTGAGCATCAGCGGGATCAGCAGGCGCCCGACTCCGGCGGACCGCGCGATCTCGATTCCCCGCTCGAGATGGGCGAGGGATTCGTCATAGAGCTCGAGGTAGCTCTCGGCCCAGGCCAGGTAGTAGAAGGTGTCGAGGCGCGGCGCGAGCTCGAGATCGGCGAGCCCGTCGACGAGGCCGACCGCCTCTCGATGGTGTTCGCGCGCTGCGGCGATCTCGCCCTCGGTCGCCTCGCCCAGAGCCAGCGCCGCGGCGGCGTTGGCGATCAGAGCCGGGTCGTCGAGCCGCCGGGCGGTCGCCAACGCCCCGGCGCCCATTGTCCGGGTCTGTTCGAAGTCGAGCGAGTAGAGGCCGTCGATCGCAAGCTCGATCTGCAGGGCGGCGCTTTCGGCTCCGCCGTGATCGGAGAGCTCCTCCCAAGCCCTGAGGAGCCGGGCGTGCGCGTCCTCGTGGCGACCGAGCCAGTGTTCGACCGCCGCGCACCAGGCCGTGAGCTCGATCCGGCGCGCATCGTCCTCGGCTCCGAGCAGCTCGATCGTCTCCAGCAGGATCTCGCGGCAACGCTCGAGCTCGCCGATCGCACGCAGCGCCGACGCGAGCGCGATCCGGGTCGAGACCTGGCGGGGATCGTCGTCTCCCAGCAGGCGCAGAGCTCCGTCGAGCCAGCGAACGGCGACCGCCGGCGCGCGTCCTGACGCGGCCTCGGCGGCCTCCAACAGGATCTCGATCGCGTCGGCGTCGCCCGGGCCGGCCGCCTGCTCGACATGGTGGGCGCGCTCCGTCGCCGAAGCACCGCGCGCGGCGAGGCCGGTCGCGGCGCGCCCGTGTGCGGCGAGCCTGGTGCCGCCGCCGATGCCCTCGTAGACCGTGCGTCGCACGAGCGGATGGCGGAAGATGAACCGGCGGGGAACCTCGGTCGGGCGGATCAATTCGCGTTCGAGCAGCTCGTCGAGCGCCCCGAGAGCCTGGGCGCGGTCGAGCTCGCCAACCTCACCCGCGAGGTCGGGATCGAACGGCTCGCCGGCGACCGCCGCGCCTTCGAGCAGCGCTGCTGCCGTCGGGGACAGGGCGGTGATCTCCTCGGCCAGCGAGGCCGCGACCCCTGCGGGCACCCCCGCGGCCACCGCGCCCGCGTCGGCGGCGTCGAGCGCTCCCGGCTGGTCGAGCCTGGCGAGCTGCTCGAGGTAGAACGGATTGCCACCCCCGTGGCGGTAGATCGCGGCGAGCGCGCCGCGATCGAGATCCCCGAGCAGCGCCGCGGCTTCATCCTCGCTGAGCTGGGCGAGCTCGACCCGGGTTGCCAACGGCGTCGCGAGCGCGGCGTTCAGGCGCGCCGGGGCGCTGGCGGTCCGGAACGCGAGCGCGAGCAACACAGGCGCGTCCGGCGACCTTCGCAGGAGCGCCCCGATCAGCTCGATCGTCGCGTCATCGGCCCAGTGCACGTCATCGAGCACGATCACCACGGGCTTCGCGTCGGCCAGTTGCTCGAAGAGCGCGCGGACCGCGCGGTGGGCGCGATAGCGCTCGTCGCCGATCACCGGCGTTGGAGCCGCTCCGTTTCGCAGCGACGGAAAGATCGCTCCGAGCTCCCCGCGAACCTCCTCCAGGGGCTCGTCGAGACCGTCGTCGAAGCGGGCGCCGAGATAGGGGTCGATCGTCTCGATCACGACCCCGAACGGCCGGTCGCGCTCGAACTCCGCCGCCTGACCGTGCAGGACGATGTAGCCCCGGTCCTCGGCGAGCGACCGAAGCTCGGCCAGCAACCGCGACTTGCCGATGCCCGGCTCGCCGGCCACCGCGACGCAGGCCGGGCCATCCGCATCGAGGGTGTCCAGCGACGCCCCCAGTGTTTCCAGCTCAGCTGAGCGCCCAACGAGCGTGTCGCCCAGAGACGCCATCGGCTCTGGCGAGCATAGACGCACCGCGGACGAGCGCGGGGCCGAACGTCAGGGTCTCGGTTGAGGGACGCCCCCCGATGTAAGGGGGCCCGATCGAGGCGAGGCTGAGCCCAGTTACTCAGTCAATCGGTTTCTCAGGAGGAGAGCTCATGCAAGACCACCGCAACATCGCTTCGAGAATCGGCAGCTGGAGCGCCGCTCATCGAAAGACCGCCATCCTCGGGTGGCTCGCGTTCGTCGTCCTCACCGTCGGCCTGATCATGGGCGGCGGGATGATCAAGACCCAGCATCTGACGTCGGCTGAGGAGATCGCCGGCAACGCAGGCGAGGCCGAGCAGATGCTGGAGGACTCGGGCCTGAGCCCGACCGAGGAGATCGTCCTGATCCAGAGCGCGAGCTCGACCACCGACGATCCGGAGTTCCAGGCCCTGATCGCCGAGACCGAGCGGACGCTCACCGAGACCAAGCACGTCGAGCACGTGCAGTCGCCGCTCAACAGCGAAGGCGGCTCGATCTCGGAGGACGGTCATTCGGCGTTCGTGCAGTTCGAGGTCGAGGGCGGCGAGAAGAACGTCGACGCGAACCTCGAGGCCAGCCAGACCGCGGTCACCGGCCTCCAGGATTCGAACCCGGAGTTCAGCGTCGCGCAGTTCGGAGGCGGCAGCGCCAACCAGGCCATCAACGAGACGCTCGGCAGCGATGTCGGCAAGGCGGGGATGCTCTCGCTGCCGATCACCCTGCTGATCCTGCTGGTCGCGCTCGGCGCCCTGGTCGCGGCGAGCGTCCCGCTGGCGCTCGCGCTCACCTCGGTGATCGCGACGATGGCGCTGGTCGCCATTCCGAGCCAGATGTTCGCGCTCGGCGGCAACGTCGAGGCCCTGATCCTGCTGATCGGGCTCGCCGTCGGGGTCGACTACTCGCTCTTCTTCATGCGCCGTGAGCGCGAGGAGCGAGCGGCAGGCCGCACCAACCGCGATGCGATCGAAGCGGCAGCCGCCACCTCGGGGCGCGCGGTGATGATCTCCGGCCTGACCGTGATCATCGCGATGGCCGGGATGTTGATGACCGGCGACGCGACGTTCGAGTCGTTCGCGGTCGCCACCGTCACCGTCGTCGCAGTCTCGATGCTGGCGACGCTGGCCGTTCTGCCCGCGGTGCTCTCGTGGCTCGGCGACCGGATCGAAAAGGGCCGCGTCCCGTTCACCAGGCGCCTTCGGGGCCCGGTTCGCGAGTCGCGGATCTGGGGTTCGATCGTCACCCGCGTGATGCGGCGCCCGGTCGTCTCCCTCGTCGTGGCCGGCGGCCTGCTGCTGGCGCTCGCGATCCCCGCCCTGAGCATGAACGTCGTTCAGACGGGCTCCGAGGACCTGCCGAAGGACCTCCCGGTGATGCAGACGTACGAGGACTACAAGGACGCGTTCCCGTCGGAGGCCAACAGCGTGAACGTCGTGGTCGAGGCCGACGACGTCCGCGGGGGCCAGGTCGGCGCCGCGATCGATGAGCTCGCCAACGAGGCCGAGGCCTCGGAGACGCTGCTCGACGGCACCGAGGTCAGCTACAGCGACGACGGCACGGTCGCGAGCGTCGCGATCCCGTCACCCGGAAGCGGCACTGACGAGCAGTCCATGGACGCGCTCGCCGAGGTCCGTGACGGGCTCGTGCCGGCCACGGTCGGAGCGGTCGACGGCACCACGGTGAAGGTCACCGGCGCCGCCGCCCAGTCCAGCGACTTCAGCGACCTGCTCGCTGAGCGGATGCCGCTGGTCTTCGCATTCGTGCTCGGCCTGGCGTTCCTGTTGATGCTGGTCACGTTCCGCTCGATCGTGATTCCGGTCAAGGCGATCCTGCTCAACCTGCTCTCCGTCGGCGCTGCCTACGGGGTGTTGGTGCTGGTGTTCCAGAATGGCTGGGGCGAGTCGCTGCTGGGCTTCGAGTCCAACGGAGGCGTCACCAACTGGTTGCCGCTGTTCCTGTTCGTGATCCTGTTCGGGCTCTCGATGGACTACCACGTGTTCATCCTGACCCGGGTCCGGGAGCTCTACGACCGGGGCATGTCGACCGACGACGCGGTTCGCAAGGGAATCGCCGGAAGCTCCGGCACGGTCACCGCCGCAGCGGTGGTGATGGTCCTGGTGTTCAGCGTGTTCGCCACCCTCTCGTTCATCGACTTCAAGGAGATGGGCGTCGGACTGGCGGTCGCGATCCTGATCGACGCGACGATCATCCGGGGGGTCATGCTTCCCGCCGCGATGAAGTTGCTCGGCGATTGGAACTGGTACCTGCCGAGGTGGCTCGAGTGGCTGCCGCGGATCGGCGAGACGGATGAGGCCGACGCCCCGGCGACGGCCGCGGCGGAGCCGGCGCGCGCGTAGCCGCGAGCCACATCCGAAGCGAGCGACGGGCGCCCTGCGGGGCGCCCGTAGCTCGTTCACCGACGGCGGGCTCATGGATGGACGCATCCGTGCGCGGCCCGCGCAACGATCGCGCGCGCCGGCTGTTGAAGCCAACATGGAGGGGATGCGAGGCATTCGCCAGACCGCCCCCGGCCGTGGCCGAGTCGGCGCGGTGATCGCGGTCGCGGCGCTGGCAGCCTGGGCGCTGATCCCGGCCGCCGGGAGGGCCGCCGTCCAGGACCCGCCGCCGCTCGAGCCGCTCGCCGACGGAGCCGCCTTTCGCGGTGACGGGATGTGGATCTGGTACGTCTCCAAGGCCGAGGGCGGCAGCCCGGCGAGGATCGCCGCGCGGGCGCGAAAGCGCGGCGTCGAGACCGTCTTCATCAAGGCGGGCGACGGCGACGACACCTGGAGCCAGTTCACGCCGGGACTGGTCAGCGAGCTGAAGGCGCGCGGGCTCAACGTCTGCGCCTGGCAGTACGTCTACGGCAGCGACCCGGCGGGCGAGGCCCGGGTCGGGGCCGCGGCGGCCGGCGACGGGGCCGACTGCCTCGTGATCGACGCCGAATCCGAGTACGAGGGCCGCTACGCCTCCGCCACGCTCTACATCGAGCGCCTGCGCGCCGCGGTCGGCGACGATTTCCCCCTCGGCCTCGCGGCGTTTCCCTACGTGCATTACCACCCGGCCTTTCCGTACTCGGTCTTCCTCGCCCCCGGGGCGGCCGAGTTCAACCTGCCGCAGGTGTACTGGAAGGCGATCGGGACCAGCGTCGACAAAGCGATGACCACGACGTACACGTACAACCGCGTCTATGAGCGCCCGATCGCGCCGATCGGCCAGCTCTACGAGAGCCCGCGCGGGCGCGACGTGCGCCGCTTCCGCCAGCTCGCCAAGGCGAGCGGCTTCGGCGGCGTCTCGTGGTGGTCCTGGCAGCACGCCTCGCCCAGCGGCTTTCGCGCGGCGACCAAGCGCCGGGTCGGCCGGGCCCGCGGATACCGGCCGAGCACCGCCTACCCGAAGCTCGACCGCGGCGCCACCGGCGACCTGGTCGTCTGGGCGCAGCAGTACCTCGCCGGCGGTGGCTGGTTCGACGAGGAGATCAGCGGCGAGTACGGGTTGCTGACATCGCGGGCGGTGCGCGAGTTCCAGGGCTCGGTCGGGCTCGAGCCGACGGGCCTGCTCGACGCGCGCAGCTGGCGCAACCTGCTCGCGAGCGCCGTGCCGGTGACGGCGAGATGGGGGAGCGGCGCCGCGCCGAGGGGCGATGCGTTCGCCGATCGGCCGCGATCCGCGCGGCTGCCGGCGGTCGAGGACGAGCTCGCCCCGCGCTGACGTCAGCCGGGCTGCGCCCGGCCCATGACCACCTCCACGTTCTCGCGGTGAACGCCCTCGTAGGGCTCGAACCACGTGATCCAGCCCTCGTCCAGCGGGCCGTCGATCAGCTCGCGCAGCGGGGCCCGCTCGAGCCGTGGCTCGTCGGCCAGCCGCGCGAGCACGTCGATGTATTGCTGTGTCGCGTCGATCAGTCCGACCGGGTAGCCGCCGGCTGCGATCACGTCCGGGTCGCCGTGGTTGGGGAGGATCCGGTCCGGTGCGAGGCCGCGCAGCCGCTCGAGCTCGGCGCGATGGACGGCGAGGCGCGCCGGCTCGGTCACGTACGTGACCGTGTCCTCCATCGTGTCGCCGGCGAACAGCAGCCGCTCGTCGGGGAGCCAGAGCACGGTGGCGTCGTTGCTGTGGATCTCCGCCTCGATCAGCTCGACCAGGATCGCGCCGACCTGCAGGCGCTCGCGACCCGAGAACGTCCGGGTCGGCAGCACGAGCGGGTCGATCGGCGGCGGGCCCGACTGCCCCCCGGCCTCGATCTCGACCCGGTGGCGCGCGAGCAGCTCGGCGGTGCGCTCGTTGGCGATCACCTCGCAGTCGGCAAACGCCTCGGTCCCGGCGACGTGGTCGAGATGCCAGTGGCTGAGCACGACCGTGAACCGGCGAGCGCCGAGCGCCTCGAGTTCCTTCCGGATCCTCCGGGCGTGAGCGACGGAGACGTGGGTGTCGTAGACGAGCGCGTCATCGCCGTCGACGACCGCGTAGCTCGCGATCCCGAGCGAGAGCGCGCCGTCGTCGACCCAGTTCGGCCCGTCGGCGAAGCGGTAGCCCTCGACCCGCCCGTCGTAGAAGGCGCGCACGTGCGGCGCGGGCTCGAGTACGCGAAGGTGGTCGATCGGCCGATCCTAGAGCCGGGCGGCGGGGCCGCTTTGACCTCCGGGCCGACTCAGACGATGATGTCGACCATGGAAGGCACTCAGAACCCCCCGGAGCCGCCCCCGCCGCCGTGTCCCAGCCGCCGCCGCCGCCGGCGCCGCGCAAGGGAGGCGCGGGTCGCGTCGTCGGGATGGTCCTGATCAGCATCGGCGGGCTGATCGGGCTGGCGATGGCGCTCGGGGGAATCGCGATCGTCATCGCTCACGGCGTCGCCCGCGATGACGACGGCTTCTACACGACCGACACGGAGCGCCTGGTCAGCCGCGGCTACGCGATCACCTCGGATGGGATCGACCTCGGCCGCGAGTCGATCGGCTTCAACACCGAGGACCTCGGGGCGACCCTGCGCTTCAGCGCCGAGTCGGCGGGAGGCCGGCCGATCTTCGTCGGGATCGGCCCGCAGAGTGACGTCGACCGGTATCTGCGCGGCGTGGCCCACACCGAGGTCGACGATTTCCGCGATCGCGGCCCGGTCTACACGCAGGTACCCGGGCGTTCGCAGCCGCGGGGGGAGCCCGGCGCGCAGGACTTCTGGGTCGCCCAGAGCGAGGGCACCGGGGTCCGCGACGCGGACTTCGACCTCGACAACGGCACCTGGACCGCGGTCGCGATGAACGCCGACGCCTCGCGCCCGGTGGCGATCGACGGCGAGGCCGGGGTCAGGATCGACTGGCTGATCTGGGTCGGCGTCGGCCTCGGGCTGGCAGGGCTCGTGATCGTCGGCTCCTGCACCTACGCCGTCATCCGCATGGCGGGTGACCGGCCCTCGCGAGGCGACGCGACGGCCCCGGGATGAGCGACCGGCCGCGCAGCGCGGCCGGGATCGGCACCGTGATCGACCTGCACTGCCACATCCTCGCCGGCGTCGACGACGGTCCCGCGGAGATGGCCGACAGCGTTGCGATGGCGCGCCAGGGCGCCGCCGACGGCATTGGGACCGTCTGCGCGACGCCGCACATCCGCCACGACCACGACGTCCGGATCGACGAGGTCGAGTCGCGCGTCGAGGCACTGGACGCGGAGTTGCGACGGGAGGGGGTGGAGGTGGCCCTGATCGCGGCGGGCGAGGTCGCCGAGACGGCGGTCGACGGCCTCTCCGACGACGAGCTGCAGCGCGTCGCGCTCAGCTCGCGGTGGGTCCTGCTCGAGCCGGCGCCCGGCCCGCTGGGCGACTCGCTCGCCGCCGCGGCGGAGGGGCTGCGCCGCCGCGGTTACCGGAGCCTGATCGCCCACCCCGAGCGCCACCCGAGCGCCGATCTCGGCGACCGGCTCGCGGCGCTGGTGCGATCCGGCTGTCTGGTCCAGGCGACCGCCGCGCTCCTGGCCGCGGGCCCGGCGTCGGCGCCGATGCTCGAGCTGGCGCGGCGAGGGCTCGTGCACGTCCTTGGCAGCGACTCGCACTCCCCGCGGATCGGCCGGCCGGTGCGGCTGTCGGACGGGCTCGCCCGCCTGCGCGAGGACGCTGCGCTGGCCGCCCACGTCGAGTGGATCGCCGAGCGCGCCCCAGCGGCGATCGTCGCGGGGGCCGACATCGAGCCGCCGCTTCCGGTCGTCTAGGGGAACGGCCGCAGCTCGACCCTGGCGGCCACCTGCTCGATCACCTCGCGCGAGCCGGTCCCCAGGCCGTGGCGCAGGAAGTTGACGGCGCCGGCCGCCGCGGCGGTGATCACCGCGTCGTCCCACGGGCGGCCCTGCCCGAGGCCGGCCGCGAGCGCGCCCATCATCGTGTCGCCGCAGCCCTCGCGCGCCCCGCGGTCGAACCGTGGCGGCACGAGCCAGGCCGGCTCGTCGCCGTGCAGGACGAGCGCGGGCTCGTCGCCGCGGGTGACGATCACGTTCTGGGCCCCCCGCGCGCGGAGCTCCTGCGCGGCGCCCAGCAGCCGGTCGGGCCCGTCGACCGGGCCGTAGATGAACTCGGCCAGCTCCCAGTCGTTGATCTTCACCAGGAACGGGTGCCCCTCGAGGGCACGGTCGAGGCGCGGTGAGGACAGATCGACCAGGACCGGCGTCCCGTTCTCGCCGGCGTCCGCGGCGAGGTTCGCGTAGACCTCGAGGGGCCACGCCTCGGGCGGGTACGGATTGCAGATCACGAGCGCCGACGCCTCGAGGGCCGCGGCGCAGGTGAGCGAGAAGAGGTCGTCGAGTTCGTGGCGGCTGGGTGGCTGGGCGGTCATCCCCGAGACGAGCTCGCGGCTGCCGCCGCGGCGATCGAAGACGAGACAACCGCTCGGCGTCCGCGCAGGGATCAGCCGCCGCTCCCCGGGCTCGCGCGCGAGCAGCCCCTCGAGCACCCCGCCCGTCTCGCCCCCGGCCATCGCGCAGAGGACGGGGTAAGCGCCGAGCTCGCCGGCGGCCCGTGCCACCCAGACGCCCTGCCCCCCGGCGTGCACGTGGATCTCGTCCCCGCCCTCGTCGCGGACCTCGATCGTGACCGTCAGCAGGAGGTCGGGCGAGAAGATCGCGATCCGGGGGCTCTTGTTCTCCGGCCCCATCTACTCGACCACCCGCAGGGTCGACGGCACGTCCATGCGGCTCAGTCGCCGCGCGGTGAGCAGTGGCGCGATGGCGACGGCGATGACGCCGACCAGCGCAGCGATCAGGATTGAGCCGCCGCTGATCGAGACCACGAGCCCGAGGTCGGGGAGGGTCTCGGGCAGCGTCTGGTTGACGACCCAGCCGATGACCAGCAGCCCGCCCCCGATCCCGAGCAGCGTGCCAAGCAACCCGGTGATCAGGCTCTCTCCAATCGCGAGCCCGACGGCCTCGCGAACGGGGATGCCGAACGCCAGCATGGTCGCGTTCTCACGCGCGCGCTCATCCGTGCTGATGCTGGTCGAGTTGAACGCGATCAGCAGGGCGAGCGCGAGCGCGAAGCCGACGGTGAGCCGGATCACGCCGATGAAGTCGTCCAGGCGGTCGCGGACGAAGTCCGTCGTCGCGAGGGCTCGCTCAACAGAGGCGATTCCCGGCGTACCGAACAGCTCGCGGGCGAGTTGATCCGCCGTCGCTCCGGGCCGCGGTTCGATCGCCAGGTGGTTGGTGAGCCCGGCCATGCCGAACGCGGCCGCCGCGGAGCGGTCACCGTAGGCGAAGATCCGGAACGGGTTCGGGTGCAACCCCGTGACCTCCACCGGGGTCGAGACCTCGGTGAAGGTGCCGCCGGGGGCGCGGACGGGGTGGACGATCGTGATCCGGTCGCCGATCCCGACGCCGAGGTCGTGAGCCGCCTCCTCGGCGATCACGATCCCGCTCTCGCCCGGACCGGGCGCGCGACCCTCGCTGACGGTCGGGTGCCACACCGGCCCGTCGAAGTCGAGCAGCGTGACCGAGCCGTCGAAGGAGTCCTGAGCGGACTCGAGCCGCACCGGGAGATCGAGCGACGGCTGCGTGGCCGCGACGCCGTCGGCGCGCTCGACGGCGCGAACCGCGGCCCCTCCTACGGGCTCGGAGCGCTCAAGCGAGACGTCGATGCGGTCGGGCGTCGTCTGGGCCACCTCCGCCTCGCTGCGGTCGATCGTCGCCAGGAACGAATCGACGAAGCCGAGGAACGCGACGACGACGGTGACCACGGCTGCAATCCCGAGCGCCGTCATGAGGGTGCGACGCGGGGCGCGCAGCACGTTGCGCAGCGGCAGCTGGGCGATCGTCGAGCCCGGGAGGCGCAGGCGGGTGCCGAGCGCAGCGATCCCACTCGACTTTGCCGAGCGAAACCCAACCCGGATCGCGTCGATCGGCGTCAGCCGCACCCCGCGCCAGACCGGGATCGCCGTCGCCACGATTGGCAGCAACAGCCCGAGCAGGGCACCCCGCGCGAAGACGCCGAACTCGAACGGGGTCACGGTGATTGGCAGTGGCAACAGGTCCTCGAGCACGCCTCGGAACACGTCGCCGGACAGAAGACCGAGCGCCGTTCCGCAGATGACTCCGGCGACGGCGATCTCGGCGCCAAGCAGCAGTGGCCTGATCGCGAGCTCGCGGGGCGGCACGCCGAGCGCCATACCGATGCCGATCTCGCGCCGTTGCGCCTCGACGATGCGGGTCGCAAGGTTGAAGGTCGCCAGAGCCGCGCCGGCCAGGATCAGCACGGCGAAGATGTTGAACAGCTGCTGGTCGCCCTCGGCGTCCTTGTAGAGGATCCGGTGCGCGGTCTCGTCGGCCTGGGTGGTGACCGTTCCCGTGAGGCCGCTCGCCTCGAGCGCGCCGCGTAGCTCGTCGGCCACCGCCGCTCGATCGGCGCCAGGAGCGAGGTCGAGGACGAGGTCGTTGACCGCGCCCCGCGCGCCGATCGCGTCCTGCGCAGTCTCGATCGAGGTGAAGACGACGGCGAAGCTCGCCTCCGCGCCGCCGAACTCGCCGCCACCCGGGCGGGTGACGAGGAAGTACTCCGGCGACGTTCCCTCGCCGACGTACCGCAGGCGCCGCCCGGCGCCGAGGCGGAGGGTCCCCTGTGCGGCGAGACCGTGAGAGGCGGCGAAGCTCGCCTCGAGGACGGCCGTCGGCCGCCCGGCGTCGGCGGGTGTCAGAGCGCGACCGCCGTCTATGTCGACCCCGTCGATGGCCCGGCGGTCGCCCGCGCTGATCGAGCCGACCACCTGACCGGGAACCAGCAGCGGCGGTTCGTCGCGACGATCGACCGCGACCTGGGTCGGGGCGACAAGGCGCTCCTCGGCCGCAGCGATCTGGTCGCGGTCGGTGATCGATCGTGGGATCCGGGCGAGCTCGCCCCGATCGGCGAAGGTGCCGTCCGTCATCGAGATCTCGAGATCGTGGGCGTTGAGGGCGGCGAAGCTCGCGTCGTTTGACGCCTTGCGCCAGTTCTCCATGCTGCCGAGCCCGGAGTAGATCCCGGTTCCGATCGCGATCACGAGCGCGATCGCGACTACCAGGACCCAGCGGCTGCGGAGGTCGCGAGCCGACCAGCGAAGCCAGAAGCGGAGCCGGCGCATCGGCTACCAGTGCAGGTCCGAGATCGCGGCGGGCCCACCGAGCACCGGGGCGTCGGAGACGACGCGGCCGCTCGACAGCTCGATCACCCGGTGCGCCACGCGAGCGATCTCGCGATTGTGAGTGACCACGAGCACGGCGGTCCCCTGCTCGTGCGTTTGCGCGTGGAGCAGCTCGAGGATCTGAACACCGGTGCGGAAGTCGAGCTCGCCGGTGGGTTCGTCGGCGAGCAGAATCGGGTTACGGGTGGCGAGCGCACGGGCGATCGCGACGCGCTGCTGCTCACCGCCGGAGAGCTCGTGGGGAAAGTGGCGGGCGCGATCTGAGAGCCCGACTCGGGCGAGCATCTCGGTCGCGAGCGCGCGAGCATCGTCTCGGCCGCTGGCGTCGGCGCCGAACTCGACGTTCTCGAACGCCGACAGCGCCGGGAACAGGTTGAAGGTCTGGAAGATGAAGCTGACGGTGTGACGGCGAAACTCGAACAGCTCGCGCCGCGATGACCGGGTGAGCTCGCGACCGGCGATCCGCACCGTTCCCTCGGTCGCCGAGTCGAGCGCGCCGATGATGTTGAGCAGGGTCGTCTTCCCGCTGCCCGAGGGACCGAGAACGACCGTGAACTCACCCGGTTGGACCGTCAGCGTCACGTCCTCGAGCGCCGTCACGGTGCTCTCGCCCATGCGGTAGCGGCGCGCCACGCCAGCGAGCGCGACCAGGGGCGCGCCGGCCGAATCGGCCCGCGCGCTCGGCTCGACCGTTGCCGCGCCCTGGTCCATGCTGTGACGCTAGGCGGCCGGCGGCTACAAATCGTCGGCACTGAGCACGGCGCGGGAGTACGTGGTGACCCCGGAGCGACCGGCGCCGGTAGCCCCGCGACCCAGCGGGTACAGCGCTCGCGATCGACCTCAATACCCAAGGAAAGGCGCATACATGATCGGATTGATCGTCTACCTGCTCGTGATCGGCGTGATCGCCGGCTATCTGGCCCGGCTCCTGGTGCCCGGCCCCGACCCGATGGGCTTCTGGAAGACGGCGGCGCTCGGGATCGTCGGCAGCTTCGTCGGGGGGCTGCTCGGCTACGTGCTCTTCAACCACGACCTCGACGAAGGCGCCCTGCAGGCATCGGGAGTGATCGGGTCGATCATCGGCGCGGTGATCGCGCTGCTGATCTATCGCGCGATCACCCGGCGCGGCGGCGGCGCCCCGGTTCGCCGCTGAGCGACGGGGTCGGCGTCCCTGCGCGCCCCCCCGATCGGGTACAACTCAGGGCGGGCGCGGAGGGTGTCGGCGCTCGTGGTTCACAGAGGAGGAGAGAGATGCAGGGACGTTCCGTGTTCGGGCGATGGGGCGCGGCGATCGTCTGCGCCCTGGCGATCGGTGTCGTCGCGGCCCCGGTCGCGCAGGCCGAGAAGGGCGGCGGGCTGAAGGCGAAGATCACCCGCAACAAGCAGGGGATCCCGACGATCGAGGCGGACTCCTACAAGGACCTCGGCTTCGGCTACGGCTACGCGTTCGCCGCCGACGACATCTGCGTGATCGCCGACACCTACCTCACCGGCAACGCGGAGCGCTCGAAGTGGTTCGGCCCTGACGCGAAGAGCCCCGAGGGCTTCAGCAACCTCGACTCCGACCTGTTCTTCCAGCGGCTCAAGGACCGCGGCACGATCCAGGAGGTCTACTCCCGTGAGGCTCCGGTCGGGCCCGAGCCCGAGGTCAAGCAGGTGATCAAGGGATACGTCGCCGGCTACAACCGCTATCTGAAGAAGACCGGGGTCGCGAACATCCCCGATCCGACCTGCGCCGGCCAGCCCTGGGTGCGCCCGATCACCAAGATGGACGTCTACCAGCGCTTCTACGAGCTCACCGAGTACGCGAGCGGGGGGGTCGCGATCGACGGGATCGCCGAGGCGCAGCCGCCCGCGGCCGCGCCGAAGCGCGACTACGACGCCGACGCCGCGGCGGCGGCCGAGATCAGCCCGCAGGAGAGCGCGCAGGCGGCCGACCTCGCCGACGCGCTCGACCTGTCGGAGGACACCGGCTCGAACGGCTGGGGCATCGGCTCGGACGCCACCAAGTCCGGCGGCGGCATCGTGCTCGCCAACCCGCACTTCCCGTGGCAGGGGCCGCGGCGGTTCTATCAGTCGCACCTGGTGATCCCGGGCGAGCTCAACGTCACCGGCGCGAGCCTGTACGGAGCCCCGGTGATCAACATCGGCCACACCGAGAACCTCGCTTGGACGCATACCGTCTCGACGGCGTTCCGGTTCACCCCGATGCAGCTCAACCTCGATCCGTCGGATCCGACGAGCTACATCGTCGACGGGCAGTCGAAGAAGATGGAGCAGAACACGGTCACGGTCCAGGTCAAGCAGCCGGATGGCTCGCTGGCCCCGGTCTCCCGGACCCTGTACACGACCGAATACGGCCCGATCACGAACTCGATCCAGGGCCAGACCCTGTTCGCCTGGACCAACAGCACCGCGTTCGCGATGTTCGACGCCAACGCCGCCAACTCGCAGCTGCTCAACCACTACTTCGACACCAACCGCGCGCAGTCGACCAAGGAGCTGCTGGAGATCCTCAAGAAGTACCAGGGGATCCCGTGGGTGAACACGATCGCCTCCGACTCGAAGGGGCGGGCGCTGTACGCCGACATCGGCGCGATGCCGAACGTCGATGACGCCAAGGTCGCCGAGTGCACCTCGTCGGTCGGCCAGGTGGTCTTCCCGGCCGCCGGCCTGCCGGTCCTCGACGGCTCGCGCTCGGGGTGCGCGCCGACCACCGAGGCGGGCTCGCCCGGCCCCGGCCTGATGCCGGCCTCGAAGCAGCCGTACCAGTTCCGTCGCGACTACGTCGCGAACTCCAACGACTCGTACTGGCTCACCAACCCCGAGGCGCCGCTCGAGGGCTACCCGCGGATCATCGGCGCGGAGCGCACGCAGCGCTCGCTGCGCACCCGGCTCGGGCTGCTGATGATCCAGGGTCGCCTCGCCGGCACCGACGGCCGCGCCGGCAACAAGTTCACGGCCAACAATGTCCGCAAGCTGGTCTTCGAGGACCGTCAGTACGCGGGTGAGCTGTGGCGCCAGCAGCTGGTCGACTACTGCAACGCCCACCCGACGATGACCGGCGCCAGCGGCCCGGTCGACGTCAGCGCGGGCTGCGCGGCGCTCGCCGGCTGGGACGAGCACGTCAACCTCGACAGCCGCGGGGCGCTTCTGTTCGAGCGCTTCCTCGACAAGTTCGGGACCTCGGCGAGCCGGTTCACGACGCCGTTCGACGTCGCCGACCCGGTCAACACCCCGTTCGGGCTCGACACCTCGAACCCGAACCTCGAGCCGTCGTTCGTGGCCGCGGTCACCGACCTGCAGACCGCGGGGATCCCGCTCGACGCGGCGTTCGGCGACTTCCACACCGAGGCGCGAGGCGCGGAGAAGATCCCGATTCACGGCAGCGAGGGCGGCCAGGGCGTGTTCAACGCGATCTCGGACGTCTGGGACCCGACCGCGGGCTACAACGACGTGGTCGCCGGCTCGAGCTTCGTGATGGTGACCGAGTTCGATCCGCAGGCGAAGTGCCCGAAGGACCGCTCGATCCTCACCTACTCGGAGTCGGCGAGCCCGAGCTCGAAGCACTACGCCGACCAGACCCGGATGTACTCGCAGAAGAAGTGGGTCGACCCGCCGTTCTGCGCCGGCCAGGTGAAGCGGACGGCGAAGAGCGTTCAGGTCGTCCGCGCCAAGTAGCCGGCTCTTCTGACGCCGCCCGGTCGCGCCACGAGCGCAGCCGGGCGGCGTCGCGCCGGGCCTTGCATCGGCGCGCCGGACAAGGAGAATCGAGCACGACCATGGAGCCACGACCACGCGCGCGCGGGCAGCAGCCGCGACCCCTACGCCCGGGCGCGCCGAATGCCTTGGCTGGTGAGCTCGCCGACCGTGACCCCGGTCAGCGCGCCCGCGATCACGTCGCCCGGGAAGTGGACGCCCGTGTGCACGCGCGAGTAGGCGACGATCGCGGCGAGAGCGCGCAGCGGGATCGCGACGGCGGGGGAGACGTCGGCCACCCCGGTCGCGAACGCGAACGCCGCGGCGCTGTGCCCGGATGGAAACGAGCGGGAGGTCGGCATCGGGATCTGGCGCTCAACCGGGACGGCTCCGTGCGGGCGTCGACGGCGCGCAGCGAGCTTGAGCCCGAGGTTGACGACCGCCGACGTCGCCGCGAGCGAGGCGAGCCCCGTCGCCGCGGCCTGCCTTCCCGACCTGCCACCGGCCGTCGCCATCACGGCGGCGGCGGCAAGCGAGAGCTTCGAGTGGTCGGCGGCGCGAGTCAGCCGGTTCATCGCCCGGTCGAGAGCTGGGCTGGGGGTGGCCGCGATCGCCTCGTACACGGCGAGGTCGAGGCGGGTCACGTCGGCGAGCCAGGCCGGGCCCCGTCCAGGGGGCGGGCTCTCGATCGGCCGCTCGGCGCCATAGTTCATCTGCGGGCGATCTTATGACCAGGGCGCGCATGGCGGCCGTCCTCGCCCTGCTGTTCGCCGCAGTCGCGATCGTCGCGACGGCGTACGCGGCGATCGCGGGCTTTCCCCAGAGCCTGGTCGTCGTCGCCCTTTTGATCATCGCGGTCGTGGCGGCCTGGGACGCGCTGATTCACCGGGGCACGCGGCGAATCGTCGCGACCGTGCTCGCGGTCGTGCTGGTGGCGGGCGCCGTGCTCGCCGTGATCCTCGACGACCGACTCGCCGAGGCAGCGGTGCTCGCCGCCGCCGTGGTCGGGACGGGGGCAGCGACCAAGGCGGCGTTCGCGATCCGGACACCGCTGCCGCGCGCCCCGGCCCCTTCGCGGCCGGTGCTGTTCTTCAACCCGAAGTCGGGCGGCGGCAAGGCGACCTCGATGCACCTCGAGGCCGAGGCGCGAGCTCGCGGGATCGAGCCGATCGAGCTCACCCGCGGCGCCGATCTCGAAACGCTCGTGCGGGCCGCGATCGCCGACGGCGCCGACGCCCTCGGGATGGCCGGCGGCGACGGCTCGCAGGCCGTGGTCGCGGCGCTCGCCGCTGAGCACGACCTCCCCTACGTCTGCGTGCCCGCAGGCACCCGCAACCACTTCGCGCTCGATCTCGGCGTCGATCGAGACGACGTCGTCGGAGCGCTCGACGCGTTCGCCGGCGGCGAGCGCCGGGTCGACCTCGCCGAGGTCAACGGCCGCGTGTTCGTCAACAACGTCTCGCTCGGGCTCTACGCCGAGGCGGTGCAACGCGAGGGCTACCGCGACGCGAAGCTGCGCACGATCCTCGACCTGCTCCCCGAGGCAGTCGGCCCCGAGGGCAAGCGGTCGGCGATGCGGTGGACCGGGCCGGGCGGCCACGAACACTCCGGTGGAATGGCGATCCTGGTCTCGAACAACCGCTACCGCCTCGGGCGGGCGGTCGGCTCGGGCACCCGCCCGCGGATCGACGACGGCCTGCTTGGCGTCACCGTCGCCTCGGTGCCGACCCCGGGGGGCGACGGCCGTTGGGCCCAGCGCCCGTGGCGCGAGTGGACCTCGCCGGAGTTCGTCGTCGAGGCCGACGGCCCGGTGGCGGCCGGCGTCGACGGCGAGGCGCTCGTGCTCGAGCCGCCGCTCCGCTTCACGATCCGGCCGCTCGTCCTGCGAGCGAGAATCGCCCCCGCCCATCCCGGCGCCTCGCCCTCGGCCGCGATGCCTGACGGGCTTCGCGAGGCAGCCGGCGCGCTGCTGCGAATCGCCGCGGGCGACCGTCCCGAGCAGCCCGCCGCGGCGCCGTCCACCCAAGCCCAGGCTGATTCCGAGACAACCACGAACACGAGGAGATGAGATGGACATCATCGAGATCGAGCGCAAGGAGACCCTCAAGCGCGAGGAGGCGGCGGCCAAGCTGCACGCGCTCGCGGACATGCTGGCCCGCAACAACGAGGTCGAGTTCGAGCAGGGCGGGATGAGGATCACCGTCCACGTTGCCGACGAGGTCGAGATGAAGGTCGAGCTCGAGGTCGAGACCGACGAGCGCGAGCTCGAGATCGAGCTGAAGTGGTGAGACGGTCCTGAGCGCCGGGCGGGCTCGTCCCGCCGGCGCGGCTCAGATGGCAGCGATCGCCGCTCTCGATCGGCGTCTCGCCGGCCGTCACCTCGAACGTCTTGCCGATCGTGTTCTCGGCCTTCAGCGTCGCCGCGAGCACCGCGGCGACGTCGTCGCGCGCGATCCTCCCGCGCTCGACCCCGACGGCCGCGTCGACCAGGCCGCGACCCGGGTCGTCGGTGAGACGGGTGGGCCGGACGACCGTGTAGTCGAGGCCGCTGTTTCGAAGCTCCTCGTCCGCCTTGCCCTTGGCGCGCAGGTAGACGGCGAAGCCGTCCTCGCCGGGGGCAGCCGGGTCGGCACCGATCGAGCTGACCATGACGAAGCGGGCGACCGACGCGAGGCCCGACGCCGCGATCAGCTTCACGGCGCCGGCGTAGTCGATCGTCCACTTCGGCTCCGGGCCACTGCCGGGCCCGGCGCCGACGGCGAACACGACCGCGTCGACGCCCTGGATCGCAGCTGCGATCTCGGGCAGCCCGGCGTGCTCGAGGTCGCACGTGGCCGGCGTCGCGCCGGCCGCTCGGACCGCCGCCGCGTGCGCCGGGTTGCGATCGAGCGAGCGGATCTCGTCGCCGGCCGCGGCGAGCGCCCGGATCAGCCGCGTACCGACCTTGCCCGCTCCGCCTGCGATCGCGACGTTCACCACTGACACTCTAGGCCGCGTGGCCTAGGGTCAGCCGGGATGGCGATCGGCATCGAGACGGGGCCGGACGGCCGGGCGCGCTGCTCGTGGTGTCTCGGGGCGCCCGAGTACATCGACTACCACGACCGCGTCTGGGGCCGGCCGATGCACGGCGAGCGCGAGCTGTTCGAGATGCTGGTGCTCGAGTCGTTTCAGTCGGGGCTCTCCTGGCTGACCATCCTGCGCAAGCGGGAGGGCTTTCGGGCCGCCTTCGACGGCTGGGAGGTCGAGCGGATCGCCGCCTATCGCGAGCCCGAGATCGAGCGCCTGCTCAGCGACGAGGGGATCATCCGCCATCGCGGCAAGGTCGAGGCGACGGTCGCCAACGCCGGGGCCGTGGTCGCGCTTCACGAGCGCGGCGAGTCGCTCGACGCGCTGCTGTGGAGCTTCGCGCCGGGCCCGGGCCGCGAGCGCGACCCCGACCTGCCGGCGTCGACCCCCGAATCGGCGGCGATGGCGAAGGAGCTGAAGCGCCGCGGCTTTCGCTTCGTCGGCCCGACGACGGCCTACTCGCTGATGCAGGCGGCCGGGCTGGTCAACGATCATGTCCGCGGTTGCGAGTTTCGCTGAGCTCGCGGCAGCGCACCCGGGTCCTCGCCACCGTCTCGAATAGGCTCCAGCCGCACCATCGAGACTGAGAAAGTGAGACACATGCTGCGTCCGATCAAAGACATGCCGCCCGGGACGATCGGCTTCGAGGCCGTCGGTGAGGTCGAGGACGACGACTGGGAGGATCAGGTCGAGCCCGTGCTGCGCCGCGAGATGGCCGAGGGCCGCAAGCTCCGCCTGCTGTACCTGCTCGGCCCCGAGTCCCGGGAGGTCGAGGGCGACGCGATGAGCGCCGACACCGGGTTTCGGGCGCGTTACGCGACCTCGTTCGAGCGGGTCGCGGTCGTCAGCGATGAGAGCTGGATGCGTCCCGCGATGAAGGGCCTGTCGTTCCTGCTCCCCGGCAAGGCGCGGGCGTTCCCCGTGGCCGAGCTGGCCGCGGCCAAGACCTGGCTCGCCGAGGAGGGCACCTAGGCCCACCGGATGAACCCCGGCGAGTCGTCCGCCGAATCTGGCGGACCATCGGGCCTAAGCGCCGACGCCAAGCATGGCGGGTCGGAGTGGGCGGCGGAAAGCCGGCGCCTGGGCGGTCCTGGCCTGAGGACGAGTCGCGGCCCGAAGGCCGGGCAAGCGTTGTCGACGGAAATGGAAAACGGCGCCCCTGGCTGCCGTTGATATGCCAGTAGGCGGGGAAGCCCTAGTAGCCGGTGGCTGGCGGACCACCGGTGGGCGAGTACCCGTCGGGAGACGGATCGTTGGTCCCCCCGTTCGGTCCGTCTCCCTGCGCATCTGCGGGGGCGGCTCAGCCGGGATGTGGCGAACGCGCCCATCTCGGGCAAGCGCGGCACGCAAAGCGTTCAAAGCCGCCGGAAGGCTTCTGGCGAGATACTTGGGGGGCGATGTCGCAGGAGAACGTCGAGCTGGTCGAGCGAATGCTGGAGCGGTTCCACGCAGGCGACGCCGAGGGCTCGCTGACCTGCTTCTCCGCCGACGTGATTACGGACATCACCATCCGAGCCGACACCCCCACTGGCCACGGTCGCCAGGAGCTGGCCCGGATCGTCGGCTCGTGGCTGTCGGCGTGGGAGGGCTGGCGCGAGGAGATCGACGAAATCCGCGACCTCGGAGACTGGGTATTGGTGCGGGCCACCCAGCGGGGATTGGGGAAGGCGACCGGGATCGAGGTCGATACCCGGTACGTGATGCTGTTTCAGGTCCGCGACGGCGAGCTGTCGAGGATGAGCCTGCACGCCGACCCGGCCGCAGCCCTCGAAGCCGCCGGCCTGGCGGAGTAGGTCCACCTCGCGGAGGCGAGCAGACCCCTGTTTGTACATGAATTGCTTGTCGGTCTGCCTGGGATCGATCCAGCGCCCCGCCTCGGCGACGGCCTGGGCCTCCTGGAGGCGAATCGCCTGCCGGCCGCGTCCATCGCCCGCAGGTGGATCGCGAGGAAGCCGCTTACTTCGCGA
>CAWAFH010000005.1:0-25531 GCA_963781265.1 uncultured Solirubrobacterales bacterium
TCAGAAGCACGCTCGCCGGCACGACCGAACCCGCATGAAGCACCCCGCCCTCTACATCAGCCGCGACCTGTGCGCCGACCAGCCGTGATCTTCGACGTACGGGCAGCACTGGGCGGCTGCTGTGTCAGGTGCTTTCGCAGCACCATGCCAAGGCGAGACGGGATGCCGGCTTGCCTCGGGCTCGACGTCGACGACTCCCCCGAGAGAGGAGAGGGGAAGGTCCTCGTCGACGCCGAGCCCGAGGCAGTCCGTCGTGGCCCCAGGAAGGACTTGGCCGCTGGCAGGAATCAAGGCCTGAGAACGATCTTCAGCGCTTCGTGACGGTCGTAGACCTTGTAGGCCTCGGGTGCCTCGTCGAGGTCCATGTGGTGGGTAACGAGAGGGGAGGGATCGAGGGCGCCCGAGACAAGCTGATCGAGCACGGTGTCGAGGTGGCCGATCACGTTCGCCTGGCCGGTCTTCAGCGTCAGCGCCTTGATCCAGACGATCCCCATGTGCAGGTCGATGCGTTCGGTGTAGGCGCCGGTCGCGGAGACCGTCCCGGCCTTCCGCGTCATCCGGCAGGCAAGCTCGAGTGCGTCGGGATGACCGACGGCGTCGATCGCCACGTCGACGCCTCGCCCGTCGGTTGCGGCCTTCGCGGCGCTCCGCGGGTCCCCCTCGGTCAGGTGGACCGGCTCGGCTCCGAACGACCGCGCGACCTCGAGCCGCTCCTCGACCAGATCGACGGCGATCACGTGGTCGGCCCCTGCGGCCTTCGCCGCCTGCACCGCGCACAGGCCGACCGGCCCGAGCCCGAGGACGCAGACCGTGATCCCGGGCCCGACCCCGGTCTCGGCGACGGCGTGCCAGCCGGTTCCCATCACGTCGCCGGCGAACATCGCGATCTCGTCCGACATACCGTCAGGCACCTTCCGAAGCACGAGGTCGGCCGCCGGGACGAGCAGCCGATCGGCCTGCGCGCCCTGCAGCGAGCCGAGCGTCGACCCGTGCCCGAATACGCGACCGTGATCGCACTGGTGAAACTCGCCTCGAAGGCAGAAGAAGCACTCGCCGCACGCCGTGCCATACGTGCCCAGGACCCGGTCGCCCTCACGTACGTTGCCGACCGCGTCGCCCGCGGCGATCACCGTGCCGACGTACTCGTGCCCGAGGGTGAAGCCCTGCTCGACCGGCACCCGGCCGCGGTAGATGTGCAGGTCCGAGCCGCAGATGCCGGTTGCGTCAACGCTGAGGATCACCTCGTCCGGCGAGGTGATCTCAGGCCCGGGCACGTCCTCCAGCCGGACCTCGCCGGCCGCCTGAAAGGTCACCGCTCTCACCGAACCAACCTCCTCAGTGCCGTTGAGATCTCGAATAGATCAGCGACCGCGCCGTAGTCCGCCGCCGAGAAGATCGGGGCATCGGGATCCGTGTTGACGGCGAGGATCGTCCTCGCCCCACGGATCCCCGCCAGGTGCTGCCCCGCTCCGGAGATGCCGAAGGCGAGGTAGACGGCCGGGGCCACGGTCTTCCCGGACTGGCCGACACCGCGCGAGCGAGCGACCCAACCCGCGTCGATCAATGGGCGCGAACAGCTGAGGACCGCACCGAGGCTCTCCGCCAGCTGCTCGAACTCGGCGACCTTGCCTTCGTCGTCGACGCCGCGACCGATCGAGAGCAGGACGTCCGCCTTGGTGATGTCGACGCCGTCGGCCTTGGCCTCCTCGAAGCCGAGATGGCTGCTCCGAGGGGCAACTGCCGGAACCACGGCCTCGCGAACCGGGGGCGGGGCGCTGGTCGTGGCCGCGGGCGAGAACGATCCGATACGCACCAGGATGATCGTCGTCTGCTTGCCCTCGAACGCCAACTCGGCCTCGAGCTTGCCGCCATACAGACCTCGCCATGCGATCAGGCCGTCGTCCCACCCCACCCGGCTCACGTCGCTGGCGAAGCCGTGATCCCCGCGGGCGGCGACCGAGGCGGCGAACCCGAGCGAGTCAGCGGTGTGGCCGAGAACGACCGCGATCGGCCGCGTCGTCCCGATCAGCGACTCGAGCGCCGCCTCGGCGACGTGGGGCTCGAACTGGTCACCGGCGGTGGGCACCGTGACGATCTCGTCCACGCCTTCGTAGGCGAGCGAAGCAAGCAACTGTTCCGAGTCCTTCGCAAGCACGGCGACGATCAGTCGCGCCCCCGAGGCCCTCTTGATCTCGATTCCGGCGGCGATCGACTCCGCCGACACCTCGCGCACCTCGCCACGCCGAGTCTCGGCGACGACCAGGACCGAGCTCATGACCCGACCCGGGAGCTGACGATCTCGAGGATCTGCCGGGCGATCTCGTCGGCGTCGCCCTCGAGCATCTCCGCTCGGCCGCTGCGGTCCGGCCGTCGGAGACTCCGCACGGCGGCGCCGGCGCTTCCCCGCAGGTCGCCGGCGTCGAGGCCGAGAGTCTGCAGCCCGAGCAGCTCGCGCGGCTTGGCCTCGGCCTTCTTGATCGCCCGCAGGTTCGCGTGGCGCGGGCGATTGATTCCGGTCTGGACGGTCAGCAGCGCCGGGGTCGCGATCGAGACCCGTTCGACCAGGCCGCCCTCGAGCTCGCGATCGACCTCGAGCGATCCCGCCTCGGCGTCGTAGCTGAGCCGTCTGACCACCGCCACGCGCGGCAGATCGAGCAATCCGGCGAGCGCGACCCCGGTGGCGCCGTTGACGGCGTCGGAGGATTGAACGCCGCAGAGAACGAGATCGGGCTTCTCCCGGCGCACGGCGGCGGCGAGCACGCGCGCCACGGTCAGCGGCTCGGGCTCGATCGACTCGTCCCAGATCCGGACGCCGCGATCGGCGCCCTGGGCCAGACACGCGAGCAGCGCCTCCTCGGCCTCCTGCCCCCCGACGGTGAGCACGACCACCTCCCCCCCGTGCGCGTCGCGGAGCTCCAGGGCCGCTTCGAGCGCGAACCGGTCCCAGTCGTTGAGGCTCCATTCGAGAGCCTCGGGCGCGATCCGCCGCGTGTCCGCTTGCGGCTCGAACGCGGCGTCGAGCTCGCCCACCTGCTTGACGGCGACCGCGATCTTCATCCGCCCCCAGCCGCGGCGAGGTCCGTGGGACGCGATGCGACCTCGCGCAGGTAGGGCAGCGGCACGGCCGGGTTCTCGGTGTCGATCTCGCGCGCGAGGCGGTGGCCGTCGAAGATGCAATCGGCGATCAGCCGAGGAGCGACGCAATCGCCGATCCGATACAGCGCCTCGATCTCCTCCGCCTTCAGCCGATCGCGATCGCCGTCGAGCTCGTGGTACAGCTGATCGCATGGCTCCCGCTGGGTCACGAGCACGACGCTGTCGGCGGTCCAGGACACCGGGTCCGGCGTCCACGCGTTGACGCCGCCGAGCGTGGTTGCCGTCGATCTCGAGCACGACGTGGCTGGGGATGATCTCCACCCCCGCGGCTCGCAGCTCGCGGTTGATCTTGAACGCCTCTCCGGTGAGGAAGAGGTAGGGGCCGAGGTTCGGGAACGGGGTGATCATCGTCACCCGCTTGCCGGCGCCCATCAGCAGCTCGGCCATCGCCACGGCGGTGAAGTAGCCGTCGGTGTCGTAGACGACGACGTGCTCGCCGTCGATCGCGCCGGCGGCCTCGGCGACCTGCTCGGGCGTGTAGACGTTGTCCGCGTCGGCGCCGGGGATCGGCGCCTGCGTCGGGCCGTTCATGCCGTCGGCCCTCCACCGCGAGCCGGTCGCGATGACGACGATCTCGGCGCCGTAGTCGAGCACCTCCTCCGCCGAGAGGCGGGTCTCGAGGACGACCTCGACGTTTTTCAGCTTCTCGAGCTGGATCCGGCGGTAGCCGACCACCCGGCCCCACTCGCCGAGGTTCGGGTAGGCGCTGATCTGGCGCATGCACCCGCCGATCTCGGCGTTCTCGTCGACGAGGTGGACCCTGCGCATGCCGCGCTTGCCGAGCACGATCGCGCATTCCATCCCGGCCGGGCCGGCGCCGACTACGAGCACGTCGCGGTCCGCGTTGCGCGCCGGCTCGAACCTCTCCGGGTGCCAGCCGCGCCGGTACTCCTCGCCCAGGGTCGCGTTCTGAGTGCAGATGATCGGCGCCGACTGCGGGAACCGGGAAGCGCAGACGTTGCAGCCGATGCACTCCCGGATCTCGTCGTAACGGCCCTCCTCGATCTTGCTCGGCAGGAACGGGTCGGCGATCGAGGGCCGCGCGGCGGCGATGATGTCGATCACGCCCGAGCGGATCGCCTCGGCCATCGTGTCGGGATTCGTGAACCGCCCGACCGCGGCGACCGGCTTCTTGGTCGCCGCCCGGGCGGCGGCGATGTACTCACGATGGGAGAACTCGCCCCCGAACCGCGAGGCGACGACGTCGTCGCCCGCCCACTCCGCCGCCACCCAGCCGCCGGCCTGCAGATCCCAGAAGTCGACGAACGGATCGGCCAGCTCGATGAACCGGTAGGCCTCCTCGGCCGCGCGGATCCCGAGCGGGTTGTCGTTGAGCGTGTCGACGCACAAGCGCGCGGTCACCGCGGCCTCGTCCGCGACCGCCTCGCGCACGCGCTCGAGGATCTCGATCCAGAACCGCGCCCGGTTGTCGATCGAGCCGCCGTACTCGTCGCTGCGCCGGTTGAACTTCCCCATCAGGAAGTGCTGGGGCAGCGCGCCGCACTCGGCGCCCTCGACGTTGATGATGTCGAACCCGGCCCGGACCGCCCGCAGGGCGGCCTCGACGTAGAAGTCCTGGATTTCGCGGATTCCGGCCTTGTCGAGCTGGTAGCAGCTCGACGAGTAGAGGCTCTCGTCGGTCATCTGGCTGACGCTGCGCGCCGGCAGGCGCGATTCGAGGTTGCCGACGACGCAGCCCCCGTGCCAGAGCTCGACCCCGGCCAGCGCGTCGTGCTCGTGCGCGAGCTCGGCGGTCAGCGAGAGTCGCTCGACGTCGGCGTCGTCCCAGAGCCGCGCCGAGACCAGCGGCAGCGCGTCGCTGGAGGGGTGGACGGAGCAGAACTCGGTGTTGACCGCGGCCCAGCCGCCCTCGGCCTTCATCCCCCGGAGGTGGGCCTGGGCCCCGGGGAGGTCGCTGCCGTAGCTGGTGCAGTGGGGCGCCTGATAGAAGCGGTTGCGCAGGCGCTTCGGACCGATCTGCACGGGCTCGAAAAGGATGTCGTGTCGCGGATCTCGGCTCATGGCCCGCCTCTCTCGTTCGCTTTTTCAACGCGTAACGCCTCGGTCGCCGCATGGTCGATCTCGACCTCACCCGGGGCCGAGCCGCGTGCGATCACGACGCCGTAGTGGTCACGCGCCGCCTCGACCGAGACCCAGCCGTCGCGGACGTCGGCGGCCACGGCGTCGAGCGCCCGCGTCAGCGGGTCGCCGTAGCCGCCGCCCCCGGCCTCCAGGCCGCGGACGAACTCGCCCGGCTCCAGGGTGACGTCTCCGATCGGGTCGAGCGCGGTCTCGCTGCCGTCGAGCTCGAGCTTGCTCAGCAGCGCCGCGCCGCCGGCGCCCCCTCCCACCGCGCCCAGCGGTGGGTGATCGGCGAAGTCGGCGAAGTAGAAGACCTGCATCGAAGCATGGGTCGGGCCGTACACCGTCTCGCTCGCGGGAGCCCCGCGGTGGCGGCCGGGCCCGCCGCTGTCGGTGAGCAGGCGCAGGCCGCGGAACCGCAGCGGGTACTTCTGCTCCAGCACCTCGATGCTGTCGATGTAGATCGCCTTGGCGCAGTCGGGCATCGCGTAGGTGATCCAGCCGTCGGTCTCGGGCGCCCCCGGACCGCCGTTGTTGCCGATCACGACCTCGTTCACGTAGGGACCGCCGTCGCCTCTCGGGTCATTGCCCGAGACGACGGCGAAGCCGGCGCCGAGCGCGCCCGCCCCCTCGGCCAGCCCGTGGCCGTCGCCGAGGCTGGTGAAGGCGACCTGGACCGCGTTGATCAGCCGGTTGAGAAGGTTCGTGGTCGCCATCGAAGCCGAGTGGGGGAAGGTCAGCCCGCCGATCGTCGATCCCTCCCGCAGAAGCACGTCGACGCAGCGAAAGCTGCCCGCGTTGTGCGGCACGTCGGCCGGCAGGCAGTTGTAGACGCCGATCATGGCGCCGGCCATCGCGCAACTCTCGGAGAGGTTGAGCCCGAAGGCCCGGCAGTCGACGTTGTCGCGCAGGTCGACCTCGATCCTCCCCTCCGCCGGATCGATCTCGATCGCGACCTTGACCGTCACCTTCTCGTCGTCGCCGGGGAGTAGGTCATGGGTGCCCGATGCCTCGAGGCGGCACGCCGGGAGCTCGCGAATCGCGCTCGTCATCCGGCGCTCGGAGTAGTCGAGCCAGTCGGCGATGAACTCGCGCAGGGTCTCGACGCCGTACTTGTCGACCAGCTCCTTGACCCGGCGCTCGCCGACCCGGACCGCGCCGATCGCCGCCAGGTAGTCGCCGTACCAGACGTCGGGAACCCGGATCCGCGCCCGGCACATCCGGATGATGTCCTCGACATCCCGGTAGTCGCGCTGCACGCGAACGCAGGGGAAGGTGAGCAGGCCCTCCTCGTAGACGTCGGTTGCGAACGGCATGTAGGTGCTGGGCGCGGAGTTGCCGCAGTCGGCCTGATGCGCCTTCGCCGAGACTGTGAGGAAGTGCTCTCCCTCGATGTAGACCGGGACCAGGAGCGTGTGATCGGCGCCATGCGTGTTGCCGAGGTGGGGGTCGTTGTGGAGGTAGGCATCGCCCTCGGCCATATCCGGGTGCAGGCGCCCCATCCACGGCGTCTGCAGCCCGGCGCCGATCACGTGCGCCTGCAGGCCCTCGGCGGCCGCCAGCAACTGGTCGTCGGCTGTGACGACGCAGCATGAGAAGTCACGGGCCGTGTTCAGAACCGAGGAGCGACCGGCGCGAAACAGGGTGTTGGTCATCTCGCGCACGATCGCCTCGAAACGGTTCGCGAGCACCGCCGTGAGCACGGAGCCGGCGCCGTGTTCGGGCGCCGGGGCCTGCGGAGGCGTGTCTGGATCAGGGGTCATTCGATCTCCACCAGGTAGTTGCCGAGGCCGGTCACGGTGAGCGCGCTCCCGGGCGGCACGACCACGGTCGTCGTCGGCTCCGTGATCAGCCCGGGCCCGTCGATCCGATCCCCGGGCGCCAGCTCGGCACCCTCGGCGATCGTGGCGTCGACCCGGCCGACGCCGGGGAAGTAGGCACGTCGCCGCGAGTCCGCGGCGCCGGTGGCCTCGCGGCCGAGATCGCGAAGCGGCGGTTTCGGCGGCACCACCACCAGCCGGCCGCGGCAGTAGAGGATCTCGACCGCCTGGCCGGGCTCATGCACGGCGAAGACGCGCTCGTGGAGCTCGTCGAAGCTCTTGACGAAGGCGCGAACGCCATCCTCGTCTCGCGGCGTCCCCTCCGGCAGCGGGACCTCGAGCGTCCATGCCTGGTGCGCGTACCGCGCCTCGACGAACCAATCGATCCGGGTCTCGCGCATCGCCCGCGCCGAGCGAATCCGTGAATTCGTTCAGCTCGCGCTCGATCGCCTCGAAGGCCCGCTCGGTCTCGGCGAAGGCGAAGTCGTCGCTGCTCGAAAAGGCGGTGCGGCCGCTCTCCATGATCATGTCGCTGTGCTGGGCCCCGAAGGCGCTCAGGGCGCCCGCCGTGCGGGGGACGAGCACGCGGCTGCAACCCAGCTCGCGGGCGATCGCGACGATGTTGAGCCCCGCCGCGCCGCCTCCGGCGATCACCACGCTCTCGCGCGGATCTACCCCCTCGTTGACCGTGATCTCCCTGATCGCGGCCACCATGAGCTCGTTTGCGAGCGTCAGGATCGCGCCCGCCGCGGCGTCGGGGTCGATTCCCATCTCACCCGCGAGTCGATCGATCACGGCCCGCGCCGCGTCGACGTCGAGCTCCATCTTGCCACCCAGGAAGCGGTCGGGATCGAGATAGCCGAGCACGGCCGCCGCGTCGGTCACGGTCGGGCGCTCGCCGCCGCGCCCGTAACACGCCGGGCCGGGGTCGGCGCCGGCGCTGTCGGGACCGACCCGCAGCAGGCCGCCCGGGTCGAGCCAGGCGATCGAGCCGCCGCCGGCGCCGATCGATCGCACGTCGACCGAGGCGAGGCCGGTGAGATGGCCCTCGAATGGAGGGCCGAGCCAGGTCTCCCGGGCGAACACAATGCCGCCGTCGCGGACCACGCTGACGTCGAAGCTCGTCCCGCCCGCGTCGCAGACGATCGCGTCGGCGCCGTCGAGCTCGCGCTCGCTGTAGAGGCGCCCGGCGACGGGGGCGAGCGAGGGGCCCGATCTGGCGGCGAAGATCGGCCGTTCGATCAGCCGGTCCATCGGCAGCACGCCCCCGAACGACGAGGCCGCAACCAGCTCGCCGGCGAAGCCGGCGTCGCCCAGTCCGACCTCGATCTCGCGCAGGTGCTCCTGCATCAGCGGCTTCAGCGAGGCGTCGATCGCGGTGCCCGAGGTGCGGCGGTATTCGCGGATGATCGGGTTGAGCCGGTGCGAGAGCGTGTACGGGACCCCCGGCAGCTCCTCCTCGAGCAGCTCGCCCAGGAGCACCTCGTGCTCCGGGTTGGCGATCGACCACAGCAGCGAGACGGCGACCGCATCGATCCCCGCCGGCTCCAGCGATCGGATCGTCTCGCGGGCCGCATCGAGGTCGAGCGCGACCACGACGTCGCCCTCGGCGCCGATCCGCTCGGGGATCTCGAAGGTCAGATGTCGCGGCACGTAGGGATCGGGAAACGGGCGGCGGAAGTCGTAGAGATGCATCGAACCGCCCTCCCGGCGCGAGAGAACGTCCGGGAAACCCTCCGTGCAGAGCAGGGCGGTGCGGGCGGTGCGGTGCTCGAGGATCGCGTTGGTGGCCTGGGTGGTGCTGTAGACGAACAGCTCGCATGCTTCGAGCAGCTGACGACGTTCGAGTCCCAGCTGGGCGCCGGCGCCGCCGATCGCCGTCAACAGCCCCTCGATCAGGCTCTGCGGAGTGGTCATCGCCTTGCCGATCGCGACCCCGCCGCCGGTGTCGGAGAGCACGACGTCGGTAAAGGTGCCGCCGACGTCGCAGGTGAGCTTGATCGAGGAGGCGGCGGCCGACGATCCGTTCTTACTCATGAGACCGCCGCCCTGATCGCTTCGATCGTCTCCGGGTCCTCGAGCGTGGAGAGGTCGCCCGGGTCCTCGCCGAGCACGGTCGCCCGGATCGCCCGGCGCACGATCTTCCCCGACCGGGTTCGCGGCAGGCCGCCGCAGAGGACCACCCGCTCGGGCCGAAACGGCTTGCCCAGCACGCCGGCGACGGCATCGGCGAGCTCGTCCGGGTCGAGCTCGGCCTCGGGCTCGGCGACCACGAACGCCCAGATCGCCTCGCCCTTGATCGGGTGGGGAAGCGGCACCACCGCGGCGTCGAGGACCCCGGGCTGGGCGAGAACGGCCGCCTCGACCTCAGCCGGGCCGAGCCGCTGGCCGGCGACGTTCAGGGTGTCGTCGGAGCGACCGTGAAGGAACCATTGCCCGTCGCTGTCGAAGCTCGCCCAGTCGCCGTGCGTCCAGACCCCGGGGAAGCGGCTCCAGTAGGTCTCGAGGAAGCGATCGGGGTCCTTCCACAGGCCCTGGGTCATCCCGGGCCAGATGCTTCGGCAGACCAGCTCGCCGACCTGGTTCGGGCCCACCTCCTCGCCGTCCTGATCGAAGACCGCGATGTCCATGCCGAGCGCCGGACCCCCGAGCGTCGAGGCCTTCAGCCCTTCGCTGGGCAGCGGGATCAAAAAGCAGCCGCCGACCTCGGTGCCACCGGACAGGTTGACGATCGGGCACTCGTCGCCCCCGATCTCGCGCAGCATCCACTCGTAGGCATCCGGCGGCACCGGCTCGCCGCCGGTGCCGAGCACGCGCAGCGAGCTGAGGTCATAACGGGATCGCAGGTCGTGCTCGCCGGCCGACATCAGGGCGCGAACCAGGCTCGGACCGATGCCGAGCACGGTCGTCCGGCTTCGCTGCACCGACTCGAACAGGCGCGTCAGCGGCGCCATCGGGCTGCCCTCGATCAGGCAGAGCTGTGCTCCGAGCACCCCAGCGGCGATGATCGTCCACGGGCCCATGATCCAGCCGAGGTCGGTGGGCCAGGTCAGGATGTCGCTGCGCCGAAGATCGAGGCCATAGGCGGCATCCCTGGCGACCACCGCGAGCATCCCGCCGTGGGTGTGCAGGGCGCCCTTCGGACGTCCCGTCGTCCCGCTCGTGTACATGAGCTCGAGCGGGTGCGAGGCGTCGAGCGAGAGTGAGTCGAACGGGTCCGGGTCGTCGCTGACCGCGTCCTCCCAGGCGATGTCGCGACGATCGTCCCAGGGAACGTCGGCGCCGAGCCGGCGCAGCATCAGCACCCGCTCGACCGCCGGCGCCAGCTCGCAGGCGCGGTCGGCGGCCAGCTTCATCTCCACCTCCTTGCCCGCACGAGGGAAGCCGTCGGCGGTGATCAGCACCCGAGCGTCGGCATCGCGCAGCCGGGTTGCGACCGCCTCCGGGCCGAAGCCGGAGAAGATCGGCATCGCGATCGCCCCGAGCTTCGCGCAGGCGTAGTAGGCCGCGACGGCCTCGGGCGTCATCGGCATGAACAGGCCGACCGTGTCGCCGCCGCCGACCCCGGCATCGGCGAGCGCCCGGGCGACCCCGTCGGCGAGCCTTCGCAGCTCCGACCAGCTGAGCTCGCGGCGTTCGCCACGCTCGCTCTCCCAGGTCAGAGCCCGGGACTCCCCGTCGTCCGCGGCCCACCGATCGAGGCAGACGCGAGCGAGGTTGAGCTTGGCGTCGACGAACCAGCGCACCCACTCGCGCCCCTGCGAGTCGTCGAAGGTGCGGCTGTAGGGGACATCGAACTCGAGCTCGAGATCGTCGATCACCGCGTCCCAGAAGTCCGCGGTGCGCTCGAACGAGAACGCGCGCAGGCTCTCGGCGGAGTCGACTCCGAGCCTGCCCATGAGGCGGGTCGCGTGGGCATCGGCGACCCGCTCTGCGTCGGGACGCCAGAGGAACTCACCTCTGTCTGCGGCCCGCGGCGCGCTCACGGCTCCGGCACGAAGGCGACCGCGTCGATCTCGATTGCGGCGCCGAGCATCAGCCCCGCCACCTGGACCACGGAGCTGCCGGGCGGATCGTCGCCGAAGCGCCGTGCGCGCACGGCGCTGAACGAGGCGTAGTCGTCGAGCGAGGTCAGATAGCTGTTCATTCGAACGATGTGGGAGAGCTCGCCGCCGGCGCGCCGCAGCACCCGCTCGACGTGGTCGAGGGTGAGCTCGGTCTGTGCGGCGAGATCACCCGGGACGAGCTTCATGTCGTCACCGAGCGCCACCTGGCCGGAGACGTAGATCCATTTGCCGGGCCCTTGGACGGCGACCCCCTCGCTGTACTTCGCGAATGACGCGGGAAAGCGCTCGAACTGTTCCATCATCCCTCCTCGGGGCTGGTGATCAATGGCTCGAGGTCGGCAAGCGCGGCGTCCAGACCGGCGAGCGCCTCGCTGACAAGATCGTCGGTCATTGAGGTCGCCATCGCAAGCTCGCCCCCGGGGCCGAGGTAGACGCCGTGGTTGACCGCGGCCAGGTGCAGCTGGGCCGAGAGCTCGGTGCTCGACGACCCGTCGGCGGGGTCGAGCACGTAGACGCCGAACGCCGAGCCGGCGCCGTTCACGACGACGTCGATGCCTCGCTTCCTCCCGGCCGCCTCGATCCCGGCCCCGAGCTCGGCGCCGAGCCGGTCCATGGTCGCGATCCGCTCGGCGGTCAGGTCCTCGACCGCGATCCTGCCGGCCGTGCAGCCGATCGGGTTGCCGTTGAAGGAGCCGCCGTGGTAGAGCGCGTCACCGCGCCGGTGATCGAAGACCTCCATCATCTCGGCGGAGGCGCCGATCGCGCCGACCGGAAAGCCGCCCCCGATCCACTTGCCGAGGCAGACCAGGTCGGGGTCGAGGCCGAACTTCTCCGACGAGCCCCCGACCGCGAGCCGGAACATCAGGCAGTCGTCGATGATGAACAGCGCCCCGGCGGCCTTCGCCATCTCCTCGACCGCCTTGAGGAAGCCATCCGGGGGTGGCGTGACCCGCCCGGTGTAGGGAACCGGCTCGACGATCACCGCCGCGATCTGATCGCCGTGCTCGTCGATGCTCGCCCTGAACGACTCCACGTCGCCGAAGTCGGCGAGCAGCGTGCGGCCCGGAATCTCGCCCTGGCCTTCGAGCCCGGCGGAGAGGTCGTCGTAGAAGCCGTGGTAGCCGTGCCACGCCTTGAGCAGCAACGGCCTGCCGGTCAGATGGCGGGCCAGCTTCACGGCCAGCATCGTCGCCTCGGTCCCGGTGTTGACGAACCTGACGCACTCGGCGGCGTCGATGCGCTCGCTGAGCACCTCCGCGAACTCGATCTGCGGTCGTGAGGTCCCGGGCCATGCCGTGCCCTTCGCGAGCGCGCTCGCGACCGCCTCCTCGATCGGCGGATAGGCGTTGCCGTGGATCAGGCTGAGACCGTTGTTGGCGAAGTCGATGTAGCGGTTGTCGTCGACGTCCCAGAGCATCGACCCGGCGCCGCGCTCGAAGACGACCGGATAGGGGCGAAAGTAGGAGAAGCTGCGCGAGCTTCCCGCCGGCATCACCGTCTCCGCGCGCGTGATCAGCGCCGCCGAGGTCGGTGTTCGTGCCTCGTAGGCAGTGCGGATGGCATCGGTAGGCGACATATCGATCAGTTGGTTTGCAAACCTATCCGTTGTTTCGGGAGGTGTCAACATCGGCCTTCTCCCCTCGGCTCGGCAGGCGGGCGGCAACCACGCCGGGCAGCTTCCACTCGAGCTCGCGGCCGTCGGTGAGGCCACGCCGGCGAACGATCAGACCGCCGATCAGGAACACCGCCAGCAGGGTTGCGCTCAGCCCGGGGCGTTCGCCGATCGTGAACGGCCCCAGGTTCCCCGACTCGATCGAGTCGAAGAGGTTGCTCAGCAGCGAGACCGCGACCGCGCCGACGACCGCGCCGGCCAGCGACTTGGTGCCGCCGATGACCAGCATCGCGATCGTCAGGAAGGTGATCGAGATGAAGAAGTCGTTTGGGGTGAACGCTCCCTGGAACTGGGCGTAGAGGAAGCCGCCGATCCCGATCATGAAGCCGCTGAGCACGAAGGCGATCGCCCGCTCTCTGGTGACGTTGATCCCCACCGCCCGGGCGGCGAAGTCGTCCTCGCGCGAGGCGCGCAATCGCAACCCCGAGCTCGAGCGTTGGTAGACGTAGGCGACGACGATGATCACGCTCGCCCACAGCAGGCCCGAGGTCATCGTCGTGTTGGTCGGCACGCCGAGCATCGTTCGGCTGCCACGGGTGACCGCATCCCACTCCTGCGCGACCTCATGGATGATCACCAGGACGGCGAACATCGCCAGCGCCGCCGCCAGCGGTGGCACCCGGACGATCGGAAATGCGATCAGGGCGGCGAACAGCGCCGCCAGCAGGCCGACCACGATCGCGGCCACCAGGGTCGGCAGGTCCACGCTCGCGAGCCAGTTCGGCAGGTCCGGCAAAAGGAACGCCTTCTGGACCTCCGGAATCGTCACCAGCGCCGTCGCGTAGGCGCCGATCGCCATGAAGCTCATGTGCCCGAAGGAGAGAATTCCCGAGTTGCCCGCGAACGTGTAGAGGCCGACGACGAGGACCACGTTGACCAGCATCTGCGTGACCTCGCGCTGGAAGACGAGCGATCGCGTCTGCGCGAACAGGTAGATCACCAGCAGGCCGAGGCAGAGCCCGAGCGCCGGCCAGATCACCCGCATCACCCCGTTGAACGAGATCTGGCCCGATCTCATCTCAGACCCGTTCCAAGCTCGAGCGCAGGATGACCAGGCCCTGCGGGCGGACGGTGAGCACGAGCAGGACCACGCCGTAGACGAAGGCGTCGCGATAGGGACGCAGCGGAAGCGGCAGCACGACCTGGAGTACGACGGTGAGAATGCCGAGCAGGTAGCCGCCGTAGACCGCCCCCTTGAGACTTCCGAGCCCGCCGATGATCACCGCGATGAAGGCGATCAGGACCGGCGCGGTTCCCATTCCCGGCGTCACCGTGCCGCCCTTGGCGACGATCAAGAGCGACGCCGTGGCCGCGAGCACGCCCGAGATCGCGAACGCGGCCATGATCACCGTGTTCGCCCGCACGCCGAGCAGGCGCGCGGTGCTGAAGCTCTCGGCCGCCGCTCGCATCTGAATCCCGATCGAGGTTCGCGAGAAGAACAGCGCCAGCGACGCGAGCAGGACCGCCGCGGCGACCACGCTGACGATGCTGAGCACCGGGATCCGAAGCGAGGCGACGGTGATGCTGTCGCTGAGCCAGTCGGGCACCGAGACGCCCTTCGCGCGGCCCCCGAAGATCACCAGCGCCAGGTTCTCCATCAGGAAGGCGACGGCGAAGGAGCTGACCAGGAGGACCGCGGGATCCGCGTTTCGCAGCGGCCGGAATGCCACCAGCTCGAGCAACAGGGCGCCGCTGATCACGATCAGGATCGCGCCCAGGAACTGCACTGGCGCCGGCGCACCGTCGAGGGCCCAGAGGGCGTAGCCGCCGACCATGATCAGCTGTCCGTGGGCGAAGTTGAGCAGCCGCATGATCCCGAAGATCAGCGCTACGCCGAGCGCGAGCAGCGCGTAGAGGCTGCCGAGGCTGACCGCGTCGATCACATTCTGGGCGAGCTCGGTCATCGCTACTCCAGGCCGCCGCCGAGATAGGCGCTCTCGACTCGCGAGTCGGCGCGCAGCTCATCCCGGGTGCCGCTGGCGACGATCCGCCCGCCGCTGAGCACGTAGGTCCGGTCGGCGAAGTCGATCGCCTGGAAGGCGTTCTGCTCGACGAGCAGCACCGTGACCCCGGCCCCGCGAAGGCCCCTGAGCGCCTCGAAGACGACCTCGACCATCTGCGGCGCCAGTCCCAGCGAGGGCTCGTCGAGCATCAGCAGCTGCGGCTTGCAGAGCAGGGCCCTGGAGATCGCCAGCATCTGCTGCTCGCCGCCCGAGAGGCTTCCCGCCGGGCCGTCGAGGTAGGGCCGCAGGGCGGGGAACCGCTCGAGCTCGGCCTCGAGGTCGGCCGCGGCGTCCTCGCTGCGACCCATGAACGTCGCCAGGCGGAGGTTCTCCTCGACCGTGAGCGAGGTGAAGATCTGCCGGCCCTCGGGAACCAGCGCCAGCCCGCGGCGGACCAGGCGCTCGGGCGGCGCGCCCTTGGTGTTCGTGCCCTCGAAGCGCACCTCGCCGCCGGACGGGCGAACGACGCCGGCGACCGTGTTCAGAGTGGTCGTCTTACCGGCGCCGTTGGGGCCGATCAGGGCGACCGCCTCGTCGCGATCTACCTCGAGCGATATCCCGCGCAGCGCGTGAGTCCCGCCGTACTGAACCAGCAGATCTTGGATCTCAAGCAGCGGGGTCATCGCTCGCCGTGCCGAGATAGGCGGAGATCACCGCCGGATCGGAGCGCACCTGCTTGGGCGCGCCGAGGCTGATCGGCACTCCGTGATCGAGGACCAGGATCCGATTGCAGATCCCCATGATCACCCGCATGTCGTGCTCGATCACGAGCACGCCGCAGTCGAGCCGGGCGGGCAGGTTCGCGATCGTCTCCGCGAGCTCGTCGCTCTCGACCTCGTTCAGCCCCGCCGCCGGCTCGTCCAGGAACAGGAACCGCGGCCGCATCGCGATCGCGCGGGCGACCTGAAGCCGCCGCTCCTCGCCCGAGGAGAGCGATTGGGCGAAGGCGTCCGCTCGATGCCCGAGACCGAGCTCGGCGAGCGCCTCACGGGCGCGTTCGCGGGCATCGGCGCGGCGAACTCCGAGCCCGACCGCGCCGACCTCGACGTTCTCGAACACGGTCAGGTCGGGGAACGAGCGGCCGCCCTGGAAGGTTCGGGCGAGGCCGGCGGCCGCACGGCGATGCGGCGGGTAATCCGTGACGTCGACGCCGGCGAGCTCGACCCGCCCGGCCGTCGGGGCCTGGAAGCCGCTGATCGCGTTGACGAGCGTGGTCTTGCCCGCGCCGTTGGGGCCGATCAACCCGTGGACGTCGCCGACCCGGATCTCGAGGTCGACCTGGTCGACCGCCTTGATCCCCTCGAAATGGACGGCGATCCCGATCGCCTTGCAGCTTGCGACCGACTCGGGAGCCCGAGGCTCCCGAGTCGCGTCCGAGCTGGGGTGGGTCTCGGGTGTCCCCTCTTCGACCACTAACCGAGGGCTTCAGCCACTGGGCGTGGGAACCTCGCTCGCGTCCCAGGTGGTCACGAACGATGTCTTCCCGTTCTGGATCTCCATGATCCGCACGGTCCGGTTGAGGCTGATGTGGAACTCCGGGGTGAAGGTCGTCTCGAGCACGAACGGCTCGTCCGTGAACTGCTCCATCACGGCGGTCATCGCCTCGCCATCGGTCGATCCGGCCTGCTTGATGCCCTCCTCGATCGCTTGCACCGCCGCGTAGCCGCCGAGGAACGCGGACACGTCCGGCGGCTTCCCGGCCTCCTTGGTGAAGCGGTCGATCAGGTCGTTGACGCTCTTCTCCGGGTCATCGCCGTAGATCGACGCCATCGCCGTGAACCAGACGTCGCTCAGGTCCGGGACGGCCTCCTTCCAGTAGTCACCGTCGAGGTCCGAGCCGCCGAGGATCGGGGTGTCGATCCCGGCGTCGCGAATCTGCTTGATCGCCGCCGCGAACCCGGGCTGGAAGCTCGAGACGTAGAGGAAGTCCGGCTGCGGGGACAGCTGCGAGATGCGGCTGACCTGCGCGTCGATCGACTGGTCCTCCTGCTTGAAGGTGTCCTCGCCGACGATCTCACCGCCGAGCGCCTCGAAGCGCTCCTTGAACGCGTCCGTGCCCTGCTTGTTCTGATCGAGCGTGTCGTCGAGCAGGACGTAGGTCGAGGTCCACTTCTGATCCTTGTAGGCCCACTCGGCCGCCGCGGCACCCTCGGTGACCCCGGCGAGGCCCATCGTGTAGGCCAGATTGCCGATCCCCTGGGGACCGAAGGCGGTCGATGCGGCGCAGAGCGAGACGCCGATCTTGCCCGCTTCCTGGGCGACCAGGGCAGCGGGGGAACCGAGGTCGAAGTCGCACGGAAGCAACAGCACGTCGGCTCCGTCGCTGATCACCTGGGTCGCCGCGTTGCCGGCGAGCTCGGGCTTCGACTTCATGTCGGCCTCGACGGTCTCGATCGGACGCCCGTCGATACCCCCTTCTGCGTTGATGTCGTCGATCGCCAGCTGGGCCATCGTCTGGGCGGGCACGTCATAGGACTCGAGCACCCCGGTCTTGCCGACGACGAACCCGACCGTGATCGGATCCCCAGAAGCGGCGCTGGTGGTGGAATCGGTTGAGTCGTCGCCACCGCAGGCAGCCAACCCGAGCATCGAGACCGTCGCTATCAGCAGTGCTGCACACCTCTGTGACGTCATCCTGGTCATTCGTGCCCCTCGCTCCCTTGACGGTTGGCGGACGGTATGCTGACCTTGCATATCGATCAGTTGATTTGCAAACCTAACGTTCGACCCGGCGGGTGTCAAGCCTGGCCCGAAACACAACTTTCCGTCGATGCCGATCCCATCAGAGACTCCGCCCGATGCCATCCGATACGTGATTAGGTTGTGACGATGCCGAGACTGGAGTTGGGCGACATCAGGCGCGAGCAGATCTGCCGCAGCGCCGCCGCCGTGATCGCGGAGCGTGGCTTTCCCGGCTCGACGATGCGGCTCGTCGCCGAGCATGCCGAGGTCAGCACCGGGATGCTCAACCACTACTTCAGCAACCGCGCCGAGATGCTGCTCGAGACCCTGGTCTTCGTCTCCAAGGGGATGAACGCCCGCTGCGCGGCGGCGATCGAAGGGGTTCCGGCCGGCGAGGAGCGCATCCGCGCCCTGCTCAAGGCGGCTCTGCCGACCGACAACCAGACGACGGTCGCCTGGCGAGTCTGGATCGCGGCCTACGGCGAAGCCGTGCGCTCCGATCAGCTGCGGACGACGATCGAGAGCCGGCTCGAGCCCTGGTATGAGACCGTCGACTATGCGCTCGCCGGCGCCGATGGCAGCGTGGCGGGGCCGGATGTACCGCTCTCGTGGCAGGTCGACGCGCTGCTCAACGGCCTGGCGATCCAGTGGCTCACCGCGAAGGCGGATCTCGAGCTCGAGCAGATCGAGGAGACGATCGTCGCCTTCGTCATGAACGGCGACTGACTGACCACAAGGAGGAGCACATGTCGGAATCGGCGGACGTGATCAAGGACTCTGTGACCAAGGCCAGCCTCGGACCGGCGCCGATCGATCCGGCGGACATCGTCTCTGGCGAGCCGGAGGGCTCGACGGTGATGCTGAGGCAATCCGACGACAAGACTCTGCAGAACGGCGTCTGGCATTGCACACCCGGAACCTTCTATCTCCCCCATAACTACGAGGAGACGATCACGGTGGTCGAAGGCCGCGTCACGGTTACGCCCGAAGGCGGCGAGCCCATCGAACTGGGCCCAGGAGACACCGCCTTCTTCCCGGCCGGCACGCGGGTGCTGTGGGAGGTCCATGAAACGCTGCGTAAGTCGTGGCACATCTACGACGCCGACGGGACCTTGTTCGCGTAGTCCGTCGGTTCAACGCGCGTCACCCAGGACTCCCCGCCGCCGCGTAAACATTCGCGCCGGCGAGCTCACCCGGTCACGAGAGAGAGGATTCTCCTCCGGCTTACGCCGGGATGGCCGCGCCTCGCGCCCCTGCTGTCCTGACCTGGCCTATAAGCGGAGGGGGAGGGATTCGAACCCCTGCACAAGGGGGTAGCTGAGCCGATGTCCTCGCCTCGAAAACCGTTACGGCGTCTTCTCGTCCATCGAGGCAAATCCTGCCCAGCTGAACCGCCCGAACACCCAGCCCGATGGAGGTTGGATGGGGCCAGCTCCATCCCAGCGAGCGCTGCGTCTAGGAAGGAGGGCAACGACGCGAATACGGGTTCCACATGCATGGAATACACCGGCGCATCGACCGGCCTGATGCGTCAGAACCCCAGCCGCGCCCGCGACCAACTGGGGGTATGACCCACCCCGCCCTCTACATCAGCCGCGACCCCGAGTACAACTGGCTCAGCGCGCTCGAGTTCGGCCGCGTTCCCGACGGCCAGCACCCCGGCTGCTGGCGGCCCGTCGACGAGCACTTCGCCTACTTCGTGCCACGCCGCAAGCGCCATCCGCGCGGCTTTCACGTCCACCACTTCGACGAGTTCGATCCCTTCGCGCCCGAGGTCGAGGCGATCTGGGACGGGCCGCGCTTTGCCGCGCCTCTGCTCGGCCTCGACGCGGCGACCGCCGGCGAGGTGATCGTCGCCGCGCGGGCACACCTCGGCGACGAGCCCACGATCAACCGCGTCTACTTCGGCTCGGCCACCAACACCCGAGGCGACAAGGCGATCGGGTTCTGGCGCTGCTGTCTCGAGGCCGGCGACGGGATGGCCCACTTCGCGCTCGGCTACACGCTGTTCGAGCTCGGGCGCCACCACGAGGCCTACGCGCACCTGCGCCACTACGCGGAGATCGCCCCGTACGGGCCGTGGAACTGGTGTTGGCTCGGCCGCGCCGCTGCGGCGATCGGCGAGCGCGTCGAGGCCGAGCGCGCCTATCGCCGCGCGCTCGAGCTCACCGCCCGCGGCGGCCAGGCGACCGACGCGGCCGAGCGCCTCGCCGAGCTGAGCGGCGAGAGCCGCAGCGTCGGCGCCTCGGACGACGACATTCCGTTCTGAGACCTCAGTGAAGCTCTGGCTCGACGACCTTCGCGCGCCCCCGGATGGCTGGACCTGGGTCAAGACCGCGGCGGAGGCCGAGGCATTACTGCGAACAGGGCAGGTCACCGACGCCTCGCTCGACAACGACCTCGGCGACGGCGAGCCGGAGGGCCGCCGGCTGGTCTTGTGGATGTGCGAGCACGACGTCTGGCCGCGCGAATCGATCGCCGTCCACAGCGCCAACCCGGTCGCCTGGGACTACATGTTCGGGATGATCGAGCGTTACGGCCCGTTTCGGAGGGTGGGCGCGAGCCATCGGTTCCGCCGCGTGCCCAAGCGGCGCTCATAGGTTGGCCGGAAGGAGCTGCGGGTAGACCTCGGTGGCCCGCCACCATGCCGGGCAATCCGTGCGGCGCAGGGCGAAGACGACCTGGCGGCTGCGCCCCTTGTCGAGTCGACCCAGCTCGATCGCCCCGCCCGTGCTGATCGCGCCGCGGCGATCGCGGGCGACGATCGCGACTGCTGCGCCGCGCAATCGACGCGAAGCGTGGGCGGTCACCACGAGCCGGCAGGGATCGCGGTCAAGGCGTACCCGGCCCAGCCGAAGGCGGGGCCGTGGCACCGTCGGCCGCCGGTGCCCGCCGGGCCCGGATCTCGACCTCGTAGGCCATGCGCTCGGGCAACTTCGCCGGCGGTCGCAAAGACAGCGCGTCGACGACCAGCCCGGTCGCGCCGGGAGCCAGGCTGGGCCGGGTCTCGATCCGCTCGCGCCGGTCGAGTCGGAGGATCCGGTTTCCCGCGCGGTCGAACACGGAGCCGGTGGGAAAGGCGGCGAGCGCGAGCCGGTGGTCGCTGGTGTTTCGGACCACGGCGACGTAGCGCAGGCGACCGCCGACCTTTACCAGCGCTTGGTCGACGATCGTCAGATGTTGGGCGCGAAACTCGACCGGAGACGGCTCGACGATCGCCCGGATGACCCCGATCGCGAACACGACGCCGACGAGGCCGATCGGCCGCGTACCAGAGCAGGGCGAGGGCAACCCCCGCAACGGTTGCCGAGCCTCGCGCCGAGCGCGGCGGTCCGCGAGGCCCCGGCGCCGCGGCGACCCCGCCCGTCCGTGTAGGGCGGTGGCGGGAGGATCGTCCGGGACGAGCGAGCGAACCGTCGCCGGCGCGAGCCCCAGCCCGTGCTCGTGGCAGCGCTCGACCAGGTCCTCGGCGTCCTCGAGCTCGACCAGCCGGGCTCCGTAGCGGAGCGCGAGCCGCTCGATCAGCTCCCCGACATCGCTCTCGCGCCCCGCCCCGATCAGCGCCAGGGTGTGGGGGCGGGCGAACTCGGCGCGGAAGCCGTCGGCGTGCAGCTCGATCCGCCCCCACGCCTCGACGATCCCGGCGACAGCGGTCGGGAAGGCGTCGGCGGCGCGCCGATCGACCCGTACCGCGCGTAGAGGCCAAAGCTCGCGCTTGCGTGGGGATGGAGCGCATACAGACCGCACGAGCAGTCGGCGACCGGGGCGCGGTGGCGAAGCCTCGTCCGTCCGGCGATCGCCGCCGCCGATGCAGCGGGCGATCGTCGGCTCGCCCCCGGCCGCCCAGGGCTCCTCTCGATGACCTCGCAGTTCGGCGACCCCGCCCGCGACACCGATGCTCCACACCCGGACGCCGTGGATGCGCCCGGCGATCAGCGGTCGGTCATCACCCGCCATGGGCTCCCTCAGGGCGTCTTGACCGGCTCGCGCTCGGGCGTTCGGTCGGGCGCTGCCGGCTCGGGCTCGGCGTCGCGCTCGGGCTCGGCGTCCGGCACGGGTTCGGGTGGCGCGGGCTGCTCGATCGGCTGGACGGTGATCGTCCGCGACGGTCCGGGCAAGGTCATCTTCTCTCCTCCGATTGCGACGCTTCCCCGGTCTGGTCGCAACCGCGCCGACGAAACGGACAGGCACCGCAAGGTGGGCGAGCGGCGGCCGAACCAGCCATGTTTCGTCTGCTACAAGCGCTAGGCTGCCGCGCCCGCGTCAGATTGACGCGACCCGCCGCGACCTACTGGGCATCGGACCGAAGACGTGTCAACCGACGAGTTCAACTGCTTGAGCGAGAGCGAGCTGCAGAAGCTCAGCTCAGATGAGCTCATCAAATACATCCGCCGGGCCACCGACGCCGGCCGCGCCGACTGCGCGCAGTCGGCCCTGGCGATCCTCTGCTACCGCCATTTCGACGACGTCAAGCGGCGGATCGCGCTGCGCGTGCCGGCCGCGGAGGTCGAGGACCAGGCGATGACCGTGATGCTCGCGGCGATCAAGTCGGCGTTCGACGGCACCTCGGTCGGCGAGTTCGTGAACTGGCTGAACCGGATCGTCGCGCGCCGCGGGATCGCCGACTTCCATCGCGACCGCGAGGACGATCCGGCCGTCGGCCCGCTGCCGACCGAGAACCAGGGCGAGGACGACGTCTGGGGCGAGGAGCCCTCCGAGTCCGACGAGGCGGGGCGCGTGGTCGTACAGTCGGTGATCGACGAGTGCCTCGAGGAGCTCTCCGATTCGCACCGCGACGTGATCGAGCTCAACGTGTTTCAGGATCTCCCCGCCAAGGACACCGCCGACCGCGTCAACGAGCGCCATCCCGACCTCGAGACCCCGATGTCGGACCAGAACGTGCACAAGATCGTCAGCCGCTTTCGCGATTGCGTGACGGAGAAGCTCCACGACCGAGACTGAGATGGCCGACGACGTCAAGAAGCTGCTCTCCGACTACATCGCCGAGCACCGCGCCGGCGGCGAGGCCGACCCGATCGTCCTTCTCGAGCGGGCCTCCGGCCCCGACCGCGCCGAGCTCGCCGAGCTGATCGACGGCGTACCTGGCCCGCTCGCCCGGGCGCGAGTGGGACGCCGAGGCGTTTGCCGGCTCGGCCGCCGAGCGCGCCGCCGACGAGATCGGCCGCTCGCTCGTCGGCGCCGCCGGGATGTGGCCGACGATCCTGCCGCGGCTGCGCCATCAAGCCCGGCTCACCCGGGCCCAGGTGGTCGAAAGGCTGAGCGCCGCGCTCGGGGTCACCGGCCGCGAGGCGAAGGTCGGCGGCTACTACCACGAGATGGAGCACGGCACGCTCGACTCCCGCCGGGTGTCGGAGCGAGTCCTGGCCGCGCTCGGCGAGATCTACGGCACGACCGCCGAGAAGCTGCGCGAGATCGGCGAGCCGATCGCGGCCGGCCCGCCCGCGGCCGGGGCCGCCGCGCCGGCGATGGCGCGCACGGCGTTCCCGGACCCGGCCTACATGGAGGTCGAGGACCGCGAGGAGCTCAGATCCGAGCCGGTGGCGCCGGCGCAGGAGCGAGACGAGATCGACGAGATGTTCACGGGCGGCCCTTAGGGGCCGTTCGTGTTTCAGCAACGAAGGAGACCGCGCTGCCAGCCAAGAACCCGACCGACCTGGTCCTGTCGGAACGCTTCGACGCCGCGCTTGCGTTCGCCGTCGAGCTGCACCGTCAACAGGGCCGCAAGGGCTCGCGCACGCCCTACGTCGGCCATCTCTTGACGGTCGCCGGCTACGTGCTCGAGGACGGCGGGACCGAGCAGCAAGCGATCGCCGCGCTGCTCCACGACGCGCTCGAGGATCAGCACTACGACGAGCTTCCGATCGAGATCGAGGCCGAGTTCGGGCCGGAGGTGCTTGCGATCGTCGAGGGCTGCTCGCAGGACAACCGTCCCGGCGAGGACCTGGACTGGCGCGCCCGCAAGGAGCGCTACGTCGCCCACGTGCGGGAGGCCGACCCGGCGGTCGTCGCCGTTTCGTTGGCCGACAAGCTCGCGAACGTGCGCTCGATGCTGCGCGACCTGCACGAGTCGGGCGAGGACCTGTGGACGCGATTCAACGCTCCCGGCGGACGCGAAGACGTGCGTTGGTACTACCTGTCGCTCGCCGCGATCTACCGCGAGCGCCACCCGGGACCCCTGGCCGAGGAGTTCGCGATCGAAGTGACCGGCTGTTCCGAGTCAGGACTGACGGACCGCCGGCGACCTCAGAAGCCATGACCTACATCGCCTCCACGCGCCCATTCCTGCTGTTTCGCTTTGCCCTTCGCGAGGGTGACTTCCGCCTCGCCGAACTGATCGCGAGGACGCTCTGGCGCCAACGTCGATGAGGCGGCGATGACCCACTGGGTCGCTGGCTAGGATCGGGTCGATGGACGAGATCGAGCGCCGCGCCGAGACGATCCTCGCCGAGCTTCCCTATTGGATCTGGGACGGCGACCGCCCCCCGATCCCGATCGAGGTGATCGCCGACACCCACTTCGGCCTCTACGTCCGCGACGTCGCGCCCGCCGAGATGCGCGAGGCGCCCGGTTGTCCCCAGCTCGGCCCGGACGAGACGCTCAGCGGCCTCCTGCTCCCCAGCCTCAGCGAGATCTGGGTCAACGCCGACGAGGCGGCCCAGTGGCCGCCGCGGCGCCGGTTCACGATCGCCCACGAGCTCGGCCACCACGTCCTGCACCGGACCGGCCAGCAGGCGCTCTTCTGTCGCAAAGCGGTCGTCGACCCGGAGGACAAACCGGCGACGACGCGCCCGCCGATCCCGGTGACCGAGCAGGAGGCGAACGCGTTCGCGGCAGCGCTGCTGATGCCGGCGCCGCTGGTCAAGCACTACTACGAGCGCACAGGCGGGGACTTCGAGCAGCTCTGCCTCGTGTTCAAGTCGAGCGGCGCGGCGATGGGGCGCCGGCTGCACGCGGTGATCTGAGCCATTCGGTCTATTCGGTCGGCGCCGGCACGCCGTCCACCCGCACCGACTTGGGCTCCTTGCTTTTCAGCACCGCATCGATCGCACCGGGCTTCATCCCGAGGCCTCGGCGCTCACATTCGTTGACCAGCACCTCCGGCGATCCGACGTCCAGCACCTCCGCCCGGTGATCGATCGCAAGGTCCTCGACCAGGCGGCCGTAAGCCGACTGCCGCGGCGCACCGAGCAGGGCGAGGGCGATCGGCCTCGCGTACTGGGCGCGAAAGCCCTCCTCGTGGACGTGGATACGCCCCCATGCCTCGGCGATGCCGACCACCTCCGGGCCCAGCGTCGGTGGCCTGCTCAGAAAGACGGACCCGGCGGCTCGACACGGATGGAGGAGGTAGAGGCCGCAGGTGCATCAACCGGCCGGCGCTGCGGAACCGGCCGGATGCGCTCCCCGACCGCCGACGTGGCACTCCGCCCAAGTCGATTCGCCGTCCCGGCGCCACGCCCGATCCTCGAACCCGAGTCGAAGCGTGTACGCCTCATCGACGCTCACGGGCCACCTCCTCACGCCGATCAGCCGACCCGGGAGGGCGACGGCTGGGCCGATCGGCTGGCGCCGCGCGTGCAGCGGTTGGTATGCCCTCATCGCCCCGCCGACGCCTTGGGCGGGCGCCTTGCGGCGGCGGCGCGGCGTTGCCGGCCGCGCCGGCTCCGGCCGCTCCTTCGCCGGCCGCCGCTGCGGCTGGGGGCGTGCGCGCCGGCTCGACGATGATCGTCCTGTACGGATCGCTGTACGTCATTGCTACCTCCATCGGTACCGGCATTGGCACCGTGCCTCGACCCGGAGGTCTCGGTCGGTTGCCGCGGTGTCATCGGGCCGGATCCCTCAACCGCTCTTGATGGACAACTGCTGGTCAGAGTAGTCGACACAGGACACCAAAGCCTGACGGCGCGGCCGCCCGACGCTGTCCTCGAGCGTCAGGTTTGGGCTGCCCAGGGCGACTTTCCAAGGGTGCCTTACCACCTGTACTTCGTATACGGATCGAACTTGAACGACCGCGATCTGCGCTACCGCTGC
>CAWAFH010000006.1:0-86400 GCA_963781265.1 uncultured Solirubrobacterales bacterium
TCGATGCCCCGCAGGTGGCCGAGATCCTCGGGATGCGGGTCGACTTCATCTATTCGCTCGCCCGACGCGGCGAGATCCCGCATTTGCGTTTGGCAGGACGCTCCGCTTCCGCGCCGAGGCAATCGAGACCTGGCTCCGCGATCAGGAGCAAGACCCCAACACCATCCGCAGGGCCAAGTGAGCGCCTTACTCCGACAGCCCGGCGGCTTCGAGGGCCTCGTCGCGGGTCCCGTACTCGTAGCAGTACACGATCTTCCCGTTGCGCACCTTCCAGTGCGCATAGGTATGGGTCTCGATCTCGATCCCGCTCCCCCGACCTCGGCCCCATTCGCGGAGGGCGGAGAACACATTCCCCCCGTTCCCCGTCAGTTCCTCGATCTCGCTGCCGTAAGTTCCCTCCTGAAATGTCTCGCGCCAGCGTTCGCGGAGACCTCAGGGCAGCATTCCGACCGAGCACGGGGGCTTGATGCTCCTCCTCGGGATACCAGTTGACCTCGGGATCGAGCGTGTCGAGCCACGTCTCGGCGTCATTCGTCGAAGCTTTCGATGGCTCTGCGGACGACCGCGACGTTTTCGTCTTCCGACATCGCCTACTCCGACAGCCGGGCGGCTTTGAGGGCATCGGCCTTGTCGAGCACGCTCTCCATCCGCACGATCTTCCGGCCACGGAGGGTGAACGAGATGAGTACGGGCCGCGCATGAAGTACGTGGCCGCGCATATCAAGCCCGCTCGACCGGCGCTTGCCCGCCTGGACCACGTCGGCCAAGACTTTGGCGCCCGCGACTCGGAGGGCTGTGGCCTCGATCGTGACGCGCTCGTACGGCGCCAGGAAACGGCGCGTGAACTCCCTGATCCCTTCGGCGCCGACGTAAACCCCGGGTTCCGGGAAACCGGGCGGAACCACGATCATGACCTGGGGATCGAAAGCGGCGACTCCCACGCCGAAGTCTCCCGTAGCCCAGCCCTCGAATATCCGCCGGACGATCTCCACGTTCTCCTGCGACATCGCCTACTCCGACAGCCCGGCGGCTTGCAACGCCTGGGCGCGGTCGAGGTAATAGTCGGCCTCAATCACCAGGCCGTCTCGGAGACGGTGCACGACGGCGAAGGACTGCGTGTAAGGCGCGTCCGCTCCCTGCCCGACCATCGTGACGCAGGCGACGAACCGGCCATCGGGCAGGTCGATCAAATCGTCGAGATGAACCTCGATGGGTCCGACCAAGTCGATCAGGCTTCGCATCCGGGCGAGCGCAGCGGCACGCCCTCGGAAGACTCCGGCGTTGGGCCAGCCTGGTCCCTCTCGGTAGACGGCATCCTCGGCCCAGAACCGATCCGTGACCGCCCCCGGACCGGCCTCGTTCCAGACCTCGTAGGCCCGGCGGATTGTGTCGGCGTCCTCTTCCGACATCGCCTACTCCGACAACCCGGCGGCTTCGAGGGCGGTGGCCTGATCCAGATACCCCTGGACGCGTATCACCCGTCCTGGCGCACCGTGAAGACAACCGCCGTATCGGTCTCAACTTCGATGCCGCTGCCTTTGCCGCGCCGGTACTCGTGCATCAGCACGACGACCAGATCGTTGATGTGAAGGAACCTCTGTGGGTCGAGCCGACGCTCTTCCCAGGCTTCGAGGTCCTCAGCCATGAACGAGTCGAGTATCTCGGGAAGACCGCGAGCGACCCGGCCCTCCCAAAGGCCACCGACCGTCCCGTGCATTTCCACGTTGGAATCGATCAGTTCTGCCGCTCGCTCCCGATCCTGTCCTATGGAGGCTCCGGTCGCCGTCGGCCGGCTCGCCCAGCCGTAGATCACTTCGAAGGCATCGCGGACGATCTCGACGTTCTCCTGCGACATCGCCTACTCCGACAGCCCGGCGGCTTCGAGGGCTTCGGCGCGGGTTCCGTACTCCCGGCACAGCGCAATCCTTCCGTCGCGAATCGTGAAGACCTCCCCTTCGGTCTGGTCCGTTTCGACGCCGCTGAGCTTGGCGCATCCGCCGTACCGCTCAACCGCGACCACCGTGTCTCCACCGGCGTCGATCAGTTCGACCGCCTCCATCCAGAACCCGTCGAACATGTCGATCCAGTCCTGGAAGTACGCGCGCAGCGCGTCCGTGCCCTTGATCGGGCCCCAATCATCGATGGCACCCTCGACTGCCCGGTAGTCGACATCGTCGGCGAAATGCTCGATCCACCGATCAAGCCCTCCACGGGCAAACGCCTCATAGGCTGCTTTCACGATCTCGACGTTCTCCTGCGACATCGCCCACGCAGTATCTCGCGCGCCGGGAGGCGAGGGGACTGGTGAGCGTGCGGCATAGGATGAGGAGCGGCCCGCGGCCATCGGGGCGGTCTTCCAACTTCCCCCGGCCGTGGGCCGTTTCGCTGCCGCCATACAATGGGTCGTGGAAGACCGTCCCTCAGAAAGGGGAAGCGAATGACTCAGAAGCAACGCCGTAGCTACGGAACCGGCTCGCTGTTCACAAGCCACGGCAAGTGGTACGGCAAGTGGCGCGTCGACGACCGCCAGATCAAGCGCAAGCTCGGCGCCGTCCGGCAACCCGGCACCCGCGAGGGCCTGACCCGCAAGATGGCCGAGGTCGAGATGCGCCGCGCGATGGCGGCGACCCGCCCCGTGGCGCGTACCGACGCCGTCACCTTCGAGGATGCCGCGACCGAGTTTCTGCGCTACGCCGGCGAGGTCCGACAGATCGACCCGAAGACGGTCGCCGACTACCGGGGCGTGGTCGACGGCTACCTGCTCGAGGAGTTCGGCGCACGCTCGGCATCGAGGCGATCACCCCCGACCTGATCGACACCTACAAGGAGAAGCTGATCGCCGAGGGCAAGCTCTCCAACCGCACCGTCGTCCGCCACCTGACCGTCCTGCACGGGATCTTCAAGCGGGCGAAGCGAGTGTGGGGCTTGCAGGACAACCCGGCCTCGGCCGATCTCGTCGAGCGCCCGAAGGTCGATCTACACGGGCGAGTTCGACACCTTCGACCGCGACGAGATCGAGCTGCTCGCCGCCAACGCCGACGACGACCAGGACGCCGCGATCTACCGGGTGGCGGCGTTCACCGGGCTGCGCCAGGGCGAGCTGCTCGCGCTGCGCTGGGGCGACGTCGATTTCGTCGACGGGCTGCTCCACGTCCGGCGCAACTTCACCGGCGGTCGCGAGAAGGTGCCGAAGGGCAAGCGGGTCCGCTCGGTGCCGATGATGCCCGCGGTGATCGACACGCTCGCGCAGGCTCAAGGAGCGCGAGCACTTCACCGAGCGACGACGATCTCGTCTTCACCTGCGAGGCGGCGAGCACCTGGACCACTACCGGCTGCGCAGGCGCTACTACGAGGCGCTCGAGCGGGCCGGCCTGCGTCGGCTTCGCTTCCACGACCTGCGCCACGCGTTCGGCTCGGCGGCGATCACGACGCTCGACGCCCACGCGGTGCAGTCCTACATGGGCCACCAGCACTACTCGACCACCCAGCGCTACCTGCACCACAAGCCGCGGCGCGAGGACGCCGCCAAGCTGGCCGAGGCGTTCGAGCCCGAGGACGGGTACCAATCGGGTACCAATCTAGAAGCAACTCAGACCAACTCAGAGCAAGAACCCACGCCTGAGCAGGGCTGCAGAGCGGGGGAGACCAACGCCACGTTCGGCCTGCAAAGCCGTTTACGCCGGTTCGATTCCGGCAGGCGCCTCTCGCTTGACCAAGCCATAAACGGCATGGGGAAGCCGTATTCAGTCTCCTTCGGCGAGCGTCTGACTACCGCTCAAGGCCGCTGAAGACCGCCTGAACCGGGTGCGGACCGGCGCACGGCGCGGTGGAGGGGAGGGGAGGGGTAAGGCGGGAACGGCGATCGCGTCGCAGAGGAGGGGGCGGAGCTGGCGAGGTCGCTCGGACTTCGGGCCGAGGCTCTGTCCGTGGCCGACGAGAGAAAGGTGTCCGACGCGATTGTCGAGCTCGCCCGCAAACGAGGTGTGGCTGCCGTCGTCGTCGGCTCCAGGGGGCTGAGCGGGCTTCGGGCAAGGTTGGAGGGCAGTACCTCAAACGCGGTTGCGAAGCACGCCTCGTGTCCGGTCCTTCTCGTTCACGACGATTAAGCGCTTGCCTAAGCCATATGAGGCGTCGTTCTTGTGCGGCGCGTCAGGCGGTCCCGACGACGCGGCTGTCCAAGAAAACCGCCAGTCTCGCAGCCTGTCATCACGGCGGTCCCCTGAGCAGGTCTCTGTCGGCACCCTCCCCGCGCCGCGAGATACTGCGCGGGCGATGTCGAAGGAGAACGTGGAGATTGTTCGACGCGAGCGATTGACGCCTACAATCGCCGAGACGTCGAGCGATGCTGGAGGAACTCGATCCGGAAATCAGTCAGGCCTGTCGCGGTTGACAGCTCGCGGCGAAGCCACGACCACCACGGCAGGAGCACCGGCGTCTGGAGGTGACGCGAGTGGCGACAAAGACGACAGAGCAGCGTACAGCCGTAACGAGCTGGGTGCCGGAGTCGCTAAGGGCACAGCGGCAGGCGAAAGCGGCCGAAGCTGATCGATCGACCTCGGCGGAGCTCCGCCGCGGCCGTCGTCGCTCCATCGTGCCCGAAACGCGACTCGGTCGGATCGGGGAACTCACGTGGACCACGCCGGTCGACCTCGGGGTCGAGTCACTCGAAGAGTGCGGCGTCGAAGTCGTCGTGGCTGAAGCGTCGCACCAACGGCTCACCCCGCTGGACATTCTCGCGCGGTGCTCGAGCGACATCGCCTACTCCGACAGCCCGGCGTCCTCAGGGCATCTGCGGGGTCCAGGTATGCGGTAGATGCGAGACCGCCATCGCGATCGCCGCATGTCGACAACGCCAGGCTGCAGCCGAGTGCGCCTCGGTCCCGCTCAGCATGCAGCGGATGCAGAGCTCACCGAGCGCGACGACTCGGTCGCGCCAGGTCGCGAATGTTCGCGAACCTCGGGCCAGATCCGAGTCGAGCGCCGCGTAGACGTCGCGAAACGCTCCACGCACGCCGCCATAGCTCCAAAATGTCGCCGTCTTTCGCCACCCAGCATCAGCTGGAACCTTGGCCGAAATTCAATCTCCGGATGCATGAACTCCATGCATCGCCCGCGGCGTCCAGGGCCTCGCCCTCGTGCTCCTGTGGAGACCCGCGCTTCGCGATGTCCGACGTGCTCGTGCGACATCGCCTATCCGACAGCCCGGAGGCTTCGAGGGCCCGTTCCGGGTCGCGTTTCGTCGATGCTCGAGATCTTCCCTTCGCGGATGGTGAAGACCGTTCAGTTGGGCGAATCCGCCTCAACGCCGCGCCAAGACAGAGCACTGAGGTCAAGAACCCTTGAGTTGGGTCGGCCGGCGCAGTAGGGTCGGCTGGAAGGGAGGCACGAGATTCCGAGACGGTCCATCGGATTAGTCGTGAGTGGCCTGGGGCTTCTCGTCCTCGCGCTGGCTCCGCAGGCCCACGCCCGCGAGACCGAGAAGTTCAAGATTCTCTCGGTCAGCGGCAAGACGACGGCCGATCGCGCGGTGGTCTACGAACCGACTCAATACGGCGACACCTGCGCCTTCACCCAGACCGAGCGGATCAGCTTCCACAGCACGAAGCCGATTACCGCCTACGCGTTCACGAGCAAGGCGCACGGCCGCGGGCGGGTGGAATGGTGGTCGAAGCCCACGTTCCCCGGCAACCTCACCTTCGTCGAGATGCCGGGCGTAATGACGGTGTCGCGCTCGGCCGCGTACCAGCAGTCGATCAGGGTGGACCCGGATACGGGAGAGGTCTCCAACGGCTGTTTCTATGAACCGTCGCCGGTGGACTGCGCGGTCGAGAAGACCTTTCCCGTGACGCTGAGGATCGGGGGCACCTCCGATAGCGATCGGAGCACGTATGTGTCGCCGGCGGGGGCCTCGCACGACCTGGACGCCCTCGACGCGGCGTGCCCGGTCGAGATGTTTCCGGGCCTTGGAGGCGACCCGCGACTGTTCTCCCGCGCCGACCTGTTCGGCAAGCAGAAGCGGGTCAGCGACACGGATCGTGTCGAGACGCCGGCCTTCGACAACACCACCGACACCGCGACTGTCACCGGAACGACCGTCGACGAGCTCGCGGGCGAGCTCAAGCGCAAGAAGCTCCGAAGCCGCTGACCGACTAGTCTTCGTTCGAGTCCGCGACGGAGCAGGGAACCCGTCGAAGTGGAAGCGGGCCAAGTGAGCCGACCTCGACGCCCGCGCGTTGCGTGAGTCAGAGCATCCCTTCGGTTACGAGAACGGCCGTTGAGTAAGCCTCGGGGTGGATTAGTGCCGGCCGTGGAGCAGGCGTCGGGCGTGGGATTACTTTGGCCATGCGTCGCATCCCAGGGGGTCGTGGGTAGACCGCCGTATCCGATCTGCCCCTCGGGGACGGTCTGGAGGGTAGGGGAGGCACTGAGGCGAGAAGCCCCTGCTAACGCGGGGGTTTCGTGCTGTCAGGGGGCGGTGCCGGGCTCATCTGACGGCACCAGGTCCGCCGCTGCGACGCCCGCCGGCTCGTGGATGGATGGCTCGCTCACCTGATCTGTGCGCAGGGGGTGACCCGCGATGGCTGACCGCCTCCTCACCGCCCCCGAGGTCGCCGAGCGCTTGCAGCTGACGACCGACTTCGTCTACGCGCTCGCCCGATGCGGCGAGATCCCCCACTTGCGCTTCGGTCGGAGCCTCCGCTTCCGCGCCGAGGCGATCGAGACCTGGCTCCGCGATCAGGAGCGAGACGCCAACACCATCCGCAGGGCCAAGTGAGCGCCCTACTCCGACAGCCCAGCGGCTTCGAGGGCCTCTTGCGGATCGAGGTAGGAATGAATCCAAGTCGTCTTGCCGTTGCTGATGTCGCTCACCAAGGCGATACGCGATTCGGTTTCGACTCCACTGTCCCTGCCCCGCATCCAGATGCGGCCCATGGCGAGAACTCGGTCGCCGAGGTCCCGAATCTCCGAGTACACGACATGGATCTCGGTGAGAACATCGTTAAATTCTTCTCGGAACAGGTCGCGGATGCCTTCGTGTCCCCGGTACACCGTCGATTCCTCGCTGAGCAGGATCGAAATCGCCGAGTGCCATTCGATCTCGGGGTCGAGTTCCTGGACCATCGCCTCGACGTCTCGGCTGTTGTACGCGTCGAGCGCCCGCTTGAAGGATTCGACGTTTTCCTGCGACATCGCCTGCCTTTCCGACAGCCCGGCGGCCTCGAGGGCCGACCGGTGATCGAGGAATTCCTCTGTATCAACGCCCAGGCCGTCGCGTATCTCACGCACCGCCCCTCGGCAGATACCTTCGCCTTCAACTCAGCAAGAGTCGGGGGCGCCTACTCCGACAGCCCGGCGGCTTCGAGGGCCACCGAGCAGACACCGGGCGAGGGCTGCCCCGCCCGGCGACGTTGCTCGGCCTCTATATCACTCCGTCAGCGGACCAGGGAGAACGTATTCAGCGACTTCGTTCCGGGCTTGTTCACGTTTTCGAACACCCACTTTCCGGCTACTCCATTGAAGTCGCCGGAGCCGCCGGTGACGTTGAGCCTGGTGTCGCCGCGCCGAACGTTGCCCCGGTACTTGATGTCGCCAGAGCCACCGATCTCACCGTTGAGGTGCATGATCCCATGACACCTCAACACTTCGTGTGGCCGGATCTTGCACACACCATGGTCGTTACCGACCCGGTCGTCGTGATTTCGTGGATCGTAGAGCCCTCCCCTGATCGTGAACGCGTCTCTGTTCGGCAGCACGTGGAAGGACTGTTTTTCGAACACCGTGAAATGGGGATCGAACGAGGCGGAGGCCGGAACGGAGACCGCGGCGGAGCCGAACGCCGCGAGGACCCCGGCCAGGATGACCTTGCGCATGTGGACCCTCTCTTTCCAAGTGGTGGAGGTGAGCCGACCCTATCCCGCGGCCGCCAGAGGATCAATCCGTTCGGCGTTCTCCTGCGACATCGCCTACTCCGACAGCCCGGCGGCGTCTCGGGCTCGGGACTCCTCCCGCTCAAGGTACGTCTCGATCCGCGTTACGAGACCGGCCTCGTCGAAGGTCCAGACGGTCCACAGGTCGAACTCCAACTCCAGGCCGCTGACGCTACCCCGAGCCGTCGAATGCTGCTTCACGAGGATTTTGTTGCCCGAGATCAGGAACTCCAGGGGCTCGAGCACCTGCTCGGAGAATGCGTCCGGCTCCATCCACCGGCGAAAGCTCTCAACGCCGCGATAGGCGGGCTGATCGCCCGGGGGGACGAACGCGAGGTCGGGATGGGCGAACTCGGCCGCAGCGTCGAAGTCCCGACGGTTAAAGGCCTCGTGCATGCGGCGGACCGTCTCCACGTTCTCCTGCGACATCGCCTACTCCGGCAGCCCGGCGGCTTCGAGGGCCTCGCCGGGGTCACCTGTGCTCCACACCCGGGTGGCAATACCGTTCTCGAAGTCGGTCAAGACGCCGATCGGCGTTTCGACTTGAGCGCCACTGCCCCGGCCTCGGGCGCGAAAGGTGCCGATCGCGAGGACCCGGTCGCCGAGGTCGCGGATGTCCGGGTACTCCCAGTGGAGCTCGTCGAAGTGTTCGCTGAAGTCACGGAAGAACTCGCCGACACCTGCGTGCCCCGAATAGACCCTCCCTTCCCCGCCCAGCAGTTCCTCCATGAACGCATGCCACTCGACCGCTGGGTGGACCGCCTTCAATACGGCTTCGACGTCGCCGCTGTTGATCGCATGGACCGCGCGCTTGAAGGCCTCGACGTTCTGCTCCGACATCGCCCACGCAGTATCTCGCGCGCCGTGAGGCGAGGGGGCTGGTGAGCGTGCGGCATAGGATGAGCCATGGCCCGCGGCCCTCGGGGGTCGTCTCAAAGCCGTCGCGCGAAGCCGCAACCGACGAGCTGGCTGAGCCCACCCAGCTCGGGGACGAGGTCTCGCCACGGCGCACCGGCAGCCGCGCCTGCTCTGGGCCTCAGCCGGCCAGGAGCGCCTGGAACTCCGGCTCGTCGCGGAGAGGGTCGAGGTCTGAGTCCTCCGCCAGGTAAGACCGAACGCGGTCCGACGTTTCGATCGCGAGCCGCAGGTGCTCGATTGCGTCGGCCTTACGTCCGGCGAGGCTCTCGCAGCAGGCGAGGTTGTAGAGGAGCAGGGGGTACTGCGGGTGCGCCGCGGCCAGGTCCCGAGCCTTGTCGGCCGCTTCGTCGTACCGCCCCTCCTGATAGAGCCGCCCAGCCGGGGCCCAGAGCTCCCAGCCGGTCGGCGTGTAGACCTGCCCCGGCGTGCCCCCGGCCGCGAGAATCGTCGTGCCAGGCTCCTCGGCGAACGCGGTCCGCTTGACGCCCGGACGGGCGAAAACGAACGTGCCTGCCGGCGCATCCACGGGTTCGCCGTCGAGTTCGAACCTGGCTCGGCCGCTGTGGACGAAGTAGAGCTCCTCATCCTCGCCCTCCTCGTCGTGCTCGTTGATGATCCTGTCTCCCGCCTCCCGACCCGTCCAAGCGTTGATCCCGAACGACGTGATGTCGAAGTGATGGCGCACCGGACGCCAAGGCTCGCGGCCGTCGCTGGTCTCGTCGATGTCCTCCAGGTGGGCGACTGCGTACTCGCTCATCGATACCCCTCCGGGTTATTCGCCGCGGGCGGCCCGACCGCCTGACCCGAGCTTGTTGTCTTGTCCACGGGCGTCGGCCGCGCGATCGCGATCGCATTTTGACCAAATAGAGCCCCCGTCCCGCCGCCGGGAAGGAACCTGGCACCGCGGCGCTTGACGGATCAGATCGGAGACCCCAGCCACGGCATCGTAGGATTGCGGCCGTGCCGTTCACGCTCAGGAACCTCAAGGAGGACCTGGAGGACGTCGGGTCCAACTTCGACGGTGCGCCGGACCTGGAGTTCCGCTTGGCGACCGAGGCGCTCGAGCTCGAGCAATCCGGCCTGGGCTACCAGCGCGTCCCGCCCGGCTATCGCTTTCCGTACGGCCACACGCACAAGACGCAGGAGGAGGTGTACCTGGTCCTGCGCGGGAGCGGGCGGATGAAGCTCGACGACGAGATCGTCGAGCTCAAGCAGTGGGACGCGGTGCGCGTCTCGCCCGGCACGTGGCGAGGCTACGAGGCCGGGCCCGAGGGGCTCGAGATCATCGTCATCGGCGCTCCCAATCTCGGCGAAGCTCGGCGTGAAGACGTCGAGGGCCAGCGCGACTGGTGGGCTGACTAGCACGAAGTAGGTATCCGGACAGCTACACGACCCAGGGGAAGTGCTCGATCAAGCAGAGCCACAGGAGTAGGCTCGGGGAGTTGTTGAATCACGACGGAGGAGGCCCCCATGTATGCCCGGATCGCACGGTTTGAGGGTGGCGACACGTCGCAAATGGATGATGTGATCGCCGGCGCCCGCGAGATGATCGACTCGAACTTCGACTCGCCGCCCGAAGGTTTGGAGGGTTCAAAGGCCGTATGGATGCTGGTCGACCGCGAGAACGCCAGGGGGCTCGGCATAACCCTCTTCGAGAACGAGGAGGACCTGCGTCGCGGCGATCAGGCGCTCAACGCGATGTCGCCAGCCGTCGACGCCGGCCAGAGCCGCTCGAGTGTCGAGATCTACGAGGTAGCCCACCGCAGGGAGCGCGAGTAAGGCCCTCGCCGACAAGACGGGCTATCAGCGCGCGCCGGTTCGATTCCGGCAGCCGCCGGGTGCTGCCTCCGGCCAGATCGTCGTTGCCGGCACCGATGACGGCGCCGGAGCCCCTCTAGGCCTTCTCGTACTTGAACGAGACTCCGAGTCGGACGCGGAATCCGGAGATCTTGCCGTCCTCGATCGTCACGTCCTGGCGGACGACCTCGGCGACCCGCAGGTCGCGCACTGACTCACTGACGGTCTCGACGGCGTTCTTCGCCGCCTGCTCCCATGAATCTGCGCTGACGCCGACCACTTCGGTGACGCGGTAAACGCTTTCGGCCATGTGCTCCTCCTCGGGTTGAGCTTTTCCTCGATACCTTCGCACGCCTGTCCGTGATCGCAAGCGGGTCGGCCGCTTCGGCAGGCGCCCCCGGGCTAGTGGCGAACGCCGCCCCGGGCGGGCTTGCGCAGACGGGCGCGGCGTCCGGAGGCGCCGTCGGTGAGCGGCTGCGGGCCGTACTTGGGGCGGTGGCCGCGGGTTTGGATGGTGTCCGGGAGCGGGAGCTCGCCGGCGGCGGTATCGATCGTCCTCGCGGGGGTTGACGCAGCTTCGGGTTTGCGGTCGATCATCTCGACCTCGCTTTCTGGCTCCCTGCGGAAATGGGCTCGTGGGGCGGAGGGAGCGAGAAGTACCCGGCGAACTGCTGAGTGCAGTCTACTCGGGCGTTCGCGGCCAGCCACCACGGGTCGCCCTCACCCAGGTCGCGCACGAACGTTCCCGCGAGCTCCGCCAACGAGGCCGATGCTACCCACGGCCCGCGACCGCTCGCGGCCGTCTAGTACTTGACCTGGGCTGCCTCGAGGATGAAGGTGTTGGTCGCCGGGACGCCGTTCGGGACGCGCTTGGCGACGAAACCGACCACGGTGCGACCGGTCAGCCGGGCGACGGCCGCCTGGGCCTCGAACTGATAGCCGCCGGCGTCGATCGAATCTGTGGCGGGCGCGTCGGCGTCGGCGTCGGCCTCGGGGGCCTCGCCCTGCTCGATCGTGCAGCGGACCACGTCGCCGACGTACTCGGTGTCGACGCCCGCCGGGCGGACGCCGGAGCGGCGCTGCCAGAGAGTGCCGACCGCGCGGCCGATCTGCTCGCACACCTCCGGGCGGCTGGCGTAGGTAACGCTCGCGCCCTGATTGGGATCGCTCATCTGGGACCCCTTCCTCACCCCTTGGTTGAGCCGGGTTCTGAGGAAGGACCAAGGAGTTGAGACCCAACCGGCGGTGGTTCAAGTGTACCCGGCGCCCTGCTACCGTCAGCTGCATCGGAAGCCGCCCGGGCCTCCGACACGAAGGAGGCGACCGTGAGCACCGACCGCGAGCTGATCCGCCTCGAGGCCGAGGCTCGGCACGCGCGCGAGCGCTATCGCCTCTATCGGGCGCGGTCCTACGGTTCGAGCCCGACGACGGCCACCCGGCTGCGCCAGCTCGATAGCGAGCGCGTCCGCGCGGAGACCCGATTGCGGCGCGCCCGCACGGTGCCCGAGTCCAACTGACGACACAACGGAGAACGATGCAATTGACGATTACCGAAGACCAGCTCATCGAGGCTGCGCAGCAGCTCGGCCAGGAGGAGTTCACCCGCGCCGACGTCGCCGCCAAGCTCGGCGTCGAGAAGCCGGACCTCAAGCAGGCGTTCGTCCACGCCCGTAAGGCCGGCCGACTCGAGAAGGTGCGCGACGACGAGGACAACACCGGCTACTTCCGGCTGCTCTAAGCGGCCACGGCGCTGCAAGGCCGCTGATGGCGAGCGAGAAGACCGAGGTGCAGCTGATCGGCGGCGAATTGCTGGTCGCCGCCGGCGGGCCGGCCGACGTCGAGAAGACGCTCTCGGATGCAGCGCGCTCCGGGGCCTCACGGCTCGCGTGGCTTACCGTCCCGGCGACGAACGAGAAGATCGCGGTCAACCCCGCGCATGTGATCAGCCTCCGGGCGGCGCGGCTGCCGGACTGACGCCCGGGCGGACCCTCGGCCCGGCCCGGGCGCCCTGTTACTCGGCCTCGGTCTCCTCGGCGAGCACGCCGTAGACCTTCCGGCGGGTCTCGTCGAGCAGCTCGCGGACCCGCTTGCGCTGCTCGTCGTCGCCGGCGTGAAACACCTGCGCGATCGAGTGGTTGAGCTGGCCCAACGAGCGCTTCAGCCGCACGACCTCGGGATCGGCGCCGGTGGTCACCTGGTCCCACGGCGCGTCGCCCTCGCGCTCGTCGTTGGCCTTCGCTCCGGCCTCGGTGAGCGTGAAGCGGCGCTTGCCGTCGCTCTCCTCGCCGGCGACCAGGCCCTCGTCCTCGAGTAGCTGGAGGGTGGGGTAGATGGACCCGGCGCTGGGAACCCACGCTCCCTTGGTGCGCTCCTCGAGCTCCTTGATCATCTCGTAGCCGTGCATCGGCCGCTCGGCCAGCAGGGCGAGGACCGCGGCGCGGATGTCACCCCGGCGAGCCCGCGGGCCGCCGCGGCCGCGGCGCGAGTAGCGGCTGCGAGCGAAGTCGCGCTGCGTGGCGCGGGCGTGTCGTGAATGTCTGTGATGCATACGTATCTCCGTATATCGATGTATAACGCGATATATCGTAACAGGTCGCCTGTAGCGACCCGAAAACCGTCATCATTGGCCTGTGCTGCTCGTGCTCGCGATCGCCGGCCTCTTCGTCCTGCCCGACCCGTGGCGGGTGGTCGTGCTCTGCGTGGCGGCGGTGATCGAGGTCGGCGAGGTCTTCCTGTGGATCCGCTTCCTGCGCCGCTACCGGGTCACCACCGGGGTCGAGGGCATGCTCGGCGAGCGGGCCGAGGTGATCGGGCCGGGGCGCGTCCGGGTGCGCGGCGAGATCTGGAATGCTCGCGGGACCGACGGGGCGGGGGAGTCGGTCCGGGTTGCCGCGGTCGACGGCCTCACGCTCGTCGTCGAGCCCGACCGATCGCGATAACGGCACTGCAAGACGCGCGCCGGATCGGCAGGTGCTACCAGCTCGGCTTGTCGGGTCTGTTGGACCGGCTCGGCTACGAGGTCCCGAAAGTGACTATGACTCGCTGTTCCGGTACCCGGACCGGGTCCGTCGCGCCTTCGAGGCCGCCGGCTGACCCGCGCGGGCGTGGTCTAAACTCGCCCGTCCCGGGCGCTTAGCTCAGTTGGGAGAGCGCCGCCTCGACAAGGCGGAGGTCACTGGTTCGAGCCCAGTAGTGCCCATTGCCGGTTCGCGTGATCTTCAGCTGCGACTTCTGCGGGGCCCATCCCGACGCCGACACGCAGCGCAGCCTCGAACGCCAGTTGCAGCTGTTGCTGCACGGGACCTACGTCGACGCGGAGCCCGGCGACTGGCTGGTCTGGCACGGTCGCGGCCTCTACGGCCGCAACATGTACGCGTGCGCCGAGCACCGCGGGACGCTGAAGCGCTACCTGCGCAAGCACTACGGCGGTTGGCACGTATGGGCGCGCGGGCCGCACCCGTCCGGCTGGCACTTCCGCGAGCCCGCCGAGACCACCCGGCGGCGCCAGCGGATGTACCGCACCGGGCGCACGTTCGGGCTCGGCTGACCCGCGCGCGCTCCGGCTCGCGACCGGGTTAGGCGGCGATCTGCGCCTTGCGCTCCCTGATCTCCTTCGCCAGCTCGTTCAGAGCCTCGGGGCTGCGCTGCGCACGGACGGCCCAGCGGCCGAGCTCGCGCAGGACATCGTCGGCGGCGTCGGTGAGCTGGTCGCGCCACTGCTTCATCTGGTCCTCGCTGCGGTCGCCCAGGTCCTCGCGCGCCTCGGTGATCCGCTCGCGGGCGGCGTCGATGCGGTCCCCGACCTCGCCGCCGGCCTTCTCGCTCGCCTTCTCGAGATCCTCGAGCGCGTCCTGCAGGTAGTCGGTCGCGGTCTTGTCGGCCCGCTTCGCGTGCGGCTTGCTCGCCGTTGTCGATGGCATGTTGTCTCCTTCTCGGCTTGACTCGTACGCGAGTCAGTCTGAGTCAGGACGATACGGTCGGCATCCGTAGTCCCCGCGGGGCCTGACCGGGGTCGCGTGCGGATGGCGGCCGCAGGGCCCCGGCTTAGCGTGCGCCCCAGTGGCCGAACGAGACTGCATCGTCACGGGATACGACGGAAGCGACAACTCGCGCGACGGGCTCGCGCTCGCGTCGCTGCTCGCGACCACGCTCGACTGTGACGTCGTCGTCATCTCGATCCTGACGTTCGTTCCGACCGAGGCGACCTGGTCGGAGTACGAGCGGGTCCTGCGGGCCGAGGAGCAGCGGCTCGAGGCCGAGGCCCGCGACGCGCTCGGCGCGGTCGACCGGGTCGAGACGCTCAGCCTCCCGAGCCCGAGTCCGGCGCGCGAGCTTCACGATCTCGCCGAGCGCCGCAAAGCCGCCCTGATCGTCGTCGGCTCGACGCACCGCGGTCCGCTCGGGCGCGTTCTGCCGGGAACGGTGGCCGACCGCCTGTTCTCGGCGGCACCCTGCCCGGTCGCCGTCGCCCCGGTCGGCTACCGGGACCAGGAGCGGATCCTCGACCCGATCCTGGTCGCGTTCGACGGCAGCCCCGAGGCGCGGGTCGCGCTCGAGACCGCTGCCAGGTTGGCGACGGCGACCGGGGCGCGGCTACGGCTGCTCGCGGTCGCCGATCCGCACGACGCACGCGTCGTCGCCCCCGGAGCGGGCGGCTGGGCCGGCCTGCCGATCACCGAGCAGGCGATGGAGGCCGAGCGCGCCCGCCTGACCGACGCCGTCGACGAGGCGATCGCGTCGCTGGCCGGCGGTCCCGAGGCCGACGGGGAGGTCGTCGTCGATGTCGACCCGAGGTCCGCAATCGCCGAAGCGTCGGCCGATGCCGGGCTGCTGGTGGTCGGCTCTCGCGGCTATGGACCGGTGAGCCGGGTCCTGCTGGGCGGCATGGCCTCGGTGCTGGTGCGCAAGGCGGCGTGCCCGGTGATCGTCACGCCGCGCTCTTTGTTGACCGACTAGCCGGGGTCCTTGTCGGGCCCGTGGACCGCGATCATCGCCCCGATCACCGTCACGATGATCATCGCGAAGACGATCCACTCGGCGGCGCTGTCGAGGTCGAACGCGGCCGAGTAGGCGAGCGCCAGGAGCACGAGCACGATCACCGCGGTGAGAATGCGGATGTGCGTCCGCTGGCGCGCCAGCTTCGCCTCGTGTGAGAGGGCGCTGGTCGGGGTGTGATGCAGCGGGCCCTGGTGCCCGCTGCCTTGGTCGCTCATCGCCGGCTCAACGGTGGCCGTTGAACGAGATCACCTGCTGGATGCCGCTCGGCCGGTTGGTGTAGCGCATCGTCGTCGAGAGCAGACCACCGGGGGTGAACTTGATCCGCTCCCGGGTCGCGTCCGAGCGCCACAGCGACGGGTCGCTGGTGCCCTGGGAGGCGGTGAGGTCCGTCCCCGCGGCGGCGAGCGCCGACCAGATCGCGCTCTGGCAACGCTTCAGGTGGCCGTTGCCGCAGTACGCGTTGTTGAAGGGCGACTTCACCTTCATCCCGAGCAGCGAGCGGATGTCGCGGTCGAAGTACTGATACCAGCCGTCGTACTGGCCGCTCGGCGGCAGGTCGAAGCGCGAGAACAGGCTGTCGAGCTCGTCCAGCTGCGGGCCGAGCTTGGGGTGCATCATCGCGTCGGCGATCCGGTCCCAGGAGCCGTCCATGATCGCGGCGCCGGGGTCGTCGATCTTGCCGTCGAGGTCGAGGTCGAGGCGGCTGCCCCCGTGTCGCTTCCAGGCGATCAGCAGGTCGAGCATCTGCTGCGCCTGCGCGTTCGGGGCCTTGGCGCCCTTGAGCAGCCGCTTCAGCAGCGGCACCGTGTCGATCGCGCGCACGTCCTGGGTCGCCGCGGCGTTCATCGCCGCGGTCACCGAGGCGAGCGTCCACTTGCCCTTCTTGTTCGCCAGCCGGTCGAGGTTCTTGTCGAGCAGGTCGACGCGTTCGACCGAGCCGTTGTGGCCCCACTCGTCGTCGGCGGCCGCGAAGCCCTTCGCCGTGGTCTGGTTCCAGTTGGTGATCGTGCCGTCGGCGGGGTCGACGCCCTGCGGGTGGCCGCTCTTCGGCAGGAAGCCGGTCCACTCGTACTTGCCGGTGCCGAGCGTCGGCAGGCCCGGGTCGACGTTCTTGTTGCGCTCCGGCAACAGGCCGGCGGTGTACATCGCGATGTTCTTCTCGTCGATGTAGAACGAGTTGAACGTCTGCGGCGTCGTCGAGGCCGCCTTGATGAACGACTTCGCGGAGTGCACCTGGCCATTGGACTGGCGGCGGTTGTAGATCAGGTCGAGCGCGTCCTGGCCGTAGCTGGAGCGCTTCGACGAGACCGCGACCCGCTCGCCCTTGACCGTCGCGTAGCCGACCACGGGCCCGTGGACCGTGGTCTTGAACGCGACCGGCTCGCCGTCGAGCGTCCCGGCGTCGAAGCTGCCCATCTCGCGGCACTCGCCCTTGTAGACGTACATGGTGTCGCTGCCGTTGCACAGCTTCTCGACGTACTGGTCGATGATGTCGCCGGAGGCCGAGGTCAGGGTCGTGGCGAAGTCCTCGCCGCGACCGATGAACATGTAGCCAGGGAATGGAGCGGACGTCGCGCCACGCCACTGCAGGTCGCCGGCGTGCATGTCGATCTCGTAGACGAGGCCGGGGTAGAAGTAGCTGATCTGGGGGCCACCGACCATCAGCGGCTCGCCGGTCTTCGAGTGATCGGCGGTGATCATCAGCGTGTTCGAGGCGTGCGTCGGCGGTCCCGGCGCGACCTCGCGGGCGAGCCTCGGGTTCGCGACCGCCGGGGTCGAGGTGAAGCTCGAGTGGTCGAGGATGACGCTGCCCTTGGCGTTCTCGGGGATCGAGCCGTAGGGAAAGCGGCCGTCGACCGAGGTCGGCAGCTCGCGGTTCTTGAACTGACGCAGGTCGTTGAAGACGCTGAGCGCCTTCTTCTTGCCGAGCCGCTCGATCAGCCCGCCGAGGAACTGCGAGCGGCGCGCCTCGTCGCCGCCGCCCTGGCCGACGAACTGCCCCTTGAGCGCGTTGAGCGCGAACACGTCGTTGCGCGTCCAGGGGGCGTTCGGGGAGCCGCTCTGGGCGAGGTAGTCGTTGATCCCGCTGATGAAGACGTCGATGTCGTGCAGGACCGCCTGGCCCTCGGGCCCGGCGGACTCGAGCACCTGGCTCTGCTTCGCGAGCTCGGCCTCCGTCTGGGCGCTGGGCTGGAAGTTCCTGAGCCCGCTGATCAGACCCAGGGCGCTGAGCCCGGGAGCATCGATCGCTGCGACGCGGGCGTTGTAGCGGGCCTGTTGGAGCAGCAGGCCGCGGTCCTCCGCGGCGATCCAGCCGGCAGCCCAGACGCCGTCGTCGTGGGTGGCGCCGGTGACGTGGGGGACGTTGTAGGAGTCGCGCTCGATCGTGACTCCGGCGCGCGGCACGGCCTCGACGGTGCTCGGCGTCGCGTTGTCGACGCCGAAGCGCTCCGACTTGAAGTAGGTGGTCAGGTCGGCGGGGGTGACCTGGTCGAAGAGCGGCGTCAGGCCGTCGTACATCTTCGCCTGGGTGTCGGAGCCGGGCGGGTTGCCGAGCGAGCCGTACTGCCCCGAGGGGAGGATGTTGAGCGCCGTCGCGGCGTAGTCCTTGGCCTGTGCGCTCGCGCTCGCGGTGATCCCAACCGCGAAGACGAGAACCGCGCCGATCGAAACGAGGCTGCGCCGCATCTATGAAACCCCTTCCTCCTCGCGCCGGGCCACCCCGGCGGCTCTCTCGTTGCAGAACATATATGGCGGCTGAGAGTTGCGCCTATGCTCGCCGCCGATGATCGGCACCTACGGCTCGTTCCTGCTCATCTTCGGCGCCGCGGCGCTGGTCGGGCAGGCGATCATGATCGCCTGCGGGCGGCGGCGCTGGTCGCGACTCGCCCCCGCGGTCGGGCTCGCGGCGCTCTGCCCGCTCGCCTGGTGGACGGTCCGCCTGCCCGGCGAGGCGACCACCGCGCTGATCGCCCTCGGGCTGGTCACGGCCGCCTGCTCCGCGGTCGTTCTCACCCGAGCCGAGGGTCTGCGCGCGGCGCTCGCGCGGGGGCTGCCGATCGAGCTCGCCGCGCTCGTGCTCGCCTCGCTGCCGTTCATCGTCGAGGCCCGTTTCGGGATCCTCGGCACCGGGCTCAACCCGGACATGTCGCAGCACCTGTTCGCGGTCGACCGGCTGCTCGATGGGGCCGGCGAGCGGCTGACCTCGCAGGGCTATCCGCTCGGCCCGCACTCGATCGTCGCGGCGGTCTCGGCGCTCGGTCCGAGCACCGTGCACGCCTTCGGCGGGCTCACCCTGGCGGTCGCGGTCGCCGCCTGCGCCGCGCCGCTGGCCCTGCTCGAGCGGCTCCCAGCGTGGCGGCGCGCCGTCGGGGCGCTGGTGGTCGGGCTCGCCTACCTGGTCGCCGCCTACCTGGTCCAGGGGGCGTTCAAGGAGACGATGGAGGCGCTCTTCGTGCTCGCCTTCGCGATCGCCCTGTGCGAGCTCGCCCGCGCGCGGCCCGAGCCGGGGGCGGCCTCCATCCGGGCGGCGCTGCCGCTCGCCGTGCTCGCGATCGGCAGCGTCTACACCTACAGCTTCCCGGGCCTGCTCTGGCTCGGCGGCGCGTTCGTCGTCTGGGCGGCGCTCGAGCTCGCGCTGGCCTGGCGCCGCGGGGGGATCGCCGCCGCGCGCGCCGCGGCCCGCGTCGCCTTCCCGGCGACCGCTGCCGCCCTCGCGTTGCTCGTCGTCGCGATCGCGCCCGAGATCGGGCGCATGATCGACTTCGCGAACTTCGAGACCTTCGACCCGGCCGGCGGCGGGCTCGGGAACCTCTTCAACCGCCTCTCGCCGCTGGAGGCGCTCGGGATCTGGCCGTCGGGCGACTTCCGCGTCGAGCCCGGCGACGGGGCGATCCCGGCGCTCGTCTTCTACGCCGGCGGCGCAGCTGGGCTGGCGGCGCTCGCCTACGGGCTCTGGTGGTGGCTGCGCCGCGGCGAGCGCGCGGTGCCGGCGGCGCTCTTCGCGGCGCTGGCGCTGTGGCTCTATGCCCTGCTCGGCGGCACGCCCTACCAGGAGGCCAAGGCGCTGGTCCTGATCGCCCCGCTGGCGGCGCTGATCTCGGTGCGCGCGCTGCTCGCCTCGCGCCTGCCCGCGATCGTCGCGATCGCGTTCTGCGCCGCGGCCGGGGGCTCGAGCCTGCTCGCGCTCGCCAACGGCCCGGTCGGGCCGGCCGGCTACTCGCCCCGGCTGGCCGAGCTCAGCGAGCGCCTCGGGGTGGGCTCAACGCTCGTCGTCTTGCCGGACGAGCTGGTCGACGACCAGCACGGGATCGACTACGTCGCCTGGGAGCTGCGCGGCAACCGGGTCTGCATCGAGTCCGAGTCCGACGCCGCGGGCGGGGTGCCGCCGGGGATCGCGAGGACGGTCGCGGTCGGTCTCGACGCGGACGGCGCGGTCGTCCCGGATGGGGAGTACGCGAACCAGGGTGCCGCGCAGGGCCCCGGCCCGTGCGAGCTGATCCCGGACGCCGCCCGCGCCGACCCCGGCGCGGGCGGCTGACCGGCAGCGCCTACTGGCTGTCGTCGGCCTTCGACAGCTTCAGCTGGCCGCGAACGGCGCCGTCGGGATAGGCCTCCGTGTCGAGATCGGCGTAGAAGCTCTCCGGCTTCGCGGCGATCTTCTCGAGCAGCTTCGACTTCACGTTCTTGACGCAGCCCTCGTAGGAGCCGGAACCGTCGAGCCCGGTGGAGTCGGAGAACAGCATCACCTTCTCCTTGCCGACCTCACCCTCGGCGCCCTTGTGGATCGCGCCGTAGGTGATCGGGTCGAGCCGCTTGGCGGTGAAGTCGAAGCAGAGCTTCGACTGGGTCGGCTTCAGCGCGATCTCCATCTGCGCGCCGCCCTTGTCGACCCCGCCGTCGACGACGTACTTGCCCTTGAGCTTCGCCTCGACGTTCGTCGTGTTGCGACCGGCGACCGACAGCGCCGGGATCGCGAGCGCGATCAGGGCGAGCGCCAGCAGCGCCACTCCGAGCTTGCTCTTCATCTTTCCCTACCTCCTTGGTCGAATCGAGCGCGTCACCGTAGCGATCCGGCGCGCTTCGCCGCGTAGCGGAGCGCATGACGCGGGCGGAGGAGCTGCGGGTAGGGCGACCATCGCCGCCACCCTGAGCGGCCCGCCGACCGCTCCGCGAGCTCCAGGCACCAGTCGACGATGCGATGAAAGGACGCCTCCGGGGAGAACCAGTCGAGCCAGGCCGATCTGGCGGCGGCCCCCATTGCCGCCGCCTCGGGACGCCTCGCCGCGAGCAGCCGCGGGATCAGCTCGACCTCGCGCTCGGCGACCCTGACGCTGAAGCGGTCCCAGTCGGGCCCGGCCGGCGGCACCCACTGGTCCGAGATGATCACCGGGGCGCGGCCGAGCATCATCGCCTCGAAGAGGCGGAACGTCGCGGTTCCGCCGCCGCGCGGGCAGAGGATGAAGTCCGCATCGCGAATCGCGTCGGCGTAGGCCTCGCGACCGAGCGGCGACCGATCGCTGTCGACGAGCGTCGCGCCGGTCGAGGGCAGGTCGAGGATCCGGCGGCGCACCGGGTGCGCCTGCCCCGAGCCGGCAAACGAGAACAAGGCCGAGGGCGGGTCGCCGTCCGCGAAGGCCAGCGGCGGGCGTTCCTTGACCCCGAGGTAGCCGCTCGTCCGGGTCCACGCGTCGCGGTACCAGCGCTGCTCGACCGACGCGTAGATCCCCGGCAGCAGGGCGACGACGGAGTCGGTCGAGCAGAACACGTAGGACCGATCCCGGTGAGCGCGGAAGACGGGGTGGCGGCGGACACGCTCGAAGTACGGCCCGCCGCCGGCAGACGTCTCGACGAAGAGGACGAGATCGGCGTCGGCGGGTGATCCGGCGAGCTGGTGAACCCCGAACCCATCGACCGCTGCCGACTCCCGCATCTGCTCCAGGTCGAGCAGCGCCTTCGGATCGCGCCGCGGATCGTCGGCGGCGGCTGAGAGCAGGAAGGCGGAGGCCACTTCGGCGGATCGTACGCGTGGGCCAGGCCGCCTTGATCGCGGCGGCCTCCGCACGCTGAGTAGCATCGCGCCCGATGGCGCCCGTGACCGTGAAGCTCCCCGACGGCAGCCCGCTCGAGCTCGAGCCGGGCGCGACCGGCGCCGACGCCGCGGCGGCGATCGGACCTCGGCTGGCGGCCGACGCGCTCGGGATCAAGGTCGACGGCCAGTTGCGCGACCTGACGGCCCCGCTCCCCGACGGCGCCACCATCGCGGTCGTGACCGCGAAGAGCAAGGGCGACGAGGCCGACGACGCCCTCTGGCTGATCCGCCACGACGCCGCCCACGTGATGGCGACCGCGGTCGTCGACCTGTGGCCGGGCACGAAGGTCTCGATCGGCCCGCCGGTCGAGGGCGGCTTCTATTACGACTTCGAGTTCCCCGACGGCGAGGGGCCGACCGAGGCGGACCTGGAGCGCATCGAGGTCGCGATGCGCGAGCACATCGCGGCCGACGAGCCGTTCGAGCGCTCCGAGCTCACCGCCGGAGACGCGATCGAGCGGTTCCGGGGCGACGGGCAGCCCTACAAGGTGGAGCTGATCGAGGACCTGGTGCGCGACCAGGGCGTCGAGTCCGTATCGCTGTACCGCAACGGGCCGTTCACGGACCTGTGCCGCGGTCCGCACGCGCCGTCGACCGGGCGGATCAAGGCGTTCAAGCTCAACTCGATCGCGGGGGCCTACTGGCGCGGCGATGAGAGCCGCCAGATGCTGACGCGCATCTACGGCACGGCCTTCCACTCGCAGGCGGACCTCGACGCGCACCTCGAGCGGCTCGAGCTCGCGCGCGAGAACGACCACCGCCGGCTCGGCCCCGAGCTCGACCTGTTCCGGCTGCGCGAGGAGGCGCCGGGGATGCCGTTCTGGCTGCCGAACGGGACGGTGTTGCTGCGGCTGATCGAGGCCGAGGTTCGCGAGCAGCTCGGCAAGCGTGGATATCAGGAGATCAAGACGCCGCGGGTGCTCGACGTCGAGCTCTGGCATCGCTCCGGGCACTGGGAGAACTACCGCGAGAACATGTACTTCGTCGATCCCGCGGAGCGCGACGGCGAGCAGCGCCACTTCGCGATCAAGCCGATGAACTGCCCGGGGGCGTGCCTCGTGTTCGGCTCCACCCGCCACTCCTACCGCGAGCTGCCGCTGCGCCTGGCGGAGTTCGGCGACGTCTCGCGCTTCGAGCGCGAGGGCGTGTTGCACGGCCTGCTGCGGGTGCGCGCGTTCACCCAGGACGACGCGCACGTCTACTGCACGCTCGATCAGGTGCCCGACGAGGTGGACTCGATCTGTGAGGCGATCGACGAGCTGTACGCGAAGTTCGGCTTCGACGACGTGAGGGTCGAGCTGTCGACGCGGCCCGAGAAGTCCGTCGGCACGGACGAGGAATGGGAGCGCGCGACCGCGGGGTTGCGCGAGGCGCTCGAGCGCCAGGGCCGCGATTACGACATCAGCCCGGGGGAGGGGACCTTCTACGGGCCGAAGATCGACTTCCACGTCACCGACGCGCTGGGACGCTCGTGGCAGCTCGGCACCTGCCAGCTCGACTTCCAGATGCCCGAGCGCTTTGAGCTCAGCTACCAGGGCGAGGACAACGCCGACCACCGCCCGGTGATGATCCACCGCGCCCTGCTCGGCTCGATGGAGCGCTTCGCCGGGATCCTGATCGAGCACTACGGCGGGCGCTTCCCGGCCTGGCTGGCGCCGGTGCAGGTGGCTGTGCTGCCGGTCTCCGACCAGTTCGCCGACTACGCCCGCGAGGTCAAGGGCCGGCTCGAGGCCGACGGGATCCGGGTGCGGGTCGATGAGCGCTCCGAGTCGGTCGGGCGCAAGATCCGCGACGCCGAGCTCGCCAAGGTGCCGCTGATGCTGGTCGTCGGCGAGCGCGAGCGGGCCGCCGGCACCGCCTCGGTGCGCTCGCACGAGCGCGGCGACCTCGGCGCGGTCGCGATCGGCGAGCTCGCCGGCCTGATCGACGCGAACTGAGCCCGAGAAGGGCGAGGAGCCCGGGTCCGGGCCGGGGGTGGATTGGCCCGAGCCGCAGGCTCCTTCGCCGACATCGGTGTCCCGCGGAAACGGATGCACGGAGGATTTCCGCGTACGCACAGGCTTATACCACAGATCGGGTAATCGTTTTGCGCTAATGAGCCTCGGCTTGACCCGGCCGGGGCGGTGGTGTCTATACTGCGGCACGATGAAGGGCACCCAGATCCGGCAAAGTCACTGAACGCGACCGCGCCCGCCCTTCCCCTTGCTCTTGAACGTTCTCTCTCTCCGACCGCAGGTAGCTTGAAGCTCCCCGCCATCCTGAACTCGTAGTGCCGGTCCCGAGGCGATTCGACCGGCAGCCACCGGAGCGTGACCAGACGCGGATCAACGAGCGCATCCGCGTCGCCGAGGTTCGCCTCGTCGACGAGGACGGCAGCCAGATCGGCGTCGTCAAGACCGACGACGCCCTGAAGATGGCTGCGGACCGCGATCTCGACCTCGTCGAGGTGGCGCCCAACTCGCGCCCGCCGGTCGCCCGGCTGCTCGACTACTCGAAGTACAAGTACGAGCAGGAGCAGAAGGCGAAGGCCGCGCGCAAGCACCAGCAGCAGGTCAACGTGCGCGAGATCAAGCTGCGCCCGAAGATCGCCGATCACGACTACGAGACCAAGAAGGGGCACGTGGTCCGGTTCCTGCGCCACGGCGACAAGGTCAAGGTGACGATCATGTTCCGCGGGCGCGAGCAGGCCCATCCGGAGCGCGGCCGAGCGTTGCTCGAGCGCCTGTTCGAGGACATCTCCGAACTGGCGACGATCGAGTCGGCTCCGCAGCAGGAGGGCCGCAACATGCACATGATGCTCGGGCCGACCCGCGCGGCCACGGCCAAGGACGAGGCCCCCGCCGAGGCGCCGGCCGACGCTCCCGCCGAGGCCACGGCCACCGAGGCCACTTCGGGCGACGAGCCCGCCGCTGCGGCCTAGCGCCCTCGGGCCCGCGACCGGCCCGCGGTCTGCTTCAATAGTCGACCGCGATGCCGAAGATGAAGACCCATTCGGGCGCCAAGAAGCGCTTTCGTAAGACCGCCGGCGGCAAGCTGCGTGGCCGCCGCGCCTATTCGAGCCACATCCTCGAGAAGAAGTCGCCCAAGCGGAAGCGCCGGATGGCGCGCCCGGTCGAGATCTCGGACAACGACTCGAAGAAGGTCAAGAAGCTGCTCCCGGGCGGTGCGGGCCGATGAGCCGCGCCACCAACGCCGTCGCCCGCAAGCGGCGCAAGAAGAAGGTCCTCAAGCAGGCCAAGGGCTATTGGGGGCGCAAGCACTCGAGCTACCGGTTCGCGAACGAGCAGCTCATGCGGTCGGGCCAGTACGCCTACCGCGACCGCCGGGTGCGCAAGCGCGAGATGCGCAAGCTCTGGATCATCCGCATCAACGCCGCCGCCAGGCGCGAGGGGATGAGCTATTCCGAGTTCGTCCACGGCCTCAACCAGGCCGGGATCGAGGTCAACCGCAAGATGCTCGCCGACATCGCCGTGCGCGACCCGGAGGCGTTCCGCCGATTTGCCGAGCAAGCCCGGGAGGCCGTGGCGGCCTAGCTGACCGCCGATAACGAACTTCCACGGGCGCCCCAGAGGCGCCCTTTTTTGTTCCCGAAACCCGTGATCACGAGCCCAGACAACACCAAGCTGAAGCTGATCCGCAAGCTCGCGGAGCGCAGGTGGCGCGAGCGCGAGCGCCTGTTCGCCGCCGAGGGCGAGGACCTGGTCGCCGCCGCGGCCGTCGCCGGGGTCGAGCCGGAGTTCGTGCTGCGCGCCGGCGTCGACGTCGAGCCCGCCCTGCTCGACGCGGTCAGCTCGCTGGGGTCGGGGTCGCGGGTGATCGGCGTCTACCCGCTGCTCGAGGGCGGTGTCGGCGGCTCGCGGGTTTACCTCGACGGGGTCGCCGACCCGGCGAACGTCGGCGCGATCATCCGCAGCGCCCACGCGCTCGCCGACTCGCCCGTCGTCCTCGGCCCGGGCTGCGCGGACCCCTACGGGCCGAAGGCGGTGCGCGCGAGCATGGGCTCGATCTTCGCCCGGCCCCCCGCCCGTGGCGGCCCGGACACGCTCGAGCGACCGCTGGTCGGTCTCGTGGCCCATGGGGGCGCGCCGCCCGACGCCGACCCGGTGGGCGGCCTCTGTCTCGGCGGCGAGCGGGGAGGGCTCCCGGCGCCGGTCGCCGACGCGTGCGACCGCCTCTGGACGATCCCGCTGCGGGGCGGGGCCGAGTCGCTCAACGTCGCCGCCGCGGCGGCGATCGCCATCGGACGGATATCTTCGGGCGGCTGATGGTCGAGCGGATCGACAGCCTGCGCGCGGAGGCCTCGGCGGCGATCGCCGCCGCGGGCGACACCGAGGAGCTCGAGCGGCTGCGGGTCCACTACCTCGGGCGCAAGTCCGAGCTCACCCGGATCCTGCGGGGGATCGCCGATCTCGAGCCGGCCGAGCGCGGCCCCGTCGGCTCCGGCGCCAACGCGGCGCGCAAGGCGCTCGAGGCCGAGCTCGAGGCGCGCGAGGCCGCGCTCGACGCCACCGAGCTCGAGCGCTCGCTCGCCGCTGGGGCGATCGACGTGACGATGCCGGGAGCGCCGCCGCCCCCGACCGCCGCCCAGAACCTGCTCGTGCGCACCCAGCGCGAGATCGAGGACGTCTTCATCGGGCTCGGATACCGGGTGATGGAGGGCCCCGAGGTCGAGCTCGACTACTACAACTTCACCGCCCTCAACCACCCGCCGGGCCACCCGGCGCGGATGGCGCAGGACACCTTCTACGTGGACCCGTCGACGCTCGCCGCCGAGCTCGAGGTCGGCGGGCTTCCTCCCGGCCCCGAGGACGTCGTCCTGCGGACGCACACGTCGCCGATGCAGGTGCGCTCGATGGAGAGCCAGGAGCCGCCGATCCAGATCATCTGCCCGGGCCGTTGCTACCGGTCCGACCCGTTCGACGCCACCCACAGCCCGGTCTTCCACCAGGTCGAGGGCCTGGCCGTCGGTGAAGGAATCACGCTCGCCGACCTCAAGGGCACGCTCGACGAGCTCGCCCGGGCGATCTTCGGGCCCGAGCGCGAGACGCGCTTCCGGCCGGGCTTCTTCCCGTTCACCGAGCCGAGCGTTGAGGTCGACGTCTCCTGCTTTCGCTGCGGCGGCACGGGCGAGCTGCCCGACGGCTCGCGCGACCCGCTCTGCAAGGGGGTCGGCTGGATCGAGATCCTCGGCTCCGGCATGGTCGACCCGAACGTGTTCGGGTTCGTGCGCGAGAACGGGTACGACCCGGAGCGCGTCCAGGGATTTGCGTTCGGGATGGGGATCGAGCGGATCGCGATGCTCAAGCACGGGGTTCCCGACCTGCGCAAGTTCTTCGAGAACGATGTGCGCGTCCTGAGGCAGTTCCCATGAAGGTGCCGCTTTCGTGGCTGACGTCCTACTGCGATCCCGCGCTCTCGGTCGAGGAGATCGGCGAGACGCTCGCGATGCACAGCGTCGAGCTCGAGCGGATCTCGCACGTCGGCTCGCCGAGCGCCGACGGCTTCGTCGTCGGGCGCGTGCTCAGCGCCGAGCCGCACCCCAACGCCGACCGGCTGCGCGTCTGCGAGGTCGACACCGGTGACGGCTCGCGCACGATCGTCTGCGGCGCCCCGAACGTGGCCGCGGATCAGACGGTCGCGGTGGTGACGCCCGGGGCGCGGATGCCCGGGGGAGAGAAGCTGAAGAAGGCGAAGCTCCGCGGGGTCGAGTCCGACGGGATGATCCTGTCCGAGCGCGAGCTCGGGATCGGCGAGGACCATGACGGGATCCTCGTGCTGCCCGACGGGCGGTGGGCGCCCGGCACGCCGCTGAGCGAGGTCCTGGCGGTCTCCGAGCCGGTGCTCGAGCTCGAGCCGACCTCCAACCGGGTCGACTGCTTCGGCGTCTACGGCGTCGCGCGCGAGCTGCACGCGGTCACCGGCGCGGGGCTCGAACCGCCACCCTGGGAGGGCGACGCCGAGGCGACGGGTGAGGGCTCGGTCGAGGACTACGCCTCGGTCGCGGTCGAGGTCCCGGAGCTTTGCCCGCGGTTCAGCGCCCGCGTGTTCACCGACGTGACGATCGGGCCGTCCCCGCCGTGGTTGAAGGCGCGGCTCACGGCGGCCGGAATGCGGCCGATCAACAACGTCGTCGACATCACCAACTACGTGATGCTGCTCACCGCCCAGCCCCTGCATGCCTTCGATCTGGACGAGGTCCCCGGCGGCGAGCTGATCATTCGCGCCGCGCGCGAGGGGGAGCGGATGACGACCCTCGACGGGACCGAGCGCGGCCTCGACCCGGAGATGGTCCTCGTCTGCGACCGCGAGGGCCCGACCAGCATCGCCGGGATCATGGGCGGCCAGGTCTCCGAGGTCAGCGACTCGACCACCCGGGTGCTGCTCGAGGTGGCCACCTGGAACGGGGTCAACATCCTGCGGACCTCGCGGAAGCTCGGGCTGCGCTCGGACGCCTCGAACCGCAACGAGAAGCAGCTGCACCCGGAGTTGGCGCTGCGGGCCCAGCGGGTCGCGTCGAAGCTGCTCGTGGAGCTGTGCGGCGCGCGGCTGGTCCCCGGCACGATCGACGTCACCGGCGAGATCCCGGATGCCCACGTCGTCCCGCTGCGCGGCGGACGGGTCGCGTCCCTGCTCGGGGTCGAGATCGAGGACGACCTGATCGAGACCTACCTGACCCGTCTCGGGTTCGAAGTCGAGCGCCGGGCGGAGGGCGGCGAGTGGCGGGTCACGGTCCCGTTTCACCGCCACTACGACGTCACCCGCGAGGTCGACCTGGTCGAGGAGGCGGGCCGGATTCACGGTTACGCCGAGCACCTGCCGGCGACCCTGCCGAGCGCGAGCGTCCAGGGGGCCCGGCTGACTCGCGAGCAGCGTCTGCGCCGCCGGGTCGAGGACCTCACGCGCGACCTCGGCTTCGACGGCGTCGTCACCCTCAGCCTCACCGACCCCGGGCAGCCGGCCGCGCTGCGGATCGCGGCCGACGACCCGCGCGCGCAGACGATCGGGATCTCCAATCCGCTGTCGGGTGAGCACTCGGTCCTGCGAACGACCCTGCTCGGCGGGCTGCTCGACGTCGCCCGCTACAACCTCTCCCACGGCGCCCGGCGGGTGGCGCTCTATGAGTCCGGTCGCGCCTACCTGCGCGCCGGTGAGCCGATCGGCGAGGGCACGCTCGGCGGCAGCTTTCCCGGCCGGCGCGCCGCGCCCGCGTTCGAGCCCTGGCGGCTCGGTTGCCTGGCCAGCGGGCCGCTGCCGGGCGGCGGCTGGCGCGGCGAGCCGGCCGAGACGGACTTCTACGCGCTCAAGGGGGCGCTCGAGGGGATCGCGGCCGGGGTCGGCTGCGCGCTCGAGGTCGAGCCCGCGGCCGAGCCGTTCCTGACCCCGGGCCGCTCGGCGCGGGTCGTCGTCGACGGTGTCGTCGCCGGTTGGATCGGCGAGATCCACCCGCTGGTCTGCCGCGGCTGGGACCTCGACGCCGCCACCGGGTTCGAGGTCGATCTCGCGGCCCTCGTCGACGCGTCGGCGGCCGGCGCCGAGCAGTACGAGGACGTGATCACCTACCCCGCCATCGAGCAGGACATCGCGGTGATCATCGGCGACGACGTGGAGGCGGCGCGGGTGCGCGCGGTCGTCGCCGAGGCCGGTGGCGAGCTGCTGCGGTCGATCGAGGTCTTCGATCTCTATCGCGGCGAGCAGGTCGGCGAGGACCGCAAGAGCCTCGCCCTGCGGCTGGAGTTCCGCGCCGCCGACCGGACGCTCACCGACGAGGAGGTCGGGGCGATCCGCGGGCGGATCGAGGAGGCCCTGGGGAAGATCGGTGGGTCGCTGCGTGGCTGAGCTCGCCCGGCATCGGGTCGTGGTCGCCGGCGCGTCGGGCTACGCGGGCGCGCTCGCGGCGGAGCTGGTCTGGGCGCATCCCCAGCTGGAGCTCGCCGCGGCGACCTCGCGCAGCCACGCCGGCACGCGGCTCAACCGTCTCTACCCGCGCTACCGGTGCCCGATCGAGCTGACCGAGCTCGACCTGGCGCTGCTCGAGGACGTCGACGCGGCGATCGTGTCGTATCCACACGGCGCGGCGGCGCCGGTGGTGGCCGAGATGCGCGGCATGGGGCTGACCGTGGTCGACCTGTCCGCCGACTTCCGGCTCGTCGACGCGGCGATCTACGAGCGCTGGTACGCGCCGCACGGGGCGCCGGAGCTGCTCGACAACGCCGTCTACGGGCTGACCGAGCTCGACCGCGCCTCGATCCGGACGGCCGAGCTCGTCGCCAACCCGGGCTGCTATCCGACCGCCGCGATCCTCGCGCTGGCGCCGCTCGCCGAGCGCGGTGCGGTCGCCTCGGTGGTGATCGACGCGAAGTCGGGCGTCTCGGGCGCCGGGCGCGACGGCGGCGAGCGGCTCTCGCTCAGCAACCTGACCGAGAACTTCATGCCCTACGCGGTCGACGGTCATCGCCACCTGCCCGAGATCGAGCAGGAGCTGAATCGAATTGCTCGCGCCACGTCCTCGGGAACTACTACTCGCGCCACGTCCTCGGCTTCGCCTCCGGGCGTGCGCGGCGAGGGCTCCGGTCTTCCGATCACTTTCGTGCCGCATCTCTTGCCGATCGATCAGGGGCTGCTGGCGAGTTGTTACGTCGAGCTCGCCGGGCCCGTCGAGGACATCGGGGCGCTCTACGCCGAGCGCTACGCCGGCGAGCGATTCGTCGAGGTGGTCGACTCGCCGCCGGGCGTGCGCGACGTCCGCGAGACGAACGACTGCCGGATCCACGCCGCCCAGCTCGGCGAGGGGCGGGCCGTCGTGTTCGCCGCGATCGACAACCTGTGGAAGGGCGCCGCGGGGCAGGCGCTGCAGAACCTGAATCTGATGCTCGGGCTCGACGAGGGAATGGGGCTGGCGTGAGCCGCTCACCGCTCGCCAGCCGCTCGACCGGATTCTTCCGGTCGCGGTGGGTCGAGGTGCCGGATGGGGTCGAGGAGCTCGATCCCGCGGCGCTGGCGCCCGGCTTTCGCGCCGCCGGGGTCGCCTGCGGGCTGAAGGCCGACGGCGGTACCGACGTCGGGCTCGTGACCTGCGACTCGGAATCGGTGCGGTCGGCCCTGCTGCTGACGCGCAACGCCGCGGCGGCGGCGCCGGTGCGCGTCTGCCGCGACGACTGCGATGCCGCCGCGATCCGTGCCGCCGTCGTCAACTCCGGCAACGCGAACGCCGCCACGGGCGAGCAGGGCTACGCCGATGCGCTCGCGATGCGGGACGCGGCCGCCGCGGCGATCGGGGCCGAGCCGCGCTCGGTCGCGGTCGCCGAGACCGGGGTGATCGGCGTGCCGCTGCGGGTCGGCGACGTGCTCAGGGGCGTCGGGGACGCCGCCGCGGCGCTCGCGGGCGACGGCGGCGGTGAGTTCACGGCCGCGATCATGACCACGGACTCGGGGCCGAAGGCGTGCACCGTGAGCGCCGGCGGGGTGACGGTCTCCGCCCAGGCGAAGGGCGCGGGGATGATCGAGCCGGGGTTCGCGACCATGCTCTGCTTCGTGCAGACCGACGCCGAGATCTCCGAGCCCGAGGCCGAGCTGCGCGCCGCCGTCGCCGGTTCGTTCGAGCGGATCACCGTCGACGGCCAGATGTCCACCAACGACACCGTGCTCCTGCAGGCGAGCGGCGCGGCCGGCGCTCCGTTGCCCGAGGGGCTGCTCGACGCGGTCCTCTTGCAGCTCGCGCTCGAGATCGTCGCCGACGGCGAGGGCGCGACGCGGGTCGGGCGGATCGAGGTCGACGGCGCCGCCGACGACGCCGAGGCCGAGCGGGTCGCGCGGGCGATCGCCAACTCACCGCTCGTGCAGACGGCGCTCTACGGGCGCGATCCGAACTGGGGGCGCATCGCGCAGGCGGCCGGGATGGCGCTCGCGGGCGAGGACGTCGGCGAGCTCGGCCCCGACGTGATCGACGCGGTGGCGCTCGGCGGCGAGGACCCCGAGGCCGAGATCTCGCTGCGGCTCGACCGCGGCACGGGTTCGGCCCGCGTCTACTTCTCGGACCTCACCCACGAGTACATCCGGATCAACGCGGAGTACACGACGTGAGGAACTACTCCGGCCACGTCCTCCGGAATGACTCCGGCCACGTCCTCCGCTTTCGCACGGAACCTATGGTCCGCGGCTACGCCGCGGACATCTCATGCTGCTTTCGCGTCCGGGCGTGCCGGGTGATCCGATGACCGCTTCAGTGGAGACCCTGCTCGAGGCGCTCCCGTACATCCGGGAGTTCCACGGGCGGACCGTGGTGATCAAGTACGGTGGCGCCGCGATGACCGAGGAGTCGCTGCGCGACGACTTCGCCACCGACATCGTCCTGCTCAAGTACGTCGGCCTCAACCCGGTGATCGTCCACGGCGGTGGCCCGGACATCACCCGCTACATGGAGCGGCTCGGGATGGAGGTCAGGTTCGTCGAGGGGATGCGCGTCTCGGACGCGGAGACGGTCGAGATCGCGAAGATGGTCCTGCTCGGCAAGGTGAACGCCGACATCGTCATGCGCCTCAACCGGCACGGCCAGCCGGCGGTCGGCCTCTCGGGCGAGGACGGGGCGCTGTTCGAGATCGAGCCGCACGAGCGCTCCGACGAGGTCGGATTCGTGGGCGAGATCGAGCGGGTCGAGGTCGACGTGCTCAACCACATCGCCGCCGACTACATCCCCGTGATCGCCTCCGCCGGGGTCGACCGCGAGGGCAACTCCTACAACATCAACGCCGACACGGCGGCCGGCAAGGTCGCTGCGGCGCTCGGCGCGTTCAAGGCGATCTTCCTCACCGACGTCGCCGGGTGGCTCGCCGACCCCGCCGACGAGGGCTCGCTCATCACCCGCGCGACGGTCGCCGAGATCGAGGCGGCGCTGCCCTCGATCGACGGCGGCATGCGCCCGAAGCTCGCCGCCTGCGCGGAGGCGATCCGCGGCGGCGCCGGCTCGGCCCACATCATCGACGGCCGCCGCCCGCACAGCCTGCTGCTCGAGCTGTTCACGATCGCCGGCATCGGCACCATGGTCGAGGGATGAGCGTCGAGGCGCTCCAGGCGCTCGAGTCGCGCTACGCGATCGACACCTACGCCCGCGCGCCGGTCGAGTTCGTGCGCGGGTCGGGCGCGCGCATCTGGGACGCCGACGGGCGCGAGTACCTCGACTTCTTCGCTGGGCTCTCGGTCCACAACGCCGGCCACTGCCACCCCCGGATCGTCGGTGCGATCACCGAGCAGGCGGCGCTGAGCGCCGGCAACTCGAACCTCTTCTACTCCGCGCCGGCGATGCGGCTGTCCGAACGGCTCGCGAGCTCGAGCCTCGGCGGCCGCGTCTTCCTCTGTAACTCGGGCGCCGAGGCGAGCGAGGGCGCGATCAAGCTGGTTCGCAAGCGGGCCCACCTCGCCGGCATCGACCAGCCCGAGATCGTCACCCTCGAGGGCGCGTTTCACGGCCGCACGCTCGGGGCGCTCGCGGCGACCCCGAAGCTCGCGCGCGATGACCTGTTCGGCCCGCTCCCGCGCGGCTTCGTCGCGGTGCCCCGCGACGACCCCGACGCCCTCCGCGCGGCCGTCGGCGAGCGCACGGCGGCGGTGATGATCGAGCCGATCCAGGGCGAGGCGGGGATCTTCCCGATCGCCGCTGAGGTCCTGCTCGCGGCCCGCGACGCCTGCGACGCGGCCGGCGCCGCCCTCGTGTTCGACGAGGTCCAGTGTGGAATGGGGAGGACCGGGAGCCTGTGGGCCTACGAGCAGCTCGGCGTGCGGCCCGACGTGCTCACCTCCGCCAAGGCGCTCGGCGGCGGCCTGCCGGCCGGCGCGGTGATCACCGCCCCCGAACTGGCCGAGGTGCTCGGTCGCGGCGACCACGGCTCGACCTTCGCCGGGGCGCCGATCGTCGCCGCCGCGGCCCTCGCGACCCTGGATGTGATCGACGACCCGGCGCTGCTCGCGGAGGTCACGAGGCTCGGCGACCGCCTCCGCGCCGGGCTCGGCGAGATCGACGGGATCGCCGAGGTCCGCGGCCGTGGGCTGATGGTCGGCGTCAGCCTCGCTGAGGGCCTCGACGCGGCGGCCACCGGGGCGCGGGCACTCGAGCTCGGACTCGTCCTCAACGTCCCGGGGGACCGCATGCTGCGCTTCCTGCCGCCGCTGGTGATCGGGGACGCCGAGGTCGACGAGGCACTCGGGATTGTCGTCGAGGCCCTCGCGTAGAGTTCCGCGCGTGCACGAGGACCCGACCAGGCGCATGGACGTCCCGCCGCGCGGCGGCGACCACGGCGGCGGCTACGGCGAGCCGCCGGGAGAGCCGCCGAGCCCGGGGATGAGCGGCGGCATGAAGGCGCTGATCGTCGTGCTGGTCGCTGCCGTGCTCGGGCTCGGGATCGCGCTCGCTGTCGTCTCGGGCGGCGGTGACGACGAGAGCACGACCAGCTCCGTGAGCTCGACCACGACGACCACCGCTTCGACGACGACCTCGACCACCTCGTCCTCGACGACCAGCTCGACGACCACGACGACTCCGACCACGACGAGCACGACGACCACCGCGCCGACCACGACCTCGTCCACGGTCTCGACCAGCACGACCACGGATCTCGGCACGGTCACCGAGGGCAGCGGAGGCACGGAGTCGCCATAGCTGCGGGGTCGACGCCTGACGGCGGCCTCACGGCCGCGCCGAGCTCGGGCGCCAGGCCATTGGCCGAGGGGCTCGCCTGGCTGTGGCGCCTCGGCCCGGTCGGCGACCGCCCGACGGCGGGCGCGGTCGCGATCGGCGGGGTCGACGAGGCGGGCGAGCTCGACGCCGCGGTTCGCGCCGGGTCGGCTGCCGGCGCGATCGTGCTCGCGCCGGAGCCCGGTCCCGAGGCCGGGCCGGTGCCGGCGCGCCGCTCGCGTCGCGGCGTGGCCCGCTTCGCCCGCCGGGCGAGGGTGTATGGCGACTTCACCGTCTTCGCCGGCGGCCGGACGGTCGTCCGGACCCGGATCGGCGACCACGCCGTCCTGCTCGGCGACCGAGTCCTCGCCGTCGGCGCCGACCTGGTCGGCCGCTGGGGATACATGGGCGCCTACTGGGCGCTCTCGCCGATCGAGGAGCTGCTGGTCGAGGTGCTCGATCACCCGCTGTTGAAGCTGCCCCCGCTCGGCTCGGTGCGCATCGACGACGTTCCCGGGACCGCGCAGCTGCAGCTCGAGGAGCGGGCCAAGGACGATGACTTCTCGACCAAGCGGATGCGCGGCCTGCATCGGGTCTACAAGGACGCCGGGGCGATGCTCAGCGTCGCGGTTCCGGCGCGGGCGCTCGAGGACGGTGAGCCGGTGCCGCTCGAGCAGGTCTGGCCGCGCGGCATGCAGGCCTTGCGCGACGGCGTCGCGGACGGGGTGTTCGACCCGGTCTGCCACGGCTGGCTGCACTTCGACTCCGAGGCGAGCACCGACGATCGGATCGAGCCACGCGAGTTCCTGCGCCTCGACCGCGAAGAGGCGGGGAGGAGAATCGACGCGGCGCTGGCCTGGCAGCGCGAGCAGCTCGGCGACCCGGGCACCTTCGTCGCCCCCGCCTGGGGCTACAGCGAGGGTGCGCTGGCAGCCCTCGCCGAGCGGGGCCTTCCGGCCTGGCACCGGGCGGCGCCGGCGCCCCTGATCGCCGACGGCAACCCGCGCGAGACCCTGATCGGCGCCGGGGACCCGCGCGGCGGCGTCTTTCGCCTCGACTACGGCTCCTTGCAGCGGCTCGCCGCGGCCGGCATCCCGCCGACGCCGGTCCTGCACGGCGGCCTGCTCGACGATCGGCTCGCGGCGCGGGTGAAGCGCGACGCGCTGATCTACGCCCGGCTCCTGCACAGGCGCGACGCGGCGCGGCTGCCGTTGATCGAGGGGATCAACTGGGTGGGCGCCGCCGAGCTCGTCGCGCGCTACCGGGCTCACGATGCGTCCGCGGTCAACGGGCGCGAGCCGCGCCTCGCGCCCGGCGCCGAGGCCGTCGTCCGCGACCGCGACGGCGTCCGCACGGTCCGCGGTTGAGCGGATGCGGGTCGTCTTCTTCAGCCAGTTCTTCGCTCCCGAGGTGACCGCGTCGCGCGCCCGCGCGCAGGCGTTCGCCGAGGGCCTCGCCGGGCGCGGCCACGAGGTCGAGGTGATCTGCGAGGTGCCCAACCACCCGGACGGGATCGTCCAGGAGGGTTACGGCGATCGCTGGTTCGACCGTCGCCGGCTCGACGGATATGAGGTCAACTACGTGCGCGTCTCGACCAGCCCGGTGAAGACGACCCGCAGCCGGCTGCTGCTCTACGGGACCTACGCGGCCTCCTCGCTCGCAGCCGCTTCGGTCAGCCGGCGTCCCGACGTGATCCTCGCCACCTCGCCGCCCCTGCCCGTCGCCGCGGCCGCCGCGGCCGCCGCGGCGCGCCATCGGGTGCCGTGGGTGATGGACGTGCGCGACCTCTGGCCGGAGGCGGCCGTGATCCTCGGCGAGCTCCGCGGCGAGCGAGCGATCGCGGCCGCCGAGCGGCTCGAGCGGGGGCTGTACCGCCGGGCCGCCCGGATCATCACGGTGACCGAGCCGTTTCGCGAGCAGATCGCGGACCGCGGCGGCGCGGGCAAGACCGAGGTGATCCCGAACGGGACCACCGAGATGTGGGTCGAGGCGGGGCTCGCGGCTCCCGATCGGCCAGCGGCCGGCTTCCCCGACGACCGGTTCACCTGGGTCTACGGCGGCAACCTCGGGATCGCTCAGGGGCTCGAACACGCGGTCGCAGCGGCCGGGCTGCTCGGCGAGGGCTTTCGCCTCGTTCTGCTCGGCGGCGGCCCGCAGCGCGCTGAGCTCGGCCGCCTCGCGGAAGCCCTCCCGCCGGGCTCCGTCGAGTTTCGCGAGCCCGTCCAGCCAGCCGAGGCCGCTGCGATGCTGCGGGCCGCGGACGCGCTGCTGGTCTCGCTCGGGCCGGAGCCGGAGCTGGCCAAGTTCGTCCCGTCGAAGCTGTTCGACTACTGCGCGCTCGGGCGTCCGGTGGTGCTCGCGGCGAGCGGGGAGGCCCCCCGCCTGGCTCGCGCGGGCGATGCCGCGGTCGCGGTCGCGCCCGGAGATCCCGCGGCGCTGGCCGAAGCCGTGCGGAGCCTGCGCGACGATCCGGAGAGCGCCGCGCGGCTCGCCGCCGCCGGCCCGCGATTCGCCGACAACTACCGCCGCGAGCGACAGATCGAGCGCCTCGAGCGGGTCCTGGCCGACGCGGTGCGACGGTGAGCGACCGGCCGCGGGCCCGCGTCCTGCTGCTGTCCGACTACGGCGGCTCCTACGGCGGCTCGTTCGTGCCGATGCTCCGCGCGATCGCGGCCGAGGCCGGGGCCAGGGGGATCGTCGCCGCCTGTGGCTTCACCCCGGTGGCCCGCGGGCGCGACTGGGTCCGCGACCTCGAGGCGGATGGGCTCGAGGTCCGGTTCGCCCCGGCCACCGGCCGCGGGACGTTGCGCGACTGGATCGCGGCCTGGCTCGCCGAGCTCGACGAGCCGGTCGTCATCCACACCCACTTCACCGGGTTCGAGCTGCCCGCCGTGGCGGCGGCGGACGGCGCTCCGGTCCTCTGGCATATCCACAGTCATCTGCCGAGCTCGCCCGGCCTGCTTGCCCGCGGCGTCGCGAAGTTCACGTGGTTCGGACGGCGCGTCGCCGGGATCGTCTGCGTCAGCGAAGCGCTCGCGAAGGCGGTCCGCCACCGCGGCGCACCGCGGTCGAAGATCGTCGTGGTCCGCAACGGCGTCGACACGGCGCGCTTCGGTCTGGTCGACACCGCGGAGCGCGATCGAGCGCGAGCGGAGCTCGGGCTCCCCGCCGACGCCCCCGTCTGGATGCACGTCGGGTGGGACTGGGAGGCGAAGGGCGGGCCGCTGTTCACCGCCGCGCTGAGCAGGATGCGGGCCGCCGGATCGCGGGCGGTCGGGCTCTCGGTCGGCGGCGGGTCCGCGGCCCGGGCCGCGGCGGTCGCCCTCGACCTGCCGCTGGCCGTGGTCGAGCCGGACGCCGACGTGCGCCGGTTCTACGCCGCCGCGGATGCGCTCGCGGCGTCGAGCGCGGGGGAGGGAGCTCCGTTCGCGATCCTCGAGGCGCTCAGCTGCGGTCGCGCCGTGGTCGCGACGGATGTCCCGGGCCACCGGCTCTCGCCGCGACCCCCGGCGGCCTTCCGACTCGCGCCGGCGACGCCCGACGGGTTCGCGCTGGCCGCCCGTGAAACCCTCGAGCGAGCGCCCGAGGCCGCTCGCCGCGAGGCCGCCGAGGCGCATGACTGGGTGGTGGCCAACCGGGCGCTCGAGCTCACCGCGAGCCGGGTCGCCGATCTCTACGAGGTTGCGCTCGGCGGCTGATCCGGGCCCTTGGGCGAGAGCTCGGGAAACGCCGCGAGTACGGTCGGCGGCGGACGATCCATGTAGATCCGCTCGCCCAGGAGCGTGTCGCGAGCGGAGACGGCCGCGGCCCGCATGCGGCGCGTGGCGCGCTGGACCGAGCCCCGTCGGCCACCATGTCCCTGTTCGATCGCGATCGCGCGCGTGCGGTCCTCGAACGCCTGTCGCGCCGCCTCGGGCAGGCGCTTGTCGGCCAGCGCCCGCTCGATCACACGCCTCAGACCCTCCGTCATCATCGGGTCATCCTTGGACTGCGAGTCCGCGCGATCGCGCTGCAGCAGGAGCGGCTCCGGGGCCACCAGCACGGCTCCCCGCCCGCTGAGCAGGATGCGCAGCCACAGGTCGTAGTCATCGACGCCGAACACGTCGGTGTGAAACCCCTCGACCTGCTCGAGCGCCTCGCGGCGAACGGTCGCCGAGCTCATCACGAAGTTCGCCCTGGCGAGCGCCACGACGATGCCCTCCCAGGAAGCGTCGGCCGCCGGGGCGGGGCGGGACTGCAGCTCGGTTCGCCGGCGGATCCTCAGCGTCGCGTCGTCGAGGCTCCAGGCATCGCAGTACGCGAAGCCCGCGTCGGCCTCTGCGTCGAGCGCGGCCCCCATGCGGTCGAGGTAGGTGGGCATCCAGAGGTCGTCGTTGTCGAGAAAGCTGACGTAGTCGGCCGACGTCTCGCGGATGCCGGTGTTGCGCGCGCCGGCGGTCCCCGCGTTCGGCTGCTCGACGAGGCGAACCCGCGGGTCGTCCTCGGCGAGTCCGGCGACGATCGCCGGGGTCGCGTCCGCCGAGCCGTCGTCGACGACGACGAGTTCGAGATCGATCGCGCTCTGCGCCGTCACCGAGCCGATCGTCTGGGCGATCGTGCGCTCGGCGTTGTACGCCGGGATGACGACGCTGAAGCGGGGCATGGGAGCAGGCTACGGCGCCAGCGTCTCGTCGAGGATCTCGGGCTCCGGAAGATCGGGATCGGGGCCGCGGAACGCCGCGACCCGCTTCAGGATCCGCCCGGCCCCGGAGGCGAGCTCGCGCCCCGACTCGGGTGCGATCAGGCGCAGCAGACCGAGGTAGAGGATGGCGCCGGCGAGCGCCTCGGCGAGGAGCAGCAGCGCCCCGACGGCCACCCCGTGGGACTCCGCGTCGACCAGCAGCTCGACCGGGATCAGGGCCCCGGCGGCGGCGCAAGCCGCGAGCGCGGGCGGCCAGACCTCGGCGACCATCAGCCGCATCGGCGTGCCGGCGACGCGCCGCATCAAGAACAGCGCGTAGACGCCGCCGGCGACGGCGCCGATCGAGAGCGCAGCCGAGGCGGCGGTGAGCCCGAATGGCTGCAGGGCCAGGATCAAGCCGGCGGTGATCACCGCCGTGACCACGTGCATGCGGGTCAGGTACCGCGGCTCGCCGATCGCCTTCAGCGCCTCGGAGACCACGTTGGCGAGCATCCCGCCGGCGGGCAGCAGGCACATCGCGGCCATCGCCTCGCCAGCTTCGCGCCACTCGGGCCCGAAGATGATCACCGCGGTCGGCACGCCGAGCGGGACGAAGAACAGGCCCGCGGGGAAGGAGGCCACGCACACCCACCGCAGCGACCGCAGGAACGCCCCCTGGAGCCGCCTCGCATCGCCGGCGATCCGGGAGAAGGCGGGGAAGAGGACGTAGGCGGCTCCCGCGAGCAGGAGCGAGAACGGGGTGCCGGCGAGCCGCAGCGCGTAGCGGAACTGCCCCAACGCAGCCGTGCCGAGCAAGCGCCCGACGAGCGCCGTGCTCACCTGCTCACCGATGTGCAGGATCGCCGTTGCGACGAAGACGTGCCGCCCGTATCCGACCAACTCCCTCCACATCGAGAACGACACCTGCGACCACCGCGGCCGCCACCGAACCAGGGCCCAGGCGAGGATCGCGTCGATCGCAAAGCCGGCGTACTGGCCGATCACCAGCGACCACGCTCCGAGCCCCGCGGCGGCTGCGATCACCGCCGACACGCCGAAGCAGAGCACCGTTGCGGGCTCGATCACCAGTCGGCGCACGAACGAGAAGCTGCGCTGCAGGAGGGCATCCGGGACCGCCCCGATCGTTCGTAAGAACACGGTCCCCGAGGAGGCGGCTGCGATCGCCGTGATCTCGGCGCCGTTGAAGAACATGCCGGTCAGCGGCGCGGTGGCCAGCGCCAGGAGGCTGAACGCCACTCCCGTGATCGCCGTCGCGACGGCCGCGGTGGATGCCGCCTCGTCGACGCGGTCGCGGCGCTGGATCACGGCGGATGCCAGCCCGGATTCGGTCACCAGCAGGCTGAGACCGACGATCACGGTTGCGGCGGCGAACTCGCCGAACTCGGTCGGGCTCAGCAACCGCGCGAGCGCGATGTAGAAGGCCAGGTTGAGCGCCTGGGCGGCGATGTAGCCGGCGGCGGCGAGGCTGACCCCGCGAACGACCGTCGAGGTCAGGTCACGGGGTGGGTCCTGATCGTCGGCGCTCAATGGGCGCGAATCCTAGTCGGAGCCGCGGAGGGTGCCCGCCCGGCTGCTGCCCCGATCACTTGGTATCGGCACGTGAGCGCCGGACCTTTAGCGGATTTCTTGCGCATTCGCGATCTACTGCAATACGGCTAACCGATCGGTAGTAGGCGCGGCCGAGCAAGCCCGTGGGGGGCTCGTTGCAACCGGGGATGTGGGGATGGACGAATGTCCAGATAGCGGCGAAAAGCTGCCCGATTCGGGGCGCGCACCGATGGGGTGGCGAGTGAAGCCCAAGCTCACAGCCCCGCTCGGCGCGTTCGCCGCCGTGGTCGCGGCGTTCGCGATCAGCGCTCCGGGCGCCGCGGCCACCGTCACCGCGGCCGACTGTGACGTCGTCGTCGCCACCGACGGCAGCGACGCGAACCCGGGCACCGTCGACGCGCCGCTGCGCAGCTCGGACTACGCGGTCAACAACCTGGCGGCGGGCCAGACGCTCTGCTTCCGTGCCGGCACGTACTCCAGCACCGTCGGGCTCAGCATCAAGGCCCCGCAGGCGATCGTCACCTCATACCCGGGCGAGACCGCGACGCTGCTCGGGTCCCTGCGAATCGAGCGTCCGGCGACCGGGACGACGGTCGAGGACATGGTCCTCAACGGCCGCAACCCCGACAACTACTTCAACCCGCTCATCTACGCCGACGACGCGGTCCTGCGCGGCAACGAGATCACCAACGAGCACACCACCAACTGCGTGCACCTCGCCCCCTACTACGACGAGCCCGGGCCGCGGGGGGTCGTGATCGAGGACAACAACATCCACGACTGCGGCGAGCTGCCGGCCAACAACCACGAGCACGGGATCTACGTGGCCGAGTCGCGCGACCTGATCATCCGCAACAACTTGATCTGGAACAACGCCGACCGCGGGATCCAGCTCTACACCGACGTGCGCGGCTCGCATATCTACGGCAACGTGATCAACGGCAACGGGACCGGGGTGATCTTCGGCGGCAACGAGGACAGCGCCGCCAGCGACAACCTGATCGAGCACAACGTGATCACGAACTCCAACGTCCGCTACAACGTCGAGTACTCCTACGATCCCGCCGGCCCCGAGGGCTCGGGCAACGTCGTTCGCGAGAACTGCATCCACGGCGCCGCCGGCTGGTACGGCCGCGAGGCGGGCGGAGCCGCGATCAGCGACGAGGTGGGGTTCGTCGCGACCGACAACGTGATCGCCGACCCGATGTTCGTCGACCCGGCCCACGGTGACTTCACGATGGCGCCCGGCAGCCCTTGCGCCGGGATCCTGGGGGCTGCTCCCAGCGACGGCCCCCCGGTGCCCGTGGGGCAGATCTCCCTCGTCGCCTCGCGCACGAGGGTCCCCGCCGGGGCGATGACCCACCTGCGCGGCCGGCTCCCGGGCGGCGTCAGCGGCACCGTCGTCATCCTGCGCGGCCGCCACGGCAAGTGGAGGGCGCTCAAGGGCGTCCGGGCTCACGGCCGCAAGTTCACCCTCCGGGCCCGGGTCAGCGCGAAGACCAAGTTCAAGGCTCGCGCCGCGGGGGCGAAGGACTCCCGCGCGGTCAAGGTGATCGCCCGGGCCAAGAACAAGCGCTAGCTGGCCCGCCGACCCGTGGACGCGGGCCGGAGCCGGCGGCTGAGCAGCGGCCAGATGGCCGACCCGCGCAGGCGCCGCATGAGCGGCGAGATCTTGGCGCGAAAGCGGTTCGCATCGTCGGCGCGATAGACCCCGATCCGTGGCCAGGCGAGCCGCCTGGGCGCGTGTAGCTGCGAGGGCAAAGCGGCGCCGGCGACGTAACCGGCGTCGCGGGCGGCGGCGATCACGCGCTCGTCGAAGTCGCCGTACGGATAGGCGATCGTGCGGCAGGGGCGATCGAGCCGTTGCTCCAGGACGCGGCGCGACTCCGAGAGCTGGCGCGCCAGCGCCTCGTCGTCGAGCTCGCTCAGCCGCGCGTGGTCAACGGTGTGCGAGCCGATCTCCCAGCCGGCCGCGAGCAGGCGCTCGATCCCATCCCAGTCGAGCGGCTCGAGCTCGTCGCGGTGGGGGCCGTCGGCCCAGCGCTCGATCCCGCTCCAGGAGAGGTTGCGCCCGGCACCGATGAACGCGGTCGGCACGAACACGGTCGCCGGCACTCCGAGCTCGGCGAGGAGCGGCAGGGCGCGCTCGGTCATCGACCGGTAGCCGTCGTCGAAGGTGATCGCGAACCGCTTGCCATTCGGCGCTCCGGTGACCGCCTCGCTGAAGGTGACGCCACGGTAGCCGCGAGCGACCAACTCGCCGACCTGTTCGCGAAGCTGGGCCTCGGTCACCGCCAGCGATGAGTCCCAGGTGTCGCTGACCGCGTGGTAGCCGAGCACCAGAACCTCGCCGTGCTCAGGGCGATGTGCCCACGGGGGGCGGTGCGCGAGCCGATGGTTGCGCGGGACGAGAACGCGAAATGCGACCTTGCTGGCGAGCGCTCGCGAGCGCGACAGGCGGGACTCCCGATAGGCGGCGAAGCGATCGATCGCGCGCGCGAACTCGGGTCGCGGGGTAACCGCCTGCAGCGCCCGCAGCTGGGTCAGGTGCAGCAGGTGGTAGGCACCGCTGGCGAGGTTGCGGACCGGATGGGCGGGGAACAGGTCGTAGAGGGACCAGTACCCGGTGTCGAAGCGGTGGATGTTCGCGGCCAGCGTCTCGACGCCCTCCTCGTAGAGCCTCGCTGCTCCCTCGTCACCCGTCGCGATCGCGACGTCGCGACATCCCCAGAGCGCGAAGATCGCCCCGTTGAGGACGTAGGACGCCGGGTCCGACGGGTACTCCTCGGGAAAGAAGCCCCCGTCGAGCTCCGCGCGGACGCCGCCCTCCTCCACCGGGACGAGCATCGGCTCCAGCGCCCTGATCGCGGCCTCGCGGTAGCGCTCGTCGCCGGTGCGGCTCGCGACACGGACGAACAGGCTGGCGGCCTCGCCCTGAGCCATCGCCGAGAGCCACGGCGGCTCGAGCCAGTAGCTGTGAGGCATTGCGGCGAGGTGGGGCCAGCCACCGTCGGGCGCCTGCTCGGCCACCAGCGAGTCGGCGACGCGGATCGCCGTCGCGAGCCACTGATCACCGTCGCCGGCGAGGTAGCGCTCGTAACAGCCGAGCCCGAACTGGGCGACGGCAACGTGGATCCGGCGCTCGGGTGGCGCCAGCCAGTCGGGCGGCCAGACGGCCTGGTCCGCCTTCAGCGCGAAGTCGATGTAGTAGCCGCCGGAGGCGTCGTCGGCGAGCCGTGAGCCAACCTCTGGCGAGAACGATCCAGCCGTCGAGAGCAGGTTCGGCGCGCCGGGGTGCACCTGCCAGAATCGGCGAATCCGATCGAGCGCCGTGGCGCCCGGCGTGTCGCTCATCCGCAGATCTTGCCGTTGCACTCCATCGACCGCGAAGCTACAAGACCAATGCGGACGGCGGGCGATCGGCGCCTGCGCGTCCTGACCATGTCGGATTCGGTCGGCACCCACGGGGGTGCCGAGGCGCTGTCGCGCGAGATCGCTCAGCGGCTCGACCCCGATCGGTTCGAGTCGACCTTCTGCGCGACCAGATTCGACCGTTCGCCGGCGGCCGAGACGGTGCTCGATTCGTTGCGCGAGACGGGCACTCACTTCATCGGCCTCGAGCGCCGGGGCAGGCTCGACCTCGGGGCCTGGCGCGGGCTCGTGGGCGAGATGCGGGCCCGCGGGATCGACATCCTGCACAGCCACAAGATCGGCTCGAACTTCTGGGCCGCGATGATCGCGCCGCGGGTGCCGGTGAGCGTCTTCGTCGCCCACGAACACACCTGGTCGTTCGAGGGGCAGGCCCTGCGCCGGATCATCGACCGCCACCTGATCGCCCGCCGAGCCGACGCGTTCGTCGCCGTCTCCGAGGCCGACCGGCGCAAGATGATCGAGATCGAGCGGATCCCGCCGCAGGTCGTGCGTTTCATCGCCAACGGGATCCCGGAGCCGCGGGTCACGGCCGAGCCGGCCGCCGTCCGGGCCGAGCTCGGCATCGCCCCTGAGCGGCCGCTCGTCGGCATGGTCGCGACCCTGCGTCCGCAGAAGGCCTACGACGTGCTGATCCGCGCCGCGGCTGAGCTGCGGCGCTCGATCCCCGACGTCGCGGTGGTCATCGTCGGCGGCGAGGAGAGCGGGGTCACGAACGAACGCGACCGGCTGGCCGCGCTGGTCGCCGAGCTCGGGCTCGAGCGGACCGTGATCTTCGCCGGCTTTCGAGCCGATGCGTTCGACCTGGTGAACGCCCTCGACGTCGCCGCGCTCTCCTCCGACTTCGAGGGCAGCCCGCTCTCGGTGATGGAGTACATGGAGGCGGGCAAGCCGGTGGTCGCAACCCGGGTCGGCGGGGTGCCGGACCTCGTCGTCGACGGCGAGACCGGGCTGCTCGTCGATCCGCAGAACCCGCACGAGCTCGCAGCGGCCGTCGGCGAACTGGTCAGCGACCCCGATCGCGCGCGGGAGATGGGACGGCGAGGACGCGAGCGGCGGCGCAGCATGTTCTCGGTCGAGGCGACGACGCGGGCGGTCGAGGCCCTCTACGAGGAGCTCTACGCCGCGAAGGCGGCGGCGCGATGAAGGCCGAGCTGATCACCGAGGCGTCCGCCATCGCGTCGATCGAGGATGAGTGGCGCCGGCTCGCCGTCGGCGCCGGCAGCGCCTTCGTCAGCCCCGAGTGGACGCGCGCCTGGCTCGCCGCGACCCCGACCGACCGGCCGTTGATCGGCGCCGTCAGGCGCGACGACGACTCGCTCGCCGGGGTGATGCCCCTGGTCGCGGACCGCGCCGGTCGCGGGGCCACGGTGCGGTTCGCCGGCGCGGCGCTCGGCGACCGCTTCGGCCCCGCAGCGGTCCCGGGCGACGAGGCGGCGGTCGCGGCCGCGACGATGCGAGAGATCGATCGCGCGGGCCGCTCCCCGGCGCTGACGATCCTGCACCGGGTCGACTCCGCCGGCGAGTGGCCGAGCGCGATGGCCGCCGCGGCGCGCAGGAGATCGGTGCTGATCGAGCAGAGCCCGGCCGAGCTGTTCTACATCCCGACGGCGGGGCTCGATTGGGACGGTTACCTGGCGACCCGTTCGCAGAAGTTCCGCCAGCGGGTCGCTCGCGGGCTCGAGAAGAGCCTCGTGAAGGAGCATTCCTACACGGTCCGCGATTGCGCGTCGGCCACCGAGCTCGACGCCGATCTCGCCACTCTGTTCCGCCTTCACGACCTGCGCCACAGCGACGATTCCTCGATCGCCGCGAACCGGGACCGCGGCTTCATCGCCGACTTCGCCCACCGGGCGCTGGAGCGAGAGTGGCTGCGCCTTCGCGTGCTCGAGATCGAGGGCGATCCGGTCGCGGCCTTCCTCGCCTGGTGCGTGGGCGGGCGCTACGCGATCTACCAGAGCGGCTTCGATCCGGCCTGGGCGCGCTACAGCGTCGGCGCGCTCCTGCTCGTGCACACCGTACGGGCCGGGATCGAGGAGGGCGCCGAGGAGGTCGACATGCTGCTCGGCGAGGAGGCGTACAAGCAGCGCTTCGCGGCCGCGACCCGAGAGGTCCACACCGTGACCGTGGCCCCGGCGCGGTCCGCGCGCCGGCTGCTCTCGGCCGCGGAGGCGGGAGCGCGCAAACGCGCCCGCGGCCTCGCCGACCGCCCGGTCATCGGCGCGGCGCTGAAGCGCGCGGCGCGCCTGCTTCCGACCGGGCGGCGTTGAGCCGCCGGTCGGTTACGAGCGGCCGCTGGTCGCCCGGCGGACGGCGTTGCGGCTCGCCCGCATGCCGCGCCATGCTCCGGCTTTGAGCCGATCGCTGGCGGCGCGCTCGCCCGGAGCCCTCGGCGAGAGGCGCAGCTTGCGCAGCCGCGAGTTGACCGCGTAGACGTCGACGACCTCGGCGCTTCGCTTCGTATAGAACGAGGTCGAGAGCGAGATCGAGTAGTCGGGCCCATTGGTGATCGCGTGCGGGTCCTGCGGCGGGATGTGAACGCCGTCGCCGGGTCCCATCGCGTAGGTGGTCGCGTTGAAGGGCATCTCGGAGATGTTGCGGTGGCCGCCGCCGTAGTAGCGCTCGGCCTCGGTGCGCTCGGTCTCGGCGTCCTTGAACTTGCCGATCGTGATCTCCTTGGTCCCGTGGATCTGGAAGAGCATGTTGTGCTCGGGATCGAAGTGAGAGGGGACGTTGGAGTTGGCGGACGAGATCAGGATGTAGCACTCGCTGGAGATCCGGCCGCCCTCCAGGTCGACCTGGTCCGAGTGGATCTCGGAGAGGATCTCCTCGGTCAACTGCGCGTACTCCGGGTCGCTGTGGAGGCGCTTCATCACCATCCACTTGCCGTTCGCCTCGATCCCGCGGACGACGTCGCCGGCCGTCAGCGCGGTGTCCTGGGCGCCGCCTCCGGGGAGGATCGACGGGGCGTCGGAGTCGGTGTGCTCGTACTGGTCGGCCGGGAGGCTGTCGGCGAGTTGCGCGAGGCGCTCGATCTGCAGCAGCGGATGGTCGCTTAGGTTGTGGCGGACGGCGAACGAGTTACGCCCGAACTGCGTCTGCATCACGTCGTAGTCGACTTCGATCCAATTGCTCATCTGCTGCTGCGCTCCTTAATCGGGTCCCTCGTATTCATCGGCGCCCCCCGCCTCGACTTGAGCGCCAAGTCTAGTCGCGCGAGATCGTCGCCGGCCCACCTGAAACGGCTCCAAAATGCGCCCAGCGGTTCGCCGCCGGGTCGCCCGGCGTCCACGTTGCCGGGGTGGTCTCGTCCGCCGAGCTCGCGGCCCTGCGGGCGATGATCAGCATCGCCGGCCCGAGCGCGAGCAGGATCCACAGCGCCTTCCCGAATTGGTCGGAGATGAAGAAGTCCGCCACCAGCAGGCCGGCCAGGGCTGCGAACAGCCCGCGCGCGATCAGCTCCATCTCGAAGTCGCCCTGGCGCTTGAAGCTCCTGGCGGCCCGGATCAACGAGCCGAGGCAGAAGCCGAGCAAAGCCAGCCAGGCCACCAGCCCGGGGATCCCCAGCTCGGCGAGGAACTCCAGGTAGGTGTTGTGGACGACCAGCGGGGTATCGATGATCAGGTCGCTGCGAGGGGCCGAGCCTGCCTCGAGCACGTAGTGGCGCGAGGCGACCTGGAAGTTGCCCGCACCGATCCCGCGGGCCGGGTTCTGCTCGGCGATCCGCCATGCGACCTCCCAGATCGTCACCCGCCCCTCCTTGACCCGGGTGTCGCCCTGGGTGGTCGACTTCAGGTGCTCGACCTCGGCGGGGCTGGCGAAGCCGGCGAAGTAGATGAACATCGCCGCGCCGATCGTCGCGGCGATCAGGCCGATCCGCCAGCGCCACTTGCCGGCGACGAAGAAGGCGACCACGAGGGCGACCGCGAGCGCCACGAGGCCGCCGCGCGAGACCGTCAGGGCGACCGTTGCCCCGCAGATGATCCCGGTGCCCGCCGCGAGCAGGCGGATGCCCGGGCGCTTGGTCAACCCGATCGCCGCGAACATGCAGATCATGCAGGCGGGGACGAGGACCGCGGCAAGCTCGTTCGGGTCGAGCGCCGCGCTCTCGAGGCGGCCGTACGTGGCCTGGAACTGGCTGGGGGCCGCGAAGCCATAGAGCGCCGCGACCAGCGCGCCGAGGACGAACGCGATCACCAGCCGGATCCCGACTCGCCGCTCGGAGACCGCGGTCAGGATGATCACGAACATCATCGCGTTGAGCGCGATCCGGCCGAGCAGCGCCCGGCTCAGCGCCGGATCCTCCGCCCAGGTCGAGCTGAGCGCGATCCAGCCGAGCAGGCAGGCGAGAATCACGCACGCAGGGCGCACGACGGCGAGGTCCACCTTGACGCGCTGCGCGGTCATCACGGCGAGCCACGAGACCAGGAGCAGGCCACCGAGCAGCTTGCTGAACGAGAGCGCGGGGCCGCCGAACGGGACGATCTCGAGAAACGCGACGAAGGTGAACAGCGCCAGCCCCCAGGCCAGGTCGGCGATCACGAGGATCACGAACGCGGCCGAGAAGGACGCCGCGATCGCGAGCTTCGGGTCGATCCCGGCCATCAGCCCGACCAGCGCCGCGAGCACGCCGACCGCCGGACCGACGATCCAGCGGCTCAGGTCGACCTGGGCCGCCATCGGTCAGGACGCGGTCGGAGCCGGGTCCTCGTCGCTGGCCTGGCCCTCGAACAGCGGCGAGCGCTCCTGGTAGTAGTAGCCCGTCTTCGGCGGCCTGGGGACGCCGACGACGGCGAAGCCGACCGGGCGGATCCCGTTCTCGGCCAGAAGCTCGCCGAGACGATGGACCGCCGAGAGGCGGCTGTTGCCGAGCCGGGTGACGATCAGGACGTCGTCCGCCAGCCGCGCGAGCGGCAGGGCGTCGACGACCTCCGTCAGCGGCGGCGAGTCGATGATCACGTAGTCGGCGAGCAGGCGGGCCTCCTCGACCATCCGCTCGGCCGCGGGGAGCGAGAAGAGCTCGGTCACCCAGCCGCCCTCGTAGTCGGCGAGCAGCAGGCCGAGGTTCTCGCCGTAGGCGGAGTCGGTGACCAGGGCGTCGCTCAGGTCGACGCTCTCGAGCAGGACGCTGACCACGCCGCGCTTCGGCGCCGTTCCCAGCGCGCGGCCGATCGCCGGCCGGCGCAGGTCGCCCTCGATCAGGATCACCCGGTTGCCCGCGGCGAGCAGCGAGGTCGCCAGGTTGATCGCGGTCGTCGTCTTGCCCTCGGACGGCGCCGGGCCGGTGACGAGCAGGACGCGGCTGCCGCCCTCACGCCGCGTCGCCGCCAGGGTGGCGCGCAGGGCGCGGTAGGCCTCGAGGCTCGACGGTGAGAGCGAGTTCGGGCTGAGCGGCCGGTCGCCTCGCTTCGAGGTCTCGATTGGGATGCGGGCGAGGATCGGAAGGCGGTAGAGCTGGCGCAGCTGCTCCTCTCGGCGCAGGCGGGGGTCGAGGACTCGGGACGCGAAGGCGACCGCGATCCCGAGGATCAGGCCGGCGAGCAGGCCGCCGGCGACGCTGAGCGCGGGCCTGGGGGAGACCGGGGAGTCCGGCAGGTCGGCGAGCGTCTCGACCTCGATCGTCGGGTCGTCGCCCGAGCGCAGGATCTTCAGCTGGGCGATCTGATCGGCGAGCGCCGCGCCGCCCTCGCCCGCTTCCTGCGAGGCCTCGAGGGCCGGCAAGCGCTCGTCGATCTGGCTGCGCATCCGCTCGGTGCGCTCGGCGACGGCCTCCTCGGCGAAGGTGTTGGCGATCGCCTGGGAGTCCTCCGGCGTGTTGGCGCTGCCGGTCACCGCGATGATGTCGCTCTGGGCGACCGGCTCGGCGCGGACGTTTGCCTGGAGTGACTGAGGGGTCTCGCCATTGTCGAGCTTGTCGGCGACTCGGGCGGCGACGTCGAGCGTGGTCACGAGGCGGGCCGCGGTCTCAACGTCGCGGGTCGGATCGCTGGACTCCTGCGGGAGCCCGGCGATCACGTAGGCCGGGTTCTGCTCACCCGAGATCGGGCTGATCAGCAGGTCGGCCTCGGCCTCGTAGACCTTCTGCGCGGTGACGACGTAGAGGATCGCGATGCCGGTGGTCAGCGCGACGATTCCGAGGATCAGCCAGATACGCTCGCGCAGGATCTGCACGAACCGGCTCAGGCCCTCCTGCTCTTCGGGCGGCTGAAGCCAGTCGGCCGCCGCGGTCGTAGGCTCACCGCTCATCTGTGCGCAATTCTGACAGCGAGCGGCATCTCCTCTTGCAGGATCCCCCGCTTTGAGCGCCAGAGTTCCGACAAGTTTGAAAACCCTCGTCTACACCGATTACGCGTACCACCGCTCCGGCGATCGGATTCTGTCCGAGCGCGCCTTCTCCCTGTTTCTCGCCGACGTGGCCTCCCGGCTCGACGGGGATGTGGCGATCACGGGCCGCCTCAGCCCCGAGCCGGACGGCGGCCACTACCCGATCGGGGACGCGGTCGAGTTCGTCGCGCTGCCGTGGTATCGGTCGCTGTTCTCGCTCGCAGCCGTCCCGGCGCTGCTGCGCTCGCTGGCGATCACCTGGCGCGCGGTCGGCGCCGCGGACCGCGTCTGGCTGCTCGGCCCGCACCCCCTGATCATGCTCCTGGCGCTGTTCGCCCTCGTTCGCCGGCGGCGCCTGGTCCTCGGGGTTCGCCAGGACTTCCCGGTCTATATGAAGGCCCGACGCCCGGGCAGCCGCGCCGCGCGCCTCGTCGCGGCCGCGCTCGAGCACCTCTTCCGACTGCTCGGCCGGCGCTGCCCGGTGATCGTGGTCGGCCCCGAGCTGGCGCGGCACTACCGCCGCTCGCAACGGCTGCTCGAGATCGGCGTCTCGTTGATCGGCGCCGAGCAGATCGTCGACCGCACGGAGGCGATCGCCAAGGACTATTCAGGCGAGCGCACGATCCTCAGCGTCGGCCGGCTCGACACCGAGAAGAACCCCCTGATGCTGGCCGAGGTGCTCGACCTCCTGGTGCGATCCGGTGGCCGCTGGCGGCTCGAGGTCTGCGGGGAGGGGCCGCTCGAGGCGGAGCTCGAGGCGGAGCTGCGCCGCCGCGGCCTGGAGGAGCGGGCCGAGCTCGCCGGATACGTGCCGTTCGACGGCGGCCTCGCCGACCGCTACCGCGCGGCCCACGTCCTCCTGCACTCCTCGTGGACCGAGGGGCTGCCGCAGGTTCTGCTGGAGGCGTTCGCCGCCGGGCTCCCGGTCGTCGCCTCGGACGTGGGCGGCATCGGCGAGGCGCTCGGCGATGCGGTCTCGCTGATCGCTGCCGGCGATGCGCAGGGGGCGGCGGCGGCGATCGAGCGGATCGCCGCGGACGCCTCGTTCCGCGAGGGCCTGATCGATCGGGGGCTCGGCTACATCCGCGCCCACACGCTCGAGATCGAGGCGGCCCGGGTCGCTGAGTTCATCGCGGCCTGAGGGCCAAGAGCCCTTCCGTGTTGCGAGCGGGCTTGCGATCCTCGACCTAGCCGCCGAAAGAACGCCGCGGGGGTGGCATGATGAGTGGCGCGATGGCTGAGACCCGCTTCCCACCCCGAGCCCGCGCGTCGCGCAGCGCGGCCGACCCGCTCGCCGAGATGGCGGCCCAGATCCGTGCCCTCGACGCGGCCGCCGAGGAGGCGGCGTCGCGGATCGGTGAGGCGGCGTCGAAGCTCGGTAACCGCGAGCGCGGTCAGGGCTCGCATACCCGGGCAGACCTCCTCGCCGGGCTCGCCTCGGCCCTGGTCGACCGCACCGGGGAGATCCGCGCGGACTGCGAGAGGCTCTCCGCGCTGATGGACCGGACCGCGAAGCTGGTCGCCGACCGCGACGCGGCCGCCGAGCCGGCGCCCGGAGCCGAGGTCGATCCGATCGAGCCCGCACCCGCCGACGAGCCGGCGGCCATGTCGCGGCCGGAGCGCCGGCCGAGCGATCCCTCGATCAAGCCGCGCTGGCTCACCGGAGCCGGGGAGCAGCCGGGGGTGCCGACGACGAGCACGTCCGAGGGGGTCCGCCTGATCGCGACCCAGATGGCGATCGCGGGCTCGACCCGTGGCGAGATCGAGCGCCGGCTGCGCATCCAGTTCGGCGTCAACGACGCTGGGCAGGCGCTCGACGAGATCTTCGGAACCCGGCGCAGCGGGGTCGGCTGATGACCAGTCCCGCTGAGGACCGAGGCGCGGCCTCCTCGGAGCTCCGGCGTTCCCTGGGCCAGGCGACCGACCGAATCCACGAGATCATCGACGCGGCCGAGCGAGTCGCGATCGAGATCCGCAGCGACGCCGAGGCGGAGGCCACGGCCTACCTCGCCGAGCGCCGCCGTGAGGCCGATGCCCTCGCGGCCGAGCGCACCCGCTCGCTCGACGCGCTGGCCTCGACCCTCGCGGAGAGCGCCGAGCGGTTCAAGCGCCAGGCGGCGGGCATGCTCGCCGATCTCGACCGGGTGATCGAGCAGGCTCGCTCGGGCGGGGGCGAGAGCAACTCGTCATCAACGCCCGAGCCGCCGGTGGCACCGCTGCGGGCCGCTCCGGAGCCGGAGGACGCCGCGCCCGCGCCGGCGCTCGCCGCGGATCGGCCGAGCCAGAGCGAGGGCGATCAGACCTCGGAGGCGCTGCTGCGGGCGACGCAGATGGCCGTCACGGGCAAGGAGCGCGACGAGATCGTCGCGGCGCTGCGCGCCGACTTCCCCGGCGTCGACGCCGACGCCGTCACCGACGAGATCCTCGGTTAACGGTCGTCCGAGGCGCTCACGTCGGTGAGCCTCGCGAACACGGCCCAGCGCTCGGCGGCGCTGTAGAGCGGGTGGCAGGCGGTCAGCACGAGGCGCTCGTAACCCACGTTGTCGACGATCTCCGTCTGGCTCGGATCGACGATCTCGTGCTTTTGGACCTCGTAGGTGAAGGTTCCGTAGGGCATCTCGAGCGTGATCTCGTCGCCGTCGGCCACCTCGTTGATCTCCCTGAAGGGAGCCAGGTAAGTGGTCCGATGGCCCGCGATCCCGATCGTCTTGCCCTGACCGGGGAACGCCGTCTCGGGATAGTGCCCGGGGCCCTTCTGCAGGCTCGCCGTGTCGGTCCCCTGGACGACGACCATGTCGATCCCGATGCTCGGGATCTTGATCCGGCCGATCCCCTGCCCGGTCTGGACCCGGTCGGCGAACAGGCCGGCGAGCTCCTCGACGCGCTGCTCGACGTCGCGGTCGTGGCCGCCGCCGCCGCGGACGGCGCGCAGGTCGGCGGGGGAGGGGAACTCGTCCTCGAGCGCCGCGAGCGAGTCCTCGGCCTGGCCCTGCTTGATCGACCCGTAGATCGTCGACAGCGGCTCCTTCCAGGCGAGCGTCATCGCGACGTCGGCGCCGATCACGACCCCAGCCGTGATCAGGGCGACGGAGAGGATGTAGGCGACTCGGCGCACCCCCCAATGATCCCTGACCGGGCGGCAGATGCCAGACTTGCCCGCCGATGAACGAGCAGGCGCCCAGAATCGCGAGCTATCAGGCCGACCCCGAGCGGGTCGGCCGGGTGCTGCTCCTGTACAGCGGCGGGCTCGACACCTCGGTGATGCTGCACTGGATCCAGGCTCGCTACGGGGCCGAGATCGTCACCCTGACCGTCGACCTCGGCCAGCCCGGCGAGGACTGGGACGTGGTCGTCGGCAAGGCGCGCGAGCTCGGTGCCGCCGAGACGATCCGCGCCGACGCGAGCGAGGAGTTCGCCGAGCACTACGTCCTGCCCGCGATCAAGGCGAACGCCCTCTACGGCGGCGGGTACCCCCTGTTCACGGCGCTCGCCCGCCCGCTGATCGCGAAGCTCGCCGTCGAGCACGCCCGCGCGACCGGCTGCGACACGATCGCCCACGGCTGCACCGGCAAGGGCAATGACCAGGTCCGGATCGACGGCACGATCGCCGCGCTCGGCCCGGAGCTCAAGGTGCTGGCGCCGGTGCGCGAGTGGCAGATGGGCCGCGAGGAGGAGATCGCCTACGCACGCGAGCACCGGATCCCGATCAAGGGCGCGAACGAGGCCGCCGCCCCGTACTCGATCGACGACAACCTCTGGGGGCGATCCTCGGAGGGCCGCTCGATCGAGGACCTCGACGAGCCGGCGCCCGACGACGTGCTCCAGCTCGTCGTCCCGCCCGAGCGCGCCCCCGACGAGGCGGAGCTCGTCCGGATCGGGTTCGAGTCCGGCCGCCCGGTCTCGGTCGACGGCGAGCGCCTCGGCCTCGTCGACCTGATCGAGCGCGCCGCCGAGCTCGGGGCCCGCCACGGGGTCGGGATCGTCGATCACATCGAGGACCGGATCGTGGGCCTCAAGGTCCGCGACATCTACGAGGTCCCGGCCGCGGCGCTGCTGCTGCCCGCCCACGCGGAGCTGGAGAAGCTCGTGTCGACGATCCACCAGAACAACTTCAAGCGCACGCTCGAGGACAAGTGGGCCTATCTCTGTTACGCCGGGCTCTGGCTCGAGCCCTTGCGCCACGACCTCGATGCGTTCATGGAGTCCGCGAACCGGTACGTGACCGGCGAGGTGACGGTGAAGCTCTTCAAGGGCTCGGCACGGGTCGTGGCACGGACCTCGCCGTATGCGCTCTATGAGCGCAGCCTCGCCTCGTTCGGCGAGTCGGGGGGCGAGTTCAGCCAGCAGGCGAGCCCCGGGTTCATCGAGCTGTTCACGATGCAGAGCCGGCTGGCCCATCGGGTTCGCACCCGCGAGGACGGGTAGGGTCAGCCGCCGCAGCGGCGGCTCGGCGCGGCTCGGCGCGGCTCGGCTTCGCTACGCTCCGCCTCGCATGGCTTCCACGATCTACGAGCTCATCGGCCGCCTCGTCGTCCGCGTTGCGTGGCTGCGCTTCGGCACCCAGATCAAGGTGGCCGGCGGCGTCTTCGCCGTGCTCGTGCTGCTGCTCGGCTACGCGGTCGCCAAGCGCCAGCCGCCCGAGGGCTGACCGAGCGCTACTGAGCGCACTCCCAGGCGGCGGCGCCGGAGTCCGCCCAGATCTGGGCGGCGATCTGCGACTGCTCGGCCGGCGAGGCGTCCGCGGGGTCGCCCTCGCCCCCGTACAGCTCCCAGGTCGAGGGGAGGATCTGGTAGGCGCCACCGGCGCCCGACGAGGGGTTGACGGCTTCGAAGTTGCCGCCGGACTCGCACATCACGATCGACTCGGGGATCGCCCAGTCGCCGAGCCAGTCCGAGACCTCGCTCTGCGCCTGGGCCGCGGAGATCCGCTCCAGCTTCTGGACCTTGTCGGTCCAGCTACCGATCTGCGCCTGCAGGCTGTCGATCGCGGCCTGGCGTTGGTCGCGGAGCGCCGCGAGGTGGGAGGCCTGGGCCTCGGCGTCGGCGCGCACCGCGGCGATCTGGTCGCGCGCGGCGGCGATCTGCTCGTTGAAGTCCTCGGCGCGCTGCTGCGCCTCCTCGACCGCCGCGAGCCGCTGGTCGACCGCGTCGCGCAGCGACCGCACCCGCGAGACGAGGCCGGCGTCGGCCTCCTCGATGCGCTTCAGGTACTCCGCCCTGGTCGAGAGGTCGTCCCAGCCGTCGGACTCCAGCAGCAGCGTCGTCAGGTCGGGCATCCCGCCCCGGTAGATGTCGACGAGGCGGTTGGAGAGCGCGTTAAGCCCGCGCTGCAGCTGGGCGCGGGCGGCGCGCAACTGGGCGCGGGTGCGCGCAACCTCTGCCTCGAGCTCGGCCTCGCGGCGCTGGCCCTCGGCGAGCACGGCCGAAAGCTGTGCCTCGCGCTGCGCGGCGACCATTGCCCGCTGCTGGGCGCTCTGCAGGGCCGCGGTCGCGCTGTCGATCTGAGCGCCGAGCGACTGCGCCTGGTCCTTGGCGCCGGAGATCTGGGAGTTCAGCTCGTCGATCGAGGTCGACGCGGCTGCTCCGGCGGTCGCGAGCCCGAGCAGCCCGGCGGCCAGCAGCGCCGCGAGCGTCGTGCGGGCGGGGGCGGAGGAAGGCTTGTCGGCGGTTCGGTTACCCATGTGCGCTTCGCCTACGGGGTTAGCTGACGGGCTCGCGCCGACACGCGGCGGCGCTACGCGGAAGGTCCGCGATTCGCCCCTGGCGGCCGCAGAGCAACAGCCGCCCGTGGGTCCCCCGATTCCCGCTCTCCGACGCCGAATTGGCGCGAATTGCAGGGAACTCGGCGAGGGCGGGAGACTAGCGAAGCGTTAGGGACCCGTGAGCACCGAGCGCGGAGGTCCTGCTTCTGCAACGGAACTTGCATCGTCCTGCAAGCCGTCTTGCAGCGAGCCCCACGAGCTCGCCGAGGCCCGCGGCGACGCGCGGCAGCGGACCATGTCCGCGCACGCTCAGTCCCCGGGTGCTTCTGGCTGCCACGCCGGCGTGGAAGGTGTGATCGCCCACGCGACCCGCGCCTCCCCAGCGGTTCCGGCGCCGAAGACCTGGTCGAGCAGCGGGGTCGGGTCGGCGAGCTGCAGGAAGCCGCGCAGCTGCGCCTCGACCTGCGCGCGCGTGTTGCCGGCGGCAGCCATCTGGATCGCGGCCTGTCGCGCTTCGACCCAGGCTCGGTCGGCGGACCGGTGCTCCGGGGCCGGCCCCTCGGCAGGGGTCGAGTCGTTGGCCGGCGGCGCCGGCGTATCCGGCGGCACCCGCGGCACGCCCGACGCGAACACAGCGGGCTTGTGCGGCGGAGCCGGTGGCGGCGATGGCATCGGGGCCGCGTTGGCCCCCTCGGTGACCCGGTCGGCCGCGTCGCTCAGCGCGCGCCGCAGCCGGCCGAAGCTCGTCCGCACGAGCTCGGTCTCCGCGAGCTGCGCGACTACGGCCTCGGTGTGAGCGATCGAGTCGGAGAGCTCGGCGATGCGGCGCTGGCGGTCGGCGAGCAGCCCGTCGGCCTGGCGCCTGCCGAGCTCGATCCCGTCGGGCGGCTCCCCCTGCTCGAGCTCGGCGTCCCAGTCGGCGTTGCGCAGACGCGCCGTCGCCAGCACGAGCACGATGAGCACTCCGGCGCCGGCGACCGCGTAGCTGAGCCGTGGGCCGGAGAGCGCGGCGATCGCGCCGCCGAGCAGGAAGCCGATGCCCGGCATCGCGCTCGCGAGCGCCTCGAGCAGGGCGAGCACGCGCGCCTGGTAGGCGGCCCGGGTGAGCTCCTGGACGGCGGTCACCAGGGCGATCCACTGGACGCCGTTGCCGAGGCCGCCGATGAACGAGGCCGCGCACGCGACGGCGAGTGTCGGCGAGATCGAGGTCCCGAGGTAGGCGGCGCCGATCGCGAGGGTCGAGAACGCCAGCAGCGCCGCCAGCCGCACCCGTCGCAGCGCTGCGAAGGCGAGGCTGCCGGCGACCATGCCGGCGCCCCAGCTCGCGAGCAGCGCGCCGTAGCCGGCGTCCCCGCCGTCGAGGGTCTCCTTCACGAACACCACCTCGATCGGGATCACCAGGGCGAAGAAGATGAACGCGAGCGCCTGGGCGGCGAGCAGGCGGCGGAGCGCAGGGCGCTCGCGCACGTAGGCGAGCCCGCGGCTCAGGCGCTCGGTCCACGAGGCGTCGGGCTCCTCGGGCTCGGGCAGCTGCAACCGCCGCGCGACGACGAGCAGCGCCGCGACCGCCATGAACGACGCCGCGTCGGCGAGCAGCGCCGTCTGCACCCCGGCCTCGGCGACGACGATGCCCGCCATCGCGGGACCGGCGGCGGCGCCGACCGTGAACGCGACGTTGAGCAGCGCGTTGCCCTCGCGAAGCTGTCCGGCCGGGGCGAGGATCGCGGTTGCCGCGGTCCTCGTCAGGGCGCGCGCGGCGGACGCGATCGAGCCGTCGAGGGTCGCCAGCACCAGCACGGCGATCAGCGCGAAGTCCTCGGCGATCAGGGCCAGGACCGCGAACGCGACCGCCTCGGCCGCGTACAGGCCCGGGAGGCTGACCCGCACCGGGGCCGATTCCAGCCGCGCGACCAGGGGCGGACCGAGCACGGCGGGGGCGAAGTGCATGCCGCAAAACAGCGCCGCGGTCGCCATCGGGCTCCCGGTCTGATCGAAGACCAGGATCGCGAGCGCGATCTCCCCGAGCCAGTTCCCGAACTCGTTGACCAGATAGGCGAGGCCGAGGTTCGGGAACCCGGGCAACCGCAAGGGGCGAAGCGCTGCGGCCATGCCGCGAACTTACCGGTGCGCCCGCGCCGATCTTGCAAGTTGAGGCCCTGACTTGCAAGTTTGCGCAGGTTTTGTAAGCTCTCCACAAGTTGTAGTTGGGTGACTCAGCCCTTAGAGGGTGATCGAGCCACACGGAAAGGGACGCCATGGGCTTCCGCAAGAGCTGAACCAAATCGTTTTAAAACGCGTAGGCGCCGCCCGCCGGAACCGCTGAGGGGTTCTAGCGGGCGGCGTTCGTATGTTCTGTTCAGGGGCGGTCAGCCGGCGCGTTCGCCGACGGCCGGCGTCGCCTGAACGTAATCGTGGATGCGCTTGTCGAGGGCCAGCTCCGCTTCGAAGTCGGCGTCCTCGCCGTGGCGGTACGCCAGGTCCTTGCCCTCGAGCACCGAGACGAGGGCGTCGACGTAGCGGGGGTCGAGCTGGGTGCCGGAGACGCGGCGGAGCTCGACCACGGCCTCGTATGAGCTGACCGGCTCGCGATAGGTGTCGCGGGCGGTCATCACGTCGTAGGTGTCGGCGACCGAGATGATCTTGGCCAGCTCGGGGATCTCGCTCTCGCCGAGCCCGCGCGGGTAGCCCTTGCCGTCGAGGCGCTCGTGGTGGGCGAGGATGATCTCGCCGATCGGCTGGTAGCCATCGATCTGGGAGACGATCCGCGCGCCCTCGTAGGGATGGGCCTTGATCGCCTCCCACTCGGCGTCCGTGAGCCGGCGGCGCCCGGACTTCAGGATGTCGTCGGGGAGCACGAACTTGCCGATGTCGTGCAGCAGGCCGGCCGAGTGGACGAGCTCCTGGTCCTCGGGCGAGAAGCCGCTCGCGGCAGCGATCTCGCGGGAGTAGCGGGCGACCGCGGCGCTGTGGCGCGCGGTCATCCGGTCGCGCAGGTCGAGCGTTCGCAGGAGCGCCGAGAGCAACGCGACCTGGAAGCCGGCGAGCTGACGCGCCCGCAGCTCGAGCTCGTCGCCGCGGTCCTGGGAGACGAGCAGGGCGGAGACCGTGTACTGGAAGACCAGGATGATCACGCTGAGCAGGGCGACCGCGGCGGTCCCGGCCTGCACGTAGGCGGCGGCGAACCCGAGCGCCAGCATCGAGGCGGCGAGCTCGGACGGGAGCACGGGGAGCAGGCCGCGCTGCACCTTGGTGAGGAAGCCGGATCGCTCGACGTAGCAGGAATAGCCGGCGATCAGGATGAAGTCGATCGCGAGCGCGAGGACGAAGACGCCGACGATCAGCAGGTAGAAGCCGAGGCTGCCGGTGTCGATCGCGCCGGCGTCGGCGACCGCGTGGAAGACGATCCCGGCGATCAGCGGAAACCAGGCGTAGGTGACCAGGTTGATCAGCAGGTGGTGGAGCTCGTAGCGGTGCTTGAGCCAGCCGGCGCCGATCGTGACCACGCCCATCAGGGCCGCGGGTGCGCCGCCGAGCAACACGGCGGCGATCACGATCGTCATCAGGCTCGCCGAGACCGCCACGCGGCTCACCCGGGTCTCGATCGCGATCAGGTCGCTGATGATCGAGAGCGCGGTGAGCGTCAGCAGCAGCGGCAGGTCCCAGTCGGACCAGCCGTCGCTGAGCACGGCGACGACGAGGGCGGCCGCGAGCGCGGCGACCTCGAGTCCGAGCGCGAGTCGTGTCGGCCGTTGCGTCATCTTCCTGCGAGTGGGCGGTGCTCGCTCGGCTCAGCCGCTGATCGAGTTGGCGTTACGGCCGTACCGCGGCACCGCGCCGACGGACTGCGAGGGCTGCCGCATGGAGGAGAGGAACTCCTCGAGGTCCTTTGGCGCGTAGCGGCGCTGTCCCCCCGGAGTGCGATACACCGGCACGAGGCCCTGGTCCGACCACTTGCGCAGCGAGGCCGCGCTGACGCCGAGAAACTCGGCTGCCTCGCTCACGTTGAGAAACCTCTGGCTTGCTTCCATGATCCCTTCCGAACTCGTAGATCCGCCGCAAATCGGCGCAAAACTTCAACTGTCGAGGGGTTGGTATCCGCCCAGCGCGGCCCCCGCAATCCCTTCATCGGCAATGCGCAAGCGATGCGCAAGTTCTGGAACGAGAAGCTGCACGACCCTGCACAACTCGGCCAAACAGGCACGAAACTTGCAACGGCTTGCCGCGGCCTGACCGGATCGCCGCCTCACGAGCGAGAGCCGTGCTCGATGCACAAGCCCGCCGCGCCGGGCGAGCCGTGCGCATCGAAGCTCGGTGTGCGCTGCACGAATGTACAAACCCGCGCCCAGCGGGCAGGCGTGTACATCGACCACGCCACCGAGCCCGCCGGCGCGTTGCGTGCGGCGAGCGGCGCGCTAGAACTGCGCGAGCAGGGCGTCCGTCGCCTCGCCCGGCTCGGTGCCGAGCGACGGGACGCCGTCGCGGCCCGCGACCAGGCGGGCGGCGCGATAGCCGTAGAGGCGGGCCATGCCGTCCTCGGTGCGCAGCGCCCGCAGCGGGTCGCCGAGCACGTCGAGGCGCGCCTCGGAGCCGCAGATCACGACCGCGGCGGGGTCGAGCGCGCGCAGGGCGCTGCGGAAGCGGCCCTCGGCGAGCCCGGCGGAAAGGAGGAGGACGCGCAGGCCGGCGCGGCGCAGGAACAGCTCGAGCGCCTGCACCTGGACGGCCTCGACGCCAAGCGGGGATCCCGAGTCGAGCAGCAGGACGCCCTCGTCGCGGCTCGCGCCGGGGGCGAGGCGGCGGGCCCGATGCAGCCAGCCGGTCGACCAGCGGCACGCATACTCCAGCTCGGCGAGCCCGTTCTGGCGCCGCTCGGCGAGCTCGAGCGCAGGCAGCAGCAATTCGGAGACGGTGCGCTCGACCGAGCGCAGCGCAAGGCTCTCCTCGAGCTGGCGATCGGCGCCGGCCTCGTCGAAGCGGTCGAAGTCCGCGACCAGGCGGGCGGGGGAGGCCGGGCCGCGGCCGCGCTGGCGGGCGACCTCGACCGCGCTCGAGATGTTGTGGGTCTCGCGCAGGGCCTCGCGCAGAGCCTCGACCTCGTCGAGCTCGTAGATGCGGTGGTTGCCAGGGGTGCGCTGGGGGTGCGGGTAGCCGAGCCGGCGCTCCCAGCTGCGGAGCGTGCTCGTGCTGACGCCGAGCATCTCGGCGGCGGCGTTGATTCTGATCCCACTCATCCCTGGTATTCCTCGGCAGAAGCCGCGCGGAACTTCAGCAGGTTCTTGTAAGTCCTACAAGCTCTTCGCAGGGACCGCTACGGATCTTGCAAGACGGCGTCGGAGGCCCGCGAGCTGCGCGCGACCGGCGCGCCGGCCGCCTTGGCGGCGTAGGTGGCCTCGGCGGCGCTCTCCAGCAGGCGCTCGGCAGAGAGCCCGTCGCCCGGGCAATCGACGATCCCGGCGGCGATCGCGATCCGCGGGCCGTCGACCTCCTGCGAGCCCGAGATCACGCCGGCGACCCGCTTCGCCATCGCGACGAGGCGCGCGGCATCGGTGTGCGGGGCGACCACGGCGAACTCGTCCTCCTCGAGCCGGAAGGCCTGGTCGACGTCGCGCAGCTGGCGGCGCAGGATGGCCGCGACGGCGACCAGCATCCGGTCGCCGGCGTCGCGGCCGTAGGCGGCGTTGACCCTGCCGAGCCCGTCGACGTCGATGAGCGCGAGCGCGAACGGGTGCCCGTAGCGCCGCTGCTCGGCGAGCAGCGCGCCGAGCCACCCGTCGAGTTGAGCGGGGCCGGGGAGCTTGGTCACCGGGTCCAGCGTCTCCGGGGCCGCCAGGGTGCCGATCAGCTCCCGCGCGACCTGGCCTTGGATCGAGCCGAACAGGTCGGCGAGCCGCTCGGTCGCGGCGGCGAAGGCTTCGAGCTCGCCGTGCTCGCGGCGCAGCTCAGCGATCAGCACCCGCTGCAGCGAGGCGAGGTCCGCGGCGACCTCCTCGGCCGCTCCGGGGCCGCTCCACAGCCCGGCGACCGACGCGGCGTCGGCCAGCATGGCCGGCTCCTCTCCACGCGGCAGCTCGAGCGCGGCGCTCACGCTGCCGACCAGCTCCGGGCCGACCGCCGCGAGGCGCGTGAACGGCAGTTCGGCGACCGCGTCGAGCGGGGTGCGCTCGATGATCCGCGCGATCCACTCGCGGGTCAGGCGCTCGCGCTGCGCCGCCGAGGGCGCGATCTGGCCTGCGGGGGAACCTTCCACCGCGCGCTGACGCTAGACGCCGCCCCGGTCGTCATCGGGGCGTTTACACTCGGCCCGGGTTGACGGAGGACGAGCGAGCAGCAGACGGAGGAGCGGCGGGCGCCGGCGGCGACGCGATCATCGGCGCCACGCTCGAGGGCCTGCGGCGCGCGGCCGAGGAGGTCGAGCACGTCGCCGCGGTCGCCGAGACCCTGCAGCGCAGCCTGCTGCCCGAGCGGCTCCCGGAGCTGCCCGGCCTCGGGATCTCGGCGCGTTACGTGGCCGGCAGCGCCGACGCCCAGGTGGGCGGTGACTGGTACGACGTGATCGCGCTGCGCGACGGTCACGCCGGGATCGCGATCGGCGACGTCGTCGGCCACGGCCTCGACGCAGCCGCGCGGATGGCGCGGCTGCAGAACGCGCTGCGCGCCTACGCGCTCGAAGGGCTGCGGCCGTCGCTGGTCCTGGAGCGCATGAACGGCTTCGCGCGCGAGGTCTCCGGCGGCCCGATGGCGACGCTGCTCTACGGCGTGGTCGATCCCGACGAGGGCCGCCTGCGGCTCGCCACGGCCGGCCACCCGCCGGTCCTGGTGATCGGCCCGGCCGGCGACGCCTACTTCGCGGAGGGGCCGGCGGGCAGCCCGCTCGGGGTGGTCCCGTTTCCGTCCTACGAGGAATCCACGATCCCGCTCGTGCCCGGCTCGACGATCCTGCTCTACACCGACGGCCTGGTCGAGCGTCCCGAGGCGTCGCTCGACGAGGGGCTCGAGTGGCTGCGCAACTTCGCCGCCGGCATCCCGGCGCATCCGGACGAGCTCTGCGGGGCGCTGCTTCAGGCGCGCTTTCGCGACGCGCCGCCGCGCGACGACGTCGCCCTGCTCGCGGTCCGGATCGAGCCGGTGCCGCTCGAGCGCATGGAGCTCACCCTGCGCGCCGAGCCCGAGTCGCTCGCGCAGATGCGTCGCGCCCTCGGGCGCTGGCTGCGCGCCGTCGGCGCCTCCGACGCCGAGACCTACGAGTCGCTGGTCGCAACCGGCGAGGCGTGCGCGAACGCGATCGCCCACGCGTATCCGCCGGGCGAGGCGTCTTACGTGATCGAGGCGCGGCGCCAGGACGGCGGGGTGGAGATCCGGGTGCGAGACTTCGGCAGCTGGCGCGCGCCGCGCTCCGGCTCGCAGGGCCGCGGCTTGGGATTGATCGAGGAGCTGATGGACGAAGTCGACATCGACCGAGGCCCGGCGGGGACGATCGTGCGGATGCGCCGCGCGCTCGGCCCGCCCGTGCCGGCGGAGAGCTGATGCGCGACCGGATCGCGGGATTCGAGTTCGAGCAGCGCGACAGCGTTCTGATCGCGTCGGTCGAGGGCGAGATCGACAGCTCGAACGCGGCCGAGCTGCGCCTCGCGCTCTCCGACCGGCTGCCGAGCTCGGCCAGCGCCCTCGTCCTCGACCTGACCGAGGTCACTTACATCGACAGCGCCGGCATCCACCTGCTGTTCGACCTCGGGCGGCGGCTCGCCGCGCGTCGCCAGGCGATCCGGCTCGTCGTCCCGGAGCAAGCGCCGATGCGGCGGGTGCTCGAGCTCTGCGCGGTCGATTCGGTCGCGCCGATGGACCCCGAGCTCGACGCTTCGATGCGCGCCCTGGCCGAGACGCAGATCTGACGACCGCCGCGTCGTCGGCTTTGAGCCGCGCTTCAGGCCACCCGCGGGGTTCCCGACCAGGAGGCCTGAAACCGCTGCATCGCGCGCTCGAGCCGGCGCTCGACGTCGGTGCCCGCGAGCAGGACCTCGCCGACCCGGTTGGCGAACGCCTGGAGCAGCAGCAGCTCGCTGCGGCCGATCGGACGGCTGTTGCGGGCGCCGAGCGCGATCACGCCCAGCAGCTTGCCGCCGCCGATCATCGGCGCCGCGATCAGCGCCCCGCCCGCGACGTCCTCGCGTGCGGGTACCTGGAGGAGTTGGGCGCGACGCTCGAGCGCCGCGCGGCCGAGGGTGCCGTCGCCGAGCGCGATCTCGTCGGCGAGCTCGAGCGCCCCGATCCCGTCGGCGGCGGCGACGCGGCGCAGCGAGAGCCCGTCCTCATCCGCCATGAACACGGCGCCCCCGTTGACGTCGTAGAGGGAGACGAGCCCGTCGAGCATCGTCTTCAGCGCGGCGGCCGGGTCACTCGGCGCGGTCCGCCGCGACGCGGGAACCGGGGTGGAGGCGGCGACCGCGGGGTCGAGGTCGGCGCTGATCTGCTGCTGCTGCAGGGCCAGCGCGACGGCCTGCGAACGGGTTGACGCGCCGAGCTTCGCCATCGCGTTGCGCACGTGGGTGCGCACCGTCTCGGGCGAGAGCACCAGCTTGTCGGCGATCTGGGCGCCGCTCATGCCCTCGGCGAGGGCGCCGAGGATCTCGCGCTCGCGCTTGGTCAGCGGCACGCGCCCGGCCCGGCGCGCCGGCTCCGTGTCCCTGCGCTCGGTCGAGTCTCCGAAAGCCATCATGAAAACCTACCCCGGGCGAATCTAGCACTCACCGTTTTGAGGTAATGGATGCCGGGTTTCCTGGTATTTACCGGCCACGGCCGTTGACGGATCGTGGAGCGGGTCTCAAGCTCCCTCGGGCAAATCGCGCCACCGGCAGGCGGTGGCGCAACGGTTCTCGCCAGGGCATGACGCCCAGCGCGGGGGGAAAGGGCGCCGTGGAGGCGCAGGTGATCGGAATGAATACGCATGGAATCTTCGCCGTCCATCGACGCTTGAAGCTCGTCTCTGTAGCGGTGGTCGCGTTCGCCCTCGCCCCGGCGACGGCGCTGGCCCAGAGCCCGGTGGACGCTCAGTACGGATCGACGCTGCAGCAGTTCTCACAGGGTGGGGGCGGCGGCACCGACCCGGGCTCGGCCGCTGGTGGGCTGCCGTTCACGGGCCTCGACGTCGTCGCGCTCGCGGTGGTCGCCGCCGGACTGCTGGTCGCTGGGCTGATGCTCCGCCGCCATCGGCCGACGACAACCAGCGAGGGCTGATCTCGGTGACATCCGCTGAGCTGACAACGGTCGACCGCGGCAGCCGCCGCGGCGTCCGTGCGCTCGAGGCTCAGCGGATGATCGACCTCTTCGCGCTGCGGCTCGCGCCGTCGCTCGCCGCCGGGCTGATCGCCTTCTCGCACATGGGGCAGATCGGCGAGGGGCTGATCGTCTTCACGTGCGTGCTGATCGCCACTCAGGCGATCGAGCGGTCGCAGCTCCCGCTGCACGTGATGCCGGCGAGCCGGGTGCTGCTCGGGCTCGCGGCGCCGCTGGCCGGCGCCGGGCTCGCCTGGCTGATCGCGTTCGCGGCCGGCCAGAGCTACCCGTTCTCCGAGTACGAGGCGGTCGTGCTCGGCGCCTGGCTCGTGATGGCGCTCGGCGTCTGGATCAAGTCGCGCTTCGGCTCCGGGCTGCGGGCCCGGGTGGCGGTGATCGGGCCGCGTGAGTTCGCCGCCGACTTCGTCGCCGAGCTCGAGGCGGCCAACGTGCGCACCTACGAGGTGGTCGGCTGGATCAGCCCGAGCGGCCCGGCCGAGTACCGGCGCATGCGCTGGCTCGGCACGCTCGACGAGGTCCGCGAGTCGGTGATCGCCGAGAACGTCGACCTGCTGGTCTGCGGCCCCGGCGCCGGCGACGCCGAGGGCGTCCGGATCGAGGACATCTGCGCGCGGGTCGCCGACGACTGCCTCGACCTGCCGGTGCGCCTGATCGCCGCCAACCAGCTCTACGAGGAGATCTTCGGCCACGTCCCGGTCGGGATGATCGACGCCGCCTGGTACCGCTACATCATGCACCCGCGCTTCCGGGCCTCGGGCCCGCACTCGAAGCGGGTCTTCGATCTCGTGGTCGGCAGCGCCATCGCGCTGGCCTTCCTGCCGGTGATGGCGATCGCCGCGATCGCGATCAAGCTCTCGGACCGCGGCCCGGTCTTCTACCGCCAGCAGCGCCTCGGCGAGTACGGCGAGGCTTTCCAGATCGTGAAGCTGCGGACGATGCGGACCGACGCCGAGGCCGACGGGCCGCAGTGGGCGGCGGTCGGCGACGACCGGGTGACCAGCGTCGGTCGCGTCCTGCGCCGCACTCACGTCGACGAGATCCCCCAGCTTTGGAACGTGCTGCGGGGCGACATGACCCTCGTCGGGCCGCGCCCCGAGCGCCCCGAGATGGTCGCCGAGCTCGAGCGGCGGTTCCCGCACTACACCCGGCGCCACCTGGTCAAGCCCGGGATGGCCGGCTGGGCGGCCCTGCGCTGTGGCTACGCGGGCTCCGACATCGGCACCGCCTGGAAGCTCTGCCACGACCTCTTCTACATCAAGCGCCGCTCGATCCTCGCCGACACCTTGATTCTCGCCGAGACCGGGGTCGAGGTGTTCCGCGACGCACACCGCGCGCTGCGGGCTCCCGACGAGCGCTTCCTGCTCGGCGAGGCCCCCACGAAGGGCTCGTAGTGGCCGAGGCGCTGGCGCGAGCGCTCAACCCGCCGCGGCTGGCTGGGAGCTCGAAGGCGCTGCTGGTCGTCGACGATGAGTGCGTTTGCGTCGAGGCGAGCCTCGGCGCCTGCCGCCTGCTCGGCGCCTCACGCGCCGAGCTCGTCGGTCGGCGGCTCGACTCGATGCTCGAGCCCGAGTCGCGCGACCGCTTCGCCCACGTCTGGCTGGCCTTTCGCGGCGGGGGCGGCCACGCCGAGCCCTTCGCCCTCGAAGCCCCGGCGACCGTGGTGGAGGTCGCCGCGACGGTGACCGCGGAGGTCCTGCCGTCGCGGCACCTGATCACGCTCGCGCCGGTCACGACCGGCGCCGCCCAGCGAGGCCGCTTCGCCGCTCCCGAGCCACCGGCGCCGCGCTCGCCGACCGCTCGCGAGCGCGAGGTCCTCGAGCTGCTCGCCGGCGGACGGACGGACGGCCAGATCGCCGACCTGCTCGAGCTCTCGCCGGCCACCGTGCAGACGCACGTTCGCAATGCGAAGTCGAAGCTCGGCGCCAGGACCCGGGCGCAGGCTGTCGCCATCGCGCTCCAGCGCGGGCTGATCGCGGCCTAGTCGGGCGCGCCGCCAGCCGACGAGGTCCGCGGCTCCACACCGAGCCGACGCGCCAGCCTCTTGACGTCGGCTGCGAGCGGGTTGAGCTCGAGCGCGATCAGGATCTCGCTGCGGGCGGCGGCGCGATCGGAGGTCCGCTGCAGGTCGGCGAGCAGATAGTGGGTCGCCCACTCCTCGGGGCGCACATCCGCGGCGTCGTGCAGTGCCGCGAGAGCGCGCTCGCGATCGCCCGCAGCCCGCGCGATCGCGGCCTCGGCGAGCACCGGCGTGTCGCTGAGCGGGTTGAGCTGCCGCGCCTGGTCGAGGTCGTCGTAGGCGCGCCCGAGGTCGGTGCGCCAGCTCGCATAGGCGTTGTTGACGTAGCGGTCGGAGAGCCACAGCGGCACCGCGCTGAGCGCGAGCAGGGCGAGGGCGGCGATCAGCCAGGGCCGCCAGCGGCGGGTCGAGCGGCGATGCGTCGTGCCCACGGCGGGCGCGCACGCCGAGCCGAGCAGGGCGAGCACCGGGGCGGTGATTGCGGGGTAGGGCCAAAACCAATCCACCGAGGTGTGAACGAGCCAGTAGGAGCCGCTGGCGAACGCGATCGCCCCGAGCGAGGCCGCCGACGGGCCGAGCCGGCGAGCCCGGACCACGCCGGTACCGATCGCGGCCAGGGCCGTCAGCAGCAGGGCGAGGCCGACCACCCCGAGCTCCGCGAGCACCTCGAACTCGACGCTGTGGGCGTCGTGGAGGTTCTGGTTCTCCGCCTCGCGCTTGCGGAGGTAGCTGTACTGATAGCCGCCGCCCCCGTCGCCGAACAGCGGATCGTCGCCGGCGTCGTCGAGCGCCACCCGCCAGGCGTCGTAGCGATCCGAGCCCGCGTTGAACGTGAACCGGCTCGAGTTCTCCGAGAGGTCGGGGGTGCCGGCGTTTCGGAACTCGTCGGCGCGATCGCTGAACCACTGGACGGGGTTGCCGACCGCGGCGACGAACGCGATCGCGGCGAGCGCGGCCAGGGCGCCGAGACCGATCGCGACCCGTCGGTTGGCGCGCGCCGGATCGCCGCCCGCGCGGCTCAGGCGCCGCTCGCCGCGCGCCGCCACGGCGCCGATCGCGACCGCGCCGACCGCGGCGATCAGCGCGACAAAGCCCGCGCGGTGCATCTCGCCGACCACCCCGCCCAGGCCGTCGTCGGCGGCGCTGTAGAGCGAGGTCAGGGGCCCGATGATCGCGATCGCCGGCAACGCCGCGAGCGCCAGCCAGGTGAGCGCGCGCAGCCGCCGGGGCGAGACGAGCGCGTAGACGATCAGGGCCACCGCCATGGCCGGCATCGAGGCGCGGCTCTGGGCGAGCAGGAACAGCTCTATACACAGGGTCGCGCTCCCGAGCGCCCCGGCGCGCAGTCGCCAGTCGAGCTCGCGATCGGAGGCGAGGCCGAGCGCCGGGAACATCGCGATCGCGAAGAAGGCCGCCTCCGCGTTGCGATAGCCGAGCGGGAAGTCCAGCGTGCCGTCGCTCTCCAGCAGGTCGCGCGGGTCGGCGCCGGTGGCGAGCGAGACGGCGGTGATCAGCCCCGCGACGGCGCCGGCAACGGCGAGCGGAACCAGCGCGAGGCCGATGCGCGGGCCGAGTAGGTTGCAGAGGCCGACCCCCAGCCCGAAGCAGAGCGCGTAGACGAGGATCCGCTGGCCGTCGCCGATCGCGACGTCGGGGGCCGGGCTCCAGAGCGCCGAGAGCAGCGCCCAGACGCCGAGCCCGGTGAGCGCGGCGAGCGCGATCAGGATCGGGCGCGAGCGCGTGAGCTGGGCGCGCCAGGGCGCGAAGCGCAGCAGCAGGGCGGCCCCGACGCAGAGCAGGATCGCGCCGGGCAGCAGGACGACGCCGAAGTAGGCGCCCTTCTGCCACGCCCACCAGCTCCAGGTCGCGCTGAGCAGGATCAGCGCCAGCCAGGCGGCGGGCTCCAGCCGCCCGCTGGGCCGCGGCGGGTCGGCTCCCTCGTCTGCCATGACCGCACGGTATTCGACCTCCTCGCTTTGGCCCACGCCTGAGTATCGGCGCGCAAGCCGCCGGCCGCGAGCCGGCTGCGAGCCGTCTTGCAGGAGGCGGAATCGCCGCGCGACCGGCGAAGGCTGGCGAGCCCGACGAGCTGGAGAACGACTGATGCAAGGACCAGGAGACGAAGGCGAGGAGCGCTTCCGCGAAGCGGCGGAGCGCGCCCGCGAGGAACTGCTGCGCCAGCTCGGCGGCGAGGCGGAGCGCCTGGACCGCGAGTTGAACGAGCTCTCGCGCCAGATGATGGAGAGCGCGGCCCGGGTCGCCGAGGAGCGGGTCGAGCGCGAGGTCGAGCGGCTCGAGCGGGCGTCGGCAGGGCTCTCCGAGGAACTTCACCGCCGCCTCAGCGAGGGCGCCCAGCAGTTCCGCGAGGTGCTCACCGAGCAGCTCGAGGCCAGCGGCGCCGAGCTGCGGGCCGAGAACGCGCGCTCGCTGCTCGAGCTCTCCGAGACGATCCGTCTCGACGTCGAGCGCGACTACAAGGGGCGCGGGGAGGAGGTCGAGCGCGAGATCTCCAACCGGCTCGAGGAGCGACTCGACCAGGCCGACGCTCTGCTGCGCGAGCGACTCGACCGCGCGGTCGCCGAGGCTGCGCGCCGCGTCGAGGAACGGGTCGAGGACAGGCTCACGAACGCCTCCGGAGCCCTGCAGGGGGAGATCGAGGCGGCGCGGGGCGAGTTGCGCGAGCGGATCGCGGCGATGGTCGACGGCTCGGTGGAGGAGCTCGCGTCGCGCGCGGCACAGGGGAGGCGCCAGCTCGCCGCCGAGCTCGAGGCCGGGATCGCGAGCGCCGAATCGAAGCTTCACGAACGGCTCGGGACCGCGACCGCTGCGACCCGCGGCGAGCTCTCGAACGAGATCGCGTTTCGCCTCAACGAGCTCGAGTCGCAGTTCTCCGAGGGGATCCAGGCCGAGCGCGACGAGATCAAGCGCCGGCGCAAGGCGGCGATCTCGTCGATTCGCGACGAGCTTCGCGACGAGATCGCGCGCCGGGTCAAGAAGGTGCGCGCCCAGCTCAGCGAGGGCCTCGAGGCGCGGATCGAGCAGGGGATCGACCGGGTCTCGGGCGAGACCACCACCCGGATCGGCGCCGTCGCCGAGCAGCTGCGCGCCGAGCTGCGGAGCACCGTGTCGGCCGAGGTCGAGTCCGTGCGCGCGGAGCTCGCGGACGGCGTCGAGGCGACCATCGCGGAGCGCGGCCGCCGCCTCGACAGCGAACTGCAGGCGAGCGTCGCCGCCGCCACCGGCGCCCTGGGCGAGCGGGTGAGCGCGTCGGTCACGGAGCTTGCTCGCGACCTCGACGCCAGACTCGCGAGCCGCTCGGCGGAGCTCGAGCGGTCCCTCACCGAGCGGATCGGCACCGAGCTTCAGACCCACCGCGAGGGCCTCAGCGCCCAGCTCGCCGACCAGCGATCCCGCGACGAGCAGGCCGTGCGCGAGTCGCTCGGCGGCGAGTTGGAGCGGGCCGAGTCACAGCTCTCGGCGACGGGGGTTGAGGTCGCCCGCAAGCTCGCCGACGATGCCACCGAGCAGTTCTCCGCGTCCGCCGAGGCCGTGGTCGACCGCCAGACCCAAAGCGCCCGCGAGCAGATCACCGAGCACACGAAGCGGTCGCTGGCCCGCAAGGCCCGCCGCCACGAACTGCGCCTCGCCCGCGAGGAGCGCGAGGAGCGGATCAAGGCCGCCGAGGAGCGCATCGACGCTCACGCCAAGGGAATCCTCGACCAGGCCCAGAGCGAGGTCGAGGCGCTGCGCTCAGAGGATCTGGCGCAGCTCCGCGATGAGGTCGGCGGACTCAGGTCGCAGGCGCACGACGAGATCGATGCGCTGCGCGAGCTGGTCGCCGGCTCCGAGGCGCGCGTCACGGCGCGGGCGTCGGAGGCCGAGCTCGGGATCGCCGAGCGCCTCGACGCCTCCGGTGAACACCTGTCACGCCGCCTCGACGCCGCTGAGCGGGTGATCGCCGCCCGCGCGGAGCTCTCCACCCGGGCCGTCGCCGATCGTTCACAGGAGGCCGAGGAGATGGTCGCCGAGCGCGCCGATGCGATCGCCGCCCGCATGGCCGATCGCGCTGCGACCGTCGAGCGGCGGATCGCCGAGCGCGCGGAGAGCTCGCAGCGGGCCCTGAGCGAGATCGCGGAGACCTCGCAGCGCTCGATCGCCCAGATCGCGGCAGGCTCGGAGCGGTCGATCGCCGAGGTCGTGAGCGGCTCCGAGCGCCTGATCACCGATCGCGCCGGCGTCTCCGAGCGCCAGATCTCCGACGCGATCACGAGCGCCCGCGGGGCGCTCGACAGCGCCGCCGAGGAGGCACAGGTGCGCACCGACCGCGCCGCCGAGGCCGCCGAGCGCCGCCTCGCCGAGGCCGCGCGCGCCCAGGAGCGCGAGTTCGGAGCCAAGCTGCGAGCCGACGTGGGCGCGATGGTGCTCGAGGCGCGCGCCGAGCTCGTCTCGCTGCGTGACGAGCTGGCCCGGATCGGGGGCGACATCCGCGCCGCGGCGGGGGTCGCCGAGGACCGGGTGGCGCAGACGGCGCGGATTGCCGAGGCGACCGTCTCGACCCGAGCCCAGAGCGCCGCCGCCGAGGCCATTCGTGACCTGACCTCCACGGCCAAGGACCTCTCCCAGCGAATCGAGCGCCAGGCCAGCACGCTCGAGGCCCGTGACCGGCTGGACGAGATCCTCGTCAGACTCCGCGACGCCGACCAGCGGCTGCGTGACTCAGACGAGCGCACCAAGCGGGCGCTCGGCGACCTGCGCGCCGTGCCCGACGAGGGCGAGGAATCGAACGGCGGCTGATCGGCTCGTCGCCGTCGCGACCGGCTCGCGGCCTCCTGCAACGCCACCCGGGCTGCACCGAAATTTTCAAGTGACCCGCGGTGGTTCGAGCCAAGCTCGGATAATCTGGCATAAGTCCTGGCTGGGAGCGGGGCTTTCCTGCTGTCTGTCACACCCCGTGGAAGGGTCAGCGAGTCAAGGATGCGGATGCCAGGCGACAGCGATGCCGGAGCAGGCCCAGGGGCTCCGGATCCCGAACGCACCCGCCGGCGGGGACTTCGCGGCGCTCGCCCCGGACCTGACGAAGCGAATCGGCGCGATCCTCGACGCCGTCCAGCGCGAGGCCGACAAGATGCTCGACGAGGCCCGCAGCGAGACGCAGCAGCAGATCGACCGCGACAAGCGCCAGGCCGCCGATCGCCAGCACCGGATCGCCGAGCTCTCCGACTCCCTGATCGCGCACGCCGAGTCGACGGTCGCCCAGCTCGAGGAGACCCAGCTCGTACGCGACAGCTTCGGTCGCCTCCTGCGCGCCCTTTCGGAGGCGGCTGACCGGGTCACGGCCGAGGTCACGGCGCCGCCGATGGCCCAGACCGCCATCCCGTCGGAAGGCCTGGTCGAGCGCGCCGCGGCCCGCGCCGCCGCGGCCCCGGCGATCCCGCTGTCGGCGCCCGCCGTCCGAACAGCAGGCCGCCGAGGCGGCGGAGTCCGAGCGCCCGCCCGGCGACCGCGCCTGGGTCGAGGCCCGCCAGGCCGCGATCCAGATGGCGGCGGCCGGCAACACGCGCACCCAGGTCGAGACGCATTTGCGCGGGTTCCTCCGAGTCGCCGATCCGACCGCGCTCCTCGATCAGGTGTTCGGGCCCGCGACGGGCGGCGAGGCGCGGGTCCCGTGGGCGATCACCCCCCCGGCGCAGGCTTCGCAGCTCGGCGATCGGATGCGCGAGCCCTGATCCGGGCTCGTCAGTGACCCGCGATCCGGCGGATCTGGCCGGGGCGCAGGAGGGCCGCGAGGGTCGAGTCCGCGATCGCGGCGAGGCCGCCCTTCTTGAGCTCGATCCGCCCGCCGGTGACGAGCTGCACCGCCCGGGAGAAGTCGGGCTCGTGGCCGACCAGCAGCACCTCGCCGCGCCCGGCGGCGAGCTCGGCCGGGTCGAAGTCGCCGCCACGCAGGGCCTCGACCACCTCGGGCTCCACCCCGAGCGCCCCGCATGCGAGGCTCGCGGTGTCGAGCGCGCGGACCTTCGGGCTCGTCAGGCAGGCCGTGATCGGGACGTTCAGGGCGGCGAGCGCGGCCCCGGCGGCGCTCGCCTGGCGCTCGCCCTTGGACGTCAGCCGCCGCGCGGCGTCGTCCGCGGCCTCGGCCTCGGCCTCGCCGTGTCGCAACAGCCAGATCACCGTGCCCAGATCCTCGCAGTTAGCGGTTTGGGCCGCGGGTGACATCTGGCCCGCTTGCCATGATCGGCGGGTGAGCTCGAACGTGGTCCACCTGCACGTCCACAGCGAATACTCGCTGCTCGACGGGGCCTGCAAGATCGTCAACAGGGGGGCCGACAAGGTCGACCGCGGGATGGCCGCCCGCGCGGCCGAGCTGGGCATGCCCGCCCTCGGGTTGACCGATCACGGAGTGATGAACGGCGCGATCGAGCACTACAAGGCGTGCAAGGAGCACGGGGTCAAGCCGATCCTCGGGCTCGAGGCCTACCTCGTCGACGACCGCCACGCCGAGGGCCGGGTCGAGCGCAACCACCTGACGCTGCTCGCGGCCGACGACGACGGCTTCCGCAACCTCGTCAAGCTCACCTCGGCCGGCTTTTTGGAGGGCTTCAAGCGCGGGAAGGCGAACGTGGACATGGACCTGCTCGCCCGCCACGCCGACGGCGTGATCGCGCTCACCGGTTGTCTGCAGTCGCGCTTTTGCCGGCGCCTCGTCGAGGACCGCCCCGATGACGCGCGCGCCCACCTCGACGACCTCGTCCAGGTGTTCGGCGCGGACGATGTCTACTTCGAGGTCCAAGAGAACGGGATCGACGACCAGACGAAGGCGAACGCGGGCATCGTCCGCTACGCCCGCGAGCTCGGCCGGCCGCTGGTCGCGACCGCCGACGTCCACTACCTGAAGCGCGAGGACTACCGCAACCACGCGGCGCTGCTCTGCGTGCAGACGAAGTCGACGCTCGAGCAGCCGAAGCTGACCTTCGACACCAACGAGTTCTTTCTCAAGAGCGCCGCCGAGATGGAGGAGGCGTTCAGCAAGTGGCCCGAGGCGGTGCCGACGACGCTCGAGATCGCCGAGCGGTGCAACGTCGAGATCGAGCTCGGCAAGCTGCTGCTGCCGCGCTTCCCGACGCCCGACGGCGAGGAGCCGGGCGCGATGCTGCGCCGGCTTCTCGACGAGGGGCTGCGACGCCGCTACGGCGATCCGATCCCGGCCGCGGCCCGCGAGCGCGCCGACTTCGAGCTCGGGGTGATCGCCGAGATGGGCTTCGAGTCCTACTTCCTGATCGTCTGGGACTTCGTCCGCTACTCGAAGGAGAACGGCATCGCCGTCGGCCCGGGCCGCGGCTCGGCGGCCGGCTCGATCGTCGCCTACGCGCTCAACATCACCGACCTCGATCCGCTCGCCAACGACCTGCTCTTCGAGCGCTTCCTGAACCCGGCGCGCAAGTCGATGCCGGACATCGACATCGACTTCTCGGTCCGCGGTCGCGAGCGCGTGATCCGCTACGTCCAGGAGAAATACGGCCGCGAGTCGGTCGCGCAGATCATCACCTTCGGCAAGATGGCGCCGCGAGCGGCCACCCGCGACGCGGCGCGGGTGCTCGGCCACACCCACGCGACCGGCGACCGGATCGCGAAGCTGATCCCGGAGCCGATCATGGGCCGCAGCCCGAGCTTCGAGGAGTGCATGCGCAGGGGCCAGGATCTGCGCAACGCCTACGACGCCGACGGCGACACGCGGCAGATCGTCGACGTTGCGCGCGGGCTCGAGGGGATCGTCCGCAACAACTCGATCCACGCCGCGGCGGTGGTGATCGCCGACCGGCCGCTCGACGAGATCGTCCCGCTGCAGCTGGCCGAGGACCGAGGCGCTCCGGCGGAGAAGGGCCCGAACGGCAAGCCGGCGCGCCAGTACAAGATCGTCACCCAGTACTCGATGAACCCGATCGAGGAGATCGGGCTGCTGAAGATGGACTTCCTCGGGCTGCGCAACCTCGACGTGATCGAGGACGCCGTCGACATCATCCGCCGCTCGCGCGGGGTCGAGGTCGAGATGGAGTCGATCCCGCTGGACGACGCGAAGACCTTCGAGATGCTCTCCCGGGGCGACTCCGTGGGGGTCTTCCAGCTCGAGTCGGAGGGCATGCGCGAGGCGCTCAAGCAGATCCGCCCGACCGAGTTCAACGACATCGTCGCGATCGGCGCCCTCTATCGGCCGGGAGCGATGCGGTTCATCCCGGACTACGCGCGCGGCAAGCGCAACCCGGCATCGGTCACCTATCCGGACCCGCGCCTGCGCCCGATCACCGAGGAGACGTACGGCTGCTGCGTCTACCAGGAGCAGCTGATGGAGATCTCGAAGCAGATCGGCGGCTTCACCCCGGCCGAGGCCGACGACCTGCGCAAGGCCGTGGGCAAGAAGAAGCGCGACCTGATGGCGACGATGGAGGACAAGTTCATCAGCGGCTGCTCGACGTCGGGCACGGCGCCGGCGGTGGCGAAGGACCTGTGGTCGCTGATGACCGCGGCCGCCGACTACTCGTTCAACAAGTCGCACGCCGCCTGCTACGCGCTGATCTCCTACCGCACCGCCTACCTGAAGGCCAACTACCCGGCCGAGTACATGGCGGCCGTGATCTCCTCGGTGATGTCGACCAAGGACAAGGTCCCGTTCTTCGTCAACAAGTGCGCGGAGATGGGCATCGAGGTGCTGCCGCCCGACGTCAACTCCTCGGATCACGGGTTCGTCGTCAGCGGCAAGTCGATCCGCTTCGGCCTCGATGCGGTCAAGAACGTCGGCCACTCGGCGGTCGAGACGATCGTCTCGGTGCGCGAGTCGGGGCCGTTCGAGTCGATCTGGGACTTCTGCGAGCGGGTCGACGCGCGCGTCGTCAACAAGCGGGCGATCGAGTGCCTGGTCAAGTGCGGGGCGCTCGACTCGACCGGCGACCCGCGCCGCGGGATGCTCGAGGTGCTCGGCTCGGCCCAGTCCGCGGGACAGCAGGCCCAGGAGGACTCGCGCCGCGGTCAGGGCTCGATCTTCGACCTCGGCGACGGAGCCGCCGAGGAGTCGCCGACCTCCGGCTTCGCCGCTCCGGGCCACCCGTCCGTGCCCGAGGAGGAGTTCGACCAGCGTGAGCTGCTGCGGCTCGAGAAGGAGACGCTCGGCACGTTCGTCTCCGCGCACCCGCTCGGCGAGGTGCGCGACGCGCTGCGCGCCGCGGTCGACCGGCCGCTCGCCGACGTCCCCGCGATGCCGGACGGCGCCTGGGTGACGATCGGGGGGATCGTCTCGGAGGCGAAGAAGGTCCGCACCCGGCGCGGCGGCTTCGTCATGTTCGCCGCCCTCGACGACCTCGAGGGCCGGCTCGAGCTGTTCGTCCGCGACGCCGCATCGGAGGCGGCCGAGGTGATCGAGGTCGACCGCGTGATCACCGTGCGGGGCCGAGTCGACAAGGGGGAGGGCGGCAAGCTCAGCGTCGTCGTCCACGAGGCGACCGCGTTCGAGCCCGGCGCGGACGAGGTCGCCGCGGCGCGCGCCAAGGCACAGCAGTCGACCGGGCCGCTCGTCCTGCGCGTCAACGCGGCCGAGTTCGGGGCCGGGCTGATCGAGGATCTGAAGGCCGTGTTCGGCGATTTCCCCGGCGACAACGAGGTGCTGCTCGAGATGCGGACCCGCGAGGGCGTGCGGCGTCTGCGGTTCGGCAGCGACTACAGGGTTCACCCGTCGGCGGCGCTTCGCGCCGAGCTCGATCAGCTGCTCGGGCCGGCGGCCCTGGCGGCCTGAGCGGCTTCTCCACTGCGTAGACTTTCCCCGTGGCGACCGTTCAGCGATCCGGGACCCGGGCGAGCGAGTGCAGGCGCTGCCGCACCTTCTGCGACAAGCTGATCGAGCCGCGCGGCTGCATCGAGCTCGGCTGCCGCTTCCTCTACTCCTACGAGGACCAGCTGACGGGCGGCCGCTACATGGGCTGCCTGCGCAAGGTCTTCCGGGCCGAGATCGATCTCGACATGTTCGACCTCGCCGAGGCCGACGGCGGCTATGGCGGGATCAAGATGTCGGGCGAGCCGCTGCCCCAGTGCCAGTTCAAGGTCGAGCCCTCCTACGAGGGTGCCGGCAGCGCCTTCTCCTGCGTCAACCCGCGCTTCTTCGACTGCACCGACGAGGGGCCCGAGGGAATCAGGGCGTTCGACCTGCGCAAGGTCCTCGAGTAATTCGCGCCACGTCCTCCGCTCTCGCCTTGAATCAATTGTCCGCGGCTACGCCGCGGACTTTTCATGCTGCTTCCGCGTCCGGGCGTGCGCGGCGACCTTCGGCCGAACAACGAAGCAACGAACAACGGGCGCCGAGCGCCGCCTACGCCCTGAACCTGTAGCCCACCCCGCGCACGGTCTCGAACCGCTGCCCGCCCAGCTTCTTGCGCAGGTACCCCACGTACACGTCGACCACGTTCGAGCCCGGGTCGTAGTCATAGCCCCAGACACGGGCCAGCAGCTGCTCGCGGCTGAGGACCTGGTTGGGGTGCTGGAGGAAGGTCCGCAGGAGCTCGAACTCGCGGGCGCTGAGCTCGACCGTCTCGCCGTCGACGCTCGCCCAGCGGGTGCGCAGGTCGAGCGCGAGCCCGCCGACCCGGAGCTGTGTCTCCTCTGAGGGGCGGTCGCCGCCCCGCAGCTGGACGCGCACCCGGGCGACCAGCTCCTCGAAGTGAAACGGCTTCGCCAGGTAGTCGTCGGCACCGCTCTCGAGCCCCTCGACGCGGTCGTGGGGATCGCCCCTGGCCGTCAGGATGATCACGGGGAGCCTGCTGCCCGCGGAGCGCATGCCTCGCAGCACCTCGAGACCGTCCTTGCCGGGCAGGCTCAGGTCCAGGATCAGCAGGTCGAAGTCGGACTCGTCGGCGAGCGACTCGGCCCCGGGGCCGTCGGCGACCACGGTCGTCGTGAAGCCGCTCGCCCGGAGACCCTTCTCCAGGAATGAGGCGAGGCGCGGCTCGTCTTCGGCGATCAGGATGCGGCTCATGGCGCCGGCGGCTCGGTCGCCGGGAGGACGACGGTGAAGGTCGCGCCGAGCCCGGGCTGGGAGTCGAGCAGGACCCGGCCGCCGTGCGCCTCGGCGATCGCCACCACGATCGCGAGCCCGAGCCCGCTGCCTTCGGAGGGCTCACCGGGGCCTTCGCCGCGCTCGTAGCGCTCGAAGATCCGCTCCTGATCGGCGGGGTCGATTCCGGGGCCCTCGTCGCGGACCCAGAGCCGGGCGCGATCGCCGACCAGCGAGGTGCCGAGCCAGATCGCGTCGTCGCGGGTGGTGTGACGGACGGCGTTCTCGGCGAGGTTCATCACCGCCTGGGTGAGTCGCTGCTGGTCGGCGACCACGATCCCGACGCCGGTTCCGTCGAGGTGCCAGTCGCGGTCGCCGAGGCTCTGCGCCTTCGCGAACAGGTCATGGGTGAAGAGGTCGAGGTCGATCGGCCCCGGCCGCAGGAAGTCGGGCCGCGGCGCTCTCGCCAACAGCAGCAGCTCGTCGACGTAGCGGCTCATCCGGTCGAGCTCGTCCTGGATCACCGCGATCGCCTCCTCGCGCTCGCGCGGCGAGTCGCCGAGCGTCTCGACGTGGCCGCGGATCACGGTGATCGGGGTGCGCAGCTCGTGGCTGACGTCGGAGAGGAAGTCCTTTTGGTGGGCGAACGCCGCCTCGAGGCGGTCGAGCATGCTGTTGAAGGTGCGGCCGAGCTCGGCGATCTCGTCACTGCCGCGCACCGGGATCCGGCCCGACAGGTCCGTCTCGGAGATCGTCCGCGCGGTCCGCGAAAGCGCGTTCAGCGGCGCGATCGCGCGTCCGGCGGCGAGCCAGATGAACAGCGACGCCAAGAGCAGGACCACGATCGAGACCCCGATCGCGATCCGCACCGCGCTCTCGACCTGGTCGCGCTCGGCCGCGGTCAGCGAGGCGGCGAGCAGCACGCCGCTGCGATCGCCGACCGAGACCGGGATCGCGACGAACGTGGCCTGGCCGAACGCGGTGTCGACCACGCCGCTGGTCGGGCCGCTCACGTCGGCGAAGCCGGCGAACGCGTCCGCAAGGCCCTCCTGGCCCGGGTCGGAGACCTTGACCTCCCGCAGCTCGCCGTCCGTGTAGGTGACGAGAGCGCCGTCGGAAGGGGCGGCGGAGCCGCTCATGTAGGTATCGAGCAGCTCGCCGACGTCGGTGAACGGGCGGCCGTTCTCGGGCCTCCCGAGCGCGCTCACCTCACCCAGGTTGTCGACATCGCGGGTCAGCTCGCGCTCGACCTGGTCGTCGATCCGTGACATCAGCACCTCGCGCAGCACGAAGACCGAGGCCGCGGTCGAGAGCAGCAGCAAAGCGAGGAACGAGACCAGCACCCTGGTGCGGACTCCCCCCAGCACCGATCTGCGTTCGCCCCCGCCGGCTGCGGCCTCACCTTCCTTGGTGCGCGCGCGCGAGTCGATCAACACGTTCGCAATGTAGCCCGGATCGCCCGGGCTTATTGCCAGTCGGCGTGCAGTGGGATCAGTTGAGGCGCTCGGTGATCCGGCTCAGGGTGTCCGCGTACTGGTCGTCGGTCGGGGAGCCCCCACCGTCGCCTGAGGTGCCCGGCGCAGCGCCGATCGGCGGGGCGGGAAGGGTCGCGGGAGCCCCGGTCGCGGCCACGACGCCGGGCGTGACCCGCCCGTGCGAGCGTTGCGCGGGCCCGGTTTCGCGCTCGTTGGCGCCGCGGTGCTCGCCGGCGCGCGGGATGTAGGCGCCCGGCGACGGCGGGCCCGGCCCGGGGACGGTGACCCCGGAGAGCAGGCCGGAGTCCTCGGGCTTCAGCAGCGTGACGACGACGATCACCGCGAGCACGCTGACGACGATCGCCTGCAGGGCGATTATCCGCGAGCGCTGCCTACTCACCCCTCGGCACCCCTTCCTTGAACGGTGCGCATCCAGTTGCAAGCCTCGCGGATGCAGATGAGATGGCGATGAGAGGGGGATGAGATAGGCACGAGCATGAGAGCGACTCTCATCCGCGGCTCACGCTCATCTCACCGGATGGGCTTAGGGTAGTAACCGTTCACCCTGGTAAATCGAAGGAGCTCTTGCACCTTGCGCACCACTCAACTGCTGAAGATCAAGCTCGCCGGACTGCTTGTGGTCGCGCTCTGCGCGTCGCTGGTGGCGCCGGCGCTGGCTGGGGCCCAGCAGGTCGATCCGACCACGAGCCAGTATTCGGACAGGCTCACCCAGGTGAGCGCCGGCGGTCAGCCGCCGAGCTCGAACTCTGGACTCGGTGGCAACGTCGGCCCGCTTCCCTTCACCGGCTTCGACGTGATCGCGATGGCCGCGGTCGCGCTCGCGGTCACGGGGCTCGGCCTGGCGCTTCAACGTGCCGTCTCGCGCGACCCGGGCGACACCATCTCGTAACCGGGGGCTTCGGGGGCTAGCGCATCGCCGCCCGCCTTTGGCGGGCGGCGATGCCGCGTCTGCGCAGCTTGCGGGCGAGCTCGACGTCGGCCGCTCCCGGGGCGCCGTCGTCGGCACCGGTCTCGATCAGGGTCGGCAGCCGCTCGAAGCGCGGCTCGGAGAGAAAGACGCTGAGCCCGCGTTCGCCGATCTCGCCCTCGCCGAGCGGGGCGTGGCGATCCCGGTTGCCACCGAGCGGGATCTGCGAGTCATTCAGGTGCAGGCAGGTGAGCCGGCCGAGGCCGACCTTCCGATCGAACTCGGCCAGCACCTCGTCGAGCGCCTCGATCGTGCGGATCTCGAACCCTGAGGCGAGCAGATGACAGGAGTCGAGGCAGATCCCGACCCTGGCGTCGCCGTCGAGGAGCTGGACGAGCTCGCCGAGCTCGTCGAAGTCGCGCCCGAGCGGCCCCTGGGTCCCGGCGGTGTTCTCGAGCAGGATCGGGCAGCTCTCCGAGTCCGCGAGCGCCGCGGCGATCGCCTTGGCCGCCCGCTTCATCGACGGCCCGTGAGCCTCGCCCTTGCGAGCGCCGGCGTGCAGGACGACGCCGTGGGCGCCGATCCCGTCGCCGACCCGGAGGGCGTGGGTGAGCGATGCGATCGACTTCGTACGGATCTCGCGCTCCTTGCTCGCGCAGTTGATCAGGTAGACGGCGTGGATCGTCGCCGAGGCGATCCGCGATGCCTCGAGCGCCTCGCGAAACTCGGCGAAGTCGTCGGCCGAATACCGTGTCGGGCGCCACATCCGCGGGCTCTGGTTGAAGATCTGGATCGCGTCGGACTTCGACTCGACGCCGCGCTCGACCGCCTTGGCCAAGCCGCCCGCTGTGGAAACATGCGCGCCGATCTGCAAAGTGATGAACCAGTCCCCGAGAGTCCGCTTCGCCCCGTCGCCGACCGGTGTCCTGCACATCGGCGGAGCGCGCACGGCACTCTACAACTGGCTCTTCGCGCGGGGCAGCGGCGGCGCCATGGTGTTGCGGATCGAGGACACGGACCGCGAGCGCTCGACCCCTGAGAACGTCGAGCAGATCCTCGATGCGCTGCGCTGGCTCGAGCTCGACTGGGACGAGGGGCCGCTGAGCCAGGCCGAGCGGGCGGAGCGCCACCGTGAGGCGATCGACGGGCTGGTCGCGTCGCGGGCGCGCCTATCCGGACACGGCGACCGGCGACGACGTGCGTGCGTGGAAGGAGGCGCACGGCAGCGTGGGGTACCGGGGCGAGGCCCGGGAGGGCGACGGGGCCGCCATCCGCCTCCGGGTCCCGGACGACGGCGAGACGGTGGTCGACGACGTGATCCGCGGGCCGGTCACCTTCGAGAACCGGCTCACCGATGACCTCGTGATCGCGCGCGGCGACGGGACCCCCCTTTACAACTTCGCGGTCGCCGTCGACGACCTCGACATGGGGATCACGGAGGTGATCCGCGGCGACGACCATCTCTCGAACACGCCGAAGCAGCTGCTCGTGTTCGAGGCGCTCGGCGCGACCCCGCCGCGCTATGCCCACCTGCCGCTGCTGCACGGACCCGACGGCAAGAAGCTCTCGAAGCGCCATGGGGCCGCCTCGGTCCAGGAGCTACGCGCCGCCGGCTACCTGCCCGCCGCGGTACGCAACTACCTCGCCCTGCTCGGCTGGGGAGCCGACGACGACCAGACGATCCTCTCCACCGATGAGCTCGTCGAGCAGTTCTCGCTCGAGCGGGTTGGCCGCTCCGCGGCGGTCTTCGACGAGCGCAAGCTCCGCTGGCTCAACGGTCGATACATGCGCGAGCTCTCGCACGACGCCTACGTCGACGCCGCCGCGGCCGAGCTCGAGCGCTCCGGGCACCCCGAGGCCGCCGCCGATCGCGAGCGGCTCGCGGCCGCCTGCGCGATCGCCCAGGAGAAGGCGCAGACGCTGTCCGAGCTGTGGCCGCTGATCGCGTTCTTGTTCGAGCCCCCCGTCGACGACCCGAAGGCTTGGTCGAAGGTGATGGAGCGCGACGGGGTGGCGGCGGGGCTCGAGGCCGCGCGCGACGTGCTGCGCTCCGCCGACCCGTTCGACCCGGCGACGCTCGAGGCGGGGCTTGGTCCCGTCGCGGAGCGCCTCGGGCTCAAGCCGCGCGACCTCTACCAGCCGCTCCGGGTCGCGATCACGGGCACCACGGTCTCGCCCGGGATCTTCGAGTCCCTCGCCGCGCTCGGCCGCGAGGAGGCCGTCTCGCGAGTCGAAGCGGCCGCACGACGCCTGTAGGCGGGCGGAATTCGCGCTCATCGCTAAACAACCGCGCTCGACTGCCGATCTAAGTTGTGAACGCGTGCGACCGCACGCGCCGGAAAGCCTGTAACGACGATGAGCCAAGCAGTCAACGCCAAGCGCCCGAGTTCCGGTGTGCGCCGCGCTGGAGTCGGAGGCCGGAGGCTCGCCGACGCCTTCGACGCGGTGACCAAGATGCCGGCCCTCTCGGAGGCCCGCCGCCGCCTGGTCGGTCTCTGCGAGCGCCAGGCGCCCTCGGCCGCTGACGTCGCCGAAGCGGTCGAGTCCGACGCCGCCCTCGCGGTCGCCGTGATGCGCGCCGCCAACAACGGCGACGGCCCGTCGGGCCGGACCGGGGGAGTGCGCGAGGCGGTCGAGTACCTGAACACCGGGGGCGTCGCGACGCTCGCCGATCGGCTCGAGACTTACGACACGCTGGAGCCCGCGGGCCCGGCCGCCGGGCGCCACGAGCGCTTCCGCCGCCACGGGGTCGCGGTCCGGATCGCGACCGAGCGGGTCGGCGAGGTCGCGCGGCTGCCGCAGCGCGACGAGCTCGCGGTCGCGGCCCTGCTCCACGACGTCGGCAAGCTGGTGCTCGCCGAGCTCTACGGCGACGAGCAGTCGCACGGCAAGCCCGGTGAGACGCCCGAGGAGCGCGCGCGCCGCGAGCGCCGCGAGCTCGGCATCGACCATGCCCTCGTCGGTGCGGTGCTGGTTCGCCGCTGGGGTCTGCCCGCCTCGATCTCCTCGGCGATCGAGCGCCACCACGCCGCTGACGCGACCGGCCACGCCGCCGCACTGAGGCTCGCCGACCTGATCGTCCACTACGCCGCTGCCGACCCGGTCTCGACCGACTCCCTGCGCGAGTCGGCGAGCTCGCTCGAGATCTCCGACGAGACGCTCAGCGGGCTGCTGTTCGAGTTTCCCCACGTCGGCGAGCGCCGCCGCCGCGCATCGGAGCCCTGCCCGCTGTCGATGCGCGAGATCGACGCCCTGCGAGGGCTCGCCGAGGGCAAGGTCTACAAGCAGATCGCCGCCGAGCTCTCGCTCTCGGTCAGCACCGTGCGCACCCACCTGCACAACGTCTATCGCAAGATCGGCGCCGTGGATCGCGCCCAGGCCGTGCTCATCGCCCGGGACCGCGGCTGGCTCTGAGAAAACGCGCCAGTCCTGCGCTCTCGCCTGAATCAATTGCCCGCGGCTACGCCACGGGCTTTCTCTTCTGCTTTCGCGTCCGGGCGTGCGCGGCGATCGCTCTGCCGAAAACGAACGAGCGGCGAGCGGCGCTAGTCGATCAAGCGTGAGCGCATGCCGATCGCGACCGCGTGAGTGCGGTCGCGGGCGTGCAGGCGGGCGAGCACGGCCTTGGTATGCGTGCGGACCGTCTCCGTGCTCAGGCCCAGATGCTGCGCGGCGTCATCGGTCGAGAGGCCGTTCGCGTACAGCTGCAGGATCTCGCGCTGGCGCCTGGTCAGCGCCAGGGAGCCGTTCTTGGCGGCCGCCGCCGGGTCGACGAAGGTCTCGGAGTCGGCGGCGGAGTCGACGGCGCGGCACAGGGCAGTCTCGGCCGAGCTCTTCGCGACGAACGCGGTCGCGCCGGCCTCGATCGCCTCGGTCGCGACGAGGCGCTCGGGGCGCGAGCCGTGGGCGACGATCCCGAGCCCCGGGCGGGCCTTGCGGAGCGCCTTGATCGCGGCGAGCCCGACGAGCGCGTCACCGCGCTCGTTGCCGGATGGCAGATCGACGATCGCGACGTCGAAATCGCCGAGCGAGGTGATCAGCTCGAGCGCGTGGCGGCCGTCGGCCGCCTCCTCGACCTCGTAGCGGTCGGCGAGCATGCCTCGGACCCCGACCCGAATGGCCGGCTGCTCATCGATTACCAGGCAGCGTCGTTCGTCGTTCATTGGCAGTGCCCCGAGACCCGGGGCCGGACGCTCCCCCGAGCTACTGCCGCGCCGAGGCCGAGGGTCTCGGTCGCGGCACCTCTCTACCGCTGCGGGCATCCTAGCCGGGTCGGAGCCGAGGGTGTGGCCGACGGTCGGTAGGAGCGAGGTTTTTCCGTCCCCATCCGCTAGAACCTGCGGCGATGACGATCATGCGTCCAGGCTCGCGATGATCTCCGTGACCTCCAAGTCGCGTTACGCGGTCGTCGCGATGGCCGAGCTCGCCCGATCGGGTGAGCGCCCGGTCCCGATCGCCCAGGTCGCCGAGCGCCGCGGGATGCCGGTCCAGTTCCTCGAGCAGCTGTTCTCGACCCTTCGCCGCGACGGTCTGCTGGTCAGCCAGCGGGGGGTCAAGGGCGGCTACCGGCTGGCCCGCGAGCCGGACCAGATCACGGTCCTCGAGGTCGTTCAGGCCCTCGACGGCAAGGTCGGCGCCGAGGCCGACGAGGCCGGCGGGATCTGGAAGGAGGGCGTCGAGTCGTTGCGCGACGTGTTCAGCCGCACGACGATCGCCGACATCGCGCGCCGCGAGGCCGACGAGGCCGGCGCCGGCATGTACCACATCTAAAAGGCGCCCCGGCACGGAGCGGGATTCGCTTGCTGGAGCCAGTCTTTCTCCTGCGACATCGCCTACTCCGACAGGTCGGCCGCCTGGAGGGCCGACTCCCAGCTCGGAAAGAGACGCTGCACACCGATCCGACCGTCCGCGAACTTGGAGACGACTGCTCCTATCTGCATTGTCATTGGGATGCCCGAGCCCTTGGTCCGACCGGTCAGCTCATGCAGGGATACGACGGCGTCCCCGGCGTCGCGCAGCTCCTGGGCCTCGAAGCCGAAGTCGTCAAAGTTGTCCCGCCATTGCCGGTCAAGCCTTCGAAGCCCATCGTGGCCGTGGTACTCGGGGTCATCGGGCCACTCCGGAATCGAGTACAGGACCGTGTCGTCAGTGAAGTAGGGAAGGGCAGCGTCCATGCCTCCCGACGCATAGGCGGCGTTGGCCCGCCGCACGATCTCCACGTTCTCCTGCGACATCGCTTACTCCTGAAGCCCGGCGTCAGGGTGAGCGTGCTGGCGGTCCCAGTAGAGGACGAGCGTCGTCACCTTGCCATCGCGAAGGTGGAACAGGTTCGCTCCCTTCATCTGTATGTCCCCGACCTCCAGGCCGCTGGTCTTGCCGCGCCCCCTGAGGTGCATGAGCACGAACACCTGCTCATCGTCGAGCGCTCGGTACTCATCGGCCTCGGTCCGCAAATGCTCAAAGGCGCTCAGGGATTCGCGCCACGCCTCTGCCATCGCCGCCACTCCGCTCCAGCTTCCGGGGGCCGGGCCGTCGGCGACTACGAAGGTGATTTCCGGGTGCGCCCACTCGACGGAG
>CAWAFH010000007.1:0-65849 GCA_963781265.1 uncultured Solirubrobacterales bacterium
CTGCGACATCGCTTACTCCGACAGCCCGGCCGCTTCGAGGGCTTGTTGCCAGCTGACGAAACCTCGGAATCGGATGATCTTGCCGCCTCGCATCAGGAAGTAGATCGCGAACGGTTGGTCGAAGTCGACGCGGCTTGCCTCGCCCCGCATTCGGGCGCTCCCCAGCCACAGGACCGAGTCACCCAAGTCGCGGATCTCGCTCTCGTCGATTTGAAACACCTCCCATGCCGTCCACGTCGTTGCAAACCCGTCGGCGACCTGGTCGCGGCCTCGGTAGACGGCGCGTTCAACGGCGGCCGGACCGCCCGGCTTCGATTCCACATCGGCGGTGAACGATTCGGTCAAGGCCGCCAGGTCGCGGCGCGAGGCTTGCACCGCATGCCTCGCGATCTCCACGCTTCTCGGTTGCATCGCCTGCCCTGGGGCGCTCCGGCGGCTTCGACGGCATCGCCACGCGTCGCTCTCCTCAGGGCGTCGAGCGATTGCTGGCTCCAGGTGGCCGAAGTAATGGTGGCCCATCGTCTCGTCGAAGAGTCGATCGCTCAGCGCGTCGGCTCGATGCCGATCAGCTTGAGCAATAACGGCGCCCTCAGCGGCAGCCAGGAACGAATGGGCAGCAGGCGCCGGTCAACTGCAAGTCTTATCCGGCGTCTCCCGCAGATCACGGCGCTCGATCAGGAAATTCGACCTCACGCTCCCGGTCGGGTCCCGGGTGATCTTGGACGTACTCGTCGCCCTCCTCAAAGCTCACCCTGCACCTCGATCACGCGGGGCCATCCATCCCGGGTAGCGCCTTGGAATGGCCGACGAGGCTCCAGACGTCCTCGACCGAAGCGTCGAGGTGCGCGTGCTGTCGATGTCCGGACATCGTCTACTCCGACAGGCGGCGGCTTCGAGGGCCTCGGCACGGTTCCAGTAGGCGTCGTAGCGCACGATCTTGCCGTCGCGCAGTGTGAACAGATCCCCATTCGTGATCGATGGGCACGCCGCTTGCTTGCCATGCGCCGTTTGCCGCGAGAGCACCAGCACCTTTTCGGCCGAGGTCGATGAGGCGCTCAGCTTCGATGCGCAGGTCCGAGAACGCCCGGATGTACTCAGCATCGCGGTCCACACTCATCGGGACCACGCCACCGCCCCTCCATGTCTGGGGTTTCCGCGCCGATCGGTGAGTACTCGACATTCGGGTCGAAGCAGTTCGCCGAGAGGTCGCCCCTGGCCGACTGTTGTAGAGCATGCGGAGTATTTCCGGTACTCATCGGCCTCGGTCCGCAAATGCTCAAAGGCGCTCAGGGATTCGCGCCACGCCTCTGCCATCGCCGCCACTCCGCTCCAGCTTCCGGGGGCCGGGCCGTCGGCGACTACGAAGGTGATTTCCGGGTGCGCCCACTCGACGGAGCGGAAGTCGCCGCGCCCCCACGCCGCGAAGATCGATTGCACGTCTCGACGTTCTCCTGCGACATCGCTTACTCCGACAGCCCGGCCGCTTCGAGGGCTTGTTGCCAGCTGACGAAACCTCGGAATCGGATGATCTTGCCGCCTCGCATCAGGAAGTAGATCGCGAACGGTTGGTCGAAGTCGACGCGGCTTGCCTCGCCCCGCATTCGGGCGCTCCCCAGCCACAGGACCGAGTCACCCAAGTCGCGGATCTCGCTCTCGTCGATTTGAAACACCTCCCATGCCGTCCACGTCGTTGCAAACCCGTCGGCGACCTGGTCGCGGCCTCGGTAGACGGCGCGTTCAACGGCGGCCGGACCGCCCGGCTCCCATTCCACATCGGCGGTGAACGATTCGGTCAAGGCCGCCAGGTCGCGGCGGTTGAAGGCTTGCACCGCCTGCCTCGCGATCTCCACGTTCTCCCACGACATCGCCTACCCCGGCGCTCCGGCGGCTTTGACGGCATCGCCACGCGTCGCTTCCCGCAGGGCGTCGAGCGATTGCTGGCTCCAGGTGCGGAAGTAGCGGCTGCCCATCGTCTTGTCGAAGAGTCGATCGCTCAAGCGCGTCGGCTCCATGCCCATCTCGAGCTCGACAAACGTGCCGCCCTGAGCCGGAGTGAGGAACCAATGGGCATAGGTGCCGGTCAACTGGCAGCTCATCCGGATCTCCCGCAGATCACGCGAACGCTCGATCAGGAAGTTCGACCTCACGCTCCCGGTCGGGTCCCGGGTGACTTGGACGTACTCGTCGCCCTCCTCAAAGCGCTCACCCTGCACCTCGATCACGCGGGGCCACCATTCCGGGTAGCGCCTTGGAACGCCGACGAGGCTCCAGACGTCCTCGACCGAAGCGTCAAGGTGCGCGTGCTGTCGATGTCCGGACATCGTCTACTCCGACAGGCCGGCGGCTGCGAGGGCCTCGGCGCGGTCCCAGTAGGAGTCGTAGCGCACGATCTTGCCGTCGCGCAGTGTGAACAGGTCCCCGATTTCGTGTTCGATGGGCACACCGCTCTGCTTGCCACGCGCGGTGTGCCGCGAGAGCACCAGCACCCGGTCTCCGCTGAGGTCGATGATGCGCTCGGCTTCGATGCGCAGGTCCGAGAACGCCCGGAGGTACTCGCGCATCGCGGTCGACAGCTCATCGCGACCGAGCCACCGACCCTCCATGTCCGGGGTTTCTGCGCCGATCCGCGAATACTCGATATCGCGGTCGAAGAGGTCCGCCGTGAGGTCGCCAGTGGCCCACTGCCCAAAGAGCCTGCGGACTATTTCGACGTTCTCCTGCGACATCGCCTACCCCGACAGCCCGGTGGCTTCACTGGCCCGTGCCCACTCGATGATGTTCCCCGAGCCGTCGATGATCGTGCCGTTGTCGAGCACGAGCGTGGGCACCTCGTAGGTGCCGGTCAGCCGCTTGACCTCACGCCGCCTGGCAAAGAGCGGGTCGGTTCCGTAGCAGCCGCCGGTCTTGACCACTTGGGGCTCGTAGCCCGCAGCGACCAAGGCTGCGTGGGCCTCGCCGCAAGGGTGACCCTTGTTGGTACGGAAGGTTCCCCAGCAAACGTAGAGCTTCATCGCCCACGCAGTATCTCGCGCCCGCCGAGACGGAATCCGGCGTAGCATTGGGGGCTGAGGCAAGGAAGGACCGACGGCAATGCGAGTCAAGCGCGGCATGTACTGCGAACGGTGCAGGAAGCCCGTCGCAGCCATCAGGCAGGGGCACCCCGCGCACCACACGGTTTCCGGCATAACCGGACCGCTCACACGTGGCTGGTCGCTGCGTGACGAACAGAGCGAGGGGTGGGTCTGCCCGGATTGCGGTTGGCCGGTCGTTCCCGAAGAGCGCCGAGCGGGGCCGGGTGTCGAGCCGTGAGCAACGGTGCTCCTCGCTTTTCGCGGCGCCTGTGCAGGGCGCCGGGTTTCAGCCGAAGTTGAGGACCTGGAAGCGGGTCGAGTCGATCGTCGAGCTCGGGGTGCAGTCGCCGTTCGAGCCGACGGACACGGTGAGCGTCCGCTGAGTGGCCTGCAACGGCCCGGCTCCAGGAGCCGCGCCGATCTGCTGGGTGATCTGATCGGGGGCGGTCGAATCGGTCTGGATCTGGCCGCCGCCGACCTGCTGGCCGTCGACCCGCACGTCGAAGAACACCTGGCAGGAGCCGGACCCGCTGCCGTCGTAGGCGAGCGTCGCCGTGCCCTCGCCGAAGACCACGTTGACCGCGTTCTGCCGTTGGGTCCACTGGCCGCCTGAGAGCGGATACGGGGACGGTCCGTTGTCGACCACCTGCGAGCCTCCCGAGGGCGTCGCGACGTAAAAGACGGGAAAGGTCAGCTTCTCCGGCGCGATCGAGTCATCCCGGACCTGGAGGTTCGCAACGGCGCCGGCAGCCAGCTTGCCGTTCTTGACCGCGGCCGGCCCGATCTTCTTCGAGGTGACCGCGTGGCGCTGGATATCGGAGGTGCGGATCTTCGACGCGGCGTAGACGACGCCGCCGGTCAGGGCCAGGAACAGCGCAACGGTCGAGACGACGTTCGCATAGCTCAGCTTGACCCGCACGGGGAGGTCATCGACGGGCCCCGGCGTTACCTTGAATCGGCTGCGCCTTCAGGTGCCCCCCGGACGGGGCGGGTGGGTAGCTTGCGCGGGTGCGAACTCGACCGCAAACCGGCGCCGGCCTCGCCGGCCTCGCGTTCGCCGCACTGGCCCTGATCGCCGGCTGTGGTGGCGGCTCCGAGAACCCGGCACCGGCCCCCGACCCGCGGGCGACCGCCGCCTACGTCGAGCGGGTCGACCCGATCTGCAAGCGCTTTGCCCACCGGCTGGCGCTGGCCTCGAAGGACTTCGAGGCCGTCCAGCACCGGGCGGGCGCCGCGGGTCAGGAGGAGGCCGTCGCCGAGCGCTACCGCGCCGCGGCGGCGCAGATCGACCGCTTCGCAGCCGACGTCGCCGCGGTGCGGGCGCCGCCCGCTGACTCCACCGCGATCGACTCCTGGCTCGCGGCCAAGCGCGGCCAGGCCGCCGCTCAGCGCGAGCTGGCCGACGCGCTCGCTGCGCCGGGGCCGGTTGGCGACGCGGTCGCGGGCAGCCAGGAGCGACTTCGCTCCGAGGTGGTCGCGGCCCGGGATGCGATCGCCGACCTCGGCTTTCGGTACTGCGAGTAGTCCCGGAACGAAAACGGCCGGCGAATTCGCCGGCCGTCTCGTCCAATGTCTTTGCCGGTCCTACTCGTCGGCGCAGGCCGCGCCCGCGTCGAAGGCCTCGTTGATGAGGTCCTGAGGAGCCTGGCCCGACTGCGCGGCCTCGACGATCGCCTGCTGGAGCTCCTCGTCGGTGACGCTCTGCTCGAGCTCGTCGATCGCGCACTGGGCCTGCGACTGGGTCAGGTTCTGCTGCGTGGTCAGGACCTGGAGCAGCTGCTGGTTGAACTGGTCGCGCAGCGCGCTGGCGTCGCCCGGCAGGTCGCTGGTGTCGCCCGAGCCGGTCGCGCCCGTCGGCGCGGTGGTGCTGGTGGTACTGGTGGTCTCGTCGTCTCCCCCACAGGCGGCGAGCCCGAGGATCGCGACGCATCCGGCGAGCAGCGCGAGCACGCGAAAGCGGGTCCTGAGTGGCGAATTGGTCATCGATTTCTCCCTGTCGCGGCAAACCCCCGCCGCTTCGGTCGTAGGTTCTCGGCGCGCAGCGTAGCCGCCGGATCGGCCACTCAGTACCGTGACCGCCATCGCCTCGTCTCCGACGACACCCGCCAGGGCGGGAGCCGCCCTCGCCGCCGAGGCCTCGGCGGTGGTCGGCAACACCCCGCTGGTCGAGCTGCGCCGCCTCGGCGACGGGCTCCCGGGCTCGGTCGTGGCCAAGCTCGAATACCTGAATCCGGGTGGCTCGGTCAAGGACCGCATCGGGGTCGCGATGATCGACGCCGCGGAGCGCGACGGCTCCCTGCAGCCCGGCGGGACGATCGTCGAGCCGACCAGCGGCAACACCGGGATCGCCCTGGGCATGGTCTGCGCGGCGCGGGGCTACGAGCTGGTCCTCACCCTGCCCGAGGGGATGAGCCGCGAGCGCACCAAGCTCCTGCGCGCCTACGGCGCCGAGGTCCACGAGACGCCTTCGCTGGGCGGGATGGGGGAGGCGATCCGGCTCGCCGAGCAGATCGTCGCCGAGCGCGGCGCGTTCATGCCCCAGCAGTTCTCGAACCCGGCCAACCCGGAGATCCACCGGCGCACGACCGCGGTCGAGATCTGGGATGACCTGGGCGGCGAGGTCGACGCCCTGGTCACCGGGGTCGGCACGGGCGGCACGATCACCGGTGTCGGCCAGGCGCTCAAGGAACGGCGCCCAGGCGTGCTCGCGATCGCGGTCGAGCCCGCGACCTCGGCCGTGCTCTCCGGCGGACTGCCGGGCCCGCACAAGATCCAGGGGATCGGGGCGGGCTTCGTCCCCGACGTCCTCGACCGCTCGGTCGTCGACGAGGTGATCGCGGTCGGAGACGAGGACGCGCTCGCGACCGCCCGCGCCGCGGCCGAGCGCGAGGGCCTGCTGATCGGGATCTCGGCCGGAGCCGCCTTCCACGCCGCGCTCGAGGTCGCCGCGCGGCCCGAGATGGCCGGCAAGCGGATCATCACGATCGCCTGCGACGGGGGCGAGCGCTACATGTCCCTGCCGTTCTTCAGCGAGTGAGCTGCCGATGTTCGGGCTGAGCACACTGCGCCGCGTCGCCCATGAGGTCGGCTGCGACGTCGCCGCGGCGCGCGACCGCGACCCGGCTGCCCGCGGCGTCGGCACGGTCGAGATCCTGTCGAGCTGGGGAGGGGTGCAGGCGCTGCTGGCGCATCGGGTGGCCCATGCCCTGTTCGAAGCCGGAGTGCCGCTGGCGCCCCGGACGATCGCGTTCGCGAGCCGGGCGGTGACCGGGGTCGAGATCCACCCGGCGGCCGCGATCGGCCAGGACTTCTTCATCGACCACGGATCCGGCGTCGTGATCGGCGAGACCGCCGAGATCGGCGACCGGGTGACGCTCTACCAGGGGGTCACGCTGGGGGGGACCGGGTTCGCCCGCGGCAAGCGCCATCCGACGGTGCAGGACGACGTCACGATCGGCTCGGGCGCCAAGCTGCTCGGCCCGGTGACGATCGGCCACGGCGCCAAGGTCGGCGCGAACACCGTCGTGATCGAGGACGTGCCCGCCAAGTCGACCGTGGTCGGCAATCCCGGCCATCCCGTCCGCGTCGAGGGCCGCCGCCCCGAGGGCCCGGATGCCGACTGGATCCACCTGCCGGATCCGGTCGCCGAGGCGATCAAGCAGCTCTCGGAGCGGCTCAGCGCGATCGAGGCGCGCATCGGCGAGCTCGACGGCAAGCGCGCCGAGGGCGAGGTCAAACCGCTGCGCACCAAGCACGGGCCGAGCTCGGCCGGCGGTTAGGCGATCCGCGCCCGACGCGCCGGGCGCGGGACTATCCTCGCCTGGGTGAGCGACGAGACCTTTCAGGGCGCGCCGACGGAGGTCGGGATGGACCCGGCAGACCACCTGCTCGAGGGCCTCAACCCGGCGCAGCGAGAGGCCGTCACCCACGGCGAGGGGCCGCTGCTGGTCCTCGCCGGGGCCGGCTCGGGCAAGACCCGGGTGCTGACCCACCGGATCGCCTGGCTGCTGGCCAGCGGACGCGCGCAGCCCAGCGAGATCCTCGCGATCACCTTCACCAACAAGGCCGCGAACGAGATGCGCGAGCGGGTCTCGATGCTGATCGGCGGGATCTCGAGGGCGATGTGGGTGATGACCTTCCACTCCGCCTGCGCACGGATTCTCCGCGCCGAGGCTCCGCGGCTCGGCTACAAGCGCTCGTTCACGATCTACGACGAGGCGGACTCGGTGCGGATGGTGAAGCGCTGCCTCGAGGAGCTGGAGCTCGACCCGAAGCGCTACCCGCCGCGCTCGGTCAAGGGCGCGATCTCGGCGGCCAAGAACCAGCTGGTCGACTCGAGCGACTGCGCGGACGCGGCCAACACCGACTACGAGGTCGCGATCGCGGACGTCTATCGCCTCTACGAGCGCCGCATGGTCGAGTCGTCGGCGATGGACTTCGACGACCTTCTGGTGCGCACGGTCAACCTGCTGGAGCTGTTCGCCGAGGTCCGCGACAAGTACCGCCGGATCTTCCGCTGGGTGCTGGTCGACGAGTACCAGGACACCAACCGCGCCCAGTACCGGATGCTGCAGCTGCTGACCGAGGAGCACCGGAACCTGACCGTGGTCGGCGACGATTTCCAGTCGGTCTATTCATTCCGCGGGGCCGACATCCGCAACATCCTCGACTTCGAGCACGACTACCCGGACGCCGACACGGTGCTGCTCGAGCAGAACTACCGCTCGACGCAGACGATCCTCGACGCGGCCAACGGGCTGATCGCCCACAACGTCGACCAGAAGCCGAAGCATCTATGGACCGACGGCGCTCGCGGCGACCAGATCGTGGTCGGCGAGTTCGACGACGAGCACGCCGAGGCCCGCTACGTCGCCTCGGAGATCAACCGGCTCGTCGACGAGGGCACGCCGCGCGATCGGATCGCCGTCTTCTACCGCGTCAACGCGCAGAGCCGGGTGCTCGAGGACACGCTGGTGCGCTTCGAGATCCCCTACCAGGTGATCGGCGGGACGAAGTTCTACGAGCGCGCCGAGATCAAGGACGCGATCGCCTACCTGCAGCTGCTCGCCAACCCCGCGGACGCGATCTCGTTCTCGCGGATCGTCAACGCGCCCCGCCGCGGGATCGGCCAGCAGACGCAGGCGCGGCTGCTCTCGCACGCGAACACGCTCGGCGTCGACGTGCTCGACGTGCTCTCGCATCCGGGCGGCGTCCCCGCCCTCGGATCCGCCGCGCTGAAGGCGGTCGACCGGTTCGCCGAGACGATGGCCGCGCTGCGCCAGCGCGCGGAGCGCCGCGGCCCGGTGGCCGAGCTGCTCGATGCGATCCTGCACGAGACCGGCTACATCGAGGCGCTCGAGGCCGAGCGCACGGTCGAGGCCGAGGGGCGGGTCGAGAACCTCGAGGAGCTGGTCGGCGTCGCCGGCGAGTTCGACGCCAATCGCGAGCTGGAGGGCGAGTCGGAGGATTCTCCGTTGGAGGAGTTCCTCGCCCAGATCTCGCTGGTCACCGAGCAGGACAACCTGCGCGACGCCGAGAGCCTCGCGACGCTGATGTCCCTTCACAACGCCAAGGGGCTCGAGTACGAGGCGGTGTTCGTGATCGGCTGCGAGGAGGGCGTCTTCCCGCATTCACGCTCGGTCGAGGAGGGCAACGTCGAGGAGGAGCGCCGGCTCGCCTACGTCGGCGTCACCCGGGCCCGCGAGCGGCTCTGGCTCACCTACGCGCGGCGGCGGATGCTGCACGGCGGGACGAGCTGGAACGCGCCGTCGCGCTTCCTGAAGGAGCTGCCGAACCAGCTGGTCGAAGCGCACGTGGCCACGACGCCGACCGGCTGGGCGGGCGGCGGCGACGCGCGCGGCCGCGCGACGGGGTTCGGGCGCCGCCCCTCGGACGACGCCTTCACGGCCCCGGAGCGCAAGCAGCCGGCGCCGCCGCCGATGCCCTACTCGGTCGGCGACGACGTCCTGCACGCGAGCTTCGGCGAGGGTGTGGTGACCGCGGTCGAGGCGGGATCGGTGATCGTCGTGCGCTTCGCCGGCGACGGCGCCGAGCGCAAGCTGATGGCCGACTTCGCGCCGCTGAAGCGAGTGGCGTGAGGCGGTGAGCGCCAAGGTAATCGACGGCAAGGCGGTCGCCGCCGAGGTCAAGGAGAGGGTCGCGGCCGGTGTGCGCGAGTTCGGCGCCGAGCGCGGGGGAGACGTCCCCGGGCTGGCGACCGTGCTGGTCGGCGAGGATCCCGCCTCGCAGATCTACGTGGCGAGCAAGCGACGCCAGACCGAGGAGGTCGGAATGCGCTCGTTTCACCACGAGCTCGGCGACGCCACCCCGACTGACGAGCTGCTCGACCTGATCGCCGAGCTCAACCACGAGGACACCGTCGACGGCATCCTGGTCCAGCTGCCGCTGCCCGAGCAGGTCGACCAGGACGCGGTGATCAGCGCGATCGACCCGGCCAAGGACGTTGACGGGCTCACTGCGGCGAGCGCCGGCCTGCTCGCTCAGGGGCGCCCGGCGCTGGTGCCGTGCACGCCGCGCGGCGTGGTCGAGCTGCTGCGCCACGCGGGCACCGAGATCGCCGGCGCCGAGGCCGTGATCGTTGGACGCTCGATCCTGGTCGGGCGCCCGCTCGCCTCGCTGCTGCTCGGCGAGAACGCGACCGTGACGGTCTGCCACTCCCGCACCAGCGACCTCGCGGCGGTCTGCTCGCGCGCCGACATCCTGGTCGCGGCGGTCGGGTCGCCGCGCCTGGTCACCGCCGAGATGGTCAAGCCGGGCGCGACGGTGATCGACGTCGGCACGAACCGAACCGAGGACGGACTGGTCGGCGACGTCGACTTCGACGCGGTCGCCGAGATCGCCGCGGCGATCACCCCGGTGCCCGGGGGAGTCGGCCCGATGACGATCGCAATGCTGCTCGCGAACACGCTCAGCGCGGCCGCGATGCGTCCGCGTTAGCCCGTAGGCTGCGGCTCGACAATCCACACTCCCATTTCGGACTAGGAGAGACATGGACGCAGGAAGGCTCGGAAGAGGAGAGATGATCGCCGCGATCTCCGGGGCGGCCCTCTTCATCATCATGTTCTTGCCGTGGTTCGGCCTCGGCGGAGAGCTCGGTGACGCGTTCAACCAGGCGCAGGACCTCGGCTTGGCGCCGGACGTCGACACGACCGCGAACGCGTGGCAGTCGTTCGGGTTCATCGACATCGTCCTCTTCGTGACCGCGATCGTCGCGGTCGCCTTCGGGGTCGCCGGAGCGATGTCCCGCGACGTCGCGCTCCCGGTCGCCGCCAGCGCGATCACCGCGGGGCTCGGAATTCTCTCGGTGATCCTGATCGCTTACCGCCTGCTCGACACCCCCTCTGACTCGAGCCGGAAGATCGGCGTCTTCCTCGGCCTGATCGCCGCGATCGGAATCGCCTACGGCGGCTACATCGGGATGCAGGAGGAGGGTGCCTCGTTCGGTGACCAGGCGGACCCCGTCGGCGGCGACAGCCCGCCGCCCCCGCCACCGTCGGCGCCCGCCGCCTGAACGGTTCGTTGGGTGACCCGGGTCTCGGCTCGGGAGGAGAGGTGAACACGACGGCCGTCCTTCGGGGCGGTCGTCGTCGTTGCCCGCCCTAAGATTGGCGCGATGATCGATCGCGAGCAGGTCCTGCACGTCGCCCGGCTGGCGCGGCTCGAGCTCTCCGAGGATGAGATCGCCCGGATGTCCGAGGAGCTCACCGGGATCCTCGAGCACGTCGACGCGATCGCCGCCCTCGACCTGGACGACGTCGAGCCGACCACCCATGTGGTCGAGCTCGCGAACGTGCTGCGCCCCGACACGCCCGACCCCAGCCTGCCCCGCGAGCGAGCGCTCGAAAGCGCCCCGGACGCCGCTGACGGCGCGTTTCGCGTCCCCTCGCCGCAAGCGTGACCGAGCTCATCGAGCTCAGCGCCTCGGCCGCGATCGCGCGGATCGAGGCGGGCGAGATCGGCGCCGACGAGTACTTCGATGCGTACGCCGAGGCGGCCGCCGGCGACGAGCTCAACGCCTACCTGTGGCGCGCCGAGCCCGGCTCGCGCGGCGCCGGCGGCGGGACGCTTCGCGGCGCGCCGCTCGCGGTCAAGGACCTGTTCTGCACGGAGGGGATCGAGACCACCGCCGGCTCGCGGATCCTCGAGGGCTACCGGCCGCCCTACACCGCCACGGCGGTGCGACGGCTCGGCGACGCCGGCGCCCGCCTGCTCGGCAAGACCAACATGGACGAGTTCGCCATGGGCTCGTCGAACGAGAACTCCGGCTACGGGCCGGTCCGCAACCCCTGGGACCGCGCGCGGGTGCCCGGCGGGTCATCCGGCGGCTCGGCCGCCGCGGTCGCCGGCGGCCTGGCGCCGTGGGCGCTGGGCACCGACACGGGCGGCTCGATCCGCCAGCCGGCCTCGCTGTGCGGGATCGTCGGGCTCAAACCCACCTACGGCGCGATCTCGCGTTACGGGATGGTCGCCTTCGCCTCGTCGCTGGACCAGTGCGGGCCGCTGACGCGGACGGTGACCGACGCGGCCCTGCTGCTGGGGCTGATGGAGGGGCGCGACCGCTACGACTCCACCTCGACCGGGATCGACGGCGGGGTCGAGCTGCCGGGCCGCACCGACCTGAGCGGCCTGCGGTTCGGGGTCGCCCGGGACTTCTCGCACCACGCGGAGGGGGTCGAGCCCGGGGTCGCCGACGTGTTCGAGCGCTCGCTGCGCACGATCGAGTCGCTGGGCGGCGCGATCGAGGAGATCGAGCTGCCGAACGCCGAGCACGGGATCTCTGCCTACTACGTGATCGCCCCGGCGGAGGCGTCGTCGAACCTGCAGCGCTACGACGGCGTCCGCTATGGCCTGCGCGAGCCGGCGGACACCCTCGACCCGATGTACGAGCGCACCCGCGCAGCGGGGTTCGGCGACGAGGTCAAGCGCCGGATCATGCTCGGCACCTACGCGCTCTCCTCCGGCTATTACGAGGCCTACTACGGTCGAGCCCAGAAGGTCCGGACCCGCATCGCCGAGGACTTCCGCGCGGCGTTCGACTCGGTCGACCTGATCGTCACCCCGACCTCCCCGTCGGTCGCGTTCGAGCTCGGCGCGCGCACCGCGGACCCGCTCGCCATGTACCTGTCCGACTACTTCACGGTGCCGATGTCCCTCGCCGGGATCCCCGCGATCTCGATCCCCGCCGGCACCGCGGCGCCTCCGGGTGGCGGCGCCGCGCTGCCGGTCGGCCTGCAGATCGCGGCGCCCGCGTTCGCCGAGAACGCGCTCCTCGGCGCCGCTCACGCGATCGAGCAGGCAATCGACGTTCCGCCCGGGTCAGGTGAGGGATGACCGAGGAGGAGGTACGTGAGGCGGCGATGGAGGCGCTCGACGAGCTGCCGGCGTGGGTCCGGGAGCAGCTCGGCAACGTCGCCGTGATCGTCGAGGAGTCGCACCCCGACAACCTGATGGGGATCTACGACCCGGTCGGCGGCCTGCGCCGGATCGTCATCTTCCGGGCCACCAACCCGAACGCGGAGGAGGTCCGGCGCACGGTCTGGCACGAGGTCGGCCACCACCTCGGCATGGACGAGACCCAACTTCACGAGCTCGGCTATGGCTGATTCGAGCGGCGCCTGGGAGCCGGTCATCGGCCTGGAGATCCACGTCCAGCTCGCCACGCGCACGAAGATGTTCTGCGGCTGCGAGCTCTCGTTCGGCGACGACCCGAACGTCCACACCTGCCCGATCTGCCTCGCGCACCCGGGATCGCTGCCGGCGCCGAACGAGCGCGCGATCCAGTACGCGATCCAGATCGGCCTCGCGCTCGACTGCGAGATCGCCCCGCGCTCGATCTTTCACCGCAAGAACTACTTCTATCCCGACAACCCGAAGGCGTACCAGATCAGCCAGTTCGATCTTCCGCTTGCGGTCAACGGCCGCCTCGGCGACGTCCGCATCCACCGCGCCCACCTCGAGGAGGACGCCGCGAAGCTGGTCCACGACTCGGCGTCGGGCCGGATCCACGACTCCGGCGCCTCGCTGGTCGACTTCAACCGAGGTGGCACCCCGCTGGTCGAGATCGTCACCGAGCCCGACCTGCACGACGCCGCCACCGCGCGCGAGTGGCTGCAGCTGCTGCGCACGACGATCCGCCAGATCGGCGTCTCCGACGTCAACATGGAGGAGGGAAGCCTGCGCTGCGACGCGAACGTCTCGCTGCGCCCGGCGGGCAGCGACGAGCTGGGCACCAAGACGGAGCTCAAGAACATGAACAGCTTCAGGTTCATGGAGCGCGGGGTCGAGGCGGAGATCGAGCGCCAGGCGGCGATCCTCGACGCCGGCGGCCGGGTCGAGCAGGAGACCCTGCACTTCGACCCGCGCACCGGCTCGCTCACCCCGCTGCGCTCGAAGGAGTACTCCCACGACTACCGCTACTTCCCCGAGCCCGACCTGGTGCCGCTCGAGCCGACGGAGGAGATGATCGCCGCCGCCCGCGCGGCGCTGCCCGAGCTGCCGGCCGAGCGGCGGGAGCGCTACACGGAGTTGGGGCTCTCGGCGGAGAAGGCGACCGAGGTCGCGTTCGGCGAGGACGCCGGCTACTTCGACGAGGTTCGGGCTGATCGCCCGGACCTGCCGGCCCCCCTCGTCGCCAATTGGGTCACCGGCGAGCTCACGTCCGCGATGGAGGCGGTCGAGAGCCCGACGCGACCGGCGCCCAGCGACATGGGCGCCACGATCGAGCTGGTCCATGCGAAGCAGGTGACGCACGCGAACGGCCGCTCGCTGCTGCGCAAGCTGGTCGCGGAGGGCGGCGACCCCGTCGAGATCGCCGAGCGCGAGGGGCTGACGGGCGTGCAGGAGTCGGGCGAGCTCGAGGCGATCGTGGAGCGCGCGATCGAGGCCGACCCGGAGGCCGCCGAGCGCGTGCGCTCCGGCAACGCGAAGGCGGTCGGGCCGCTGGTCGGCTTCGTGATGCGTGAGACCAAGGGCCGCGCGGACGGGGGAGAGGTCACCCGGCTGATCCACCAGAAGCTCGGGGGCGGGTGAGCCCGCCGTGGCTTCCGAGACTTTGTAACAAGTTGTTACAAGGCGCGGTACACTGATCGCGATGGCTTGGAACGTGGTGATCGCCGGCGGGGGCTTCGGGGGGTCGTCGGCGGCGCGCGAGCTCGAGCGACTGCTGCCCAAGCAGTCCGCCCGCCTGATCCTCGTCAACGACGTCAACTTCGTGCTCTACACGCCGTTCCTGCCCGAGGCGGCCGCCGGGACGCTCGAGCCCCGACACGTGGTCACCCCGCTGCGCGACATCCTGAGGCGCACCGACCTGCGTCTCGGCGCGGTGACCGGCCACGACCCGGCGGCGCGCACGGTCGAGCTGCAGGGTCACGACGGCTCGGTCGACACGCTTCGCTACGACCAGCTGCTGGTCGCGCTCGGCTCGGTCTCGCGCTCGCTGCCGATCCCAGGCCTGGACCGTCACGCGATCGGCTTCAAGAGCCTCGCGGACGCGATCTGGCTGCGCAACCACCTCGTCGAGACACTCGAGGAGGCGAACGCGACCGAGGACCCGGGGCGCCGCGAGGAGCTGCTCACCTACGTCTTCGTCGGCGGCGGCTACTCCGGGCTCGAGGCGATGGCCGAGCTTCAGGACTTCGCCGTCGACGCGATCGACCGCTACCCGCGCGCCCGGCTGCACGGGATGCGCTGGATCCTGGTCGAGGCCGCCGACCGCGTCCTGCCCGAGGTCCCGCCCGACCTCGCCGACTACGCCGTCCGCCAGCTGCGCGGGCGCGGGATCGACATCCGCCTCGGCACGCGGATCGAGGAGGCGGCCGAGGACTCGACGTTGCTCTCGACGGGCGAGCGGGTTCCCACCCGGACGCTGGTCTGGACCGCCGGGGTCAAGCCGCACCCGTCGCTCGCCTCGCTCGCGCTGCCGCTGGACGACGCGGGCCGTGTGCGCGTGGACGAGCGCATGCGGGTCGAGGGCGCGAGCGGCGTCTGGGCGATCGGCGACTGCGCCGCGGTCCCGCACCCGGACGGCGACGGGCGGCCGTGCCCGCCGACCGCGGCGATGGCGGTCCGGCAGGGCCCGGCGGTGGCCCACAACATCGCCGCCGAGCTCGGGGTCGACGTCCGGCCTCGGAGCTTCGGCTACAGGGGCCGCGAGGCGTTCGTCAACCTCGGCCGCTACAAGGCCGTCGGCAAGATCGACCGCCTCAAGTTCCGCGGCTTCGCGGCCTGGTGGATGGCGCGGACCTACCACATGAGCCAGATCCCGGGCCTGGCGCGAAAGATCCGCGCGATCGTCGATTGGACCGTCGGGCTGCCGTTTCGCCGCGACACCGCCGAGGTCGGCTCGATCGGCCATCCGCGCCCGCTCAGCGCCGAGGTCTACGCGCGGGGCGGCACCCACCGCCCACTCGATTAGATGGCCGGCGGCGCTTACGGATTGATCGCGGTCACCTTCGGGCTCGCCACGGGGTTCATCGGCCGCGGCAAGGGAAGCTCCTTCTGGATCTGGTTCATCGTCGGCGCGGTGCTCCCGGTGCTCGGCCTGATCGCGGTCGTGCTCTACCGCGACGAGCGCACCGAGCCCGAGCGCCGCTGCCCGCAGTGCGGGCGCGTCCACAAGATCCACGTCCAGGTCTGCACCGGCTGCGGCCTCGACATGGACCTGCCTCCGGTCGAGGACGTCCGCCCCGGGCCCGCCTACCGCTGAGCCCAGAACGCGTCGCTCTCCGCGGGCTTGGCCTCGACCATCAGCCACTCGGTGATCGCCCCGTCGTCCGTGCGGAGCAGGTGGGCGGCGAAGTTGTGCAGCGCGCGACCGCCGCGCTCGGCCCGGATCTCGACCATGACCAGGACGCGGTCCCGATCGACCGCGACCGGCGCCTGCGTGAGCTCGACGCTGAACCGGGCGGCGGGCAGGTCCATCGCCTCGATCCTGCTGAGCAGCGGGTCGCGGCCGCGGACGGGATCGGCGTCGCCGGCGGCACCGGTGATGTAGGCGATCACGTCAGGGCTCAGGACCGCCCGCATCGTCTCGAAGTCGGCGGCCGAGAAGGCGCCGAGGAACCGGCGGGCGATCGCTTCGGGCTCGGTCACGAGCGCCTCATCGCAGCCAGGTGCGCACGATCGCGTTGGCGAAGCCCATCCCGTAGCGGACGACGGCAGGCTTCTTCGAGTGGCCGGAGAGCCTGCTGACCACGGTCACCGGCACCTCCTTGGCCGGGACCCCGCGCTTGATCGCCTCGATCATGAACTCGGAGGTGTGGAACTGCTCCTGTCGCAGGACGAGCTGCGGCAGGACGTCGGCGCGCACGGCCCGGTAGCCGTTCGAGCAGTCGGTGACGTGGGTGCGGGTGATGAACGAGACGAGCTTGTTGAAGAAGACGATGCCGAGCTCACGCGAGAGCGTGTTCTGCTCGGCCTCGCCCAGCACCCGCGAGCCATGAGCCATCGCGACCTCGCCGTCGAGGACCGGTTGCACGAGCCGCGGCATCTCCTCGGGCAGGTGCTGGCCGTCGGCGTCGATCGTGACGACGATCTTCGCCTCCGCATCCGAGAGCAGGCGGTAGCCGGTGCGCAGGGCGGCGCCACCGCCGCGGTTGACGACGTGGCGGGCGACCGTCGCCCCATGGGCGCGAGCGACCGCGTCGGTGCCGTCGCGAGAGCCGTCGTCGACCACGAGCACCGCGGTCTCGATCCCGCAGACCTCCGCCGGCAGGCGGTCGAGCACCTGGCCGACGTTGTCGGCCTCGTTGTAGGCGGGGATCAGGATCGCGATCCGGTCGCGGAATCGATCCGGTTCGCCGGCGGCGCGAAACTCCTCCCAGGCGAGACCCTCGAGCGCGCCCCCGAGCTGCTGTGAGAGCCGCGACCCTTGCGAGAGCGCCCGCAAGACCAAGAGGAAGAGGATCACGATCGCGAAGATCGCGACGCCGATGATCCGGGTGCCGTTCTCGCGCTCGAACGAGAACGCGGACAGCAGCGCGTCGGGGATCTCGGTCCCGGCGACGATCGCGAGCGCGGCGGCGACCACGAGCAGGATGAGCACGTCGGCGTTTCGGAGCTCGCGGCGGCGGGCGATCGCGTAGCCGGCGATCAACGCGGCGACGATCAGCCCACCGGCGCGGATCGCGGTCAGCTCGGGCGGGAATAGGCCTGCGAGGATTTCCACGCGGGCCATTCTGTAGCCTCGCCCGGTCATGAGGGTCCTGATCCTGGGTGGCGATGGGTATCTCGGCTGGCCGACGGCGATGCGTTTCTCCGACGCCGGGCACGAGGTTGCGATCGTCGACAACTTCTCACGGCGGCGCTGGCACACCCAGCTGTCGACCGATTCGCTGACCCCGATCGCGTCGCTCACCGACCGGATCGAGGCCTGGCGCGAGAAGTCGGGCAACGAGATCCGGCCCTTCGTCGGCTCGATCGAGGACTTCGGCTTTCTGGATGCGGTGATCGCCGAGACCCTGCCCGAGGCGATCATCCACTACGGCGAGCAGCCCTCCGCGCCCTACTCGATGAAGTCCCGCGAGGCCGCGGTCGAGACCCAGTACACGAACGTGATCGGCAACCTCAACCTGCTGTTCGCGATCCGCGACCGCGTGCCCGACTGCCACCTGGTCAAGCTCGGGACGATGGGGGAGTACGGGACCCCGAACATCGACATCGAGGAGGGGTACATCGAGATCGAGCACAACGGGCGCAAGGACACGCTGCCGTTCCCGAAGCTCCCCGGCTCGCTGTACCACCTCTCCAAGGTCCACGACTCGCACAACATCCACTTCGCCTGCCGGATCTGGGGCCTGCGCGCGACGGACCTCAACCAGGGCGTCGTCTACGGGATCGAGACCGCCGAGAGCCTCGGCGACGACCACCTGGTGACGCGCTTCGACTACGACGAGTACTTCGGCACGGTGCTCAACCGCTTCTGCGTCCAGGCCGTGATCGGGCACCCGCTCACGGTCTATGGCGAGGGTGGGCAGACGCGCGGCTTCCTCAATATCCGCGACACGCTCCAGTGCGTCGACCTGGCCGTCAACAACCCTGCCGAGCTCGGCGAGTTCCGGGTCTTCAACCAGTTCACCGAGCAGTTCTCGGTCGCGGAGCTGGCGGAGCTGGTCAAGCGCGCCGCCGGCGAGCTCGGCCACGAGGTCGAGGTCCGCAACTACCCGAACCCGCGCGTCGAGGCCGAGCAGCACTACTACAACGCCGCCAACACCAAGCTCCACGACCTCGGGCTCGAGCCCCATCACCTGGGCGAGGAGCTGGTCCGCTCGATGCTCGGGATCATCGAGCGCCACAAGGACCGCGTGATCGAGCGCGCGATCCTGCCGCGGACCCGCTGGAGGCCCGGCGAGCTGAGCGCCGCCGAGCTCGAGCGCGAGACGCCCTAGCGCCGCCCTCCCAGCCCGCTTGCGAGCGGGAAAAACCCGCTTTGGCGGGCTTCGGGCCACTGCTACCATCGCTCGCTCATGCGCGCCGCGGACGCACTTTTCAAGGCTTTGGAGGCCGAGGGGGTCGAGCATGTGTTCGGCATCCCCGGGGGCGCCAACCTGCCCACCTACGACGCCCTCTACGACGCCGACATCACCCACATCCAGGCTCGCCACGAGCAGGGAGCGGGGCACGCGGCCGAGGGTTACGCGAAGGCCACCGGCCGCGTGGGGGTCGCGCTGGCGACCTCCGGTCCCGGCGCCACGAACCTGGTGACCGCGATCGCCGACGCGATGATGGACTCGGTCCCGACCGTGTTCGTCACCGGCCAGGTGCGCACCGACCTGATCGGCACCGACGGCTTCCAGGAGGCCGACGTCACCGGGATCACGATGCCGGTCGTCAAGCACTCGATGCTCGTCACCGATCCTCGCCACATCACCGACTACATCCACGCCGCCTTTCACATCGCCTCGACCGGGCGCCCCGGCCCGGTGCTGGTCGACGTCCCGCAGGACCTCTCGCGGGTCGACGTCGACTACACGCCGCCGGAGGGGATCCCGAACCTGCCCGGCTACAAGCCGCCGACCGAGGGCAACATCAAGCAGATCCGGATCGCCGCGAAGGCGCTCGCCAACGCGCGCCGGCCGGTGATCTACGGCGGCGGCGGGATCATCAACGCCGGCGCCTCGGAGGAGTTCCGCGAGTTCTGCACCTCCGATCGCCTCCCGGTCACCCTGACGGTGATGGGCCTCGGCGCGTTCCCGGCCCCGCACGAGCAGTGGCTCGGGATGCTCGGCATGCACGGCACCCGGACCGCCAACTACGCGATGGACGAGGCGGACCTGATCGTCTGCGTCGGCGCCCGCTTCGATGACCGGATCACCGGCAAGCTGTCGGAGTTCGCGCCGCGGGCGAAGTTCGTCCACATCGACGTCGACCCGGCCGAGATCTCCAAGAACGTCCCGGCGCACATCCCGATCGTCGGCGACGCCAAGGACGTGATCACGAAGCTGAACCGCGAGTACCGCGCGCTCAGCCCGGACGCGTCGCGTCTCGACGACTGGTGGACGCGGATCCGCGGCTGGCAGACCGATTGGCCGCTCCGGTACGAGGACTCGCGCGATTCCGAGATCAAGCCGCAGTTCATGGTCGAGGCGATGTACGAGGCGACCGAGGGCGACGCGATCATCACCTCGGACGTCGGCCAGCACCAGATGTGGGCGGCGCAGTACTACCACTTCTCCAAGCCCCGCCGGTGGCTCAACTCGGGCGGCCTCGGGACGATGGGCTTCGGGCTCCCGGCCGCGATCGGCGCCAAGGTCGGCTGCCCCGATGACACCGTCGTCTGCCTCGCCGGCGACGGCAGCCTGGTGATGAACGTGCAGGAGTTCGCGACCGCGGCGCACCACGAGATCCCGGTCAAGGTCTTTCTGATGAACAACGGCCACTTCGGCATGGTCCGCCAGTGGCAGGAGCTGTTCTGGGAGAAGCGCTACCAGTCGGTCGAGATGGGCCCGAGCCCGGACTGGCCGAAGCTCGCCGAGGCGTTCGGCTGGACCGGGATGCAGTGCACGGACAAGAGCGAGCTGCGCGACCAGATGCGCGCCGCGCTCGAGGCCGACGGCCCGGTCCTGCTCGACGTCCATGTCACCAAGGACGAGAACTGCTACCCGATGATCCCGGCCGGCGCCGCCGCCAGGGACATGGTGGGCTGATGGAAGCCGGCACCCCCGACCTGGTCAAGCTCGAGGACCTCGAGGCGAGCCGCCAGCTCACCGGCCGCAAGCACATCCTGTCGCTGCTGGTCGAGAACCGTCCCGGCGTTCTCGCCCGGATCGCCGGCCTGTTCAGCCGCCGCGGCTTCAACATCGACACGCTGGCGGTCGGGCCGACCGAGGACCCGGACACCTCGCGGATCACGCTGACGCTCGACGGGGCCGTGCACCCGATCGACCAGGTCACCAAGCAGCTGCACAAGCTCGTCAACGTGATCAAGATCCGCGACATGGAGCCGGACGCGACCACGACCCGGGAGCTGGCCCTGTTCCGGGTCAATGCCTCGGTCGAGAGCCGCGCCGAGATCATGCAGTTCGCCGAGATCTTCGAGGGCAAGATCGTCGACGTCTCGCGGCGCTCGCTGACGATCGAGGTCACCGGCTCGCAGGAGAAGATCGACTCGTTCGAGCGCATGATCCGGCCCCACGGCCTGATCGAGATGGCGCGCACGGGCGAGGTCGCGATCACCAAGTCGCGTCCAGAGCACTAGCGCGCGGCCGCCGCCGCCCGGCCGACGAGTAGCCTCGGCGGTGATGATTCGCGCCGAGGATCTGGTCGCCGAGCTCGAGTCGCCGCTGCGCCGGGCGAGCGGCTCGCGGCGTCTCGTCAGCGTCACCCGAGCGGTCGAGATCGCCGATCCGTGCGCCGCCGTGTTCGCGTCGCGCCTCGCCACCGACCGCTGGTTCTGCTGGGAGCAGCCGGACCGTGACGGGTTCGCGCTCGCCGCGCTCGGCTCGGCGCACGAGGCGGTCGGCCGTGGCGGCTCGCGGTTCGCGGACGTCGCCGCCGAGGTCGCCGAGATCGGCCAGGGAGCGCAGAGCGACGGGCTCGAGGCGGCTCCCGCCGGAGCCGGGCCGGTCTGGACCGGCGGTTTCTCGTTCTTCGGCGACGGTGGCGACTCGCCGACCTGGTCCTCGCTTCCTCCGGCGTTGATGGTGCTGCCCGAGCTCTCGCTGCACCGGATCGGCGGCGAGACCCTGCTGACGCTCAACGCCGTCACGGGTGCGGAGCCGGGCGACACGATCCTCGCCCGCCTGCAGCGCCGGCTCGCGTCACTGCGGGCCGAGCCGCTGCCGATGTTCGATCCGCACCCGACCGCGTCGACCTCGATCAGCAGCGTGCTCGCCCCGAGTCACTTCGAGCGTGCGGTCGCCGACGCGGTCGCGATGATCCGCGACGGCCGGCTCGAGAAGGTCGTGCTCGCCCGCGAGGTCGTGGTCGAGGCCGGCTCGGCGCATGACCCGGCGGCCCTGTTCGGCGCCCTCCGGGAGCTGTTTCCATCCTGCTTCTGCTTCTGCGCCGGTTCGCCCGAGGCGGCGTTCGTCGGCGCCAGCCCGGAGCTGCTCGTCCGCCGCCGCGGCGCCGGCGTCGCGACCGTTGCGCTCGCCGGCTCGACCAGGCGCAGCGCCGACCCCGCGGTCGACGATCACCTCGGGGAGCAGCTGATGCAGAGCGAGAAGAACCGGGTCGAGCACCTGATCGTCTCGCGGCGGATCGCCCGCAAGCTCGGTCCGCGGTCGGTCTGGGTCGAGGCCGAGGCCGATCCGGTCGTCGTCAAGGTCGCGAACATTCAGCACCTCGCGACGCCCGTACACGCGCAGCTGGCCGCACCGCTCTCGGCGGTCGAGCTCGCCCGCTTGCTGCATCCGACCCCGGCCGTCGGTGGCGAGCCGGACGCCGAGGCCCAGGAGGCGATCGCGGCGCTCGAGGACATGGACCGCGGCTGGTATGCGGGCCCGGTCGGCTGGATGGACGCAACCGAGGACGGCGAGTTCTGCGTCGCGCTGCGCTCGGCGTTGCTGCGCGATCGGACCGCGCACCTGTTCGCCGGCGCCGGGATCGTCGGCGATTCGGACCCGGCCTCCGAGCTCGCCGAGACCGAGCTCAAGCTCGAGGCGCTGCTGCCCCTGCTGGCCGGCTAAGTCCCGCCGACGCCTGGCGTGCGAAGCGTGATTGGGCTGGGCGGGGGTGGCGTCGTGCGTGGGCGTCGTGCGCATCGAACATGTCCCTAACTCGAGCGGCGAGCGCCGAGCGCCGAGCGGCGAAGCCGCTAGCTGAGCGCGCGCTCGACCGCTTCCTGCGCAGCGGCGGTCAGCGCCCGGTGCAGCTCGACGTTGGCGGCCCGATCGGTGACCACCTCGATCAGCCCGGTGCCGGCTGCGAGCGCCTCGGGGAGCTCGTCCAGTCGCTCGAGCCGCCGATGCGCGAGCCCGAACAGGCCCGCGATCGCCGCCGGGTCGACCGATCGAGGGGTGCCCAGTAGGGCCTCGAACTCGGCCTCGTCGATCTCGCCTGCCTGAGGCAGGAACCCGAAGATGCCACCGCCATCGTTGTTGATCACGACGATTCGCACCGGCTCGTGCGCCTCGCCGATCGCGGCGAGCGCGCCGAGGTCGTGAAGGAGTCCGAGGTCGCCGGTGACGATCACGGTCGGCCGCCCGCTTGCCGCGGCGGCCCCGATCCCCGACGAGATCAGACCGTCGATGCCGTTGGCGCCGCGGTTGGCGAGGAAATGCACGTCGGCGTCGCCGCCGGGCAGGAAGGCCTCCTGGTCGCGGATCGGCATGCTCGACGCGGTGTAGACGAGCTCGCCGTCACCGACGGCGGCCGAGAGTGCCCGCGCCAGGCCCGGCTCGGTTGGCTCGGGTTGCCGGTCGAGCGCGGCACCGATCGCCTCCTCGGCCGCAGCGGCCGCATTCAGCCACGCATCGGCCCAGCCGGGCTCGGCCGCGGGCTCGGCGACGGCCGTGGCCAGCGCCTCGGCCAGCGCCGCCGGCCGGGCGCGGACGATCGCCCCGGCGATCCGGCCCGGGTCGTTCCAGCCGTGCACCGGGTCGACCGCGACCTGATGGGCCTGGTCGAGCGTCGCGAGCCACTGGCGCAGCGGCTTGCACGTCGGCAGCTCGCCGAAGCGCAGGACGAGGTCGGGCTCGAGCTGCGCCGGTCGCAGCCGGGCGATCGGCTCGTAGGCGCCGATCACGAGGGAGCGGTCGTGCGGCCCGAGCCGCAGCTGCGAGGTCGGCTCGGCGAGGACCGGGAAGCCCGTCGCGGCCGCCAGGGCGACGATCTCGCCGGCGGCACCGGGCGCCATCCGCCCGGCGACGATCAGGCCGCGGCGAGCATCGGCGACCCGATCGGCAAGCGCGGCCACGAGCTCCCGGGCGGGCGGTGAGGCGGCCTGCGGCACGGTGGTCAGCGGGCGAGCATCGCGGCCTTCGAGCGCCAGCGGCGAGCTCGCGGTGACCTCCCCGGGCCGGGGCTCGGGTCCGAGCGGGTCGCGCCACGGGACGTTCAGGTGGACGGGCCCCGGCCGCGGGTCGCCGGCGGCCGTCCAGAACGCGCGACAGGCGACCGAGCGGAAGTGCAGGAGACCGGCGTCGTCCGCGTCGTGGTTGCCGAGCTCTGAGAACCAGCGCACCGCGTCGCCGTAGAGCTTCAGCTGGTCGATCGTCTGTCCGGCGCCGATCCCGCGCAGCTCCGGCGGGCGGTCGGCCGTGAGCACGATCAGCGGCACGGCCGACTCGTCGGCCTCGCAGACGGCGGGGTGGAGGTTGGCGGCCGCGGTGCCGGAGGTGCAGAGGATCGCGACCGGCGTGCGGGTCGCCTGCGCCGCCCCGAGCGCGAAGAAGCCGCCGCTGCGCTCGTCGACGATGACGTGCGCCTCGATCCCGTCCTGGCGCCACAGCGCCAGCGCCAGCGGGGTCGAGCGCGACCCCGGGGAGATCACCGCGTGGCGCACCCCGCAGCGGGCGAGCTCCTCGGCCATCGCCGAGGCGAGCGCGGTGTTGCGGTTGGTCGGGTCCATCGGCGAAACCTAGATCCGCAGTGCCTCGAGCGCGTCCTCGTCGAGCTCGACCCCGAGGCCCGGGCCGTTCGGGACGCTGAGCAAGGCGCCGTCCAGGGCGCACTCGGCCGTCGCGATCGTCTTCGCGAACAGCCGCTGGGTCGCGAGCCCGTGCGCGAGCCCGACGGCCGCGCCGGTCGCCGGCAGGACCTGCGCCGCGTGCGCCGCGGCGGCGATCCCCACCGGGCCGTCGAGCGCGCTCGAGAGATAGATCGGCAGCGCCCGCGCGATCCCGGCCGCCTCGCCGATCCCGCCGACCTTGGAGAGCTTCACCGTCGCCAGGTCGCAGGCGCGGTCGCGCCTTGCCCGCTCGGCCTGCTTGACGGTCGCGACGCTCTCATCGGCGGCGATGGGAATCGCCAGCGCGCCCGTCAGGGTCGCCATCTCGGCGGTGCTCGCGACCGGCTGCTCGGCGAGTTCGATGCCGAGCGGCTCGAGCAGCCGCAGGACGCCGAGCGCCTCGTCGGCGCTCCACGCCCCGTTCGCGTCGATCCGGATCCGCGCCTCGGGCCCGACCGCCTCGCGCACCGCGCGCACCTGGGCGATGTCGTCCCCGGTGCCGAGCTTCAGCTTGAACGTGGTGAATCCGGCCGCCGCCCAGCGCTCGGCGTCCGCCGCGACCTCGGCCGGAGCGCCCGAGACGAGGGTCGCGTTGCACGCGACCGGCGTCGCCTCGGCCGCGCCGAGCAGCGACCACAGCGGCCGCCCGGAGGCGCGGCCGGCGAGGTCGAAGACCGCCATCTCGATCGCCGCCTTCGCCGGCGCCGGGATCCGCCGCCCGGCGACCGAGTGGATGAACGCGTCGACCGCCGCGAGCGTCGGCTCCTCGCCGGCGAAGTCGGAGAGGTCGGCGCGGCGCAGCCGCCGGGTGCCCTTGCGGATGCCGCGCTCCACGGCCGCGAGGTCGGCGCCGCCGCGCAGGGCGAGCGGAACGGCCTCCCCGAGGCCGACCTGGCCGTCGTCGGCCACGAGGCGGCAGAGCAGGATCTCGCGGCGCTCCAGCGTGCCCCGCGCGGTCACGTACGGATGCGCGAACGGGAGCGCGTACGGGATCACCTCGACCTCGGCGATCCTCATCGGCGGTCCACCTCAGGCGGCGATCAGCAGGCCGGCCGAGACCAGGACGCTGAACGCGGCGAGCAGGGCGCCGGTTCCGGCGAGCGCCCCGTTGAGGGCCGGGCCGTCGGTGCGGGTGAGCACCGCCTGCAGCGGGCGCCAGGCCAGCGGCGCGGCGAACAGGCCGATGAACGCGGCCGCCGGCCCCTCGGCGGCGATGCCGATGCAGAGGACGACGAAGGCGCCGCCGACGCAGATCTCGTACAGCGTCCTCGTCCGCTCGCGCCCGAGGCGCACGGCGAGCGTCCGCTTGCCGGCGCGCCGGTCGGTCTCGAGGTCGCGGACGTTGTTCACCACCAGGATCGCGGTCGAGAGCAGCCCGACCGAGATCGAGAGCCAGAACGGCAGCCAGTCGAGCCGCTCGAGCTGCACGTAGTAGGAGCCGTTCACCGCGACCAGGCCGAAGAACAAGAAGACGAAGAGCTCGCCCATGCCGGCGTAGCCGTATGGGCGCGGACCGCCGGTGTAGAGGACGCCGGCGGCGATCGACGCGGCGCCGACGGCGATGATCACCCAGCCGGCGACCGTCGCGAGGTAGATCCCTGCGACGACCGCCACCCCGAAGGCGAGCCACGTCGCGTACAGGACCCGCCTCGGGCGCCACCAGGCCGGCCGAGGTCACGCGCACGGGGCCGAGACGGTCGGCGGTGTCGGCGCCGCGCTTGGCGTCGGAGTAGTCGTTGGCGAGGTTGGTGCCGATCTGGATGAAGATCGAGCCGATCAGCGCGGCGACGAACGCGCCCCAGCGGAAGTCCGCCGAGGCTTCGTAGGCCGCGGCGCTGCCGACCAGCACCGGCGCGATCGCCGCTGGGAGCGTCCGCGGACGGGCCGCCATGGCCCAGATGCGCAACCCGCTCATGCGCGCCGGGTCAAGGTCGCTTCGGGAACTTCGAGAAGTCGGGCCGGCGGCCCTGCTTCCACGAGTCGCGGCCCTCCTGGCCCTCCTCGGACATGTAGAAGAGCAGGGTCGCGTCGTGCGATAGCTGCTGGAGCCCGGTGAGCCCGTCCTCGGCAGCGTTGAAGCTCGACTTCAGCAGCCGCAGCGAGAGGGGGGAGAGGCTGTTCATCTCCCGACACCAGGCCACCGACTCGCGCTCCAGCCGATCGAGCGGGACGACCGCGTTGACCAGTCCCATCTCGAGCGACTCCTCGGCGCCGTAGAGGCGGCACAGAAACCAGATCTCCTTCGCCTTGCGGACCCCGACCGCACGGGCGAGCAGCCCGGCGCCGAAGCCGCCGTCGAAGCTGCCGACCCGGGGGCCGGTCTGGCCGAAGACGGCGTTGTCGGCCGCGATCGAGAGGTCGCAGACGAGGTGCAGGATCTGGCCGCCGCCGACGGCATAGCCTGCCACGGCAGCGAGCACCGGCTTCGGCAGGCGGCGGATCTGCACGTGCAGGTCGCCGACGTCGAGCCGGCCGACCCCCTGTTGGGCGACGTCGTCATCGCCGATGTAGCCGTCGTTGCCCCGGATTCGCTGGTCGCCGCCCGCGCAGAACGCCTCGCCGCCGGCGCCGGTGAAGATGATCGCACCGACCCCGGTGTCGTCGCGCGCCCGGGTGAACGCGTCGCGCAGCTCGGCGAGCGTCTGCGGCCGAAAGGCGTTGCGGACCTCGGGCCGGTTGATCGTGATCCGGGCGATCGCCTCGGCCCGGTCGTAGAGGATGTCCTCGTATTCGGCGGCCGCTTCCCACTCGATCGGGGCGTAGAGCTCGTCGGCGGGCGGCGCGTCTTTGTGGGGCGTCGGCATCGGCTCGCAACAATGCCACAGCCGCGCTTTACGTAACTTTCGTGGCGCTCAGATGCTGCTCGACAACTGGCTCTCCCAGCGTGCCCTGACCTGCCCCGACCGCTGCGCCCTGGTTGCCGACGGGACGACGCTCACCTACGCCGAGCTCGAGCGCGAGGCGACCGCGGCCGCGCGGCGGCTGGCGGCCCGTGGCGTGCGCCGCGACGCGACCGTCGCGCTGATGCTGCCCGCCGGGCTCCAGTACGTGGTCCTCGTGCACGCGCTGATGAAGCTCGGCGCCATCGCGTACCCGGTCAACACGCGCCTCTCCGATCGCGAGATCGAGGCTCAGCTCGCCGATGCGGGCCCGGTCCTGTGCGTCAACGGCCCGCCCGATCTCGGGCTCACGGAGGCCGACCTGCCGCTGCTCGGCGAGCACGACCTCGGGGCGGTCCACTGCCGCATCCACACGAGCGGCACCTCAGGTGGCTCGCGGGCGATCGACCTCACCTACGGCAACCACCTCTGGAGCGCCGTCGGCTCCGCGTTCAACCTCGGCGTCGAGCCGACGGACCGCTGGCTTTGCTGCCTGCCCCTGTTTCACGTCGGCGGGCTCTCGATCGTGATGCGCAGCGTGATCTACGGCACCGCCGCGGTCGTCCACGAGGGCTTCGACACCGACCGGGTGGCGGCGGCGCTCGAGGGCGACGGGGTCACGGTGCTCTCCGTCGTGCCGACCCAGTTGTGTCGCCTGCTCGAGGCCGAGGTCGACCTGCTGCCGCTGCGGGCGGTGCTGGTCGGCGGCGGCCCCGTCCCGCCCGAGGTGCTCGACGAGGCGCTGGGGCGCGGCGCCACCGTCGTCCAGACGTATGGCTTGACCGAGACCGCGTCGCAGGTGACGACGCTCTCGCCGGCGGAGGCCGAGAGTCGCGCCGGGTCGGCCGGGCGGCCACTGCTGACCACCCACCTGCGGATCCAGGACGGCGAGATCTGGGTCCAGGGGCCGACGGTCGCCCCTGGCGTCGCCGACGAGGACGGCTGGCTGCACACGGGCGACCTCGGGCGGATCGACGACGAGGGCTTTCTCTACGTCACCGACCGGCTCGGCGACATGATCGTCACCGGCGGCGAGAACGTGCTCCCGACCGAGGTCGAGGAGGTCCTGCGCAGCCACCCCGAGGTGGCGGACGCTGCGGTGATCGGCCGCGCCGACCCGGAGTGGCAGGAAGCCGTGACCGCGGTCGTCGTGTTGCGCGGCGACGCCAGGGTGAGCGCCGCCGAGCTGCGCTCGCACTGCGGCGGGTCGCTCGCCGGCTACAAGGTGCCGAAGAGCGTCGAATTCGTTTCCGAGCTGCCGCGCACGGCTTCGGGCAAGCTGATCAGAAGGGAGCTGCGCTGATGGATCGAGCGGACGTCGACCGGTGGCTGGACGACTACATCACCGCCTGGAAGACCTACGACCCGGAGCGGATCGGCGCCCTGTTCAGCGAGGACGTCGAGTACCGCTACCACCCCGCCGACGATCCGGTCGTCGGCCGCGAGGCCGTCGTCGCGACATGGCTCGGCGAGAGCGACAACCCCGACGCTTCGGCGCGGGACGAGGAGGGGATCTACGGCGCCGAGTACCGCGCCGTGGCCGTCGACGGCGACGCCGCCGTGGCCGTCGGATCCAGCACGTACACCGACGGGCCGGGTGGGCCCGTGGCCGAGGTCTACGACAACTGCTTCGTCATGCGCTTCGACTCCGAGGGGCGCTGTCGCGAGTTCATCGAGTGGTTCGTCAAGCGACCGGAGCCGCCGAGTCCCTAGGATCCCGCGCCATGCCTGACGACGGAATCTTCTACGACGCCGATGCCAACCTCGACGCGCTGCAGGGCAAGACGATCGCGATCCTCGGTTACGGATCGCAGGGTCATGCCCACGCGCTCAACCTGAAGGAGTCCGGCTGCGACGTCGTCGTCGGCCTCCGCGCCGACTCCTCGAGCCGCGCCAAGGCCGAGTCCGCCGGGCTGGAGGTGCTCGACATCGCCGACGCCGCGAGCCGCGGCGACGTCGTCATGGTCCTGCTCCCGGACGAGAAGCAGGCCGAGGTCTGGGAGGCCGAGATCTTCGACGGGATCGCCCCCGGCGACCTGCTCATGTTCGCGCACGGGTTCGCGATCCACTTCGAGCAGATCACCCCGCCCGAGGGCGTCGACGTCGGCATGGTCGCGCCGAAGGGCCCCGGGCACCTCGTCCGCCGCCAGTACGAGGAGGGCAAGGGCGTCCCCTGCCTGATGGCGGTCGACCGCGACGCGACCGGCAACGCCCATGAGCTCGTCCTCGCCTACGCGTCCGGGATCGGCGGCGGCCGCGCCGGGATCATCGAGACGACCTTCAAGGACGAGTGCGAGACCGACCTCTTCGGCGAGCAGGCGGTGCTCTGCGGCGGCGCCACCGAGCTGGTGCGCGCCGGCTTCGAGACCCTGGTCGAGGCGGGCTACGACCCGCGCCTCGCCTACTTCGAGACCCTGCACGAGCTGAAGCTGATCGTCGACCTGATGTACGAGAAGGGCATGCAGGGCATGCGCTATTCGATCTCCAACACGGCCGAATACGGCGACATGACCCGCGGCCCGCGCGTGATCGGACCGGAGGTGCGCGAGTCGATGAAGCAGGTCCTTGGCGAGATCCAGTCGGGCGACTTCGCCCGCGAGTGGATCGCCGAGAACCGCGCCGGGGCGGAGAACTTCAACCGGATGCGCGAGGAGGCGGCCGGTCACCAGATCGAGAGCGTCGGCAAGGACCTGCGCTCGATGATGCCCTGGATCGACCAGGAGTTCTAGCCGCTCACGATTTGGGTCCGACGCGCGTGAGAGGATCGCGACAGTCCGACGACCGCCACCGAGAGGGGTTTCATGGAAGCCGCAACTCCCGCACCGCCGCCACCACCGCCGCCGCCTGACGGCCCCGCGCTATCCGGCGCCGGCGCCTACCCGGTCCGCTTCGAGGCCGATCGCGCCGAGCACTACAACCGCTTCCTGCCCCTGGTCAAGTGGCTGCTCGCGTTCCCCCACTACATCGTCCTCTTCTTCATCTTCATCGGGGCGTTCTTCGCCCTGATCATCTCGTTCTTCGCGGTCCTGTTCACGGGCCGCTGGCCGCGCGGGCTGTTCGACTTCACCGTCGGGGCGTTGCGCTGGGGGACCCGGGTCAACGGCTACGTCTACCTGCTCACCGACGAGTACCCGCCGTTCTCGCTCGAGGACGATCCGTCGTATCCGGTCCGCCTCGAGATCGACTACCCGGAGCACGTCAACAACTGGCGCCCGCTCGTGCACTGGCTCCTGATCATCCCGTACTACATCGTCACCTACCTCCTCCTGCTGGTCGCCGGAGTGGTGGCGCTGATCATGGTCTTCGTGATCCTGTTCACGGCCAAGTTCCCCGAGGGGATGTTCAACCTGATCGAGAACGCGATGCGCTGGAGCGCCCGCACGGTCGCCTACATGTACTGGATGGTCACGGAGTATCCGCCGTTCGAGTGGGAGGGCTGAACAGCTACTCGCCCAGGACCTTGATCACGAGCCGCTTGCGCCGGCGGCCGTCGAACTCGAGGTAGAAGATCGCCTGCCACGGCCCGAGGTCGAGACGGCCCTCGGTGACCGGGACGATCACCTGGTGATGGACGAGGAGGTTCTTCAGGTGGGCGTCGCCGTTGTCCTCGCCCCCTCGGTGGTGGCGGTAGTCGCCGGGGTCGGGGGAGAGCTGGTGGGCGACGTCGTTGGCCGGCGGCTGCCATGACGGTGGCGCGAGCTTGTCCAGCCACTCGAGCGTGTCGGCCTGGATCCCCGGCTCGTCGTCGTTGACCCAGACCCCCGCGGTGATGTGCATCGCCGAGACGAGCGCCATGCCCTCGGCGATCCCGGACGCGTCGACCGCCGCCTGCACGTCGTCGGTGATCCGGACGAACTCGCGCCGCTCATCGGTCTCGAAGGTGAGGTAGGCGGTGTGGGCCGTCACTCGCCGTGCGGGTCGATCTGGCGCGGTGAGCCGTCGTCGCCCTCCGGCAGCAGGCCGTCGCGACCCACGTAGCCGTCGGCGCCGCCGACGACGACGTAGACGGCGTCCTCGGGGCCGTGGTTGCGGATCGTGCGCACGGTGGGCGCGTCGACCCGTGCCAGCCCGCCCGCGCCGAGCTCGTACTTCGACCCGTCGCCGAACGCGATCTCGATCCGGCCCCTGTGGACGAAGTACAGCTCCTCCTGGCGCTCGTGCATGTGGGGCCCGGTGTCGATCCCCGGCGGGAGCACGATCGCGTTGGCGCCGAACGCGGTTACGCCCACCCCGCTGCGTATCTTGCGGAATCCGTAACCTTCCCCGAGTCCGTCGAGGTTCGCGACCGCGTAGCCGTCGCCCTCGATCGGGTCCTTCGCCTCTTCCACGCTCATCTCGAGCACCCTATCCCGTCCGCCCATCCTGAACCGATGAACCCGACTCCTGCCCGCCTGCCAGATCAGCTCAAGCCCGCCGACGGACGGTTCGGCTGCGGCCCGTCGCGGGTGCGCCCGGAGGCGCTGGCGAAGGTCGCCGAGGCGTCGATGGTCATGGGCACCTCGCATCGGCAGCGCCCGGTGAAGGACCTGGTCGCGCGGATCCGTCGCGGCCTCGGCGATCTCTTCGGCCTCCCCGCCGGCTACGAGGTGGCGCTCGGCAACGGCGGCACCACGGCGTTCTGGGACGCCGCGGCCGCCGGGCTCGTCCGGGAGCGCGCGCTGCACCTGACCTACGGCGAGTTCTCGAGCAAGTTCGCGAAGGTCACCGCGGGGGCGCCGTTTCTCGCCGATCCGATCGTGATCGAGGCCGATCCCGGTGACGCGCCGGAGCCGGCGGCGGACCCGGGCGCCGACGCGGTCGCCTGGGCGCACAACGAGACCTCCACCGGCGTCGCGGTACCGGTCGTCCGCCCCGAGGGCGCCGGCGACGCGCTGGTCCTCGTCGACGCGACCTCGGGCGCCGGCGGGCTGAGCGTCGACGTCTCCGAGTCGGACGTCTACTACTTCGCACCGCAGAAGGGCTTCGGCTCCGAGGGCGGCCTGTGGCTGGCGCTGCTGAGCCCCGCCGCGATCGCGCGGATCCAAGAGCTCGACGGCGCCGAGGGCCGCTGGCAGCCCGAGTCCCTCTCGCTGAGCACGGCGCTCGACAACTCACGCAAGGACCAGACCTACAACACGCCCGCGGTGGCGACGCTCATCCTGCTCGTCGACCAGATCGAGTGGATGCTCGAGCAGGGCGGCCTCGGCTGGTGCGTGCAGCGCACCGGCGCGTCCTCGGGGCATCTCTACGGCTGGGCCGAGGCGAGCGAGGCGGCGACGCCCTTCGTCAGCGATCCGGCGAAGCGCTCCGCCGTCGTCGGCACGGTCGACTTCGACGACTCGATCGACGCCGCCGCGATCGCCGCGATCCTGCGCGACAACGGCATCGTCGACACCGAGCCGTACCGCAAGCTCGGCCGCAACCAGCTCAGGATCGGGATGTTCCCGGCGATCCCGACCAGCGACCTCGAGGCGCTGACGGAGTGCATCGACTGGGTGATCGACAACGTTCCCGAGGTGGCGCGATGAGCCGTGGCGCCACCCTCACCGAGCCGGTGCCGCGGGTGCTGGTCAAGGAGAAGATCGCCGAGGCCGGCGTCGACCTGCTGCGCGCGGAGTTCGACGTCGAGCTCGGCCTCGACTGGGACCAGGAGGAGCTCGAGCGCCGGCTCGGCGAGTTCGACGCGATCCTGATCCGCTCGGCAACCAAGATGACGGCCGAGCTGATCGGCCGCGCCGACCGCCTGAAGGTGATCGGCCGCGCCGGGACCGGGGTCGACAACGTCGACATGGAGGCGGCGACCAAGCGCGGGATCATCGTCGCCAACGCGCCCGAGTCGAACTCGATCGCGGCCGCCGAGCACACGCTGGCGCTGGCGCTGGCGCTCTGTCGCAACGTGCCGCAGGCGTACTCGTCGCTGGTCGCAGGCGAATGGGCGCGGTCGCGCTACGCCGGCAACGAGCTCTACGGCAAGACCCTCGGCGTGGTCGGCTTCGGCCGCATCGGGCAGCTGGTCGCGAAGCGGGCCCAGGCGTTCGAGATGGACGTGGTCGCGTTCGACAAGTTCGTCACCCCGGAGCGGTTCCGCGAGCTCGGCGTCGAGGGGGCCGCGACGCTCGCCGAGCTCTACGGCCGGGCTGACCTGATCACCCTGCACGTGCCCAAGACACCCGAGACCGAGGGGATGATCGACGACGAAGCGATCGCCCAGATGCGCGAGGGAGCGCGCCTGGTCAACTGCGCCCGCGGACCGCTGGTCGACCTCGACGCCGTCCAGCGCGGGCTCGAATCGGGCCGGCTGGCAGGGGTCGCCCTCGACGTCTTCCCGGAGGAGCCGTTCACCGAGCATCCGCTGTTCGAGCGCGACGACGTCGTCGTCACGCCGCACCTCGGCGCCTCGACCGCCGAGGCCCAGGACCGAGCCGGGGTCGACACCGCCGGCCAGGTTCGCGCGGCGCTGACCGGCGGCGTGGTGACCAACGCCGTCAACATCGCCGCGGTGCGCCCGGAGGCGATGGAGGCGCTGGCTCCGTTCGTGCCCCTGTGCGAGAAGCTCGGCCGCCTCGCTCAGGGCCTCGGCTCCGGCGCCCTCGACCGGGTCGAGGTCGCGTTCCACGGCCCGATCGCCGAGCACGACACGCGCCTGCTCGGGATCGCGGTCCTGGTCGGGATCCTCTCGGGCCACACCGAGGAGCCGGTCAACCTCGTCAATGCCCCGGCGATGGCCGAGGACCGCGGGATCGAGCTGACCGAGCGCAAGGAGTCGGCCTCCGAGGACTTCACCGAGCTGGTCACCGTCCGGATCGGCGACGTCGAGGTCGCCGGGACGGGCGTCGGGCCGCGCAACGTCCCCTACCTGGTCGGGGTCTGGGGCCAGAGCTTCTACATGCCGTTCGCCGACCACCTCACGATCTTCCGCTACGCCGACCAGCCCGGGATGATCGGCCGGGTCGGGACCGCGTTCGGCGAGCACGGCGTCAACATCGACTCGGCGGCGGTCGGCGCCGAGGCGAGCGGCGACGGCGAGGCGGTGATGGCGTTGACCACCGACGCCCCGGTGCCCGACGAGGTGGTCGCGGAGATCGTCGCCGGCGACGCGTTCACCGTCGGCAACTCGGTCAGCCTCTAGCTCCGGCGGCGACCGCGCCGATCAGCCGCTGCCGATCGGCGCGCAGGTCGTCGAAGCCGAGGCCCGTGATCGTCGCCGGGTCGATCCCGCTGAGCTCCGAGGGGCGCCGCTCGATCCGCCCGACGCCGCAGTCGATCGCGAGCACCGTGGCGGTCAGGTCCTCGCGGGTCGCCCTCAGCATCGCGATCGCCTTCCAGGTCTCGCCGCACCACGGGCCACCGGCGGCGCCGGGCGGCTCCGGGCCGGCGGCTGTGGCGGTGGGCGGATCGCAGTCGTGGACGAGCACGACGCCGCCGTCGGCGAGCCGCTCGAGGGCGTGGTCGATGTCGCGGCGCGCCTGCCCGAAGCTGTGGTCGCCGTCGACGAACACGACGTCGAAGCGGACATCGTCCGCGAGCCCGGCGAAGTAGGCGTCGCTGGTCGTCGGCACGATCGTCCCCCGCAGCAGCGCGTTCGGATGTGCGGCGAGCTTCCAGCGCGCGATTCGCGGCTGCGGATCGACGGCGACCTTCAGGGCGGCGCGCACGTGGAGGAAGACCACCCCGGTGTCGACCCCGACCTCGAGATAGCGAGGCCGGTGGCGCGCGGCGAGCTCGCCGGCGACGATCGCGACCCGGGGCGGGTGCTCGCGCCCGAGCGCCTTTCGCAGCCGGCTCATGGGCGACTAGTGTTGCCCACATGCGAGCGGTCGTCATCACCCGGCACGGCGCTCCGGAGGTGCTGCGGGTCGAGGCGCGGCCCGACCCCGAGGTCGGCCCGGGCGAGTTGCGGATCGCCGTTCGCGCCGCCGGGATCAACTTCGCCGACCTGATGGCTCGTGCGGGCGTCTACCCGGACGCGCCGCCGCCGCCGTGCGTCGTCGGCTACGAGGTGTCCGGCGAGGTCGAGGCGATCGGGGACGGGGTCGACGGCCACGCGATCGGCGACCGGGTCCTCGCCGGGACGCGGTTCGGCGGTTACGCGGAGCTGGTCACCGTCCCGGCCGACCAGGCGCTCCCGCTGCCCGACCGGCTCAGCTTCGAGCAGGGGGCGGCGTTTCCGGTCAACTACGGGACGGCCTACGCGGCTCTGGTGATCATGGGCGGCCTCAAGGAGGGCGAGCGCGTGCTGATCCACGCGGCGGCCGGCGGGGTCGGGATCGCCGCGACCCAGCTCGCCCGCCAGATCGGGGCCGAGATCTTCGGAACGGCGTCCGCGTCCAAGCACGACGCGATCCGCGGCCAGGGGGTCGACCACCCGATCGACTACCGCGGTGAGGACTTCGCCGAGGCGGCGATGCGGATCACTGGCGGGGTCGGCCTCGATCTGATCATCGACGCCGTCGGGCCATCGAGCTTTCGCAAGGACTACGGGATCCTGCGCTCGGGGGGTCGTCTGGTGATGTACGGGCTCTCCGAGGTGCAGACCGGCGACAAGCGCGACATCCCGGCGGTGCTCAAGGGCCTGGCGCGCATGCCCCTGGCGACGCTGCCCTGGTGGAAGAGCCTCTCGGTGATGAACGAGAACAAGGGAGTGTTCGGCCTCAACATGCTCAAGTGGTGGGACGCCGAGGGCCTCGACCGCGTGCTCGAGCCGCTCGCCGCCGGGCTCGGGAGCGGGGCGTACGAGCCGGTCGTCGCCGAGGCGTTCCCGTTCGAGCGCGCCCCGGATGCGCACCGCTTCATCGCCGAGCGGCGCAACGTCGGCAAGGTCGTCTTGACGCCCGGCTGATCGCTGGCTCTGGCTGCGCGGTCCGAACGGCGCCGGGAAATCGACCCTCGACCTCGCTTCAGGAGGCGACCGCGGGCGCCGATAGTTTGCCCGTGATGTCACCCATCATCGCCACCGTCGGCAGCGAGTTCCACCGCGAGATCGTCCATTCGGGCCGGCTGGCGGCGTTCGTGTTCTTCGTCGTGCTCCTCGGCACGTTCGCCTTCATCCGCACGAGCACGTGGATGATCCGCAAGCAGGTGAGCTGGTGGCCGGGCAACGTGAACGTCGGCGGCACGCACGTGCATCACCTCGTGTGGGGCATCTGCGCGATGATGATCTTCGGCTACATCGGAGTCGTCCACCAGCCGGGTTCGCCCTGGTGGGAGATCGTCACCGCGTTCTTCGCGATCGGCATGGGCCTGGCGCTCGACGAGTTCGCGCTCTGGGTCGAGCTCAAGGACGTCTACTGGGAGAAGGACGGGCGCAAGTCGATCGACGCGATGATCATCGCCGGCTGCGTGGCCGGCGTCCTGCTGGTCGGCTTCAGCGCCTGGGTGACGCTCGCGGACAGCGTCGAGAACTCGGTGTTCGCCGGCGCCGGGGCGTTCGGGTTGATCGGCATCGTCATCGCGCTCGTCAACGCGGCGAAGGAGAAGCTCTGGTGGGCGCTCGCTTCGCTGGTCTTCTGGCCCGCCGGGGTGGTCGCCGCGTTCCGGCTGGGCAAGCCGCATTCGATCTGGGCGCGGCGCTTCTATCGCGACGGGCGCCTGCAGGCGTCGCAGGCCCGCTACGGCGTCGCCGGCGCCGACGCGACGCCGGGATCGGGCGGCTCGGGGACCTCCGCGGCGGGCTCCGCGCCCTCTTCCTGATCGTCGGCGGGCGCCGGCCAGATCTCATCGAAGATGACCCCGAGCGCCGCCGCGGTCGGGATCGCGAGCAGGGCGCCGAGGATGCCGGCGAGCTGGGCGCCGGCCAGCACCGCGATCACCGCGACGGCGGGCGGCAGCTGGACCGCGTTCTTGTAGAAGATCGGCTGCACCACCCGGTCCTGGACCTGCTGGTAGATCACGAACAGGGCGAGCCAGATCAGCAGCGTGCCCGGGAACCCGTGCAGCGCCGCGACCACGGCGACCAGCAGCCCGCCGATCGTGAACCCGATGAGCGGCACCAGGTCGAGGAACGCGACCAGGACGGCGAGCGGGACGGCGAGGTCGACGCCGAGCAGCTCGAGCGCGAGCCAGGTGAAGACACCGGCGAACGCCGCGAGGAGCAGGTTGACCGAGACGTATGAGCGCACGATCCCGGCGATCCGGGTCGCCACCCGGCGCACGCGCTCGCGTTGCGGCTCACGGATGCGGGCCGTGATCGCGCCGAAGTGGGCGCGCCCGTCGAGGAGCAGGAAGAAGGTCAGGGTGAGGACGACGACCGCCTCGACGATGTTGTTCAGGATCCCGACCGTCACCTCCTTCGCGGCGCCGGCGGCGTCGCCGAGCTTGGACGGCAGCTGGGCGGCCTCGGACGAGAGCAGCGAGGTGATGTTGTACTTCTCGTTCAGCTCGCGGAACTGGTCGTTGTTGTTGGCCCAGTGCTCGAAGTCCTTGACGTACGTCGGCAGCTGCGAGCCGAGCTGCTCGACCTCCCGGACGATCGGCGGGATCACCGCGAGCACGAGGAAGACGAAGCCGACGATGAAGAGAACGTAGGCGGCGAGGATCGCGAGCCAGCGAGGCATGGAGCGGCCGGCGACCCGGGCGCGCTCGAGCAGCTCGACGAGCGGGTTGAGGGCGAGCGCGAGGAAGAGTGCGGCGCAGATCCAGCGGATCGTCGTCTTGACCTCGACCACGACGTGGTTGAGCAGCACGGCGACGCCGATCGCGACCACGACGATCGCCATCACCTTGATCACGGCCCGGCTCTCGATCCGAGATGCCTGCATAGGACCTCCGGAGGATTCCCCGCGCGTGGGCGAGTCCCTGCCCCCGGGCCGGTGGTGCGCTACTCTGCGAGCGCGGAATGAACCTCCGGCTCGACAGCCTCGCGCTTCTTCTTCTCCTCCCCCTTCGGGGGGAATAGCGCTGGGCGGCGCGATAGCCGCGAGATACAGGTTCACTCGGTTTTACGCAGAAGGAGAAGAGGGCATGAGCCCCGACAGCTCGAATCACGTTCCCCAGGTAGACGACGCGGATCGCGTCCACATCTTCGACACCACGCTTCGCGATGGCGAGCAGTCCCCCGGGATCTCGCTGAACACGCAGGAGAAGGTCGAGATCGCCCAGCAGCTCGCGCGACTGGGCGTCGACGTGATCGAGGCCGGCTTCCCGATCACCTCGCCGGGCGACTTCGAGGCGGTCGAGGCGATCTCGCGCTCGGTCGAGGGGCCGGTGATCTGCGGGCTCGCGCGCACCCACAAGGCCGATATCGACGCCGCGTGGGGGGCGATCAAGGATTCCGAGCGCCCGCGGATCCATACGTTCATCTCGACCTCCGACATCCACATCGAGCACCAGCTCCAGAGCAGCCGCGACGACGTCAAGGGTCAGGCGAAGGCGGCGGTGACGCTGGCGAAGTCCTACTGCGAGGACGTCGAGTTCTCGCCGATGGATGCGACCAGGGCGGAGGTCGAGTTCACCGCAGAGGTCTGCGCGATCGCGGTCGCCGAGGGCGCCACCGTGGTCAACATCCCCGACACGGTCGGCTACACGACCCCGGTCGAGTACACCCGCTACCTGGAGCGCCTCTACGAGCTGGCGCCTGAGCTGCGCGGGGTGGAGCTCTCGGTCCACTGCCATGACGACCTCGGGCTGGCGGTGGCCAACTCCTACGCCGGGCTGCTCGCCGGGGCGCGGCAGGTCGAGTGTGCGATCAACGGGATCGGCGAGCGCGCGGGCAACTGCTCGCTCGAGGAGATCGTGATGCTGCTGCGCACCCGCCGCGACGAGCACGGGCTCGACACCGGCGTCGACACGCGCGAGATCGCCCGCAGCTCGCGGATGGTCAGCCGCTACACCGGCTACGCCGTGCAGCCGAACAAGGCGGTGGTCGGGCGCAACGCGTTCGCCCACGAGTCCGGGATCCATCAGGACGGCGTCCTCAAGGAGCGCTCGACCTACGAGATCATGGACGCCCGCGACGTTGGGCTCGAGTCGAACTCGATCGTGCTCGGCAAGCACTCGGGCCGCCACGCCCTGCGCGACGCGCTGGAGCAGCTCGGCTTCAAGGTCGAGGGCAACGCGCTCAATCAGGCGTTCAAGCGGTTCAAGGAGATCGCGGACAAGAAGAAGCAGGTGACCGCGCTCGACCTCGAGGCGATCGTCTCCGACCAGGTTCGCGACAGCTCGGCCCGCTATGAGCTGTCCTGGTTCGACGTCGAGGCGTCGAGCCGCCGCGAGCCGCTCGCGCGGGTCGCGGTGACGATGCCCGACGGGGCCGAGGCGGTCGGCGAGTCAGGCGGCGACGGCCCGGTCGACGCGATCTTCGGCGCGGTCCGCGCCGCGACCGGGGTCGATTCGGAGCTGCGCCAGTACACGGTCTCCGCGGTCACCGAAGGTGAGGACGCGCTCGGTGAAGTGACGGTGATGCTGCGGGCCCACGAGCGCCTCGCCAGCGGCCAGGGCGTCGCCACCGACATCCTCGAGGCCTCTGCCCGCGCGTACATCCGGGCGATGTCGAACGCGCTCGAAGGCGCCGCGGTGCGCGAGGCGGAGGGCGTCACCGCCCACGCCGCGAGCGCTCCGAGTACCCCCGGCCCCTAGGGACCGGGGCGCGCCGGGGATAGACTCGCGCCGATGGCCGGATCGCTCGAGGGCCGCAAGGCGCTGATCACCGGGGCGTCGTCGGGAATCGGCGAGGCGACCGCGCTCGCGATGGCCGCCGAGGGCGCCGGCGTCGCGCTCGCCGCGCGGCGCAAGGACCGCCTCGACGAGCTCGCCTCACGGATCGTGTCCGAGGGCGGGCGAGCTGTCGCGATCGCCGCCGACATCGCCGACGAGGAGCAGGCCAAGGCGATGGTCGAGACGGCGAACGCCGAGCTCGGCGGGCTCGACTGCGTGGTCAACAACGCCGGCCTGATGCTGCTCGGCCCGCTGCAGGGGGCCGATCCCGCGGAGTGGCGGCAGATGATCGACGTCAACCTCCTGGGCCTCCTCTACACGACCCACTACGCGTTGCCGCTGCTGCGCGACGGCGGGGGAGGCGACGTGATCAACCTCGCCTCGGTGGCCGGGCGAATCGCGAGCCTCGGATCGGGCGTCTACAACATGACCAAGTGGGGAGTGGTCGGGTTCTCCGAGTCGCTGCGCCAGGAGGGGGCGCTGATCAAGGTCCGAGTCACCTGCATCGAGCCCGGCTGGGTCGAGACCGAGCTCCAGGGCCACAACACGAACCCGATCGTGCTCGAGCAGATGGAGAAGATGTTCCAGCAGCTCGAGAAGGTGCTCGAGCCCGCCGACATCGCGAACGCGGTCGTCTACGCGGCCGCCCAGCCCGAGCACGTCAGCATCAACGAGATCCTCGTTCGGCCGTCGGGCCAATCGCGCTAGCGGCGAATCAGTGCCGCTCGTTCATGAGCCCGGTGAAGCGGGCTCGATGTTCTGGTTGACGCGGAAGAGGTTGTCCGGGTCGTATTGGCGCTTGATCCGCGCCAGCCGGCTGTAGTTGTCGCGATAGCTGGCCCGCACCCGCTCCTGGCCCTCGTCCATCATCATGTTCACGTAGGCGCCCCCGGCCGAGTACGGATGCAGGGCCTCGTGGTAGTCGATGCTCCAGCGGCTGATCTCGTCGCGGTTGGCCGGATCGGGATCCACGCCCGCGAACACCGAGCCCCAGCGCGCGTCGCGGTAGCTCCATGCCGTGTCGGTCGGCCCGACATCGTGCGCCGCGCCGTCGATTGGATACATGTGCATGGTCGACTTCATCGTCGGCATCTCCGCGCCGTACTTCGCATGGATCTCGACGGCCTCGTCGGGGATCTCGTTGACGAAGTCGGCGCGCCAGTACCACTGGTCTCCGCGCGGGTAGATCCCATCGAAGGCGGACTGCAACGCCGAGTGCGGCATCGGCTGCACGCCGTGCAGCAGCGGCTCGGGAACGGCGTCCAGAAGCGGCGCCATCGCCGCCGCGGCGTCCTCCTCGCCGCCCACGTAACACCAGACGACCCCGCAGACCTTGCGCAGGTGCAGCTCTTCGGGGAAGGGCGGAGCCGGCGGCACGGAGTTGTAGGCAAAGAACCCGTTCAGCTCACGCGGCGCCGCCGGGAGGAACTCGCGATATGCCGAGAGCACCTCAGCGCTCGCCTCGACGGGCCAGAAGGTCGGGCCGCCGATCACGGTGCCGACCTCGTGCAGGCGGAACTTGAAGGAGGCGACCACGCCGAAGTTGCCGCCGCCCCCGCGGAGCGCCCAGAAGAGGTCCGGGTTCTCGTCGGCGCTTGCGACCACGCGCTCGCCGCTGGCGAGGATCAGCTCGGCCTCGAGCAGGTTGTCGATCGTCAGCCCGCACTTGCGCGTCAAATGGCCGATGCCACCGCCGAGCGTCAGACCGCCGACGCCGGTGGTCGAGATGATCCCGCTCGGGGTCGCCATGCCGTGCTCGTTGGTGGCCGCGTCGACCTCGCCCCAGGTGCAGCCTCCGCCCACGCGGACGGTGCGCGCCTCGGGATCGACGTCGATCTGCTTCAGCGACGAGAGGTCGATGACCACGCCGTCGTCGCAGGTTCCCAGTCCGGCGCCGTTGTGACCGCCGCCGCGAACGGCCAGCAGCAGGTCCCGATCGGCGGCGAAGCGAACCGCCGTGGCGACGTCCTCGGCGTCCGCGCACTGCGCGATCAGCGCCGGCCGCTTGTCGATCATCGCGTTGTAGACGCTGCGCGCCTCGTCGTAGCCCGCGTCGGTGGGGGCGATCAGGCGTCCCTTGAACCCCGACATCTCGGTCCGGGCGGCGTCGGCGGCTGTCGTGGTGGTCATGCGTTCTCCTTGGTCTGCGGATCGAACATCGCAACGAGCCTAGGTCGCGGATTCGCCGCTGTCATGACGCAGCCTGACCTAATTCCGTCGCCCGATTCAGCCGCCGGCGACGGGCCATGATCAGATCTGACTATCGTCTTGCCAGGCGCGCCATGCTCGAGCTTCCCGGTTCACTCGGACTGTCCTCGACGTTTCCCTTCGTCGGTCGCCTGGATGAGCTCGAAACCATGCGAACGCTGATCCCACGTGCGCACGGCGAGGGGCGCAGGGTGGTGTTGGTGGGTGGCGCCCCCGGGTCGGGCAAGAGCCGGCTCGCGCGCGAGTTCGCCGTCGAGGCCTCGGCGGAGGGCGTCCTGGTCCTCTACGGGGCCTGCGACGCTGTCGTCCAGACCCCGTACGGGCCGTTCGTCGAAGCCCTCGACCGCCTCGCCCGCGTCACCGAGCCCGACGAGCTGCGCCGCGCGCTCGGCCCCGGGGGCGGTGAGCTCGGCCGCCTCCTCCCCGACCTGACGGCCCGGGTCGGCGCTCTGCCGGCTCCGGTGAGGGCCGATCCCGATACCGAGCGCCATCGTCTTCACACGGCGGTCACCGACCTGCTGACCGGGATCAGCAGGGACCGGCCGATCCTGCTCGTGATCGAGGACGGGCATTGGGCGGACGCCCCGACGCTGATGCTGCTCCGCCACCTGGCGCGCAGCGCCGCCAGCGCGCGCCTCCTGGTGCTGGCCACGTTTCGCGACGCCGAGGCCGACGTGCCCCCGGGACTATCCGAGACGCTGGCCGACCTGCGGCGGTCCGACGGCGTCGTCCGGCTCCGGCTGGCGGGCCTGAGCGCCGCGGAGGTGGCGGAGTTCGTGAATCTCGCGGCCGACGCGGATCCCGGAGCCGGTCCGGCGGAGCTCGCGCAGACGATCAGCGAGCTCACCGAGGGCAACCCGTTCCTGGTCTGCGAGCTGTGGCGGGCGCTGGTCGAGACCGGGGGAGTCGAGGTGGTCGATCGCACGATCCGGCTCGCCCGCCCGCCGGCCGAGCTGGCCACCCCCGAGAGCGTTCGCGAGGTCGTCAGTCAGCGCCTGGCGCGATTGGCGCCCGGGACCACGACGGTCCTCGAGCTCGCCGCCACCGCCGGCTCGGAGTTCGAGCTGGAGATCCTGCGCCGGGCGCTGGCCCTCGAGGACATCGAGCTGGCGGCCGCCCTCGACGAGGCGGTCCGCAGCGGCATGATCGAGGAGGTCGCCTCACGCCGGCTTGGCTACCGATTCACCCACGAGCTCGTTCGCCGGGCGCTCTATGACCGACTCACCGCGGTCCGGCGCGCGGAGCTTCACCTGCGCGTTGGCGAGGCCCTGGCGGAGGGCCAGGATCAATCGGGCCGGGCGCTCGTCGATCTCGCGCATCACTTCGCCGCGACGGGGCCGCTCGGCGGCGGCGCCCGCGGGGTCGAGTACAACCTGCGCGCCGCGCACGCCGCCACCGCAACGCTTGCCTTCGACGAGGCTGCGGCGCACCTGCGCGTTGCGCTCGAGCTCGGGATCGAGGATTCGGCCTCGCGCGCCGCCGTCTTTCTCGAGCTCGGAATGGCGAGCCACCGTGCCGGTCGCGCGCTCGATGCGCTTGCAGCGTTCAGATCCGCCGCAGGGATCGCCCGCGATCTTGCCGACGCCGAGCTACTGAGCAAAGCGGCGATCGGTTACGAGGAGGCCTGCTGGAGGCCCGGGATCGTCGATGAGGGGGCCGCGGAGCTGCTCGAGGAGGCGGCGGCGGGCCTCCCCGTCGAGCCCTCGGCGCTTCGCGTCAGGCTGCTCGGCGGCCTCGCTCGGGCGCTCGACTTCCAGGGTCACCACCAGCGGGGGGCGGTCACCCGGACGCAGGCGGTCGCGATGGCCCGCGAGCTCGGAGACCGCGCCGGCCTGGCGACCGTGTTGATGCGCGCCTACTGGTCACGCGGCACGACTTCGCTCGACGAGATCCTCGCGATGCTGACCGAGGCGAGGGATCTTGCCGAGCAGTTGGGCGACACCGAGATCCGCGCGGAGGCGATCGCATGGCGGGTGCCGGCCTTCGTCGCGCTGTCGGATCTGGAGTCGGCCCGCAAGGAGGTCGCGGTTCTGCGCGACACCGCTGAGCAGACGGCGCAGCCGTTCATGCTCCACGTCGCCGAGCACTATGGATCGGCGATCGCGCTCGGGGACGGGCGTTTGGCCGAGGCCGAGGCCAGACAACAACGGTCACACGAGTGGAGCCGGCTGCTGACCGGGCGCGATCCCTCCGGCGTGCACGGAATCCAGATGTTCAGCATCCGGCGGGAGCAGGGCCGCTTGGCGGAGCTCGCCCCGGTGATCAGGATCCTCGCCGGGGACGCGCGGGAGGGCCCGTGGCGACCCGGGCTGGTCTCGGTGCTGGTCGAGCTGGGGATGGCCGAGGAGGCGAGGCGGGAGCTCGCGCGTGTTGCGGCCCAGGGCCTGGACCCGCTTCGCGAGTCGTTGTGGCTGGCGTCGCTCACCTACCTGACCGACGCCGCCGCCGCGCTTGGCGACGAGGCGGTGGCGACACTCGTCTATCCGGAGCTCGAGCCACTCGCCGGGGCGAGCGTGATGATCGGCCATCTGGTCGCCTTCTACGGGGCGGCGGATCGCTACCTCGGCATGCTTGCCGCGACCCTCGGCGAATGGGAGCGCGCCGAGGACCATCTGGATCGCGCGATCGACATGGACCGTCGTACGGGGGCGAACACGTGGCTTGCTCACAGCCTCTATGAACGAGCCCGGGTCCTGCTCATGCGGCCCCAAGGCGATCGGGATCGAGCCGCGGCGCTCCTCGGAGAGGCCGCCGGCCTCGCCGAGCGCATCGGGATGACCGCGTTGATGGGCCGCGTGGCGGCGCTGGGATCCGCGGCGCCGAGCGACGGGCTTCCCGACGGGCTGTCCGCGCGCGAGGTTGAGATCCTGCGCCTCGTCGCCCGCGGGCTCAGCAACCGGGAGATCGGCCGCTCGCTGTTCATCAGCGAGCACACGGTCGCCAACCACATGCGGAACATCCTCCGGAAGACGGACTGCGCCAATCGAACCGAAGCGGCGTCCTATGCGCACCGCCAGAGACTGATCGACGGATAGTCCAAGCGGTACGATCCCCTGGCCATGCCGCTTTACATGATTGAGCGCACCTTCGCGGACCAGCTCGATCTCACCTCCGACGACGTCAGGCTGATCGAGGACATCAACGCGGACGAGGGCGTCCGCTGGCTGTTCTCGTTTCTGAGCGCCGACCGGCGACGCACCTACTGCCTGTACGAGGCGCCCTCGCCCGACGCGATCATCAGCGCCGCGCGCCGCGCGGACATCCCATCGGACGAGATCGTCGAGGTCGGCCCGGCCACCGTCGAGCTCTCGGATCGACTGCGTGACTGGGCGGCGGCGCAAGCGCCGAGCTGACTCTCGCTCTGACTAGACGTTTGTCCGTGATAACGTACAAGCCGTGAACGCGGTGGCGATACGCGACGGGGCCGGGGCGGGGGCGCGGGTCAAGGCTCTGCGCGAGGCGATGGGGCTGTCGCTGCGTGATCTCGCCGAGCGCAGCGGCGTCTCGGCGCCGATGCTCTCCCAGGTCGAGCGCGGCGAGACCAGCCCGACGCTGGTCACCGCCGAGCGGATCGCCTCCGGCCTGGACCTGACGCTGTCGCAGTTGCTGCGCCTGGACGAGGGTGAGCACGTGTTCGTGATCCGGGGCGGCGAGCACCGCGAGCGCGATCACGACGGTCACCGGACCGAGGAGCTGACCCCGCCCCTGCCCGGGCAGCGGGCCGATGTCTCGCGTCACCGGCTCGAGCCTGGCGCGGCGACCGGGCGCCGCGGCGACCCGCCGCTGCACGAGCCCGGCGCGCGGGAGACCGCGGTCGTCCTCTCCGGCTCGGTCGCGCTGATGATCGACGACGAGCGCCACGACCTGAACGCGGGCGACAGCGTCACCTTCGACGCCGACCTTCCGCACCACTTCACCAACGAGGGCGACGAGGCGGCGGAGTTTCTGGCCGTGGTCGCCGCAGGGCTACGAAGGAGCTGACCGTGAGGCGGAGCGAAGCGAAGCCGAGCCGCGGCGCCGTTGAGCCGCCTTCCGTGAGGCGGAGCGAAGCGAAGCCGAGCCGCGGCGCCGTTGAGCCGCCCGGCTCGACGCGGACGATGTTCGACAAGATCTGGGAGGCGCACGAGGTCGGGGACGGGTTGATCTACGTCGACCTGCACCTGGTCCACGAGGTCACCTCGCCCCAGGCCTTCGACGGGCTGCGGCTCGAGGGCCGCGAGGTCCGGCGACCCGACAAGACCGTCGCGACGGCCGACCACAACGTGCCGACCGACGGCACCGCGACCGCGCGGCTGATCGCCGACGAGCTCTCCCGGGTCCAGGTCGAGACGCTCGAGCGAAACTGCGAGGAGTTCGGCGTGCCGATCTACTCGATCGGCTCGGACCACCAGGGCATCGTCCACGTGATCGGCCCGGAGCTCGGGCTCACCCAGCCCGGGATGACGATCGTCTGCGGCGACAGCCACACGTCGACGCACGGCGCCTTCGGCGCGCTCGCGTTCGGGATCGGCACCTCCGAGGTCGAGCACGTGCTCGCGACCCAGTGCCTCGTCCAGCGGCGCCCGAAGACGATGCGGATCTCCTATTCGGGAGAGCTCGGCAACGGGGTCACCGCGAAGGACATGATCCTGGCGACGATCGGCCGTCTCGGCACCGGCGGCATGGTCGGCCACGCGGTCGAGTACGCGGGCGAGACGGTCGGTGCACTGACGATGGAGAACCGCATGACGATCTGCAACATGACGATCGAGGGCGGCGGTCGCGCCGGCATGATCGCCCCGGACGAGACGACCTTCGAGTGGGTCGAGGGCCGGGCGGGCGCGCCGCGCGACTTCGAGTCCGCGCTCGAGCGATGGCGCAAGCTGCCCACCGAGGACGGGGCGCAGTTCGACGCCGAGGTCGAGGTCGACGCCGCCTCGCTCTCGCCCATGGTCACATGGGGCACGGCGCCCGACCAGGTGGTGGAGGTCACCGGCGCGGTTCCGGAGCCCAGCTCCGAGCCCGAGGAGCGGGCGCTGCGCTACATGGACCTCGAGCCCGGGCGCGCGATCCAGGAGATCGAGCTCGACCGGGTGTTCATCGGTTCATGCACCAACTCGCGGATCGGCGACCTGCGCGAGGCGGCGTCGGTCGTGGAGGGCCGCAAGGTGTCCGCGACGCTGAGCGCGATGGTGGTGCCCGGCTCGGCGCAGGTGAAGGCCCAGGCCGAGTCCGAGGGCCTCGACGAGGTCTTCCGCGCCGCCGGGTTCGACTGGCGCTCAGCCGGCTGCTCGATGTGCCTGGGGATGAACCCGGACACGCTGAGCCCGGGCGAGCGCTGCGCGTCGACCTCGAACCGCAACTTCGAGGGTCGCCAGGGCAAGGGCGGGCGCACCCATCTGGTCAGCCCGAAGATGGCCGCCGCGGCGGCGATCGAGGGCCGGTTCGTGGATATTCGGGATTGGAACTAATGCCCGCCATCTCCTCCGCTTCGCGTCCGGGGATGTCGGGGTCTAACAAAGGACTCACATGGAGCCAGTAGACATCATCGAAGGCAACGTGAGCGTGCTCGACCGGGCGGATGTCGACACCGACCAGATCATCCCCAAGCAGTTCCTGAAGCGGGTCGAGCGGACCGGCTTCGGGGAGTTTCTCTTCTACGACTGGATCCGCGACGGCGAGATCGAGCTCGAGCCCAACCCGATCCTGGTCGCGGGTCGGAACTTCGGCTGCGGCTCCTCGCGGGAGCATGCGCCGTGGGCGCTGCAGGACTACGGGTTCGAGGCGATCATCGCGCCGTCGTTCGCCGACATCTTCTACGGCAACTGCACCAAGATCGGGCTGCTGCCGGTGATCCTGAACGAGGACGACTGCCGGGCCGTCGCCGAGGCCGGAGCGGCCCGGATCGACCTCGACGACCAGACGGTGGACTCGGCCGCCGGGGTGGTCCGCTTCGAGATCGACGAGGAGGTCAAGCACCGCCTCTTCCACGGGCTCGACGACATCGGGGCGACGCTCCAGAACGCGCAGGCGATCGACGCCTTCGAGGCCTCCGGCGCCGCCGACTACGGGCCGGTCACGACGAGCCTCGGAACATGAGCGAGCCGGTCGACTGGGACGCGCGCACCTACCACCAGGTCGCGGCGCCCCAGGAGGAGTGGGGGCGGGAGGTCCTGGCGCGGCTCGACCTGCGCGGCGACGAGACCGTGCTCGACGCCGGCTGCGGCAGCGGCCGCGTCACGGCGCTGCTCGCCGACCTGGTTCCCGACGGCCGGGTGATCGGGGTCGACGGCTCGCCGTCGATGATCGAGCACGCCCGCGAGAACCTCGCCGAGCTCGGCGACCGGGTCGAGCTGATCGTCGCCGACCTGCTCGGCCTCGAGCTGGCCGAGCCGGTCGACGCGATCTTCTCCAACGCGACCTTCCACTGGATCCTCGACCACAACCGGCTGTTCGAGCGGCTCCACGCCGCGCTGCGACCCGGTGGCGTGCTCGAGGCCCAGTGCGGCGGGAAGGACAACATCGCCGAGTGGCAGCGCGCGCTCGAGTCGCTCCAGGGCGACGAGCGGTTCGCCGACTACCTGAGCGGCATGGCGGCCGCGACCAACTTCGCCTCGGTTGGCGACACCCGCGACCGCCTCGAGCGCGCCGGGTTCGCGGTCGAGCCGGGCCGCGTCTGGCTCGAGCGCCGGACGGTCGAGCCCGAAGACCCGCGCAAGTTCGCCCGCACGGTGGTGCTCGCCAAGCACCTCGACCGCCTGCCCCCGGAGCTGCACGAGGAGTTCATCGACGCCGTGCTCGGCTCGATGGCGCGTCCCCCGACCCTGGAGTACGTACGACTGAACATCTCCGCGAGGAGGCCGACCTGACCAGGCTCATCGTGCTCCTGCCCGGCGACGGGATCGGCCCCGAGATCGTGGCCGCGACCCGGCGCGTTCTGGATGCGGTCGGCGAGTTCGAGTACGACGAGCGGCTGGTCGGCGGCGCCTCGATCGACGAGCACGGAACGGCGCTCACCGACGAGGTGCTCGATGCGTGTCGCGCCGCCGACGCCGTCCTGCTCGGCGCGGTCGGCGGCCCGAAATGGGACACGACCGACCCCGATGCGCCGCGCCCGGAGCAGGGGCTGCTGGGATTGCGCAAGGGGCTCGGCCTGTTCGCGAACCTGCGCCCGGTGAAGCCGATCGAGGCGTTGATCGAGGCCAGCCCGCTGCGCTCGCGTGTGATCGCCGGCACCGACCTGCTGGTCGTCCGGGAGCTGACCGGCGGGATCTACTTCGGCGACCGCGGCCGCGACGGCGACCGCGCCTACGACACCTGCGTCTACACGGTCGCGGAGATCGAGCGGATCGCGGTGGTCGGCTTCGAGGCCGCGGGCCGGCGAAGCGGCCGGGTGACGTCGGTCGACAAGGCGAATGTGATCGAGACGTCGCGCCTGTGGCGCGAGACGGTGACGGGCCTCGCCGGCGGCTTCCCGAACGTCGAGCTCGACCACATGCTCGTCGACAACGCGGCGATGCAGCTGGTCTCCGACCCGTCGCGCTTCGACGTCATCCTGACCGAGAACATGTTCGGCGACATCCTCTCCGACGAGTCCGCGATGCTGACCGGGTCGCTGGGGATGCTGCCCTCCGCGTCGCTGGGCGCCGAGGGCCCGGGGGTGTTCGAGCCGGTGCACGGATCGGCCCCCGACATCGCGGGCACCGGAGCCGCGAACCCGCTGGCGACGATCCTCTCGGCGGCGATGATGTTGCGCGACGGACTCGGGATGGAGGCTGAGGCGGCGGCGGTCGAGGCCGCCGTCGAGGCGGCGCTCGGCTCCGGGCTGCGCACCGCGGACCTCGGCGGCGGCACCGACGCGGTCGGCACCGAGGCGATGACCGCCGCGGTGCTCGCTGCGCTCGACCGCTGACCGCGGCCTGGCCGTTCGGCCGGTTTATGATGGGCCGCGATGGCCGAGGTGGTCGACACGCTCCGGGCGATCCCCCTGTTCGCCAACGTCCCGGACAAGCAGCTGAAGCGGCTCGCGGCGGCGATGCACGAGCGCACCGTGGCCGCCGGCGAGGAGCTCACGATCGAGGGTCGCAGCGGGGTCGGCTTCTTCGTGATCGAGGCGGGCGAGGCGAGCGTCAGCCGGGGCGGCGCCGAGATCCGGACGCTTGGACCGGGCGACAGCTTCGGGGAGATGGCGGTGATCGACAGCGGACCGCGCTCGGCGACGGTTCGCGCGACGACCGACCTCAAGTGCCGCGGCCTCACCCCGTGGGAGTTCCGCCCGCTCGTCAACTCGAACCCGGAGATCGGCTGGGCGCTGCTCGAGACGCTGGTCTCGCGCCTGCGCGAGGCCGAGTCGCGCGGCTCCAACTGAGCCTCAGCCGGGGCTGACCGCACCGAGGCGCTCGAACTCCGCGGCGGCCGCGGCCCGCTGCGCGCCGCCGCGCAGCCATCGCGTTCGGGCCAGTTCGTAGGCGCAGCCGAGCCGCTCGAACGCGTCGCAGGCGTCGGCGAGGATGTCGTCATCGCCGGCGATCAGCCCGCGCGCCCGCAGGGTGACCGCAACGGTGCACGCCTCGCCGGCGCCGGGGCCGTACTCGACGCTGCGCCTCAACGTCTCGGCGGCGCCGTCGCGCTCGCCGAGCGCGAGCGCCTCGGCGCGCTTCGCGAGCACCATCGGCGCCCAGTGGCTGTGGTCGGGGGCGCTGAGGATCTCGAGCGCCGCATCGTGGTCGCCGGTGTGGAGGGCGACCTCGGCGGCGCGGAGCTTGACCCCGGGCACCTGCGCCCCGCCGCAGCCGAGCCGCTCGGCGAGCTCGATCCAGTCTCGCTGCTCGGCCTCGTCGCCGCGCAGTCCGTGGATCGCCCCGATGCAGGCGAGGCCAGGGGTGAAGAACGCGATCGGCGGCCGGCCCTCGGCGACCCAGGCCTCGCGCACCTCGCGCCCGCGACGGATCGCGTCGTCCCACTCGCCGAGGTAGTAGAGCGGCAGCAGCGCCATCGCGTGCGCGATGTGGGGCGCGTTCTGGCGCATCTCGATCGCGTGCACGTCGGCCCACCGGGCCGCCTCGCGGAGCTCGCCGGCGTGCAGCAGCGATTCGACCAGCATGTTGAGCGCGTCGCTGCGCTCGAAGCCGACGAACCCGGGCAGCGCCTCGATCGGGCCGAGGCTCTCGACCCGCTCCCGACTGTGGGTGATCGCGTCGCCGAACCGGCCTTCGTTCCAAGCGCTGGCCGAGGCCGCATCGAGCGCGCTGGAGAGGATCACCGGGTCGCCGACGGCGCGGGCGCGGGCGAGCGCCTGCTCGGCCGCCACGGCCATCCGCTCGTGCTCGTGTGTGCGCCATGCGATCCAGGCTTCGCCGAGGCAAAGCCGCGCCTGCAGGGCGGGGTCCGGGTCCGGTTCGATGCTCTCGGCCCGGGCGAGCAGGGGGATCACGTCCGCGACCTGGACGTCCGAGGAGATCCCGGCCATCCGCGTCACCACCTCGGTTGCGCGCGCGTATCCCCAGGCGGCGGCGCGCCGGTCACCCGAGCGCTCGGCGACCTCGCCCGACTCCCGGAAGAGCTCCGCCGCCTGGTCGCCGCGAATGCGGGCGAGCGCCGCCTCGGCCGCCGCGTCCAGAGCCTCGACCCGCGCCTCGTCGCCGGGGGCCAGCCGCGCCGCCTGCTCGAGCAGCTCCTGAGCACGCGCGGCGGCGCCCCGGCGCTGGGCCAGCTCGGCGGCCTCGATCGTCGCCTCGTAGGCCTCGAGCTCGAGCTCGGGGGAGGGCGCGAGGCCGGCCGCCTGGGCGAGGTGGAAGGCGACCACCTCGGAGAGCTCGGCGCGCCGCTCGCCGGCGCGGCCGCGGACCCCGTCGGCCGCGCGGCGGTGCAGCCGCGCGCGCTCGGTCTTGGTCAGTGACGAGTAGGCGACGTCGCGGATCAGCTGATGACGGAAGGCGTAGAGCCCGTCCTCGTCGGCCTCTCGACTCTCGACCAGGGCCCGTGCCGCCAGGCCGGGCAGCGCCGACTCCGGCGGATCTTCGGAGAGCTCGCCGAGCGCCGGGACGCGAAAGCGGTCCCCGAGCACGGCGGCCCGCTGCAAGATCGCCTTCTCGGGCGGCGGGAGGGCATCGATGCGGGCAGCGATCGCCGCCTGCACGGTGTCCGGGAGGGCCTCCGCGCGTCCGTCGCCGGAACCGTCGGCCACCGAGCGCGCGATCTCCTCGGCGAAGAACGGATTGCCGCCGCTGGCGGCGGCGATCTCGCTCGCCAGCGCCGGGTCCGCATCCCCGACCAGGCGCGCCGCCAGCTCGCTCGCCGCGGCCGGTGCGAGCGGCCCCACGGCGAGCGTCTCCTGCCCGTCGGAGGCGCCCAGCTCCGGCCGCCGCGCCGCGATCTCGGGCCGCGCCGTGCAGACGATCGTCAGCCGCGCGCCGGGCAGCGAGACCGCGTCGTCGATCAGGTCGAGGAAGCCCTCGTCGGCCCAGTGGGCGTCGTCGATCGCGAGCAGCACCGGGGCGTCGTCGGCCAGCGCCGAAAGCAGGCGCCGCCAGGCGCGGCGCAGGTCGGAGCTCTCGGTCGCGGTCTCGTCGGCGGCGAGGGTCGCGGCGAGGACCGAGGCGGTGTCGTCGGCCTGCTGGACGCCGAGCGCGGCGAGCCGCCGGGAGAGCAGCTCGCGCACCGCCGCCGCGCTGCTGGCGGGCGCCGCGCCGGCCGCGTCCCTGAGGATCTCGCCGAGGGCCCAGAAGGCGATCCCGTCTCCGTAGGGCGGGTTGCGCCCGACGATTACGGTCGGCGCCGGCTCGAGGCGGCGCAGCTCGCCGATCAGCTCGCGGACCAGGCGCGTCTTTCCCGAGCCGGCCTCGCCGACGAGCAGGACCAGGCGCGGCCGCCGCTCGCGCACGGCCGAGAGGTGCGCGAGTCGCAGCTGGTCGAGCTCGGCGCCGCGGCCCAGAAACGGGGCTTCGACCGTGCCCTCGCGCGCGTCGGCGGCGCCGACCGCCCGCCAGGCCGGCAGCGGAGTTGCGAACCCCTTCGCCTCGATCGGCGGGTGCTCGACCAGGCGCGCGGAGCGAATCGCGCGCCTCGCGCGCTCGCCGACCAGGACCTGGCCCGGGCTCGCGGCCTGCTGCAGGCGTGCCGCCGCGTTGGCGACGTCACCGGTGACCGCGAGCTCGCCGCCCCGTGGCCCGGCGAGAACCTCGCCGGTCTCGATCCCGATCCTGAGCACGAGGCGGGGGTCGTGGGCGGCAAGCCGGTCGACCAGCGCCAGCGCCGCGGCGAGCGCGCGGTCGGGATCGTCGCCGTGCGCCCGCGGCACGCCGAAGGCGGCGACGACGGCGTCACCGATGAACTTCTCGACCCGGCCGCCGTGATCCTCGAGCACGCCGCGGGCGAGCTCGTAGAACGGGTCGAGCATCCCTCGCACCTCCTCCGGGTCGCGCCCGGCGATCATCTCGGTCGAACCGACGAGGTCGGCGAACACGAGCGTCGCCAGCTTGCGCTCCGCCGCGTCGCCCGCGTCGAGGGGCGCCCCGCAGGCCGAGCAGAAGGCGGCGTCCGGTGCCGCGGCCGCACCGCATCGAGCGCAGCTGATCGCCATTCGCCGACCATAGCGCCCAGCGCTGGATCGACTTGACCGCCTGAGGCATACTTTGTCGCCCGCAATCACGACCGGAGGCAGACGTGGAGAAGTCCGAGTGGATCTGGATGAACGGCGAGTTCGTGGCTTGGGAAGACGCCCAGGTACACGTGCTCAGCCACGGCCTCCACTACGGCACCGGCGTCTTCGAGGGCATCCGCTGTTATGAGACCGAGCGCGGCCCGGGCGTCTTCCGCCATCGCGAGCACCTCGAGCGGCTCGCGAAGTCGGCCGAGCTCTACTACCTCGAGATGCCCTACGCGCCCGACCAGATCCGCGAGGCGACCAACGAGCTGATCGCCCGCAACGGGCTCGACAGCTGCTACATCCGCCCGCTGGTCTTTCGCGGCTACGGCGAGATGGGGCTCTACGCTCCGACCGGCCCGGTCGACGTGATGGTCGCGGCCTGGCCGTGGGGCGCCTACCTCGGCGAGGAGGGCAAGCGCCACGGAGTGCGGGCGAAGGTCTCGTCGTGGCGGCGGATCTCACCCGCGGGCCTGATCCCGCACGCCAAGGCATCGGGTCAGTACCTGAACTCGATCCTGGCGAAGACCGAGGCCGCACAGTCGGGTTATGACGAGGCGATCCTGCTCGATGAGGACGGCCTCGTGTGCGAGGGCTCGGGCGAGAACATCTTCGTCCTTCGCGAGGGCGAGCTGGTGACGCCAGGCCACACGAACTCGATCCTCGACGGGATCAGCCGTAAATCGCTGATCCAGATCGCCGCCGACCTCGGCTACACCGTGGTCGAGCGTGACATCGCCCGGGCGGAGCTCTACATCGCCGACGAGATCTTCCTCTGCGGCACCGCTGCTGAGCTGGTCCCGGTGCGGGAGATCGACGGCCACGAGCTCGGCGAGCCGGGCGAGGTGACGCGGATGATCCAGGACAAGTACGAGGACGCCCTGCACGGGCGCGCTCCGGAGTACGCGGAATGGCTGGATCTGGTCCCCCAACCGAGTAAGGTCAGCCCCTGACGATGATGCTTCTCGAGGCCATCGAGCGAATTAGCACCGCCGCGACCGCCTAGCGGCCCGCGGCCGCGCGGCAGCGCCGCGCACCGGCTCTCGCTCGTTCCTCGAATCGAAAGGCACCACATCGTGACCCGAGTACACCTCTACGACACCACCCTCCGCGATGGCATGCAGGGGCAGGGCATGTCGCTGTCGGCGGCCGAGAAGGTCCGCGTCGTCCAGGCGCTCGACCGGCTGGGCGTCGACTTCGTCGAGGCCGGCTTTCCGAGCTCCAACCCGAAGGAGGCGGAGCTCTTCGAGCTGCTCGCCGACGTCGACCTCGAGCGCGCCCAGGTCTGCGCCTTCGGCATGACCCGCCGGCGCGGGCTGGCGGCTGAGGACGATCCGGCCCTCCGCGACCTGGTCGGGTGCGCGGCGCCGGTGGTCACGTTCGTGGGCAAGACCTGGGGCCTGCACCTGGAGAAGGTGACCAAGGTCTCGCGTGAGGAGAACCTGGCGATGATCGTCGACTCGGTCAACTTCGCCCGCGCGGAGGGCAAGCGGGTGATCTATGACGCCGAGCACTTCTTCGATGCCTATCGCGACGATCCCGGCTACGCGCTCGAGTGCCTGCGCGCGGCGGTCGCCGCCGGGGCCGAGAACGTGACGATCTGCGACACCAACGGCTCCAGCCTCCCAGGGCAGATCGCCGAGGCGACGGCGGCCGTGGCGGCCGACCTCGGTGAGCGCGCGGAGGTCGGCATCCACGCCCACAACGACCTCGAGTGCGGCGTGGCCAACTCGCTCGCCGCGGTCGACGCCGGCGCCCGCATGGTCCAGGGGACGATGAACGGCTACGGCGAGCGCTGCGGGAACGCCAACCTGGTCTCGATCCTGCCGGCCCTGCAGCTCAAGCTCGGCTACGAGTGCGTGCCCGAGGACCGGCTGCGGCTGCTGACCGAGACGGCGCACTTCGTCGACGAGCTGACCAACACGACGCCCGACGCCGACCAGCCCTACGTCGGCCGCAACGCCTTCGCTCACAAGGGCGGCATGCACGTCGCCGGGGTGCAGGCCGACGCCCGGACCTTCGAGCACATGGACCCGAGGCTGGTCGGCAACAGCCGCGACGTGCTGATCTCCGAGCTCTCCGGCAAAGGCTCGGTGCTCGAGCTGGCCGAGAACGCCGGGATCGAGCTCGACGCCGACGCGGCGAAACGCGCGGTCGAACGGATCAAGGAGCGCGAGCATCGTGGCTACCACTACGAGGCGGCCGACGCCTCGTTCGACCTGCTGTTGCGCCGCGAGGCGGGCGAGTATCAGCCGCTGTTCCGGCTCGAGAGCTTCCGGGTGATCACCGAGAAGCGCACCGACGGGCAGATCGAGACCGAGGCGACGATCAAGATCTGGGTCGAGGGTCGCCGCTACGTGCGGACCGCGGAGGGCAACGGGCCCGTCAACGCGCTCGACCGCGCCCTGCGCGACGCGATCGGCGAGCTGCATCCGCACCTCGCCGAGATCGAGCTGGTCGACTACAAGGTCCGGATCCTCGACTCCCACCACGGCACCGGCGCGGTCACCCGCGTCCTGCTCGACTCCACCGACGGCCCCGACTCGTGGGGATCGATCGGGGTCTCGGAGAACATCATCGAGGCCTCGTGGGAGGCGCTGGTGGATTCGCTCGAGTACGCGTTCCAGGAAAGGCCCGCCACGCCCTCGAACAGCGGCCCGGCCACGTCCTCCGCTTCGCGGCCGGGCGTGCCGCGATTAGCCGAGGGACGCGGTTGAGCGTCGACAGGATCCCGCTCGCCAAGCCGGTGATCGGCGAGCGCGAGGAGGAGCTGGTGCTCGAGGCGCTGCGCTCCGGCCGCCTCTCGCTGGGCCCGATGCAGGAGCGCTTCGAGCGCGCCTTCGCCGAGTACCTCGGCGTGGCCGACGCGGTCGCGGTCTCCTCGGGCACCGCAGCGCTTCACCTCGGCGTCCGGGCGCTCGGCTGGGGCCAGGCGGACGAGGTGGTCACCTCGCCGTTCAGCTTCGTCGCCTCGGCGAACTGCCTGCTGTACGAGGGCGTCACGCCCGTCTTCTGCGACGTCGACCCGGTGACGCTGAACCTCGACCCGGCGCAGGCATGGGACGCGATCGGCGAGCGCACAGCGGGGCTGCTCCCGGTCGACATCCTCGGCTACCCCGCCGCGGTCCCCGAGCTCGAGCAGGTCGCCGCCGAGGGCGATCTCGGGCTGCTCGAGGACGCCTGCGAGGCGCTGGGCGCCCGCGATTCGGAGGGTTGCCTGGTCGGCTCGCGGGGCAACCTCGCCACCTTCGCCTTCTATGCCAACAAGCAGATGACGACGGGCGAGGGCGGGATGCTCGCGGTCGCCGACCCGGAGGTCGCGGCGGCCCTTCGCAGCGAGCGCAACCAGGGCCGCGCCCCCGACATGGGCTGGGTGGACCACGACCGGCTCGGCTTCAACTACCGGCTCTCCGAGCTGCAGGCCGCGCTTGGCATCGCCCAGCTCGAGCGACTCGAGACGATGCTCGCCGAGCGCGCGAAGGCGGCGGCGCTCTACACCGAGCGCCTCGCGGCGCTCGACTACGGCGCTCCGGCCGGGGAGGGCGATCCCGATGCCCTGGTGCTCCCGTGCGCGGACGACGGTCAGGCGCGGCGCAGCTGGTTCGTCTACGCGGTGCGGCTGCCGCAGGCCGCAGATCGCGACGCGGTCTGCGCCGACCTCGCGCAGCGCGGGGTGGAGGCCAAGGCCTACATGCCCAGCATCCACCTGATGTCGCACCTGCGCGAGCGGTTCGGCTTCGAAGCGGGCCGGTTCCCGGTTGCCGAGGACGCCTCGGCGCGACTGCTGGCGCTGCCGTTCTTCCCGCAGCTCGACGAGGAACAGGTGGACCGCGTCTGCGAGGCGCTGGCCGAGGCTCTGCTCGGGGACTGGACGTGACGCCGGTCGCCGACGAGCTGGTGCAGACCGAGCTCGAGCGCCGCTGCCTCACCGAGTTGCGCGCGGCCAGCGGCGAGGTCGACGGGCCGATGGAGCGCCACTGCGTGCGCTGCTTTCTGTTCGTCGAACGGCTCGCCGAGCGGCGGGCGCTCGCGATCGACCGTGAGGTCTGCCTGAGCGCCGCGCTCCTTCACGACATCGGCCTCTACGACTCCGTCAGCCACGGCGGCGTCTACACGGACGAGGGCGGCGCGCTCGCCGAGCGGCTGTTCACGCAGGCCGGGGTGGGCCCGGCCCGCGCCCGCCTCGCCGCGGACGCCTGCACCTACCACCACGCCCTGCGCGATCAGTCGAAGCGCGGGGCCGAGGTCGAGTTGATGCGGCTCGCCGACCGGCTCGAGCTCAGCGGCGGGCTGCTGCGCTCCGGGCTCTCCGGCGAGGACGTGCGATCGATCTTCGGCCGCGTCTCACGCGCCGGCGTCTACGGCACGATCGCCGGGCTCGTCGGCCACGCCCTGCGCGAGCGTCCGCTCAGCGTGCCGCGGATCTTCAAGACCGGCTGAGCGTGCGGCGAGCGAAGGAGGTGCCGGATGACCCAAGCTGCATCTGATCTCGGCAGGGCGCTCGGCGATCGCCTCGGGCGCGTCGCCGCGCCCGGCGCCGCCGCCGCCCTGATCAGCGACGGGGGGGTCGTCTGGCAGGGAGCCAGCGGCGTCAGCGCACCGTCGACGGGGGAGCCCGTGGTCGCCGAGACCGCGTTTCTGTGGTTCTCGATGACCAAGATCGCCACGGCCACCGCGGTCATGCAGCTGGCCGACGCCGCGAGCATCGAACTCGACGCGGCGGCGGCGGAGTTCGTCTCGCTCCAGGGGCTCGACGAGCGGATCACCGTCCGCCATCTGCTCAACCACAGCTCGGGGATCGCCAACCCGCCGCCGCTGCGGTGGATCCACCCGGCTGGTGAGGCGGGCCCCGAGCCGCGCGCACTGGTCGAGCGCCTGCTGGCCCGCTACGGGAAGCCGAAGTTCGAGCCGGGCGACCACTCGGCCTACACCAACATCGGCTACCTGGTCCTGGGCGAGCTGATCACCGCGGTATCGGGGCTGCGGTACCAGCGCTACGTCGTCGAGCGGGTGCTCGAGCCGATCGGCGCGGCCTCGACCGGGTTCGCCCTCCCGGATCGGGCGTCCGGCCGCGCGAGCGAGGGCGCCCACCCGCGCCGCGACCCGATGCTGCCGCTCATGCGGCTGTTGGTCCCCCGGTGGTCGCTCGGGCCGGCGGTCGGGCGCTGGCGCCTGTTCAATCCGTTCTGCCTCGACGGGTCGGCCTACGGCGGCCTGATCGGCCCGGTCGGGGACGCGGCGCTGCTCGCCGCCGCGCATCTGGGAGGCGGCAAGGTGGGGGATCGGCGCATCCTGTCGGAGGAGAGCGCCGCCGAGATGCAGCGCATCGCCGCGACGGGGAAGCGCTTCGACGCCGGCCTCGGCTGGCTTCGCCGCCACCGCGATTCGGAGCGCGGGCTGGCGCACATCGAGCACCTCGGCGGGGGAGGCGGTTACGGGACCGTGATGCGGATCTGGCCCGAACGCGGGCTCGGGGTGGTGGCGATGGCGAACGTCTCGTCGCAGAAGTTCGACTACGAGGCGCTGATCGAACCGCTCGCCGACGGCTAGCGCATCGGCGTTCGGATCGACCCTATAGTCACCGCCCATGCCCCGCTTCGAAGGGCCGCCCGACCCACTGTTCGCGCGCATCAACGCCTCGATCGGCTTCGACCGGCGCCTCTGGCGCGAGGACATCGAGGGATCGCGCGCGCACGCCGCGGGGCTCGAGCGCGCCGGGGTGATCACCGCCGATGAGCTCGCGGAGCTCGAGCGCGGGCTCGGGCTGGTCGCCGCCGAGCTCGAGCGCGGCGAGTTCGACTTCCGACCCGACGACGAGGACATCCACATGGCGGTCGAGCGGCGGCTCACCGAGCTGGTCGGGACGGTCGGCGGCAAGCTGCACACCGGCCGCTCGCGCAACGACCAGGTCGCCACCGATCTGGCCCTGTTCGTCCGCGCCCGGGCCGCCCGCGCCCGCGAGCTGGTCGGCGCGCTCATGGCCAGGCTGCTGGCGCTCGCCGAGGCCCACCGCGACTGGCGGATGCCGGGATACACCCACCTCCAGCGCGCCCAGCCGGTCTACCTCGGGCACCACCTGCTCGCCTATTTCTGGATGCTCGAGCGCGACGCGATCCGGTTCGAGTCCGCCGCCGCATCGGCGATGGCGATGCCGCTCGGCTCCGGGGCGCTCGCCGGGCTCAACTGGGAGCTCGACCGCGAGGCCACCGCCGCCGAGCTCGGGTTCGCGCGTCCGTCGCCGAACTCGATCGACGCGGTCTCGAACCGCGACTTCGCGCTCGACTACCTCTACGCGGCGAGCGTCTGCGCGACCCACCTCTCGCGGCTCGGCTCGGAGATCGTGATCTGGTCGAGCCAGGAGTTCGGGTTCTGCGAGCCCGACGACCGGTTCTCCTCCGGTTCGAGCCTGATGCCGCAGAAGAAGAACCCCGACGCCGCCGAGCTGCTGCGGGCCAAGTCGCCCCGGGTGGGCGCGTCGCTCGCCACCCTGCTCGGGGTTCTCCACGCGCTCCCGCTCGCCTACTCGAAGGACCTCCAGGAGGACAAGGAGGCGCTGTTCGACGCGGTCGACACGCTCGAGACCTGCCTCGAGGCCGCCGAGCGGCTGCTCGCCGGGCTGCGCTTCGACCGCGACCGCCTCGCCGGCGCCGCCGCGGACGAGATGGTCGCGGCGACCGACATCGCCGATCTGCTGGTCCGCAAGGGGATGCCGTTTCGAGAGGCCCACGGGGTCGTCGGCGGCCTGGTCCGCGCAGCGATCGAGGCCGACAAGCCGCTCTCGGAGCTCGATCGCGAGGAGCTCGCCGGCCACTCGGAGCTGCTCGATGACGAGTATTACGAGGTCCTCGGCCAGGGCGCCTGGCTCGATTCGAAGCTGTCGACCGGCGGCACCTCGGCGGCCCGGCTCTCCGACCAGCTCGAGGCCGCGCGCCGGGTGGTCGAGGGGCTCGAAGCAGCGGCGCCGTGAGCGGGCTCGGCGCCGACTTCTTCGATCGCTCGGTCCACGACGTCGCCCGCGAGCTGATCGGCTGCGAGCTGCTGGTCGACGGCGTCGGCGGGGTGATCGTCGAGACGGAGAGCTACGAGCGCGATGACCCGGCCTGTCACGCCTATGCCGGTCTGACGCCGCGCACCGCGACCCTGTTCGGTCCGCCCGGCCGCGCCTACGTCTACCTGTCCTATGGCATCCACAGCCTCCTGAACGCCGTCTGCGAGCCCGACGGCAGTGCCGCGGCGGTGCTGATCAGGGCGCTGGAGCCGACCGAGGGCCTCGCGGCGATGCGCCGGCGCCGCTCGCGCGCCGACGCGCGCGAGCTCTGCTCGGGTCCCGGCAAGCTCACCGAGGCGCTCGGGGTCGGCCTCGTCGACAACGAGAAGCCGCTCGACCGGGCGCCGTTCGAGGTTCGCGCCGGGGAGCCGAGGGCGGTCGTGACCGGGCCCCGGGTCGGGATCACGAAGGCGACCGAGCTGCCGTGGCGCTTCTGCGCGGCCGACAGCCGCTTTCTCTCGCAGCCGGCGGCGATCGCCGGCCGGGCCGCCTAACCGGCGCTGACGCCGCCGCCGGCCGGCGCCGGCGCGGTTCCGCCGCCGCCGCCGGTGTCCGGGGCGGGGGTCGCCGGAGCGGCCGGGGCGCTCTCCTCGGGCGCCGGCGCGGGCGCCGCCGGGGCGGCCGACTCGGTCACCGGGGGCGCCGCTTCGGTGCTCTCCGCCACCGGGGGCGCCGCGGACTCGTCGGTCGAGGTGGCGGGCTCGTCGGACCCGCTGGCGGCGCGATGGCCGGCCTGGACCTCGTCGTAGGCCGTCGCGATCTGGGAGAAGATCAGCGCCGGGAAGGTGCCGCCGTCGACCGGGCCGCCGGCGAACTCCGTCTCCATCGGGGTCACCGTGTCGCGGTAGCCGATCCAGATGCACGCCGTGATCTCCGGCGTGGCGCCGCAGAACCAGGCGTCGCCGTTGTCATCGGTGGTCCCCGTCTTGCCCCAGGTCGGGTCGCTGTTCTGGGCGCGCTCGCCGGTTCCGGAGCTGACCACGGTCGAGAGCACGTCCTTGGCGGTCTGGGCGACGGTCGGGTCGACCACCTGCTTGGCGACCAGCTTGTTGACGCCGCTGGCCCCCGTCTGGTCGGGCACCGGGTCGCCCTCCTGGTAGCAGTCCGGTGGGTTCGCGCAGCCGTCGCCATCGGTGACGTCGAGGATGCCGACCGGGCCGCCGGAGTTCGACGCCATCGTGCCGGAGAGCCGCCTGCCGTCGGCGGCGAGCGTGTTGTAGGCGTGGGCCATCTCGAGCGAGGTGACCCCGGTCTCGAGCCCGCCGAGGATCAGCGCCGGGTTGTAGGGCTGCCACGGCCCGCCCTCGACCGAGTACTCGTAGCCCTTGGTCGAGCCGAGGTCGGTCTCGATCCCCATCTTGTTCGCGGTCGCGGCGACGTTCTGGACTCCGACCTGGGTGCCGAGCTGTGAGTACACGGAGTTGTCGGAGTACGTCGTGCCGCTCAGGATCGAGGCGGAGCCGAGGTAGTTGTCGTCGTAGTTGTTGACCCGGAACAGGTCGGGGACGACCTTGTCGCCCTTGCCGTTCTGCTTCGCCACCTTGATCCGGAACGGGATCTGCTGCGGCGCGGAGGTGAACACCTCGTCGGTCGATCGGCCCTGCTCGAGGGCGGTCACCAGCGTGAACGGCTTGAAGGAGGACCCGGGCTGGCGGTGCCCGTTGGTCGCGAGGTTGAACGGCGACTCCTGATAGTTGGAGCCGCCGACCATCGCGAGCACGGCGCCGCTCTCGTTGTCGAGAACCACGGCCGAGGCGGTCGGCGGGATCCCGGCAAGGGTCGACTGGATGATCTCCTGGACGCGGTTCTGGAACTCGAGGTCGAGCGACGACTTGATCTGCAGGCCGCCGCCGAAGGCCTCCCCGGCCCCGTAGCGGTCAACCAGCTGCTGGCGCAGCCACGAGGTGAAGTAGGGCGCGGCGGAGTTCTCGGCCGGCGGCTGAATCTGCTTCGCGGTCGGGATCGGCCGGGCGCTGTACGCCGTGTACTCCTCGTCGGTGATGTACCCCTCGTCGCGCATGTTCGCGAGCACCTGGTTGCGGCGCGCGGCCGCGTTCTCCGGGAAGTTGCGCGGTGAGTACGCGCTCGGGGAGGAGATGATCCCGGCGAGCATCGCCGCCTCCCACGGCAGCAGCTGCGACGCGCACGAGTCGGCGGCCTCGCCCACGCCGCAACCGGGGTGGTTGTAGCCGAAGTAGGTGCGGGCGGCGGCCTCGATCCCGGTCGCGCCCTCGCCGAAGTAGATCTCGTTCAGGTACTCGGTGAGGATCTTGTCCTTCGACCATTGTCGTTCCAGGTGGTAGGCGAGCGCCGCCTCGCGCAGCTTCTGGAACACGGTCCGGCTGTCCTGCGCGGCGAGCGCGTTCTTGACGAACTGCTGGGTGATCGTCGAGGCACCCTGCTGGGCCGAACCCGAGGTGACGTCCTGCCACACGGCTCGTGCGATCCCCTGGAAGTCGACCCCGTCGTGCTCGTAGAAGCGGCGGTCCTCGATCGCGACCACGGCCTCCTTCATCACCGGCGAGATCTCGTCCGAGGACAGCAGGATGCGGCCCTGGTTGTTCGTCAGCGTGGCGAGCTTGTTGCCGTAGGAGTCGTAGACGACCGAGTTCTCGGCGAGCTTGTATTGCTCGCGGTTCTCGAGCGAGGGCAGGTCCTGCGCGACGGCCATCATGATCCCGAAGATCCAGGAGACGAAGGCGAGCGCGGTGAGCCCGAGGATGACGAAGGCGAAGCGCAGCTTGCGCAGCTTCGGCTTGGTGCGCTGATCGCCGTCGTCGGGCCCGGGCGGCTGCGGGAGCAGCTTGCGCGCGCGCCGCTTGCGCTTCGGCTCCGGCTTGCCGCCGAGCGACTTCTCGCGCTCCCGAATCCGGGCCTCGGCGCGGTCGCGCTTGCGCTGCTGGCGGGCCGCCTTCGCGGCCGCGCGATCGGTCGCCGAGCGCGCTCGGCGGCGTCGCTTCGGCCCGTCGCCGTTCGCGGATTCGTTGTCGGATCCAGAGTCCATGCAAAGACCTCAGGGCTTGGATGCTTGCCCGATTGGAGCGGCTCGAGCGCCGCCGCGGCCGTCTCGTCAGGCTCCCGACCGCCTGCACGGAGCGCCTCGGATCGCGTTGGAAGAGCGGAGGCGATCCCCTGTTCAGCCGGGCGCGGAGTCTAGCATTGCCCCTGTGACGTCCCCGCCGCCCGAGACCGCCTCCGAGGCGGCGACGCTGGAGCCCCTGCTTCGCGGTGCGGTGGACGTCCTGCCGGCCGGCAGGCTGGCCGAGCAGCTCGACGCCGGCCGTTCGCTGCGGCTGAAGCTCGGCGTCGACCCGACCAGTCCGGACATCCACCTCGGCCACTGCGTGGTGCTGACCAAGCTGCGCGCCTTCCAGGACGCCGGCCACACCGTGGTCCTGATCATCGGCGACTACACGGCGCTGGTCGGCGACCCGAGCGGCCGCGACGCCACCCGGCCGGTGCTGAGCGCGGCCGAGATCGAGGCGAACGCGCTCTCGTACCAGGAGCAGGCCTTCAAGGTCCTCGACCGCGACCGCACCGAGCTGCGCCGCAACAGCGAGTGGCTGGACATGCCGAGCGCCGACCTGTTCGATCTGGTGCGGCGGTTCACGGTCGCGCGGCTGCTCGAGCGCGATGACTTCACCAAGCGGATGGCCGACGCGCAGCCGATCTCGACCCTCGAGCTCCTCTACCCGGTACTGCAGGGATACGACTCGGTCGCGATCGAGTCCGACGTCGAGTTCGGCGGTACCGACCAGAAGTTCAACCTCCTCTTCGGGCGCGACGTCCAGGTGGCCTACGGCCAGCCGCCGCAGTCGATCCTGACGATGCCGATCCTGCCCGGCACCGACGGCAGGCTGAAGATGAGCAAGTCCTACGACAACTACGTCGGGGTGACCGAGCCGCCCGCGGACATGTTCGGGAAGCTGATGAGCATTCCGGACGCGGTCATGGGGGAGTACTACCTGCTGTTGCTGGCTGAGATCCAGCCCGCCGAGCCGTCGCCCGTCGAGGCGAAGCGCGAGCTCGCGCGGCGGCTCACGGACCGCTTTCACGGCGAGGGCGCGGGCGCCGAGGCCGAGGCCGTTTTCGACCGGCTCCACGTACACCGCGAGCTTCCCGACGAGATCGAGGTCGCGAGGCTCGATTCCGCGGCCGGCGGCGCCGTCCACCTGCCGGCGCTGATCGCCGCCGAGTTCGGCCTCTCGTCCAGCGAGGCGCGGCGCCTGATCGGCCAGGGCGGCGTCCGCCTCGACGGCGACCCGGTCGATCCCGCGACCCTCGACCTGCCGGTCGAGGCGCTGGACGGCAAGGTCCTGCAGGTCGGCAAGCGCCGCCACCGCAGGCTCGAGCGCAGCTAGGCCGCGCGGCCGCGGCGGTCGCCGTGCGTGACTACGCACACGGGCCTGCTACATTCTCGCGTCCGTTCTCGCCTCCAGGGCTTGAACGGCCGACCGCAAGTCGATATCCTTGCTGGTCGCGCCCGAAACGGCGCCCGCGTCGAGGGGAAGCACCCCGCGGCCCGGGAAGCGGTCTTTGAAAACTGAGCAGCGTGCGATCTGGGGCTTCGGCTCCGGATCAGACAGGTCCGACCACCGTCTGTTCGCAGGCGGTGGCAGCCAACCCCGTCATGTCGTTCGTGACTCTGTGTACGTCACGAACATCACACATGACACCTTTCCGTATTGACAGAGGAGCCTTCGCCGGTTGACGCCGGCGTTGGTATTGAAACCCTCAAGTCACTTTTCACGGAGAGTTTGATCCTGGCTCAGGACGAACGCTGGCGGCGTGCCTAACACATGCAAGTTGAGCGACGAACCAGGGCTTGCCCTGGGGCAAAGCAGCGAACGGGTGAGTAACACGTGGGTAACCTGCCCCGATAACCGGGACAACCCGAGGAAACTCGGGCTAATACCGGATGTGCTCGTCAGACCCAAGTCTGACGCGTAAAGGAAGCTTCGGCCTCCGTATCGGGAGGGGCCCGCGGCCCATTAGTTAGTTGGTGAGGTAACGGCTCACCAAGACCGCGATGGGTAGCTGGTCTGAGAGGACGATCAGCCACACTGGGACTGAGACACGGCCCAGACTCCTACGGGAGGCAGCAGTGGGGAATCTTGCGCAATGCGCGAAAGCGTGACGCAGCAACGCCGCGTGGGGGAAGAAGGCCTTCGGGTTGTAAACCCCTTTCAGGAGGGACGAAGGTATGGCGGTGAATAGCCGACCGTACTGACGGTACCTCCACAAGAAGCCCCGGCTAACTACG